>NZ_BSTS01000010.1 GCF_030269665.1 Actinomycetospora sp. NBRC 106375
CGTCGCCGCCGAACTCAACGGCCGACCCCGCAAGACCCTCGACTGGCGCTGCCCCGCCCGAGCCATCGACCAACTACTCTCCGCCCCACCAACCACCGGTGTTGCGACCACCCCCTGAGCTCAAGGGGCGCCGGGGTGGACGGCGCGCTCCTGATCACCAGGTTCGCACGCGCGCTCGACGCCCGGTCAGTTCGCGCGGTTCCCGTCGCGCAGGGAGTGCCGGGGGCGGCTGGTCGACGGGTACGGCGCACGGGGCCCGTCGGACGCGTCGCGGGGCGTCGAGGGGAAAGACGGGTGCGGCTCGCGGAACGAGCCCGACGGCGCCGGGTCCCCGTACTCCCGGTCCTCGCCGAAGGAGAGCGAGGGCGCGGGGTCGCGGAACGCGTCGTCGAACGACGGCTCCGCGAAGGACGGCTCCGCGAACGACGGCTCGCCGAAGGACGGCGAGGGGAACGACGTCGACGGGAACGGCTCGGCGAACGGCGGGAACGAGGGGTGCGGTTCCCGGACGGCCGGGATGCCGCCCGACTGGGACGCGGCGATCTGCAACGCCGGGATGCCCTGCGAGTCCGTCGCGCTGCGCGCCGCCTCCTCGGCGGCCCGGGCCGGCACCGGGGTGACCGGACGGGATCCGGTCGTCGCCGGGTCGGCACCCCAGGTCGGCGTCGCCCCGGTCGTCGGGGCGGCCGCCGTCGGGGCGGCCGTCGGCATCGGCGCGAACACGGGCGCCGCCGCGGGCTGCCCGCCCGGGACGGGCTCCTCCTCGAGACGCGGGGCGACGGTCGACGGGGCGTCGGTGTCGGGCAGCGGGGCGGTGTCGCGGCGGCCGACGGCGACGAGGTCGCGGCCGAGCAGCCCGGAGACGAGCCAGTCGAGCGCGATGCGCACGGTGCGGTCGGCGGTCGGCATGGCCCAGAGGTGGTAGGCGCGGTGGAGCAGGAACGCGGGCCAGCCGGTCATCCGCAACGGGCCGATCTGGGCCGCACCGCGCCGGCGGCCCAGACCGGCCACCGCCCCCGCGTTCTTGTGGCGGTAGCCCTTGAGCAGCCGCCCGGCGAGGAAGGCGTCGACGTTGCGCGCGAGCAGGCGGGCCTGGCGCACGGCGTGCTGGGCGGTCGGCGCCGTCGTCGCGGGCTCGCCGTCGCGGGCGGCGGGCACCGTCACGTCGGGCACGGCGGCGCAGTCGCCGGCGGTGAAGACGTGGGCGCGGTCGCGGACCTGCAGCGTCGTCGCGCAGCGCACGCGACCGCGCGGGTCGAGGGGAAGGTCGGTGCGCTCGAGCAGCGGGTTGGGCACCGAGCCGGCGGCGACGACGATCGTGTCGGTGGCGAAGCTCGTGCCGCCGGCGAGCACGACGTTGCCGTCGCGGGCCGAGGTGATCTTGGCGCCGACGCGGACCTCGATGCCGCGGCGCAGCAGCTGGGCGTGCACGCGGGCGGCGAGCGCCGGGCTGACCTCGGGCATGATCCGCCCGGCGGCCTCCAGGAGCACCCACTGGATCTCGCCGGCGATGTAGCCCGGCTGGTGCTTGGCGGCACGGCGGGTCATGTCCTCGAGCTCGCCGAGCACCTCGAGCCCCGCGAACCCGCCGCCGATCACGGTGAAGGTCAGCAGGCGCCGGCGCTCGGCGGGATCGGTGGTCGACGCGGCCGCGTCGAGGCGGGACAGGACGTGCTCGCGCAGGGCGAGCGCGTCGGTGACCGACCGGAACGGGAGCGCCTGGTCGTCGAGGCCGGGGACCGGCAGGCGCCGCGGCGCGGTGCCGGGAGCCACCACGAGCACGTCGTAGTGGACCTCCCGCGTGCCGCCGCCGGGCAGCGACACGACGGCGCGGTGGCTCGCGTCGTCGATCGCGGCGACCGAGCCGGTGATGACGTCGCAGCGCCGTAGCACCCGTCGCAGCGGCACCGTGAGGTGCCGGGGCTCGATCGCGCCGGCCGCGGCCTCGGGGAGGAACGGCTGGTAGGTCATGTGGGCCTGCGGGTCCACGACGGTGATCGAGGCGATGCCGTCGCGCGCGTCCCCCGACCCGAGGTGCCGCCCGCCGCGGGTGCCGCCGGGCAGGCGGGCCTGCAGCGCCCGCGCCGCGACCAGTCCGGCGTAGCCGCCGCCGACCACGAGGACCCGGGCGCCCTCGCCGCCCTCCGGCCCCCGACCGCGCAGACGGGCGAGGAAGACCAGCGCGACCACGCACAGGAAGCCGCCGAGGGCGGCCGCGCCCCACGCGGGCAGCGCGCCGAACACCCACAGCAGGGCGACGATCACCGGGCCCGCCACGAGCAGGGCCCCGCGACCGACGATGAAGTCCGTGGTCGACCAGGGCTCACCCGACGCGTCGGGCTCGGGTTCCGGCGCCTGCGGAGGCACGCTGGACATGCAGAGGTCTCCTCGCGATCGGGGTCGAGGCGGCCGGTCCGGGCAGAGGGGGAGCTCCCGGAGTCACGGCCCGGTCACGGTACGAACGACGATCTTCACGTGGGGCCGACCTGAGAGCCCGACACGCGCCGGGCCGTCCATCACGCACCACCGCGCGGTCACCGGTTCGGTGATCGCCCGATCGGGCCAATCGACGACCGTCGGGCTCTCAGGGACGGCGACGAGCGGTCATCGCGGGAGACGGGCGTGGGCGCGGGTGACGGCCGCGTCGGTGCGGGCGTCGAGGGGACGGAACGGCGTGACCTCCAGCCGACCGCGCGGCGCCGCCCACGTCCCGACGACCCTCCCACGGTGGACGACCGTCGACCGGAACACCCCGTTGCCGCCGGGGACGATGCGCTCGAACCAGGCGGGCTCGAGGACGTCGTCGCGGCGCCCGTAGCCGAGGACGAACTCGTCGAAGCCCGGCAGCAGGTGCACCCCGAGGGCGGCACGCCGGTGCGCGGCCAGGCGGTCGGGCACCGCCGGGTCGAGGAGGTACTCGGTGCCGTCGACGTCCGTCGCGGCGAGATCGGGTCGGGCGAGGGCGATGCCGGTGTCCACGTCCGCGGCGGGGATCCCGGTCCAGCGGGCGAAGTCGGCCCGGGTCGCCGGGCCGTGCGAGCGGAAGTAGCGCCGCGCCCACTCCCCCAGCGCCTCGTCGCGCTCGAGGTGCCGCGGCACCGGGACCCAGCGGGCGACGTCGACGATCATCTGCTCGCCGTCGCGGTAGGGCCCCCAGCACAGGACGCCGGTGGACGCGAGCTCGGCGAGCAGGTGGTAGCCGCGGCCCCGCGCCGGCGCGAGCCCCGCGGACTCCCACGCCGCGAACAGCCCGGCGCGCGTGGCGGGCACCGCGCTCCGCGCGACCGCCCGGGCCCGGTCGACGTCGGCGTCGTCGAGCCCCAGCTCGCCGCGGCGCCGGGCGGCCTGCACGCGCGGGCGGGGCGTGCCCAGGGGCAGCATCCACGCGAGGTCCTCGGCGGGCAGGACGTGCAGCGTGCCGCGCATCGGCCAGCTGCGGACGATCGTGCCGGCGTCGAACGCGGCGACCACGGCGCCGGTCGACCGGCCGGCCGTGCGCAGGGCGAGCGACGTCAGCGCGCCCGCCGGGTCCTGGCCCTGCGCGGCGCCGAGGTGACGGACGACGCCGGCGACGTCGTCGTCGGGCGGGGCGACCAGCCGCTGCGCGACGAGCCGCAGCAGCCCGATCTCGGAGACGCCGCGGGAGCTCACACGCCCAGATACTTCCGGAACCACCCGACGGCGTGGTCGTCGACCTCGGCCGCGTGCGGTGTCTGCGGCGCGGGCTCGAGGCCCGGCTCCTCGGCCAGTGCGTGGCCCATCCCCTCGATCACCACGACGTCCGACGGCCCGGCCGCCGCGGCGGCGAGCTCCCGCGCGGGCTCGAGGAACGCCGTGGCGTCGTCCTCGGACCCGAGGACGAGGCGCACCGGCAGCGTGCCCAGCTCCCCGGCCCGCGCGACGTAGTCCATGCGCGCCGCCACCGCGTCGGACTCCGGCGACCACCGGTAGTCGACGCCGAACATCTTCCCGAGGGTCGCCACCACCGGACGCAGGCGCAGCATCGGGCTCACGCCGACGAGCGCCGCGAGATCGTCGCGGCGCGTGGCCACCTCCAGCGCGACGCCGGCCCCCGCCGACCCTCCGAAGATCGCCAACGGGCCCCCGGCGAACCCGTACCGCTCGCGCAGAGCCTGCAGGGCCCCGTCGAACTCGTCCGCGGCCCGCGCGTTGACCGGGCCGTGCATGAGCATGACCGCGTCCTCGTAGCCGCGGGCCATCAGCTCGTCCATCCCGCCCGCCGGCAGGCGCGCCCCATCTCGGGCAGGCCGAGGTAGATCCGCCAGGCGTCCAGCCCGTCCAGCGGCAGCACCGCCGCGAAGGCCGCCTCGCTGCGCGGCGCGTCCATGAGGTGCCACCCGACGACGACGGGTGCGTCCGTACGCCGCCCCGCCGGCGCCCGCAGCACGTAGGGCACGCCGGCGGCGACGCCGGTCTCGAGGTCCGTGACGGTCATGTGCGTTCCCCTGACTCTCGAACTGTACGGTGTCCAGCATACTGGACGGTGTACAGTTCGTCCATGCCGAGGACCCCCGGCCAGCGTGCCGGACTGACGCACGACGCCGTGCTGACCGCGGCGAGGACGGTGTTCGCCCAGCGCGGACTGCCCGGGCTGTCGATGCGCTCGGTCGCCGGCGAGCTCGGCGTCGCCCCCAACGCGCTCTACAGCCACGTCGCGGACAAGACGGCGCTGGTCGACGCGCTGCTCGACGACCGGCTCGGTGCGCTCACCCCGCCCCCGCCGGACGCGGACCCGGTGGGCGGGCTGCGCGACGTCATGCTCGCGACGTTCGACCTGCTCGCGGCGCACCCCGACCTCGTGCCGCTCTACCTCGCCCGCCAGGGCGCGCGCGGACCGAACGCCCGGTCCCTCGGCGCGGCCATGACCGTGCTGCTCGCGCGGGCCGGCGTCGACTCCGACGCCGCGGGCCGCGTGGTGCGGGCGCTGATCGTCAGCACCCTCGGCTACGCCGCGCTCGCGACCGCCGACGAGGCGAACCTGGCGCCGCCACAGCTGCGCGCCGACCTCGAGGTCACCCTCGGCTGGCTGCTGCGGGGTGCGATACCGCGCACGTGAGCACGAGCCCGGAGGGCACCTAGCGCAGCCGGGCCCCGAAGCGTTCGGTGGCCGTCGCGACCGCGGCGTCGCGGCGGGCCGACGCCTCCTCGAGGGTCAGCGTCCGGTCGGGGGCGCGCAGGCGCAGGGCGAACGCGAGCGAGCGCTTGCCCTCGCCGACCTGGGGGCCGGTGTAGACGTCGAACAGGCGGACGTCCTCGACGAGGTCGCCGCCGCCGTCGCGCAGCGCGGACACCACCGACGCCGCCGGCACCGCCTGGTCGAGCACGAGGGCGACGTCGAGCAGCACCGGCGGGAAGGACGACACCGCGGGCACCGGGCGGTCCTCGGCCAGCGGGAGCCGGTCGAGCTCGAGCTCCATCGCACACGTGCGGGCCGGCAGGCCGAGGGCCTCGAGGACCTTCGGGTGCAGCTCGCCGGCGTGCCCGACGAGGGTGTCGCCGAGGCTCAGCGCGGCGCAGCGGCCGGGGTGCCACGGGGCGTGGACGTCGGAGGTCACCGTGAGCTCGGCGCCGTACACCCGTCCGACGAGCCGGGCGGCCTCGATCGCGTCGGCCCAGTCGGCGGGGCGGCCCGATCCCCACCAGCCCGCGCGCTCCCAGGCGCCGGCGAGGACGGCGCCGACCCGCAGCGGCTGGGCCGGCAGGTTCGCGAGCACCGAGGTGACCGCCGCGTCGTCCGGGCGGTGGTCGACCGGCAGCAGCGGCGCCTCCGGCGGGTCGTCCGGACCGGGGCGGACCACCTGTCCGACCTGGTAGAGCGCGAGGTCGCGCAGGCCGCGCGAGACGTTGCGGACCACGGCGTCCAGCAGGCCCGGCAGCAGCGTCGTCGCCATGAGCGAGCGGTCGGCGTCGAGCGGGTTGGCCAGGCGCAGGGCGTTCCGGCGGTCGTCGTCGGCGTCCAGCCCGAACGCGTCGAAGACCGCGGGTGCGACGAACGGCGACGGGAGCACCTCGTCGTAGCCGGCGTCGGCGAGCGCCCGCGAGACCTGGCGGCGGCGCCGCTGGGCGAGGGTGAGGCCGGTACCCGGGCGCGCCAGGGGCAGCTGCGACGGGATCCCGGCGTACCCCTCGAGGCGCAGGACCTCCTCGACGAGGTCGGCGGGGCGGGTGAGGTCGGGGCGCCAGGTCGGCGGCACGGCGCGCAGCCCGGCGCCGCCCGTGTCGCCGGGATCGGCGGCGGCGACCTCGACCGCGCACCCGATCTGGCTGAGCCGCCGCACCACGGCGCCCCGTTCGTAGCGGGTGCCGGCGACCCGGTCGGGCAGGTCGAGCGCCATGTCGACGGGCTCCGGGGTCGGCACGCCGCCCTCGTCGGTGACGCCGGGCGACACCGTCGCGCCGCCGTAGTGCGCGAGCAGCCACGCCGCGCGGTCGGTGGCGGCCCGGGCGACGGCGGGGTCGACCTCGCGCTCGAAGCGGCGGGCGGCCTCGCTGGGCAGGCGGTGGCGGCGCGCGGCGCGGGCCACCGACGGCGCGTCCCACGTCGCGGCCTCGAGGAGGACGTCGGAGGTGCCCGTGCCGACCTCGGTGCTCGCCCCGCCCATGACGCCCGCGAGGCCGATGGGCCCGGAGTCGTCGGTGACGACGACGTCGTCGACGTCGAGCGCGCGCTGCGCGTCGTCCAGGGTGGTGATCTTCTCGTCCGCGGTCGCCCGCCGGACCACGACGTCGCCCTGCACGGTGGCGGCGTCGTAGGCGTGCATCGGCTGGCCCAGCTCGAGCATCACGTAGTTGGTGACGTCGACGGCCAGCGAGATCGGGCGCACGCCGCAGAGCAGCAGGCGCCGGCGCAGCCACCACGGCGACGGGGCCGTGGGGTCGAGGTCGGTCACCCGGCGGGCGACGAAGCGCCGGCACTGCGAGGACGGGTCCAGGCGCACCGGCCAGGCGTCCCCGTCCTCGGCGGGCAGGTCCCGGCCGAGCAGGGCCGGGTCGCCGTAGGGCGCGTCGAGGGCGCAGGCGAGCTCGCGGGCCAGCCCGCGGACCGAGAGGCAGTAGCCGCGGTCCGGCGTCACGGCGATGTCGAGGACGGCGTCGTCCAGTCCGAGCAGCGCCGCGCCGTCGTCGCCGGGATCGGCCGTCGCGGGCGGCAGCACGAGGATGCCGCTGTGGTCGTCGCCGAGGCCCAGCTCGTCGAGCGCGCAGATCATGCCGTCGGAGACGTGGCCGTAGGTCTTCCGCGCGGCGATCGCGAAGTCGCCGGGCAGGACGGCCCCGGGCAGGGCGACGACGACGAGGTCGCCCTCGGCGAAGTTCGTCGCGCCGCACACGATCCCCCGCGACCCGGTGTCCTCGTTGTGCTCGGGACCCACGTCGACGCGGCAGTACCGGATCGGCTTCTTGAACTCGGTGAGCTCCTCGACCGACGCGACGCGTCCGACCACGAGCGGGCCGGTGCTGGCCGGGATCGGGGCCACGTCCTCGACCTCGAGCCCGACGCGGATGAGCGCCTCGCCGACGGCGTCGGCCGTCAGCGAGTCGCTGTCCGCGGGCAGGTCGACATGCTCGAGGAGCCACGAGACGGGGACACGCACGGCTACGGGGCCTTTCTGGAGCTGGCGGGTGGGGCCGGGGACCGGCTCACGGTTCGACGGCGAACGCCGAGGTGAACCGCACGTCGCCCTCGACCATGTCGCGCATGTCGGGCAGGCCGTTGCGGAACATCAGCGTGCGTTCCAGCCCCATCCCGAAGGCGAAGCCGGAGTAGACGTCCGGGTCGACGCCGCAGGCGCGCAGCACGTTCGGGTCGACCATGCCGCAGCCGCCCCACTCGACCCAGCCCGCGCCGCCCTTCTTCTGCGGGAACCAGACGTCGGGCTCGGCCGAGGGCTCGGTGAACGGGAAGTACGACGGGCGCAGCCGGATCGTCGACTCCTCGCCGAACATCGCCCGCGCGAACGCGTCGAGCGTGCCCTTGAGGTGAGCCATGGTCAGGCCCTTGTCGACGGCGAGGCCCTCGATCTGGTGGAAGACCGGGGTGTGGGTGGCGTCGAGCTCGTCGGTGCGGAACGTGCGCCCCGGGCAGACGACGTAGACGGGCAGGTCGCGCTCGAGCAGGGCCCGGATCTGCACCGGCGAGGTGTGGGTGCGCAGCACCTGGCGGGCCGCGGCGGGCTCGACGTGGAAGGTGTCCTGCATCGTGCGCGCCGGGTGGTCGGGCAGGAAGTTCAGGGCGTCGAAGTTGAACCACTCCGACTCGACCTCGGGGCCCTCGGCCACCTCGTAGCCCATGGCGACGAAGATGTCCGCGATCCGCTCCGAGAGCTGCGTCAGCGGGTGCCGGCTGCCGCGCGGGTGCCGGTCGCCGGGCAGCGTGACGTCCACGGCCTCCTCGGCCAGCATCCGCTCGTCGCGCTCGGCGGAGAGCACCTCGTGGCGCTCGTCGTAGGCGGACTGGATGGCCACACGGATCTCGTTGACCCGCTTCCCGGATGCCGAGCGCGCCTGGGGCGGCAGGGCGCCGATCTCGCGGCGCGCGGTGAGCACCGGCGAGCGGTCGCCGAGGTGGGCGGGCTTCAGCGCCGTGAGCGCCTCGAGAGTGGCGGCGCCGGCGAAGGCCGAGGTCGCGTCCGCCCGCGCGGCGTCGAGCGTCTCGGGGTCGAGCGCCGCGACCTGCTTGGGGTCGTAGAGGTCGTTGGTGCCGGACATCGAGGTCGTCTCGCTCCTGCTGCTCTCGGGTGCCGACCGATCCTATCGGAGCAGGTCGAGGCCATCGGTTGCCTGCTCCCGGCTCAGGGCTCCGCGCGCCGCTCGTCGAGCGCCGCCAGCCGGGCCCGCACCGTGTCGCTGACGGCGGCGAGCGTCTCCAGCTCCTCCGGCGTGAGGTGGTCGACGACGGCCTCGCGGACGTCGGCGACGTGCCGTGGGGCCGCGGCCTCGACGAGCTCGCGACCGTGCGGGGTGATGGTCACGACCGCCCCGCGCTGGTCGGTCGGACACCGGTCGCGGGACACCAGGCCGCGCCGCTCCATGCGGCCCAGGTGCTGGGAGAGACGGCTCTTCTCCCAGCCCAGGCTGCGCCCGAGCACGAACGGCCGCAGGCACCCGTCCGGCGCCTCCGAGAGGTGGGCCAGCACCTCGAAGTCGGCGCCCGACAGCCCGCACCGGGTGCGGAGGCGACGGTCGAGGAACTCGGTCAGGCCGTCCTGCATCGCCATGAGGCCGCGCCAGGCCCGCTCCTCGCGCTCGTCCAGCCACCGCGTCTCCGCCACGTCGGCAGCGTAGTGGCTGGTTGACGTGTGAACCACAGCAGGCCTAGCGTCTGGTTAACACATGAACCATCGACGAGGGGACCACGGATGAAGATCGTGACGATCGGCCGGGGCAGCATCGGGGGCGGGCTGGCCCGGCTGTGGCGCGAAGCGGGCCACGACGTCGACGAGCTGGGCCGGGACGGCGGTGATGTGTCGGACGCGGACGTCGTCCTCGTCGCGGTGCCCGGCGACCAGGTCTCCCCCGCCCTGGCGAAGGTCAGCGGCCTCGCGGGGAAGACCGCCATCGACGCGACGAACGTCTTCCCCGCGCGGGCTGGAGACGCTCCGTCGAACGCCGAGGAGGTCAAGTCCGTCACCGGCGGACCGGTGGCCAAGAGCTTCAACATGAACTACGCGAGCCTGTTCGACCGCGTCCGCGAGCAGCGGGTCCGGCCGAGCAACTGGTACGTCGCCGACGACGAGGCCGTCGAGGTCACCGAGACGCTGATCCGCGACGCCGGCTACGAGCCGGTGCGTGTCGGCGACCTCTCGCGTGCCCGGGACTTCGAGGGCGCGGTGTGGCTGCTGCTCGGCGCCACGCCCCCGGGGGGTGTCTTCTACCGCTTCGCCGCGCCGGGCGAGCTCTGAGCGCCCTCAGCGCTGGGCGCGGGCGGAGGCGTAGAGGCACACGGCGGCCGCCGTCGCCAGGTTGAGGCTCTCCGCGCGGCCGTGGATGGGGACGCGGACGCGGTGGTCGGCCGCGGCGGCGGTGCGCTCGTCGAGGCCGCGGGCCTCGCTGCCGAACAGCCACGCGGTAGGCCGGGCGAGCAGGGCGTCCGCGCCGGCGTCGAGGACGGTCTCGCCGTCGCCGGCCGCGGCGAGCAGGGTCAGGCCGCGGTCCCGGAGCGCGGCGACGACGGCATCGACGTCGCGGTCGACGGCCAGGGCGACGTGGAAGAGGCTGCCCATCGTCGACCGCACGCACTTGCCGTTGTGCGGATCGACGGCGTCACCGGCGAGGACGACGGCGTCGGCGCCCGCGGCGTCGCTGGTGCGGATGACCGTGCCGGCGTTGCCCGGGTCGGCGACGCCGACGAGCACCGTGACCAGCCGGGGCGCGTCACCGAGGGCCTGCTCGAGCCCGACGGTGACCGTCGAGCACACGGCGGCCACGCCCTGCGGGGTGACGGTGTCCGAGAGGCCGGCCGCGGCCTTGTCGGTCACGCGCGCGACGCGGACGTCGAGCGCCCTCGCCCGGTCCTCCAGCGCGGGGTCCCGGTCGGCGACGGCGTCGGTGAGGAAGAGGTCGTAGAGGCGACCCGAGCCTTCCTCGGCCCAGGCCAGCGCCTCGTGCACGGGGCGGACGCCCTCGACGAGGAACCGCCGGGCATCGACACGCGCCGCGCGCCGCAGCAGCTTGCGGGCTGCGGCGACGCGCGGCGTGCGTTCGGTGAGGAGCGCCTCGCTCAGGCGGCGTCCTCGTTCTTCGCGTTCTTGTCCGCGGGGACCGCGGCGCGGGCGACCTCGACCAGCGCGGTGAACGCGGCCGGGTCGGACACCGCGATCTCCGCGAGGTTCTTGCGGTCGACCTCGACGCCCGCGAGCTTCAGCCCCTGCATGAACCGGTTGTAGGTCATGTCGTTGGCGCGGGCCGCCGCGTTGATGCGGGTGATCCACAGCTGCCGGAAGTCGCCCTTGCGCTGCTTGCGGTCCCGGTAGGCGTAGGTCAGCGAGTGGAGCGTCTGCTCCTTGGCCTTGCGGTAGAGCCGGGAGCGCTGGCCGCGGTAGCCGCTGGCCATCTCCAGGGTGGTGCGACGCTTCTTCTGCGCGTTGACCGCGCGCTTCACGCGTGCCACGTGGTCCTGCCTTCGATCTGATCAGGGAGCGGACGAACGTCCGCCCGGGGTGGGTCGGCGGGGCCGGGAGGTGGTCAGAGACCGCCGAGCAGGCGCTTCACGCGCCCGGTGTCCTGCGGCGCGACGTTCTCGTTGCCGGAGAGCTCACGGGTCTTGTGGCTGGACTTCTTCTCCAGCAGGTGGCGCTTGCCCGCCTTCTCGCGCAGCAGCTTGCCGGACCCGGTCACCTTGATGCGCTTCTTGGCGCCGCTGTGGGTCTTGTTCTTCGGCATGTCCAGTCCTTGGTTCCTCGTGCGGAGCGGGTGCTCCGGAGTCGATGGTCGAGCTCCGCGGCGCTCCGTCTCCGCCGGGGTGGATCGACGTCCGCGCCGTCGCTCGGGAGCGACGGTACGGGCGCCCGGGTACCCGGCCGCGCCCACCCCGGGAGGCGGGTGCGGCCGGTCGTGCGCCAGCTCAGCCGGCCGGCTCGGGGGCCGGCTCCGCTGCTTCCTGCTGGGATTCCTGGTTGGCGCGCGGGGCCTTCTGCGGCTTCTTGTTCGGCGCCAGGACCATCGTCATGTTGCGGCCGTCCTGCTTCGGCGTGGCCTCGACGTAGCCCAGCTCACCGACGTCCTCGGCGAGGCGCTGCAGCAGGCGGAAGCCCAGCTCCGGGCGCGACTGCTCGCGGCCGCGGAACATGATGGTGACCTTGACCTTGTGACCCTGCCCGAGGAAGCGGGTCACGTGACCCTTCTTCGTCTCGTAGTCGTGCGGGTCGATCTTCGGCCGGAGCTTCTGCTCCTTGATCACCGTCTGCTGCTGGTTACGCCGCGACTCGCGGGCCTTCTGCGCGCTCTCGTACTTGAACTTGCCGTAGTCCATGAGCTTGCAGACCGGCGGGCGGGCCTGGGCGGCCACCTCGACCAGGTCGAGGTCGGCCTCGCGGGCCAGGCGCAGGGCGTCCTCGATCCGGACGATCCCGACCTGCTCCCCGTTGGGGCCGACCAGTCGCACCTCGGGAACGCGGATGCGCTCGTTGATGCGGGTCTCTGTGGTAATGAGCTCTCCTCGGGTCCGTGACTGTGTCGCTGCGACCCGGCACCCGGAGCCCCGATGAACGTCGGGCCCCGCGCCATGCCTGGCGTCGGGGCCCACGGTCGACCGATCCGGTGTCCACCAGCGCGGACACCTCCGCCTCAGGACCGGCCTGAGGCGGCTGGACCGGACCCGCTCACCTGGACGGCGGACGGGTGGGAGCCGGGGCTCCACTTGCCGCTCGACGGACGCGCTGCACCCACCGAGCTGGTCGCTCAGGGTGTAACGCTACCACTGCCCTGCGGTGTTCCTTCCCGTCGCCCCGGGATCGGGCCCCGCCGGACTAGCCCGCCTTCTTCGCGCGGCTCTTGCGGACGGGGCCGGCGTCGGGCTCGACGAGCTTGGTCAGGAACTGGCCCGTGTAGCTCTCGGGCACCGCCGCGATCTGCTCCGGCGTGCCCTGGGCGACGATGGTGCCGCCGTTGTTGCCGCCCTCGGGACCCATGTCGACGACCCAGTCGGACACCTTGATGACGTCGAGGTTGTGCTCGATGACGAGCACGGTGTTGCCCTTGTCGACCAGGCCGTTGATGACACCGAGCAGCTTGCGGATGTCCTCGAAGTGCAGGCCGGTGGTGGGCTCGTCGAGGATGTAGAGCGTCCGGCCGGCGGAGCGCTTCTGCAGCTCGGACGCCAGCTTCACCCGCTGCGCCTCGCCGCCGGAGAGCGTCGGGGCGGGCTGGCCGAGCCGGACGTAGCCCAGGCCCACCTCGGTGAGCGTCTGCAGGTGACGGTGGATCGCCCCGATCGGCTTGAAGAACTCGGCGGCCTCCTCGATCGGCATGTCGAGGACCTCGGCCACGTTCTTGCCCTTGTAGTGCACCTCGAGGGTCTCGCGGTTGTACCGGGCGCCCTTGCAGACCTCGCAGGGCACGTACACGTCGGGCAGGAAGTTCATCTCGATGCGGATGGTGCCGTCACCCGCGCACGCCTCGCAGCGCCCGCCCTTGACGTTGAACGAGAAGCGCCCGGGCCCGTAGCCGCGCACCTTCGCCTCGTTGGTGGCGGCGAACAGCTTGCGCATGTGGTCCCACACGCCGGTGTAGGTCGCCGGGTTGGACCGCGGCGTGCGCCCGATCGGCGACTGGTCGACCCGGACCAGCTTGTCGAGGTGCTCCGTGCCGGTGACCCGGGTGTGCCGGCCCGGGACCTGGCGGGCCTTGTTCAGCTTGTTGGCCAGCACCGTGGCCAGGATGTCGTTGACCAGCGTCGACTTGCCCGACCCGGACACCCCGGTGATCGACACGAGGCAGCCGAGCGGGAACGAGACGTCGACGTCGTGCAGATTGTGCTCGCGGGCCCCGACGACGCTGACCTGGCGCTTCTTGTCGACCGGGCGCCGAATCTGCGGCACCGGGATCTCCTCCCGGCCCGCGAGGTAGGCACCGGTGAGCGATTCCTCGCTCTGCTCGAGACCCGCGACCGGCCCGGAGTAGACGACCTTCCCGCCGTGCTCGCCGGCGCCCGGGCCGATGTCGACCACCCAGTCGGACGCCCGGACGGTGTCCTCGTCGTGCTCGACGACGATCAATGTGTTGCCGAGGTCGCGCAGCCGGGACAGTGTGTCGATCAGCCGGCGGTTGTCGCGCTGGTGCAGCCCGATCGAGGGCTCGTCGAGCACGTAGAGCACGCCGACGAGGCCGGAGCCGATCTGGGTGGCCAGGCGGATGCGCTGGGCCTCGCCGCCGGAGAGCGTGGCCGCGGCACGCGCCAGCGACAGGTAGTCGAGCCCGACGTCGAGGAGGAACCCGAGCCGCGCGCCGATCTCCTTGAGCACCGCCCCCGCGATGACCTGCTCGCGGTGGCCGAGGACGAGGCCCGTCATGAACTCGGCGCAGTCGGCCACGGAGAGCGCGCAGACCTCGGCGATCGAGCGGTCGCCGAGGGTCTCGTGCCGCAGGGTCACGGCCAGGATCTCGGGCTTGAGGCGCGTGCCCCCGCACGCCGGGCACGGCACGTCGCGCATGTAGCCCTCGTAGCGCTCGCGGGCGCTGTCGGACTCCGCCTGGTCGAGCCGGCGCTCGAGGAACGGCACCACGCCCTCGAACGAGGCGTAGTACGAGCGCTCGCGGCCGTAGCGGTTGCGGTAGCGCACGTGCACCTGGTCTTCCGAACCGTGCAGCACCGCCTTCTGCACCCGCGCCGGCAGCTTGCGCCACGGGGTGTCCATGCGGAAGCCGACCTGCTCGGAGAGCGCGGTGAGCAGCCGCGTGAAGTACTCCGCCGACTGCCCGATGGCCCAGGGCGCGATGGCGCCGTCGGCGAGCGAGAGCTCGTCGTCGGGCACCAGCAGCTCGGGGTCGACCTCCTTCTTGATGCCCAGCCCGGCGCACGTCGGGCACGCGCCGTAGGGCGAGTTGAAGGAGAAGGCGCGGGGCTCGAGGTCGTCGACCTGGAGCTGGTGGCCGTTGGGGCAGGCCATGCGCTCGGAGAACCGGCGCTCGCGGTCCGGGTCGTCGTCGGGGAGGTCGACGAAGTCGAGCACGAGGATGCCCTCGGCCAGGCGCAGCGCGGTCTCGACCGAGTCGGTGAGGCGCTGCTTGGCGCTGGACTTCACCGACAGGCGGTCGACCACCACCGCGATGTCGTGCTTCTCCTGCTTCTTCAGCGTCGGCGGCTCCGAGAGCGGATAGACCGTGCCGTCGACCAGCACGCGGGAGTAGCCCTGGCCCTGGAGCTGGCTGAACAGGTCGACGTACTCGCCCTTGCGGCCGCGGATCACCGGCGCGAGGACCTGGAACCGGCGGCCGGGCTCCATCTCGAGCACCTGGTCGACGATCTGCTGCGGCGTCTGCTTCGAGATCACCTCACCGCACGTCGGGCAGTGCGGCGTGCCGGCGCGGGCGTAGAGCAGGCGCAGGTAGTCGTAGACCTCGGTGATGGTGCCGACGGTGGAGCGCGGGTTGCGGCTCGTGGACTTCTGGTCGATCGAGACCGCGGGCGAGAGCCCCTCGATGAAGTCGACGTCGGGCTTGTCCATCTGCCCCAGGAACTGGCGGGCGTACGCCGAGAGCGACTCGACGTAGCGCCGCTGGCCCTCGGCGAAGATCGTGTCGAACGCCAGGCTCGACTTGCCCGATCCGGACAGCCCGGTGAACACGACCAGGCTGTCGCGGGGCAGGTCGAGATCGACGCCCGTGAGGTTGTGCTCACGGGCGCCCTGGACGACGAGACGATCGACCACGTGCGGGGCCTCCTGGCTCGGGGCGAGACGCGCCGGGGTTCGGAACACACGCCATCGGATGCCTCTTCCCCCGGTGCACTCCATGCTAGGAGCGACCCCCGACAACGGCCGTGCCGCCCGCGGTCGGGGCGCCGGACGGGGTGCGAGGGACGACGAGCACCGGGCGGCGGGGACGGCGTCGCGACGGTCGCGTGACCGCTGCGCCGGTCGTCGCAACGACGGCGCCGGTCCCGGTGTTCCCGCCGCCCGGTTCGTGGAGGTCCGGACGGGTTCGTGCCCTGGGGCCCGGTGATCAGGAGCGCCTGGTGCACCTCGCGGCCCGCCCGGGGGTGGACAGCGCGCTCCTGATCTCCGGCCCGCCGGCCGCCCACGGCGCCGGCGCCGGCGCGGTGACCGTCAGACCGGTGATCCCGGGTAGCGGCGGGCGTACCAGGTCGGCGGTTCGCCGAAGAGGTCGGTGAAGTCGCGGGACAGGTGACCCTGGTCGGCGTAGCCGAGGGTCGCGGCGAGGTCCGCCCAGTCCACCTCCGGCCCGCCCGTCTCCAGGCGCTCGACGACCTCCTGGAGCCGGTAGCGCCGGATCACCCACTTCGGGCCGGGGCCGACGTGCTCGGCGAACAGGCGCTGCAGGGTGCGCATCCCCAGCCCGGCGGCCGCGGCGAGGCGGTCGACCCGCGCGATCGTCGGGTCGGCGGCGACGTGCGCGACCAGCTCCCCCGCCTCCCTCGCCGCCGCCCCGGGACCGTCGGCGGGCACGCCGGCCCGCAGCCAGGCGCCCATGTCCCCGCGCCAGACACCACCGAGGCCCGGGAGGTCCGCGGCGTCCAGCTCGCGGTCGACCAGCCGCCCGACGGGCCGGTCGGCCCACGCCCGGAACACGCCGGGCCGGAAGGCCGCGCCGACGACCGCGTCCCGGCCGACGAGCTCGCGCACCATGTGCCGGCTGCGCGGCCCGACGACACGGGGCCCGGAGTCGCCGATCACCGACACGTGCACCTGCGGCAGCGGGACGATCTTCTGGGCGTAGGGCTCGGCGTAGTCCCACGAGGCGGTCCAGATCCGCTCGACCCACGGCGCGAGATCGGGGTCGGGCTCGTGCACGGCGATCCGCTGGGCGGTGCGCCAGTGACCGCCGAGCTCGCGCGGATCCCGCTCGTCCACGGTGTCGCGTTCCTCCATGACGGGCGGCCGGGGCGTCACTAGCGTCCTCCGGGTGTTCCCCGACTTCGCGGCCCGCCCGCACCTCATCGGCGCCGCTGCCGCCCCGCACGAGGAGCTCGTCGCCGACGCCGCCGGTGACCTCGACGCGCTCGTGCCCTGCGAGGGCTGGACCGTGCGCGACCTCGCCGAGCACCTGATGACCTGGACGCCGGTCCTCGCCGGCGCCGGGCGCGGCACCCCGCCCGAGCCCACGACCCGCGCCCTCGGCGACGACTGGCCGACGGTGCTCGGTGCCGAGCGCGACGACCTCGTCGCCGTCTGGAGCGACCCGCAGGCGTGGACGGGCACCACCACGATGACCAGCTCGGAGATCCCGTCCGCGGTGGTCGGCACGATGGCGCTCTGCGAGCTGGTGCTGCACGGCTGGGACCTCGCGACGGGGCTGCGCCGGCCCGTGGCGTGGGACGAGGGCCTGCTCGAGGAGGTCCACGACGCCCTCACGGCCCTGACCCCGCTCGGCCGGCAGATGGGTGCCTTCGGCGCCGCGGTCGACGTCACCCGGGACGCGCCGCTGCTCGACCGCGTCGTCGCCCTGGCCGGCCGCGACCCGGCCCGGACGCCCTGACGGGCACCATGGAGCCATGAGCGGTATCGACCCGGCGGACCTGGCGCGGTTGCGGTCGCGCCCGGGCTGGAGCGGCGAGCGCGCCGAGTGCCGCCACCGCGAGGTGGTGATGGCCGAGGACGAGCTCCCGCGCTGCGAGAGCTGCGGCGAGATCCTCAGCCCGGACGCGTTGCGCCGCGCCGGCCACAAGCCGGTGCGGCCCTGACGCCACTAGGCTCACGGCCGTGGACCTCCTCGACGACTACACCGGCCACGTCGAGCCCGGCGGCCCCGCCGCCCGGCGCGACCTGAAGGACGTCTCGATCACCAAGGTGTCGGTCGGGCCGATGGACAACAACGCGTACCTGTTGGTCGACCACGGCTCCGGCGAGGCGCTGCTGATCGACGCCGCCAACGAGACCGACCGCCTGCTCGACACCGTCGCCACGGTCGCCGACCGCGGCAAGGTGACGAGCCTGGCGACCACCCACAAGCACTGGGACCACATCCAGTCCCTGGAGGACGCCGTGCGTGCCCTCTCCCCCGCCACCTACGCCGGGGAGGCCGACGCCCCCGAGCTGCCGGTCGCCCCGGACCACACCGTCGGCGACGGCGACACCGTGCGGTTCGGCGGCGCGCAGGTCGAGATCATCCACCTCGACGGGCACACCCCCGGCTCGATCGCGCTGCTCTACCGCGACCCGGCCGGCTCGGGGCACCTGTTCACCGGCGACTCGCTCTTCCCCGGCGGCCCGGGCAAGACCGCGGGCCCGGCCGAGTTCGCGTCGCTGATGGACGATCTCGAGGCGAAGGTGTTCGGGCAGCTCGGCGACGACACGCACGTCTACCCGGGCCACGGCGACGACACGACGCTCGGTACCGAGCGCCCGAAGCTCTCCGAATGGCGCGAGCGCGGCTGGTGACCCCGCTCCGGTCGTCCGCGTGACGCCGACGCTGCGGTGGGCCGGCCTGGCCTGCGCCGCAGCGCTCGTCGTCGCCGGGCTCGTCGTCGTGGTGGTGTCCGCGCTGCCCCGGGCGGAGCCGTCGGTCCTCGACGACCCGGCCCGCCTGCGCGCGGCGGGCGTCGCGACCCTGCGGCCCGAGGTCCTCGCCGTCATGCCGCACGACCCGACGGCGTACACCGAGGGGTTCGAGATCGACGGCGACGCGCTGCTGGAGAGCACCGGGCTGACCGGGCGCTCCCAGCTCCGCGCGCTCGACCCGGCCACCGGCGCGGTCCGCCGCGCCGAACCGCTGCCGCCTGCGGTCTACGGGGAGGGCGTCACCGCGACCCCGACCGCGCTCTGGCAGCTGACCTACCGCGACGGGATCGCCTACGAGCGCGACCCCGCGACGTGGACGATCCGGCGCACCGTCCCTCTCGAGCGCGAGGGCTGGGGGGCGTGCCACGACGGGACGCGCGTCGTCACGAGCGACGGCACCGACGAGCTGGTGCTCCGCGACCCGGCTTCGTTCGCGCCGGTGAGGACGGTGCGGGTGACGGCCGCCGACGTGCCGGTCGAACGGCTCAACGAGCTCGAGTGCACCGCCGAAGGCGTGTGGGCGAACGTCTGGCACACCGACCGCCTCGTGCGCATCGACCCGGGCTCCGGGCGCGTCACCGCGGTCGTCGACGCGGCCGGACTGCTCCCGCCCGGGCAGCGCCCGGACGACCCCGACGCCGTGCTGAACGGCATCGCCGCCGTCCCCGGGACCGACCGGTTCCTGCTCACCGGCAAGTACTGGCCCTCGATGTTCCGGGTGCGCCTCGTCCCGTCCTGACTCACGCGGTGCGGCAGTCCGCCGCCTCGGACGGGATGCGCGGGTAGCGGTAGGACGTGCGCTCCCACGCGCCGGTGAGGTTCTCCCAGAACCGCGCGGCGGTGAGGGGCTCCCGGACCGACGCCAGCATCTCCTGGGTGCGGGGGCAGGCGACGGCGGCGCCGGCCGCCGCGAGCTCGCCGGGGTCGAGCCACTGCGGATCGGTGACGCCGGCGTCGGCGAGGTCCCAGGACGGCGGCAGCTCCTTGTCGTGACCGATCCGGCCGTCGGGCACGCTCGTCGAGTGCGCGGCCAGCGGGTTGGTCAGCCCGACCGCGTCGTGCACGCGGACGTCGAGAGGGGCCAGCTCGCCGGTGACACCGAGGTTCAGCCAGACGATCGTCGACGGGACGCCGGGGGCCTCGCGGAACAGCGACCAGTCGTCCTGTGCCCCGCGCAGCACGAACGTGCCGGGCGGCGCCGCGGCCACGGTCGCCGCGCCGTCGGGGGCGACGGGGTGCCCGAGGTAGTCGTCGGTGGTGATCGGGTGCGGCGACCGCGTGATGTTCACGTAGTACATGCGCTCGTTGGCGATGAAGTTCGGGCCGAGCTCCTCGCCGTAGTCGGGCCGCAGTCCGGCCACGCAGACGAGCGCCCACGCGCCCAGCACCACCAGCCCCGGCACGAGGTCGCGGCGCAGCGGCACCGCCATCACGGGCAGCACCAGGCAGAACAGCGCCGGCAGCAGCATGCGCGCGTGCATGAAGTCGCCGCCGACGCGCGTGACGTAGAGGGTCAGCAGCAGGGCGGCGACCGGCGGCGCGGCGGCGACGGCCAGGGTCGTCCGGCGCCCCGCGGACCCCGTGCCCCGGGGCGGCGAGCCGAGCACCAGCGCCAGTCCCACCACCGCGAGGACCGCGAGCGGGACCCACAGCACGTAGGTCCGGACGAGGTCGTCGAGGTAGTGCAGGCCCTGCTCCCACCGGGGCGCGGACGCCTCCTTGGCCAGCGCGGTCGAGGGCACGAGCAGGCCGTAGTAGCCCGCCCGGAAGATCTCGTAGACGACGGGAAGGGCCGCGGCGGCACCCGCGAGCCCGGCGAGCCGCCACCATCCGTGCCGCGCCTCGAGCACGACCACGACGACGGCCACCACCAGCGCCACCAGGGTGAGGTCCGGCCGCACGAGCGGGGCGAGGCCCAGCACGACCGCGAGCCACCAGGCCTCCCGTGGCCGGCCCGGGTCGATCCGGCGCACAAGCAGCCACCACGTGAGGCCGAGCCACCCGATGATCAGCCCGGTCTCGAGCCCGGAGGTCCCGAAGTCCCAGAACGGCGGCATCGCCACGACCAGCAGGGCGCCGAACGGGACCATCCGCGGCGGCGCGCCGAACAGCCGGCGGGCGCCGTCGAGCCCGAGCGCGAGCCCGGCGACGGAGAGGACCAGGCCCAGGACGACGGCGGACCAGTTCAGCACCTGGCCCGGCAACAGGCCGGGGAGGGCGAGCAGCGCGGTCCACAGGGTCGAGGTGTTGGCCTCGACGCGCTCGCCGGCGTTGAACACCGGCCCCCGGCCGGCGGCGAGCTGGCGGACCGTCCGCAGCACGATGAGGCCGTCGTCGCTGATCCAGCGCCGGTGCCACACGAGGACCGCGAAGACGGCCGTCGTGGCGCCCAGCGTGACGAGGTTCCAGCGGGTCCGTCCGCGGTCGTCCGCGCGCGGCACGGTCTCGACGGTGTCCACCGTCGCCCTCGGTTCGATCACCGCGCTGATGAGTCCGCCCCCGACGCCCGACCAGAGGGGACATGCAACCACAGGCCACGGTGACCGCTGCCACGAGGTCCACCGTCCGCCCCGGGCACGCGGCATCCGAGGTCGCCGCCGCCGGGCCGGCCACCCGTTCGGGCGAACGAAGCTAACGCCCGGTGGCATCGCGCCGATCTAGCAGTGACACGTCGGAACGGATCGCTCGGGGGCCAGGGATGTCGGTACGGGAACGCACGCCGCAGCAGGGGAAGTCGCGCACGATCCTCGGGATCGTGGCGGCGGTCGTCATCGTGGTCGTCCTGCTGCTCGCCCTCGCCCTGACCGGCGTCGCGCGCGGCCTGTTCGCCAAGGACGTCGACCGGGTGGTGCGCAACGACGTGGACGCGAGTGGGCTGGTCGCGACGCTCGTCTCCTACCCCGACTCCCTCCGCGGCTCCACGCTGGCCCAGGGCCAGGTAGACCTCCAGGTGCAGATCGACCAGGCCGCGCTCACCGGCGGCAATGCGGCGGCCCAGCCGGCCACGGTGGTCGTGCGCAACTTCAGCTGCCCGGGCGCCGACAGCGCCGCCGCGGACGCCGTGCTGACCATCCAGGGTGCCGACGCCGCGCACGTCGCGCCGCGCCCGGCCGAGGCCGGCGGCGGGGTCGCGCTCACCGGCGCCTTCGAGATCGCGGCCGTGGCGCCGGTCCAGCCCGTCGTGCAGGTGCCGGCCGGGGCCGACCCGGTCGCGCAGTGCCGGATCGACCTCGTCGCCCGCTGATCCACGTCGTGCCCTGACCGTTACCCGGTTGACGGTGCACGGCGGTATCCCGCCGTGCGCCGTCCGGGGAACGCTCGGTCGTCCGGGTGGACGACGTGACGGGAGCGCGACGATGCGCGAGGACATCTCTTTCGACGCCGACGGTGTGACGCTGCGGGGCTGGTTCTACGCACCGGACGGCGCCGACGCGAACGGCGGCCACCCGTGCGTGGTCATGGCGCACGGCTTCTCCGCGGTCAAGGAACAGCACCTCGACGACTACGCGGAGGTCTTCGCCGCCGCCGGACTGGCGTGCGTCGTCTACGACAACCGCGGGTTCGGCGCGTCGGACGCCGCGCCAGGAAAGCCGCGCCAGGAGATCGACCCCTGGGAGCAGATCCGCGACTACCAGCACGCGATCACCTACGCCCAGGGCCGCGACGACGTCGACGCGGACCGGATCGGCGTGTGGGGCTCGAGCTACTCCGGCGCGCACTCCTACGTCGTCGGCGCGATCGACCGCCGCGTCAAGGCGGTGTCCGGTCAGGTCCCGCTCGTCTCGGGCCGGCAGGCGTTCGAGTCGCTCGTGCGCATCGACGCATGGGGTCCGACGTGGGAGGCGTTCGCCGCCGACCGCCTCGAGCGCGCCCGGGGCGGGGAGCCGGCGATGATGCCCGTCGTCAGCGAGGACCCGGCGGCGCCGGCCGCGCTGCCCACCCCGGACTCGTACGAGTTCTTCACCCGCACCCAGCGCGACCGCGCGCCGTCGTGGCGCAACGAGGTCACGCTGCGCTCGATCGAGCTCTTCCAGGGCTACGAGCCCGGCCGGTTCCTCCCGCTCATCTCCCCGACGCCCGCGCAGATGGTGGTGGCGCCGCACGACCGCCTCGTCGCCGGCGAGGCGGCCGCCGCCGCGTACGAGACCGCCGTCCACCCGAAGAAGCTCGTGATCGTGCCCGGCGGGCACTTCGACGCCTACACCGGCCCGGGCTTCGAGGTCAGCTCGGGTGCGGCACGCGACTGGTTCGTCGAGCACCTGCGGGTGGGCAAGGTGGGCTGAGCCGGCTGAACCGGCCTCAGCGCGCCGCGATCTCCCCCGAGATCGCCTCGGCGTGCTCGACGACCATCGGGGCGCAGCGTTCCCGCAGCTCGTCGGCCGACAGCCGCGCCGCGTTGACCGAGACGTTGAGCGCGGCGATGACCCGTCCCCGGTGGCGCACGCCCGCCGCCACCGACCGCACGCCCTCCTCGCGCTCGCCGTCGATCAGCGAGAACCCGTCCCGGCGCACCTGCCCGAGCACCTCGCGCAGGCGTGCCGGGTCGGTGACGGTGTGCGGGGTGAGCGGGCGCAGCTCGACCGCGTCCAGGTAGGCGTCGAGCTCGTCGTCGGGCAGGGCCGCGAGCAGCACCCGCCCGAGCGAGGTCGGGTAGGCGGGCAGCCGTGAGCCGACGTTGAGCGTGATCGCGACGCTGCGGGGGCTCGGCACCCGCGCGAGGTAGACGATCTCGGTGCCGTCGAGGGCGGCCAGCGACGACGACTCCTGCAGCGTCGTCGAGAGGCTGCGCATGTGCACCTCCGCGGTCTCCCACCACGGCGCCGACGACAGGTAGCCGTACCCCAGCCGCAGCACGCGCGGCGTCAGCCGGAACCGGCGGTCGCGCTCCTCGGCGTATCCGAGGCGGCGCAGCGTCAGCAGGATGCGGCGGGCCGTGGCCCGGGTGAAGCCGGTCAGCTCGGCGACCCGGCTGACGGACAGCTCCGGGTGCTCGGCGGAGAACACCGTGAGCACCTGCAGTGCCTTGTCCACGGAGTCGATGACGTCCGGATCCTCGCGGGACACGGCGCCAGTCTCGCACCGGCGGCGCGCCCGGCCCTTGACAACCGCGCCGCACGCCCCCACGGTCGTGTGCGTCCATCGCACAGATGTACGTCAGTCGTACACGGTGACAGCGAGGTCCCCGATGTCGGTCCGCTCGATCGTCCGCAGCGCCTTCACGACGAAGCTCTACGTGACCGTCCTCGTCGCGATCGTCGCCGGCGCCGCGGTCGGGCTGCTCGCACCGGGCGTGGGGGCCGCGCTCGAACCGATCGGCACCGGGTTCATCGCCCTGATCCAGATGCTCATCGCGCCGGTCGTGTTCTGCACGATCGTCACCGGCATCGCGTCGGCGGGCGAGCTCACGTCGGTCGGGCGGATCGGGGTGAAGGCCCTCGTCTACTTCGAGGTCGTCACCACGCTCGCGCTGATCGTCGGGCTCGTCGTCATGGACGTGTTCCGTCCCGGCGACGGCGTGAACGCCCGGCCCGACGCGCTGCGCCTGTCCGGGAGCGCCGCGCAGTACGTGGCCCAAGGCGAGGGCGGGCACTGGTACGACTTCCTCGTCGACATCATCCCCAGCGGCGTGGTCAACGCCTTCACCGAGGGCAACGTCCTGCAGGTCCTGCTGGTGTCGATCCTGTTCGCGATCGCGGTGAAGGCCATGGGACCCCGCGGCCAGGGCATCGTCACGGCCGTCCAGAAGATCGGCGACGCGACCTTCGGCATGATCCGCCTGGTCATGTACGCGGCGCCCCTGGGCGCCTTCGGCGCCATGGCGTACACGACCGGGAAGTTCGGGGCGTCGACGCTGGTGAGCCTCGGGAACTTCGTCCTGCTGTTCTGGGTCACCGGCATCGTGTTCAGCCTCGTCGTGTTCGGGGTGCTGGCCCGGCTGTGCGGGCTGCGCATCCTGCGGCTCTACCGCTACTTCCGCGACGAGCTGCTGATCACCCTGGGCACCTCGAACTACGAGGTCGTCATGCCCGCGCTGCTGCGCAAGCTCACCCACCTCGGCGCGCCCCGGCGGATCGTCGGGCTCGTCGTGCCCTCGGGCTACGCCTTCAACGGCGACGGCGTCTGCCTCTACCTCGGGTTCGCCTCGCTGTTCATCGCGCAGGCGTTCGGCGTGGAGCTCTCGCTCTGGCAGCAGATCGGCCTGCTCGCGGTCTTCCTGGTGACCTCGAAGGGCAGCGCGGGCGTCGCGGGCGCCGGGTTCGTCATCCTCGCCGCCACCCTGAGCACCACCGGGATCGTGCCCGTCGTCGGCATCATGTTGATCATCGGCGTCGACCGCTTCCTGTCCACCATGCGCGGGCTGGTCAGCCTCTCCGGACAGATCCTCGGCAGCCTGGTCGTCGCCCGCTGGGAGGACGGCCTCGACGTCGACCGGGCCCGCGCGGTCCTGCGCGGCGAGGACGTCCCGGAGATCCCCGACGGGGCCGAGACCGCCGACGCCGAGACCGAGCCCGCCGCCGCACCCGTCGCGGCGCCGTCCTGATCGAGTCCCGATCCACGGAGAACGAGGAGGAAGATGCCCCGCCTGGAGTACGTCGGCCCGGACGCGCTGACCGGACCGGACGCGGAGATCGCCGGACGGATCGTCGCCCGCCGCGGCGGGACGCTCACCCCGCTCGATCGGATGCTGCTGCACAGCCCCCCGATCGCCGACGGGTGGAACGACCTGCTCGGCGCCGTCCGCACCGGCGGGACGCTCGCCGGCGACGTGCGCGAGCTCGCCGTCCTGCGCATCGCCGCCCTCAACGGCGCCGACTACGAGTGGCACGCCCACGAGCCGCTCGGCCGGGCCGCGGGGCTGGACGACGACGACGTCGCCGTCCTGCGCGGCGAGCGCGGGCCCGCGGCCCTGACGCCCCGGCGCGCGGCGGCGCTGGCCTACACCGAGGCCATGACCCGCGACGTCGCCGTCCCCGACGAGGTCTTCGCCGGGCTCCGGGAGCACTTCGACGACCGCGAGATCGTCGAGCTGACGGTCACCGTCGGCGCGTACAACCTGGTCTCCCGCTTCCTCGTGGCCCTGCAGGTCGGCGACGACCGCCGGGACGCGGCGTGACCGGCCGCCTCGCGGACAAGGTCGCGGTCGTGACCGGGGCGGGCAGCGTCGGTGACGGCTGGGGCAACGGCCGGGCCACCGCGGTCGCCTTCGCCCGTGAGGGCGCGCGGGTGCTCGCGGTGGACCGTGACCGGGAGGCGCTGGACGCCACCCTCGCCCTCGTCGAGACCGGCACGGTGACCGCGCACGTCGCGGACGTGACCGCGTCGGACGAGGTCGCCGCGACGATCGCGGCCGCCGAGGACCGCCTCGGCGGCCTCGACGTGCTCGTCAACAACGTCGGCGGGTCCCGTGCCGGCGGCGTCGCCGAGCTCGACGAGGAGGCGTGGGCGGCGCAGCTCGACGTCAACCTCTCGACGGCCTTCCTCGGGTGCCGCCACGCGGTGCCGGCCCTGCGCCGCCGCGGCGGGGGCGCGATCGTCAACGTCGCCTCCACCTCCGGGCTGCGCTGGACCGGGTCCGCGCAGGCCGGGTACGCCGCGGCGAAGGCCGGCGTCGTGCAGCTCTCGCGCGTCACGGCCGTGCAGTACGCGCCCGAGGGCATCCGCGTGAACACCGTGGTGCCCGGGCAGCTGCACACCCCGATGGTCGAGGCGCGCCTCGCCGGCCAGCGCGCGGGCGGGGACGTCGACGCCCTGCTCGCCCAGCGGCTCGCCCGCATCCCGCTCGGGTTCATGGGCGACGGGCGCGACACCGCGGCCGCCGCCCTGTTCCTCGCCTCCGACGAGGCCCGCTTCGTGACCGGCACCGAGATCGTCGTCGACGGCGGCATGACCGCCCGGTGCGACTGACGCGAGGAGACCCGATGACCTCGGTCGTCCCCGACGCCCGCAACCCCGGGCCCCACCCCGACCCGCACGCCCCGTCCTGGACCCCGCCGCCCCGCGCCTGCGACGCGCACTGCCACGTCTTCGGCCCCGTCACGCGGTTCCCCTACGCGACCGACCGCACCTTCACCCCGCCCGAGGCGCCGTTGGCGGACCTGCAGGCGCGACACCGCCTCCTCGGCCTCGATCGCGCGGTGATCGTCCAGTCGGCGGTGCACGGCACCGACCACGCCGCGCTGCTCGCCGCGCTCGACGGGGGCGCCGGTCGGTACCGAGGTGTGGCGCTGATCCGGCCCGACACGGCGCCGGCCGAGGTCGCCCGTCTCCACGACGCGGGGGTCCGCGGCGCCCGGCTGCACTTCACCCCGCACCTCGGGGCCGCCCCGTCGCCCGCGGACATCGCCGCGATCGTGCGGCTCGTCGCTCCCCACGGGTGGCACCTCGCCCTGCACGTCGCGGGCGACGGGATCGCCGAGCACGCCGACCTCGTGCGCTCGCTGCCGTTGCGGGTGGTGGTCGACCACCTCGCGCGGGTGGACCTGTCGGCGGGCCCGGACTCCGCCGCGGTCACCGCCTTGCGGCACCTGCTCGACACCGGCGACGTGTGGGTCAAGACGTCCGGGGCCGATCGCCTGGCCGGCTCGCCGGACGGGCTCCCGGACGCCGCCGACCTGGCGGCGCTGCTCGTCCGCAGCGCCCCGGAGCGGGTGGTGTGGGGCACCGACTTCCCGCACCCGAACACCGCGGGCTACGTCCCCGACGACGGTGACCTGGTCGATCTCGTCGAGCGGATCGCGCCGGACCCGGCCGACCGGCACCGGCTGCTCGTCGACAACCCCACGACCTGCTTCGACTTCCCGTGAGCAGCGCCGACGGCCTGCTCCTCGTCCTGTCGGCACCCGGTGACGTGCCGGACGAGGAGTTCCACCGCTGGTACGACACCGACCACGCGCCGGCACGGGCCGCCCTGCCGGGCGTGCTCGGCGCCGAGCGCTTCCGGGCCGTCGACGGCCTCGAGCCCGGCTGGCTGGCCGTCTACCCGCTGCGGCGGGAGGCCCTGGCCTCGCCGGAGTACGCCGCGCTGCGGGTGCGCAGCCCCGCCGAGGCCGCCCTGGTCGAGCGGCTGGGCGCCCTCGACCGGCGCGTCTACGCCCGGCTCGACGGGGCGGGTCCACCCGCGCCCGGCCCCGCTCCCCTGCTGCTCACGGTCGGGCTGACCGGCACCGATCCCGGGGTCCTCGACGCCTGGTACGCCGAGGAGCACCTCGAGCTGCTCGCGGCCGTGCCCGGATGGCGGCGCGCGACCCGCTTCCGGCGGGTCGAGGGCGACGGGCCGGACCGCCTGGCGGTGCACGAGCTCGACGGCCCGGAGGTGTTCGCCACCGAGGAGTACCGGCGCGCGGTCACCACGCCCCGTCGTGACGGCGTCATGGCCACGGTGACGGCCCGCGAGCGGCGGCTGTTCGCCCACCACCGCTCGATCAGCCCCCCGACGGGCTGACGTTGGCCCGCATCCGGGCCAGCACGCGCCGGGTCGTCTCCAGCTCCGTCTCGGTGAGGCCCTCGCGCAGGCGGCGGTCGTGCTCGACGGCGACCGTGCGCAGCCGGTGGAACGCGGCCCGCCCGTCCCCGGTGAGCTCGACGCGGTGGACGCGGCGGTTGGCCGGGTCGCGGTGCCGGGTCACCAGGCCGTCGCGCTCCATGCCGGCGAGGTGGTGGGTCAGCGTCGCGCCCTGGATGCCCACGGCCTCGGCGAGCTCGCGCTGGCTCGCGGTCGCGCGGGTGGCCAGCGACAGCAGCACCAGCCAGGTCGACAGGGAGCCGCCCGCCGCGGTCAGCGCCGCGTCGAAGGCCCGCCCGACCTCGCGGGCGGCACCGGTCAGGACGAGACCCACGGGCGGGTCGGCGGGAGGTCCGGGCACGGCGACAGCGTAGCTCATCGTTCGATGTCTAAGGGATTGACAGCTAACCGTTAGATACCTAACGATATGGGCGTCGTCGTCGGAGGTCCCCATGAGCCACGCACCCCCAGAGGTCTCGCCCGCCCCGCCGGCCGTCGTGGCGCCCCGCCGCTGGTGGGCGCTCGCGGTCCTCGCCGTCGCCCAGATGATGATCGCCCTCGACGCCACGGTGATGACCGTGGCGCTGCCGTCCGCGCAGGCGGGCCTCGGGTTCCCCGACGCCGAGCGGCACTGGGTGATCACCGCGTACACCGCCGCCTTCGGGGGTCTCCTCCTGCTCGGCGGGCGCGTCGGCGACCACCTCGGACGCGCCCGCACGTTCCGCCTCGGGCTCGCCGGGTTCGCCGGGACGTCGGCGCTCGGCGCCCGGGCGCCGGACCTGACCCTGCTCGCGGTCGCCCGGGGCGCCCAGGGCGCGTGCGCCGCCCTGCTCGCGCCCACCGTGCTGGCGCTGCTCGCCACGACGTTCACCGAGCCCCGCGAGCGGGGCCGCGCCTTCGCCGTGTTCGGGGCGATCGCCGGCGGCGGGGGCGCGGTCGGGCTGGTGCTCGGCGGGGTGCTCACCGAGACCGTCGGCTGGCGCGGGTGCCTGCTCGCGGCGGTGCCGATCGCGCTGCTGGCGGGCCTGGGGGCGCGGGTGCTGCCGGTCCCGGACGGGTCGGGCGACGGCCGCCGCTGGGACGTCGCCGGCGCCGTCCTCGTCACCGGCGGGCTCGTCGCCGTGCTCGGGGCCTGCTCGCAGGCGGTCCTGCGGTCGTGGTCGTCGCCGGTGACGCTCGCGCTGCTCGCCGGGGGCGCGGTGCTGCTCGCGGCCTTCGTCGTGCGGGAGCGCCGGACCTCCCACCCGCTGCTCCCGCTGCGGATCCTCGCCGACCGGGACGTCGCGGGCGCGTGCCTCGCCGTCGCCCTCGCGATGGCCGGCATGCTCGGCGCGTTCCTCGTCCTGACCTACGTGCTGCAGGTCGTGCTGGGCTTCGCGCCGCTCGCCGCCGGGATCGCGTTCCTGCCGCTGTCGGCGGCGCTCTTCGCGAGCGCGCAGGTCGTCGGCCGCGTCATGGCCGGCGTCGCGCCGCGCACCCTGATCGTCCCCGGCCTGCTCGTGGCCGCGGCCGGCATGCTCCTGCTGACGCGCCTCTCCCCCGCCGACGGCTACCTCACCGCGGTCCTGCCGGCGGAGATCCTGCTCGGCGTCGGCATGGGCGCGGTGATGACGCCGGCGGTCAGCCTGGCGACCTCCCGGGCCCGGCCACGCGACGCCGGGGTCACCGCCGCGGTCGTCTCCGCGTCGCAGCAGGTCGGCGGCGCGGTGGGCGTCTCGGTGCTCAACACGGTCGCGGCCGCCGCGACGCTCGGCGCCGGTGTCGCCGCGCTGTCCCGCGGTGCCGCCGCGGCCGCCGCCGGCGGCGCGGTCGCCCTGATCGCCGCCGCCGTCGTCACCGCCGTCCTCGTGACGGCCGGACCACCACGCCACGGAGGCACGTCATGATCGTCGTCACCGGAGCCACCGGCCACGTCGGCCGCGAGCTCGTCCAACGCCTCGCCGCCGACGGCCACCCCGTCCGCGCCGTCACCCGCCGTCCCGACGCCTACGACGCGCCGCCCGGCGTCGAGGTCGTCGGCGGCGACGCCGAGGACCCCGCGAGCCTGGACGCCGTGTTCGCCGGCGCCGACCGCGCGTTCCTCCTGTCCGCGCAGGCCGTCGGCAGCGCGCCGCGGCCCACCCACGTCCCGGCGCTGGTCCACGCCGCCGTCCGCGCGGGCGTCGGGCACCTCGTGCTGCTCTCGGTGTACCGGGGCGGCGAGGGTGACGACGTCATCGCGGCGTGGTCGGGTGCGGTCGAGGACGCGGTGACCTCGAGCGGGGTGCCCTCCACCCTCCTGCGGCCCGGACGGTTCATGTCGAACGCCCTGCCGTGGATCCCGCAGATCCGGCGCGGCGACGAGATCGCGATCCCGTTCGCCCGCCGCCCCGCGGCCTCCACCGATCCCGCCGACATCGCCGCGGTCGCCGCGGTCGCCCTCACCACGTCCGGGCACGCGGGCGCGGCCTACCAGCTCTCGGGGCCCGAGGCACTGACCCCGATCGACGAGCTGGCCGTCCTCGCCGCGCTCCTCGACCGCCCGCTGCGTGCCGTCGAGCCCCCGCGCGAGGACGTGCGCGCCGGCATGGTGCGCGCCGGGTTCGGAGAGCACGTCGTCGACGCGATCCTCGCCCGCAGCGAGGACACCGAGGACGGCACCGCGGTGCTCGACACCGTCGAGCGCGTCACCGGGCGCCCGCCGGGCACGTTCGCCGCCTGGGCGGCCCGCCACGTCGACGAGTTCAGGTCGCCGACCACCCCGACCAGCGGGTGACCTCCACCGTGATCGCCGGACCCTCGGGCGGGGACTCACGGTCCTGGCGGTAGCGGGCGCCCAACGCCGCGCGGGCCCGGGCGACCACGTCGTCGGCCTCGGTCACCGCCGCCGTGCCGTCGGCGCGCACCCACCACAGCTGGTCCCAGTCGTCGTCGTAGCGGTCGACGAGCAGCGACACCGCCGGGTTGTCCGCGATGTTGCGCAGGCGCTTGAGGTCGCGGTGGCGCTTGGGCTTGGCGTCCACCGCCATGACCACCGTGTCGCCCTCGACCGCGAACACCACCGGGACGAGGTGCGGCTGCCCGTCGCCGGAGACGGTGGCGAAGCGCGCGACGCGCGCCGCGGCGAACCGGCGGCGCGCGTCGTCGGCGTCGAGGGTGGGCACGGGCGCTAGCCCGTCACCTTCGCGAGCTCGTCGAGCTCCTTGAGGACGGTGTCGCGGTCGGAGGAGCTGACGCCGTGGATGGCGCGCTCGAGGCCGATGCGCCGGTAGCCGTCGAGCGCCTCGGGCGACGTCTCGGCGCCGAACAGCGACATCGGGATCGGGCCCCGGCCCGCGTCGGCGGCCCGCTGCTGGAGGGCGTTCGCCCGCTCCTCGAACTGCCCGATGTTGTCCGGGCCGACCCGCTGCGGCAGCCAGGCGTCGCCGTAGTCGAGGATGCGGTCCTCGACGCCGGGCCCCATGCCGCCGACGTACACCGGCGGGTGCGGCTGCTGGGCCGGCTTGGGCCAGGCCCAGCTGCGGTCGAAGTCGACGAACTCGCCGTGGAACTCGGCCTCGTCCTGCGTCCACAGCTCCTTCATGGCCTTGACCTGCTCGGCCATGAGCCGCATGCGGGTCTTCGGGTTCGCCCCGTGGTGGGCCATCTCCTCGCGGTTCCAGCCGGCGCCGATCCCGAAGAGGAAGCGACCGCCCGAGAGGCGGTCGAGGCTCGCGACCTGCTTGGCGGTGTGGATCGGGTCGCGCTGGATGACCAGGCAGATGCCGGTGGCGACCTGGAGCGTCGACGTCGCGGCCGCGGCGGCGGTGAGGGCGACGAACGGGTCGTAGGTGTGGATGTACATCCGCGGCAGGTCGCCGCCGCCGGGGTACGGCGACTCCCGCTTCGTCGGGATGTGGCTGTGCTCGGGGAACCAGAGCGAGTCGAAGCCCCGGTTCTCCACCTCCCGGGCCAGCTCGGCCGGGTCGATGGCGTAGTCGGTCGGGAACATCATGATGCCGTGCTGCACGTTCTCCCGGTTATCCCGTGGAGCGCGGTGCCATGCTGGGAGCGATGGAGTCCACCCGCGTCGACCGCTGGCTCTGGGCGGTGCGGCTGACGAAGACCCGCGCCGACGCCGCCGAGGCCTGCCGCGGCGGGCACGTGCGCGTCAACGACACCCCCGCCAAGCCCGCGACGACGGTGAAGCCCGGCGACACGGTCCGCACGCGGGTGTACGAGATCCCGCGGATCGTCGAGGTCGCCAAGGTGATCGAGAAGCGTGTCGGGGCGCCCGTGGCCGTCACCTGCTACGTCGACCACACCCCGCCGCCCCCGCCGCCCGAGGAGCGCCCCGCGCCGATCGCCGTGCGCGATCGCGGCGCCGGGCGCCCCACGAAGCGCGACCGTCGGATGATCGACGCCTTGCGGGAGGACTCGGTGCGGGAGGACTCAGGGTGCGGGTGACGCGTCGGGCAGGCTCGCGGCGAACGACCGGGTCGCCAGGCCCGCGCCCCCGATCCAGGGCTCGAAGCCGGCCTGCACGCTCGTCATGTACCACTCGGGCTTCGCGACGCCGCGGTTCTGGGCGTCGGTGACGAACTGGTCGAGGGGCAGGTCGCGGACCTCGTCGGTGGGGTCGTGGCGGACGTAGCTGATCGTCGGCAGGTCGATCGCGCCGAGCCAGACGTCCCACTTCGTGCCAGCGATGTCCACCTCCGCCTTCTTCTCGCCGATGGGCTGCACGCGGTCGGTGTGGCGCAGCCAGATCATCAGCTCGAGCCCGGTGGGCCGGCCGTCGCGACGGGGCGTCGGGTCCATCCAGAGGTCGTAGGAGACGTTGTAGTCGCCGGCCGGCGGGACCGTGACGGCCCAGGAGGACTTCAGGCCGGCGAGCTGCGACACCGGGCGCGGGAACGGGCTGTCCTTGGTGCAGTTGCCGTAGTTGCAGCCCCAGACGATCGACGGGTACGACGCCGGCTCGTCCTCCTTGTGGTGGTCGGCCGGGTCGACGACGAAGCCGGTGTCGAACGCCGTGACGCACTGCGGGGTGTCGGCGCCCCAGACGTCGTTCTGCACCTCGTAGCGCCCGCCCTCGACCGGCGTCGAGCCGAACTTGTCGCAGACCCGCGTGCCGTCCACGCGCGGTGTCGTGGCCGTGACCGCCGTGGCGGGGCTCGCGCCCAGCAGCACCGAGAGCACGGCCGCGAGCACCACGATCAGTCCGCTCATCGCCCGTCGTCGACCGTTCATCTTCCGCCATCCTCGCGTCTCGACCGTTCGTCGCGACAGAAGTTACGGTTGGCGTGCCATGTGGGGGAACGGCCCCACCCGGAAGAGATCGACTCTTTCGGGTCTCAGACCCCGTTGCGGGTGAGCGCGAAGGCGTCGGTGGTCAGGCCGTCGCCGCCGATCCAGGGCTCGAAGCCCGCCTGGATGTTGGTGAGGAACCAGGTCGGTGCGACCACGCCGCGGCGGGTGGCGTCGGTGACGAAGTCGGTGATCGGCAGGTCGAGCACCTGGGTGGTCGCCTCCTCGCGGACGTAGGAGATCACCGGCGTCCCCTGGTTCTCGCCGGTCCAGACGGCCCACCGCGCGTCGCCGATCTCGACGGTGCCCCGCTCGGCGCCGATCGGCTGGACGCGGTCGGTGCGGTCGAGCCAGATCATCAGCTCGGCGCCGGTGTTGGCGCCCTCGCGCCGCGGGGTCGGGTCGAGCCAGACGTCGTAGGCGACGTTGTAGTCGCCGCGCCGGGGCGTCGTGACCGCCCAGCTGGAGCGGATGTCGCCGAGGTCGGCGACCGGACGCGGGAACGGCGCGTCGCGGGTGCAGGTGCCGTAGTTGCAGCCCATGACGATCGAGGGGTAGGCGGCGGGGCCGGAGTCCTTGTCGTGCTGGGCGTCGACCGCGAACCCGGTGTCGAACGCCGTCGTGCACTGCGGGGTGTCGTCGCCCCACGCGTTGTTCTGCACCTCGAAGCGCCCGCCGGCCACCGGCGTGGACTCGGTCTTGCCGCAGATGCGCTGCCCGTCCTGCCCGCCGCGCGCGGGCAGGGGCGCCAGCTCGCCGGGGCCGGGGTTGCGGGGGGCGGCCGGCGCGCCGGCCTGCGGGGCGGCCGGTGCCGGGCCGCCGCTCGTGCCGCATCCGGCGAGGGCCAGCGCGAGCACGGCCAGGACGAGGGCGCTCGCGCGCCGGATTCTCGAGGTGTCCCCCATACGGGGGAAGGCTAGCGACCGCCCTGCGACGCCCCGATCCGGGTGGCGAGCACGGCGTCGAGGCTCGTCCCGTGGGTGGCGAGGGCGTCGAGGACGTCGTCGGGCGGCGCGTCCCCGCGGATCACGGCGGCCGCGAGCTCCGCGGCGGCGGGCGCGGTCTCGATGCCCGAGCCGCCCTGCCCGGCGAGGAGGTGCAGGCCCCGATGGTCGGGGCGGTCGCCGATCACCAGGGCGCGGTCGGCGACGAACGAGCGCAGCCCCGTCCAGCTCGTGACGACCGAGCGCAGGCCGAGCGTCGTCACCGCGTTGACGTCCTCCAGGGCCGCGGCCACGTCCAGCTCGTCGGGGCGCGGGTCGCCGGGCTCGGCCGGGGTCTCCTCGGACGGCGACACGAGCAGGTGCTCGCCCTCGGGCTTGGCGTACCAGCGCTCGCCGGCGGAGACGACGAACGGGTCGTCGCGGCGCACCGGGGCGCCCTCGGGGATGCGCGCGACCGCGATGGTGCGCCGCAGGGGACGCAGGCCCACCGGTGCGGCGCCGGCGAGGGCGAGCAGCCGGTCGGTCCAGGCGCCGGCGGCGAGGACGACCTCGTCGGTGTCGATCCGCTCGTCGCCGAGGGTCACGCGCCAGCCGGTGTTCGTCCGCTCGAGGGCCGTGACCGGGGCGCCGGTGCGGATCGTCCCGCCGCGGGCCCGGAGCGCCTTGCGGTAGTACTGGTGCAGTCCCAGCGGGTCGGCGTCCTGGGCGTCCTCGACGACGGCGGCGGCGTGCAGGGCGTCGGGGCGCAGGGCGGGCCAGCGTCTCGTGGCCTCGTCCACGGTCAGCTCGTCGACCCCGGAGAGCGGGAGGATCTCCTCGCGCAGGGTGCGGGCCTCCGTCGCGTCGTGGGCCACCCGCAGGCAGGGCCGCGGGCGCAGGAACGGGTGGCCGGCGTCCTCGGCGAGGGCGGCGAAGCGCTCCCACGACGCGTCGATGAGCGCCCGCGCCGGCGGCGCCCCGTGGCCGGGGATGTAGCTCGCGGCCGAGCGGCCGGTGGTGTGCCGGGCGAGCTCGCGCTCGCGCTCGACGAGCACGACGTCCCGGTCCCGCGCGAGCTCCGCGGCCACCGACATCCCGGCGATCCCGCCGCCGACGACGACCGTACGTGAGCGAACTTTGGGGCTATAGCCCGGAACTTCGCTCACGTACGGAGGTCCAGGCCCAGGTCGAGGACCGGGGCGGAGTGGGTGAGGGCGCCGACGGCGAGGAAGTCGACGCCGGCCGTGGCGTGGGCGGCGGCCGTGTCGATCGTCAGGCCGCCGGAGACCTCGAGGCCGGTTCCCGGCGCCGTCCGGTCGCGGCGGGCCACCGCCTCGACCGTCATCGCCGGCGTGAAGTTGTCGAGCAGGACGAGCTCGACGTCCAACCCCAGTGCCTCCTCGAGCTGCTCGAACGAGTCGACCTCGACCTCGCAGGACAGGTGCGGGGCGGCCGCCGTCGCGGCCCGCCACGCCGCGGTCACCGACCCGGCCGCGGCCACGTGGTTGTCCTTGATCAGGATCGCATCGCCGAGCGACATCCGGTGGTTCACCCCGCCGCCGCAGCGCACGGCGTACTTCTGCAGCGCCCGCAGCCCGGGCACCGTCTTGCGGGTGTCGCGGATGCGCGCCCCGGTACCGGCGACGGCGTCGACCCACGCCGACGTCGCCGTCGCGACCCCCGAGAGCTGGCCGAGCAGGTTGAGCGCCGTCCGCTCGGCGGTCAGCAGGGTGCGCAGCGGCGCCCGGACGGCGAGGGCGACGTCGCCGGGGTCGAGGCGGTCGCCGTCCGTGCGCGCCGCCAGCACCTCCAGGTCGGGCCCGCACACCCGCTCGAGCACCCGCACCGCCACCCCGATCCCCGCGAGCGTGCCCGCCGGGCGGGTGCGGAACTCGCCGACCGCGACGGTGCCCGCGGGCACGCACGCCGTCGTCGTGACGTCCGGGCCGTCGCGCAGGTCCTCGTCCAGCGCGCGGGCGACGACGGCGTCGACCTCGGCCGGGTCGAGGGTCTCCGGGAGAGCAGGAGCGATGGTCATGCGACACCTCCGTGCCGGGCGTCCGTGGTGCCGACGTGCAGGCGGCCGTCCCCGTCGAGGACGACGGTGCTCGACGCGCGCTGCCAGTGGTCGTCGGTGGCCGGGTGGTCGTGGCGGACGTGGCAGCCGCGGGTCTCGGTGCGCGAGCCGGCGGCGGCCAGCAGGGCGTGGGCGGCGAGGGTGAGGTTGGCGTCCTCGACCTGCGCGCGCGTCCTCGGGACCCGGACGGCGCTCGCCGCCTCGACCGCGTCCGACGCCGCCGCGAGCCCGGCGGCGTCGCGCCCGATCCCCGCGCCCCGGGTCATGGCCCCCTGCAGGACGCGGCGGTCGGCGACCGGGACCGGCGCCGTCGCGGTCTCGACGGCGGCCGCGAGCCGGCGGGGCCCCGCGAGCGCCGCGGTGATGTCCTCCGCGGCCCGCCCGCCCACGACGAGGCCTTCGAGCAGGCTGTTCGAGGCGAGCCGGTTGGCGCCGTGCAGGCCGGTGCGCGCGACCTCGCCGGCGGCCCAGAGCCCCGGGACCCCGGTGCACCCGCGGGTGTCGGTGACGACGCCCCCGCAGGAGTAGTGCGCGGCGGGGCGGACCGGCACGGGGTCGGCCGCGAGGTCGACGCCGATCGCCGCGCAGGCGCCGGCGACGGTCGGGAAGCGGGCGGCCACGTCGGGGACGCCGGTGGCGTCGAGCCAGACGTGCTCGGCGCCCAGCTCGGAGATCCGCCGGGTGATGGCGGCGGCCACGACGTCGCGGGGCGCGAGGTCGCCGAGGGGGTGGACGCCCGCGGTCACCGACGCGCCGGCGGTGTCGCGCAGCACGGCGCCCTCGCCGCGCAGGGCCTCGGTGACCAGCGGCGCGCGCCCCGTCGACGACCGTCCCGTGAACAGCGCCGTCGGGTGGAACTGCACGAACTCGACGTCGGCCAGGGTGGCCCCGGCCCGCAGCGCCAGCGCCCAGCCGTCGGCCGTGGCGACGGCGGGGTTGGTGGTCGTCTCGTAGAGCCCGCCGACGCCGCCCGTCGCGAGCAGCACGGCGGGCGCGGCGAGGCGCCCGGCGGTGCCGTCGGCGTCGCGGACCTCGAGCCCGCGCACGCTGCCGTCGGCGCCGGTGAGCACCGCGACCGCCGCGTGCCCGGCGAGCACCGTCAGCTCCTCGCGGCGCGCGGCGGCGAGCAGGGCCCGCTCGACCTCGGCGCCGGTGGCGTCGCCGCCCGCGTGCACGACGCGGTACGCCGAGTGGCCGCCCTCCCGGCCCCGGGCGAGCCGCTCCGGGGCCCCGTCGAACACGGCGCCCTCGGCGCGCAGCGCCGCGACCGCGGCGGGGCCCGCGCGCAGGATCGCCCCGGCCGCGACGGCGTCGACGAGCCCGCCGCCGGCGGCGACCGTGTCACCCAGGTGCGCGCCGACGGTGTCGCCGGTGACGTCACCGAGGACCACCGCGATGCCGCCCTGCGCCCAGCGGGTGCTGCCCTCCTCGGGCACGTCCTTGGTGACGACGACGACGCGCAGCCCGGCCCGTCGCGCCGCCAGGGCCGCGGTGAGCCCGGCGACGCCCGAGCCGACGACGACGAGGTCGGCGGACGTCTCCCAGCTCACTCGCCACCGCCCGGGCGGCCGATCTCGATCATCCGCTGGACGGCGCCGCGGGCCCGTGCCGCCGTCTCGGCATCGACGTGGACCTCGTCGCGACCCTCGACCAGCGCCCGGGTCAGGGCACCCGGCGTGATCATCTTCATGTAGCCGCAGGCGGCGCGGTCGTTCACCGGGCGGAAGTCGACGTCGGGGTTGGCGCGGCGGAGCTGGTGGAGCATGCCGACCTCGGTGGCCACGAGCACGCTGCGCTTGGTGGTGTTCTTGGCGGCGTCGAGCATGCCGCCGGTCGAGAGGATGTGGACCTGGTCGGCGGGCACGGCGCCCGCGCCGGCGAGGTAGAGCGCGCTGGTGGCGCAGCCGCACTCGGGGTGCACGAACAGGTCGGCCTCGGGGTCGGCCTGGGCCCGGGCGGTGAGCTCGGCGCCGTTGATCCCGGCGTGGACGTGGCACTCGCCGGCCCAGACGTGCAGGTTCTCCCGCCCGGTCTCGCGCTTGACGTGGGCGCCGAGGAACTGGTCGGGGAGGAAGAGGACGTCCCTGTCGGCGTCGATGCTCCGGACCACCTCGACCGCGTTGGACGACGTGCAGCAGACGTCGGTCTCGGCCTTCACCGCTGCGGTGGTGTTGACGTAGCTGACGACGACGGCACCGGGGTGCTCCGCCTTCCAGGCGCGCAGCTCGTCGGCGGTGATCGAGTCGGCGAGGCTGCAGCCGGCGCGCTCGTCGGGGATGAGCACCGTCTTGTCCGGGGCGAGAATCTTCGCGGTCTCGGCCATGAAGTGGACGCCGCAGAAGACGATCGTGCTCGCGTCGCTCGCCGCGGCGACCCGGCTCAGGGCCAGCGAGTCGCCGGTGTGGTCGGCGACGTCCTGGATCTCGGGGCGCTGGTAGTTGTGCGCGAGCACCACGGCGTCGCGCCCCCGGGCGAGCCGGCGGATCTCCTCGGCCCACCCCGGACCGGCGGCGACCGGTGCGACGAGGTCCGTGGCAGCGGTGACGGTCATCGCCGTCTCCTCCCCCGGCGACCCCTCGGCGTCGAGGGCGGCCGGTCTCGGTGGTTTTCGCCTATTGGTCGAAAACGTGGTCGACCGTACCCGCCCGCCCCGCCCTCGCGCCAGAGCCCGGTCACCCCGCGTGGCGTGGACCACCCCGTGGATCGCGAGCGTGTGGTGCTGCGGACGCTGAGTGTCGGCGGTGGCCCACCGCTGGTACGGCCTACGATCACTCTCCGTGGAGACGGCTGGTGCGGGCGGGGAAGCGGGGACGTACGCGCACGACGTGCTCGCCGTCGTGCTGCGCATCACCGGCGCGGTGCCGAGCGTGCTGCTCTGGCAGCGGGCGCGGGAGCCGCAGGCGGGCCGCTGGTCGCTGCCCGGCGGACGCCTCGGGCCCGACGAGGACGTCGAGGCCTCGGTGCGGCGGCACCTCGCGGAGAAGGTGGACCTCGCCGAGGTCGCCCACGTCGAGCAGCTGGGCGTGTTCTCCGACCCCCATCGCGGACCGGCCCCGCGGCGCATCGCGACCGCGTTCCTCGGCCTCGTGCCCACCGACGCCGACCCGGCCGTCCCCGACGACACCGCCTGGCACCGCGTCGACCGCCTCCCCGAGACGGCCTTCGACCACGGCGCCATCACCCGCGACGGCCTCGACCGCCTGCGTGCCAAGCTCTCCTACACCAACATCGGGTTCGCGCTCGCACCCGCCGAGTTCACCGTCTCGGAGCTGCGTGACCTCTACGCCGCCGCTCTCGGGCACCGCGTCTCGGCCACCAACCTGCAGCGGGTGCTGACCCGGCGCGGGGTGCTCGTGCCCACCGGCGAGATCGCGGCGTCGGGACCCGCGGGCGGCCGCCCGGCGGCCGTCTTCCGGTACTCGGAGCGCGGGTTGCGCGTCACCGACCCCTTCGCCGCGCTCCGCCCACCCGGCGAACCCGGCTGAGGAACGGCCCGGAACGGCGGGGACCGCGCACCGCGCCACCCGGCGGCGAGCCCGTGGTGGTCGTAGCGTGGGCGCCGTGGTCGAGACGCTGCCCCTGTTCCCGCTGGGAACCGTGCTGCTCCCGGGCGCCTCGTTGCCACTGCACATCTTCGAGCCCCGCTACCGCCAGCTGACGATCGACCTGGTCACGGGCGCGATCCCCGGCAAGCAGTTCGGCGTGGTCGCGGTCCGCGAGGGCTGGAGCCCGGACGACGGCCGCGACGGCCTGCACGACGTGGGCTGCACCGCGTCGCTGCGCGAGGTGCGCCGCCTGCCCGACGGCCGGTTCGACATCCAGACCACCGGGGACCGGCGGTTCCGCCTCGTCGACGTCGACGACACGACGGCCCCCTACCTGGTCGCGAACGTCGAGTGGCTCCCCGACGAGGACGACGAGGACGAGCAGGACCTCGCTCCGTTCGCGATGGCCGCACGCGCCGCGCACCGCCGCTACTGCACCACCGCCTGGCGCCAGCAGGGCGGCGGCGACGGCGAGATGCCCACGGAGCTCACCGAGGAGGCGGCGCCCGACGTCGCCGATCCCGAGCTCGCGCACATCCTGGCGGGGGACTGCCTGCTGCCGCTCTCGGACCGCCAGGAGCTGCTCGAGCAGACCTGCCCGATGGAGCGCCTGCAGCTCGTCCGGCGCTCGATGACCCGCGAGGCCGTGCTGCTCGGCGAGTTGCGCGCGGTGTGGGCCCCGAGCATCAAGTTCGCGGTCGAGCACAGCCTGAACTGAGGGCGCGCGGTGGATCTGCCCGTCCCCGGCCTGGAGTTCCTCGCCCACGTCGAGGTCGCGCTCGGCGAGCTCCTCGACCTCGGCACCACTGACGCAGGCCACCGGCGCATCGTCCCGATCGTCGGGGGCACCGTGCGGGGCGAGCGCTTCTCCGGGGTGGTCCTCCCGGGCGGGGCCGACTGGCAGGTGGTCCAGGACGACGGCGCGGTGGTCATCGACACCCGCTACACGTGGCGGGCCGACGACGGCGCGCTCGCGCACATCCGCACCGCCGGCGTGCGCGCCGGCCCGCCCGCGGTGCTCGACGCCCTGGCACGCGGCGACGACGTCGACCCGGCCGCGTACTACTTCCGTGTCTCCGCGACCTTCGAGACCTCCGCGCCGCGGTACCGCTGGATGACCCGGGTGCTGACGGTCGCCACCGCGCGGCGCACGCCGTCGGCCGTGGTCTACGACGCTTACACGCTCACCTGAGCGCGACCACCTCCCGGACCCGGTCGCGCAGCCACCGCCGCGCCGGGTCTGTGTCGGTCCGCGGGTGCCACGACTGTTCGATCACCAGCGGCGGCAGGTCCAGCGGCACCTCCCAGGTCACGAGGTCGGCGCCGCCGACGACGTCGGTCACCCACCGCGGCGCGAGGGTGACCAGGTCGGCCGCGCGGACCAGGGCGAACGCGGCGACGAGGTCGGGCACGGTCGCGACCACGTCGCGGGCGAGGCCGCGGGTGGCGAGCGCGTCGTCGAGCGGGCCGCGCCGACGCCCGCGCCGCGTGGCGTTGACGTGCCCGACCTCGGCGAGCGCCTCCGGGGTCACCGCGTCCCGGCGCGCCAGCGCCCCGTCGTGGCGACCGACCAGCACCATCCGGTCGTGCCGCAGCACCTCGCGGTGCAGCTCTCCGGAGTCGTCGGAGTCCGACGCCGCGCCGACGTCCAGGTCGACGGCGCCGTCGCGCAGCGCCGCGACGCTCTCGTCGCCCTCCCCCACGAGCCGCAGCCGCACCCGCGGAGCGCGCGGGCGGATCGCGGCCAGCAGCGCCGGTCCGAGCGCGGCCGCGGCGGCGTGCCCGGTGCGGACGGCGAACGTCGCGTCGAGGGTGGCCTCGTCGACCGCGCCCCGCGGCCCGAGGAGCTCCTGGGCCGCGACGTGCACGGCGTGGACGCGCTCGCGCAGGCGGTCGGCCTCCGGGGTCGGGACGAGGTCCCGGCCCACCCGGACCAGCAACGGGTCGCCCGTCGCGCGGCGCAGCCGGGCGAGGCTGCGACTCACGGCCGGCGGGCTGAGGTGCAGGCGCTGCGCGGCGCCGGTGACGCTGCCCTCGGCGAGCAGCGCGTCGAGCGCGGCCAGCAGGTTGAGGTCCACGGATTGCACAAGACGCAATGATAGGTGCACGAACATTCACTGGTGCGCACGCGAGGCCCTTCCTAGCGTCGGAGCCATGACCTCCACGCTCGACGCCCCCGCCGTCCACGACGAGCTCACCGGCCTCCTCGCGGCCGCCGACGCCCAGGAACCGGAACTGCACGCCCGGCTCGCCACCCGCTTCCCCGGCAGCAGCAGCGACCCCGGCACCCGCCCGACCTCCGACGAGGACGTCGCCGACCTCCTCACCGACGCCTACATCGCCGTGCCCCGCGAGGTGGGCGAGCTGCTCGCCCTGCTCCTGCGGGCGACCGGCGCGCGGACCGTGGTGGAGTTCGGGACCTCGTTCGGCATCTCGACGATCTACCTCGCCGCCGCGCTGCGCGACAACGGCGGCGGCCGCGTCATCACGACCGAGATCGAGCCCGCCAAGGCCGACGCCGCGACGGCCTCGCTGCGCCGCTGCGGGCTCGACGACCTCGTCGACGTCCGGGTGGGCGACGCCCGGGAGACGCTCCGCGGGCTCGACGGCCCCGTCGACGTGCTCCTGCTCGACGGCTGGAGCACCCTGTACCTGCCGGTGCTCGAGATCGTGGAGCCCGCGCTGCGTCCCGGGGCACTCGTCGTCGCCGACGACACGTCGCTGTTCCCCGAATCCTCGCGCCCTACCTCGCGCGTGTCCGGGACCCGGGGGCGGGCTACCGGTCGGTCGACCTCCCCCTCGGCGACCGACTCGAAGTGACCGTCCGGACCGCGTGAGCGACGAGACCCAACCTCGTCCCGCCCTGCACCTCGACGTGACGCGGCGCTCCGATCCTGCACCCTCCGACGGCGGCCGACGGAGTCCGCCGTCCCGGACACCAGGAGCACCCGTGGACACGCGCGCACTGATGGAGCTGAACCTCGAGCGGTGGAACGCCAAGGACCAGGCCGGCTGGTGCGGCCTCTTCACCGAGGACGCGACGCTGACGGCGCCGGGCGGGGTCAGCGGCTCGGGCCCGGAGACCGTGACGATGTTCTACCGGCTCTGGCAGGAAGCCTTCCCCGACAACCGGTGCCGCATCGTGCGCCTCGTCGACGGCGGGGACAACGGGGCCGTCGAAGCCGTGTTCGAGGGCACCCACACCGACACCCTCCGTGCGCCGGGCGGCGACGTCCCGGCCACCGGACGCCGGGTGAGCGTTCCCTTCGTCAACATCGTCGAGGTCGCCGGGGACCGCTACCGCTCGTTCGGCCTCTACTTCGACCAGGTCGAGATGCTGACCCAGCTCGGGCTCGCGGCGGCGCCCGCCGGGTGATCAGGTCAGCGCGGCCAGCACGCGCCGGTAGGCCTCGGCCGCCGGTTCGATCAGCCCGGCCGGTGCGGTCTCGTCGGTGACGTGGGCCTGCTCGGGCTCGCCGGGGCCGCAGACGATCGTGTCCGCGCCGCCGAGGGCGCCGGCGAGCACGCTCGCGTCGGTGAAGTAGGTGGCGTACTGCCCCGTCCCGCCACCGAGCAGCTCGACGACCCGGGTCACCCGCGCCGGGTCGGTGTCGATCAACGGGAGCTCGACGAGGCGCTCGGTCTCGACGGCCACGCCCGCGAGCTCGGCGACGGTGGCCGCCGCGGCGTCGGCGGTGTCGCCGGGCACCAGGCGCAGGTCGACCGTGAGCGCGGCGCGGTCCGGGACGACGTTGGGCTGGATGCCGGCGCGCATCATGCCGACGTTCGCCGTCGTCGACCCGTGCGTCGCGCTGCTCGGCCAGGCGTCGTGCTCGTGGATGCGCACCGCGGCGCGGGCGAGGTCGACGAGCGCGTTGTGGCCGAGGTCGGGCCGCGACCCGTGGGCCGGGACACCGAGCGCCACCAGCTCGAGCCACAGCACGCCCTTGTGGCCGAGCACGACACGGTTGGCGGTCGGCTCGGCGACCAGCAGCGTCCCGGACGGCCGCAGCGCGCGGGCGGGGATCTCGCGGGCGCCCTCGCAGCCCGTCTCCTCGCCGAAGGTCAGCACGACCTGCACGCCGCGCCCGCCGGCGCGGACGTGCTCCGCGGCCGCGACGACGGCGGACGCGACCCCGGCCTTCATGTCGCTCGACCCCCGGCCCCGCAGGCGCCCGTCGACGACGTCGCCGGCGTGCGGGTCGAACGACCACACCGCGGCGTCGGCGGGCACGGTGTCGAGGTGCCCGGTCACCGTCACCGGGGTCTCGTCGCCGCGGTGGGCGACGACGTTGGCCCGCCCGGGCCGCGTCTCGTGCACCGTGACGGCGAGCCCGGCGTCGTCGAGGCGGTCGGCGAGCAGGTCGGCGGCCGCCCGCTCCCCACCGCCGCGGGTGTCGAGGCGGACGAGCTCGCGGGCGAGGTCGACGGCGGTCATGCGGTGTCGTCCCGGCTCATGTCCTCGTGCCCGTCGACGATCGCCGCCAGGACATACGCGAGCGCCGCGCCGAGCCCGGCGATCAGCGCGATCCACCAGGGCCCGGGCGACGGCGGCAGGCTCGTCATGACCGCCGGCACCGGGGCTGCCGGGGCGGCGCTGCCCAACGCGGCCGGGTCCACGAGCACCGGCACCGGCGACGCCGCCCAGGCCAGCAGCGCGCCGACCCGGCCCGCGACCCACGCGCCCGCCAGGGACCCGAGGACCACCGCGATCAGCATCACCGGCCCCCGGCGGTGCCGGCGGCGCCAGGCGACCGCGCCGGCGATCACCCCGAACGACGCCACCAGCAGGACGTGGATCGCGACGGCGTCGAACGCGTGGTCGGCCTCCCCGGCGGGCGACCCGATGCCGGCGCCGGGCAGGGCGACGACGTGCACGACGGGGGCGAGCAGAGCCCACAGCGCCCCGAGCGGCAGGCCCACCACCAGCAGGATCGCCGCGTAGCGCAGGGCGGCGGGCACGTCCTCGCGCAGCTCCTCCCGCCCGAGCCGGCCCGTGGGCTCGGCGGGCAGGAAGTCGTCCTCGAGGACGGAGCTCACGGGTCGAGCTCTCGCTTCGCTTCGTCTCCCGGCCACGAGAACCCGTTCTGCCCCGCCGACTCGCCGTGCCGGCTGCACCGCGCGGTCCAGCCCACCGGGTCGACCTGCACGACCATGCGCCGGGCGCACACCGGGCAGTGCCGCGGCGGGTCGACCGTCGCGAGCCGCCGGTCGCACGCGGCGTGCTCGCCCTCGGTGCGGGCGCCGCCGCACCAGGCGCAGTAGACGGCGGCGGCGCCGGCCCCGTCGGTCGGCTCGAGGACGGCGCTCACAACGTGTCGTTCAGGGCCTTGATCGGCATCTTGAGGGTCTCGAGCATGTCGAGGTCCTGCTCGGCCGGGCGCCCGAGGTTGGTCAGGTAGTTGCCGACGATGATCGCGTTGACCCCGCCGAGCATGCCCTGCTCCGCGCCGAGGTCGCCGAGGGTCAGCTCGCGGCCGCCCGCGAAGCGCAGCACGGTGCGCGGGAGCGCGAGGCGGAACGCCGCGACGGTCATCAGGGCGTCGGCGCCCTGGGGCACCTCGAGGTGCGCGAACGGCGTGCCAGGGTTCGGGATCAGGAAGTTCAGCGGCACCTCGTCGGGCTCGAGCTCGGCGAGCTGCACCGCGAACTCGGCGCGCTGGTCGAGCGTCTCGCCCATCCCGACGATGCCGCCGCAGCACACCTCCATGCCGGCCGCGCGCACCATCTGCAGGGTGTCCCAGCGCTCCTCCCAGGAGTGCGTGGTGACGACCTCCGGGAAGTGCGACCGGGCGGTCTCGAGGTTGTGGTTGTAGCGGTGCACGCCCATGGCGGCGAGCTCGTCGACCTGCTCCTGGGTCAGCATCCCCAGAGAGCACGCGACGTTGATGTCGACCTCGGCGCGGATCGCGGCGATGCCGGCGCGGACCTGCTCCATGAGCTTGGCGTCCGGTCCGCGCACCGCGGCGACGATGCAGAACTCCGTCGCGCCGGTCTTCGCGGTCTGCTTGGCGGCCTCGACCAGCCGGTCCTTGTCCAGCCACGCGGCGCGCACCGGGGACTCGAACAGCCCGGACTGCGAGCAGAAGTGGCAGTCCTCCGGGCAGCCGCCGGTCTTGAGCGACACGATGCCCTCGACCTCGACCTCGGGACCGCAGTGACGCATGCGCACCTCGTGCGCGAGCGCCAGCGCCTCGGACAGCCGGTCGGACGGGAGCTGCAGGACGGCCAGGACCTGCTCCTGCGACAGCCCCTCACCCCGCTCGAGCACCTGCTCGCGGGCCACGGCGAGGACGTCCTCGCCGGTGTCCTCGGACGTGGTGCCGGTTTCGACGGCCGTCACGCACGGCTCCCTTCATCGGGTACTCGTCGGGCCCTCGCGGGCTCGGTGGGTTCGCCGCAGTGTGCCTCACGCACCGCGATCCGGGGACCACCCACCGCCGAGGACGGGACCCAGGCCACACCGCGCGGCGGCGAGCAGGGCGTCGGGGCTCGCGGTGCCGAGACCGGCCGGCAGGACGCCGAGCAGCGGGGCGCCGGTGACGGCCGGGAGGTCGTCCAGGTTGGTCCGCGCGGCGAGGTCGGGCTGGTCCGGGTAGGCGCCCACGACGGTGCCGCCGAGCGTGATCCCGCGCCGGCCGAGCACCTCCGCGGTCAGCGCGGCGGTGTTGAGCACGCCGAGCCCGGCGCTCGCGACGAGGACCACCGGGGCGTCGAGGGCCGCGGCGACGTCGGCGAGGGTTTCGGGCGGGTGGGTTTCGGCACCGTCGTTGAACCGGACGAGCAGCCCGCCCGCCCCTTCGACGATCACCAGGTCGGCGTCGATCCCCCGCACGGCGGCGACCACCTGCGCGGCCATCACCGGCATCGCCCCGGCCCGGCGCGCGGCGGTCGCGGGCGCGAGGGGCTCAGGGAACCGGGCGAGCTCGACCGTGCCCACCGGACCGGCCAGGCGCGCCACGTCGGCGAGGTCGCCGTCCTCCCCCGGCGCGACGCCGGTCTGCGTGGGCTTCACGACCGTGACGCGCTCCCCCGCCGCGCGGGCGAGGGCCGCGATCGCGGCGGTCACGACGGTCTTGCCGACGCCCGTGCCCGTGCCGGTGACGATCAGGGTCCGCACGGCGCGCGAGGGTAGTTCAGGCCGTGGACAGGACCCGCACCGCGCGACGGTCGGGGTCGTCGTGCAGCGCGGCGCGGGCGCAGAACGGGCGCACGTGCGCGAGCGGGTCGCCCGGCGACACCATCGCCGTCGTCGCGCCGCGCGGCCCCGTGATCTCGCAGAACACCGTCGGCCCGGTGTCGGAGCGGATCTCGACGGTGAGCCCGGCGTGGTCCGGGTCGCCGTCGCGGACGCCGAGCACGACCGCCTCGTGCACCGCGAGCACCGCGGCGCGCACGGCGTCGCCCTCCAGCCCGGCACCGGCGGCGGCGTCGGCGACCCGGCGGCGGACCTCGGCGAGGTCGGCGGTGCCGTCGACGCTCACCCGGACCGTGACCGTGCCCCAGACGGCGGCCGGCACGGGACTGGTGGGTGACGGCGGGCGGTAGTCGGGGTTGTCGACGGTGCCGACGGCCGTCGCCAGCCGGGGGTGGCTGCGCCGGGCGACCGCGAGCTGCTCGGGGTCCTCGTCGTGCCGGCAGCAGCAGATGAGGGTCAGGGGCAGGTCGTCGAGCACGAGGCCGAGCGCGTCCTCGCCGTACGCGCGGTCCGCGCCGGGCACCGCGGGCGCGTACTGGCCCAGCAGCGTGGTGCGCCGGCCGGGAGGCGCCCAGCCGCGGACGGCCGCGACGAACCCGGGTGCGGACGGTCCGGCCAGGGCCGACGGCGGCGGGAACTCGACGCGCTCCGCGTCGGCCCCGAGCGCCTCGCGCACGCGGCGCACGGTGGCGCGGTCGGCGGCCACGACGACGTCCTCGCCGTCGGCCAGGGCGCGCCGGAGCTCGGGGACCGCGCTCGCCGCCAGGTCGTCGGGGCCGCGGTGGAGGAGCCCCAGGTGGACGAGACCCGCCGGCGGGGCGGTCATCGCGGGTCCTCGCTCTCGCGCACCGACGGCGGGCGCCCGACCGCGTCGAACAGCCGCCGCAGGAAGCGGGGCCCGTTGTGCAGCACGATGTGCTGCTCCGCAGGCGCCGACCGGGCCGCGAGCATGAGGATCTCCGCGCAGGAGACGTCCATGAAGTCGACCGCGGCGAGGTCGACGTGCAGGTCGGAACAGCCCTCCCGCTCCCGCGCGGCGCGCAGCGCCCCGTGGACGGCGGCGCCGAACCGCCGCGAGACGTGGGCGTCGAGGTCGCCGCGGGGACCCCAGCGCCCGTGGTCCTCGGCCGCCGACCAGACGCCGTCGACGAGGTCGCGGTGGTGGACCGCGACCGTCTCCCACATCGCGCGCTCGGACTCGGCCGGGACGCTGAGCTGACAGAGCATCCGCACCGGCCACTCGCCGGTGAGCACGTCGAAGCCCGACTCCCACGTCGCGTACTCGCTCACGAGGTGCGCGTCGTCGGCCATGGGGAGCTCCGGGCTCTCCTGGGTCATCGCCACGGTCGGCCAGAGGTCGTCGAACGCGCGCTCGACCTCGTCCTGGTAGACGGCGAGCACGCCGGCGGAGGTGGCGCCGGAGCGCTCGACGAGCGTCGGGAAGTCGAGGAACTCGAGCTGGCCGCTGGCGAAGGCGTCACGCGCCCCGCGGGGTCCGGCCGGCCCGCTGAGCCAGTGCTGCTGCCCCTCGGGCAGCCACCCCTTGTAGTAGACCTTGGAGCCGAGGGCGAGCTCCCGCTCGACCCACGACGCCGTGCCCCGGCGACCCTGCTCGACGGCGTCGGCGACGAGCAGCGTGTGACCCGAGCCGGCCGCGGGCGCGTCGGGGCGCCCGTGCAGCACAGCGGTCACGTCGTCTCCCGGGTCCGTGGGGCGGGCCACGGTGAGTACCCCCCGGACGGGGGTCCCCATGCACGTCCTAGCGGCCGGCGACGATCGGGCCGAGCACCTTGTGCAGCACCTGGTCGACGAGGGCGAGGTCGTCGGGGGTGAGGTCGGCGCGGGCGGTCAGCCGCAGCCGCGAGGTGCCCGCGGGCACCGAGGGCGGGCGGAAGCACCCGGCACGCAGGCCGTGCTCGGCGCAGCCCGCGGCGGCCGCGACGGCGGGCTCCGGGTCGCCGAGCACGACCGGCACCATCGCGGCGGTCGGCGTCGGCACCTCCAGACCCGGCGCGGCGGCGCGAGCCGAGGCCGCCACGGACGCCGCGTGCGCGTGCAGGGCCGCGACCCGCTCGGGCTCGGCACGCACGATGCCGAGCGCCGCGAGCGCAGCGCCGGCGGCGGCCGGGGCGAGACCGGTGTCGAAGATGAAGGGCCGGGCGGTGTCGACGAGGTGCTCGACCACCGCGCTCCCGGCCAGCACCACCCCGCCCTGGGCGCCGAGGGACTTCGACAGCGTCGTGGTGAGCACGACGTCCGGCGCGCCGGCGAGTCCGGCCTCGGCGAGGGTCCCGCTGCCGCCCGGGCCGCGGACGCCGAGGCCGTGGGCGTCGTCGACCAGCAGGACCGCGTCGCGCTCCCGGCAGACGGCGTGCAGCTCGGCGAGCGGCGCGATGCCCCCGTCGACGCTGTCGACGCCGTCGACGACCACCAGCGCGCGCGGCTCCTCCCGGGCGGCGAGCACGAGGTCGACCGCGGCCGGGTCGGCGCACCGCGCGACCTCGACCCGCGCCCGCGACAGCCGGGCGGCGTCGACGAGCGAGGCGTGCGCGGCGACGTCGGAGACCACCAGCGCGCCGCGCCCGGTCAGCGCGGTGACGGCGCCGAGGTTCGCGGTGTAGCCCGAGGAGAACACCAGCGCGGCCTCGCTGCCGGTGAACGCGGCCAGCGCCTCCTCCAGCTCGGCGTGCAGGCGCGTCGACCCGGTGACCAGGCGCGATCCCGTCGACCCGGCGCCCCAGGCGCGCAGGGCGTCGGCGCCGGCCGCGACGACGCGGGGGTCGCGGGCGAGGCCCAGGTAGTCGTTGGAGGCGAGGTCGACGACGCGGTCGGCCTCGCCCCGGGGTCGCAGGGTGCGGTGCAGCCCCGCGTCGTGGCGCGCGGCCGCCGTCTGCGCCAACCACGCGTCCAGCCAGGTCACGGCGGACACCCTACGTTCGGGCCATGCGCCTCGAGACGCTCCTGCCGCTCGGGAAGGTCGACCCGGGCCTGCGGACGCCCGACACCCCGCTGGACCTCCACGCCGTCGCGGCGAACGCCGCCCTGCTCGAGGAGCTGGGCTACGGCGGGATGGCCGTCGAGGAGACCAAGGACGACCCGTTCGCCGTCCTGACGCTCGCCGCGAGCGCCACCCGCTCGCTGCGGCTGGGCACCGCGGTCGCGATCGCGTTCCCGCGCAGCCCGACGGTGATGGCCCTGCAGGCGTGGACGCTGCAGAAGCTCTCCGGCGGGCGGTTCACGCTCGGGATGGGCACGCAGGTGCGCGGGCACATCCGGCGGCGGTACGGCATGACGTGGTCGGCGCCCGCGCCGTGGATGCGGGAGTACGTGCAGGCGGTGCGCGCGGTGTGGCACACCTGGCAGACGGGGGCGCCGCTGGACCACCACGGCGAGCACTACGACCTCGACCTCATGGTGCCCCTGTTCGACGCCGGGCCCATCGCCGATCCCGACATCCCGATCCACCTCGCCGGGGTCAACACGAACATGTGCGCGGTGGCCGGGGAGGTCGCTGACGGCCTGCGCCCGCACCCGGTGTGCACGCCGAGCTACATCGCCGAGGTCATGCTCCCGGCCGTGCGCCGGGGTGCCGGCCGCAGCGGCCGGTCGCTCGAGGGCTTCCGGGTGGCGATGAAGCCGCTGGTCGCCTCGGCGCGGACGGAGTCCGAGCTCGTCGCGAAGGTCCGCGACGCCCGCGCCCGCATCGCGTTCTACGCGTCGACGCCCGGCTACCGGGCCGCGTTCGACCACCTCGGCCTGGGCGACCTCGCCGACGAGGCCAAGGGGCTGTCGAAGGCCCAGCGCTGGGAGGAGCTCCCGGACATGGTCGACGACGAGACCCTGCACCGCTTCGCCGTCATCGGCACCCACGACGAGATCGGCGACAAGCTGCTCGAGCGGTTCTCGTCGGTGGTGACCGACGTCGAGTTCTCGATCGCGGTCCGCGACGACACCGACCGCGACCGGTTGCGCTCCCTGGCCGCCACCATCCAGTCCGCCTCCGACGCCCCCGCCCGGGCGACGATCACCGGTATGTGAGCAGTTGGCGCCCCGATGAGGGCGCCAACTGCTCACATAGGGGGTCAGGCGGGGTCGGGCGTCGCGACCGGGAGGGCGGCGGTGGCCGGGTCGCCGGGGGTGGCGGCGGCGCCGGCGCCGAGACGGTCGCGCGACGCCGGGACGAAGCGGTCGCCGTCGAGCACCGCCATCCGTGCCGTGGCGATGTCGAAGAACAGCCCGACCAGCCGCACCCGGCCCTCCTCGAGCGCCCGCGCCACCGCGGGGTGGCGGGACAGGCGCTCGAGCTGGACCGCGACGTTGACCATCGCGAGCTGGTCGACGTCCGACGCGCCCCGGGCCGCGGGCGCGACGGCGACCGGGTGACCGGCCTGCCAGCGCTCCAGGCTCTCGGCCGCCCCGTCCAGCCAGCGGCCGAGCTCGCCGTCGCCGCCGGTGCCCCGCAGGGTCGCGGTCATCGCACCGCAGCCGGAGTGGCCGCACACCACCAGCGTCGGCACCTCGAGCGCGTCGAGGGCGTACTCCACCGAGGCCCCGACCGAGGCGTCGGCGTCCGTGCCCAGCGGCGCGAGGTTGCCGACGTTGCGGACGGTGAACAGGTCCCCGGGCCCGCTGGAGGTGAGCACGTTCGGCACCACGCGGGAGTCCGAGCACGTCAGGAACAGCGCGTGCGGCGACTGCCCCTCGGCGAGGTCGGTCAGGTACGGCGCGACGAGCCCGGCGGCGCGGCGGTGGTACTCCTGCAGGCCGGTCAGGATCGGGTCCGAACCGGCCTCGTGCCCGTGGCCGGCGCCGGTCCCGTACCGCGCGTCGTGCCCGGTCCCGATGGTCCAGCTCCGCTGCGCTCCGTGTCCCGCCTGCCACACCGACCACGGGCTCAGGAACCGCGGCACCGGACCGGGACGACGGTCGCCGGGACCGCCGTTCGACGTCGTGTGCCGGTCGAGCAGCCCCATCGTGCCGACCTCGTCGACGCGGACGCGCCCGCCGCCCTGCTCGTGGCGCTCCACCCACTCCTGGAGGTGGTCGTAGGCGGCGTGGTCGAGGTAGTCGGTGACCAGGTCGACCACCACGGGCGCGCCGGCCGGCACCTGGCCGAGCCTGCGGGCCAGGCGCGGGATCGACGGGAAGCACAGGGCGCCCTCGACGACCACGTGCCAGTCGCCGTCCGGGGTGCCGGCCGGCTCCTGCACCTCGATCGACGCCCACACCACCCGGCGCAGCACGAGTAGCAGCGCCAGCGCCAGCCCGGCGATCACGCCGGTCAGCAGGTCGGTGAACACGACACCGACGATCGTCACGACGTAGACGGGCAGCTCGCCGTGGCGGTGCAGCTCGCGCATGTGGGCGAGCTTCACCAGCCGCGCGCCGATGACCACGAGGAGCCCGGCGAGCACCGCCATGGGGATCTGCTGCACGAGCCCGAGCAGCGCGACGGAGAACACGACGATCCAGACGCCGTGCAGGATCGCCGAGGCGCGGGTCTTCGCGCCGGCGGCGACGTTGGTCGAGCTGCGCACGATGACACCGGTGATCGGGAGGCCGCCGAGCAGCCCGGAGAGGGTGTTGCCGGCGCCCTGGCCGACCAGCTCGCGGTCGAGGTCGGACTTCCGGCCGCCGTGCATGCGGTCGACCGCGACGGCCGAGAGCAGGCTCTCGACGCTCGCGATGATCGCGATGGTGAGGACGCCGACGGCGAACGCCCCGAACTGCCCGTCGGGCAGCACGGGCGGGGTGATCGCCTCGAGCAGCGAGCCGCCGATCTCGACGCGCTCGACCGGCAGGGCGAGCACCGCCGCGACCGCGGTCACCGCGACGACCGCCAGCAGCGGCGCGGGGATGCCGCGCACCCAGCCGGGCACGGCCTTCGGCAGGCGCGGCCACGCCAGCAGGATCGCGATCACGGCGAGCCCGAGGGCGGTCGCCGGGCCGTGCAGCGCGAGCAGCTGGCCGGGCAGCGCGAGAACGTTCGCGAGCGCGTCGTCCTGCTGCTCGCCGCCGAGGACGACGTGCAGCTGGCCGAGCACGATGGTCACGCCGATGCCGGCGAGCATCCCGTGGACGACCGCCGGGGAGATCGCGAGCGCCGCGCGGCCGGCCTTCGTCAGGCCGAAGACCATCTGCAGGACGCCGGCCGCGACGGTGATCGCGCAGGTCACGCCCCAGCCGAACTGGTTGACGAGGTCGGCGACGACCACGGTCAGCCCGGCCGCGGGCCCGCTGACCTGCAGCGGCGAACCGCCCAGGGCGCCGGCGACGAGGCCGCCGACCGCGGCCGCGATCAGCCCGGCGGTCAGCGGGGCGTCGGAGGCCACCGCGATCCCCAGCGAGAGGGGCACGGCGACGAGGAAGACGACGAGGGAGGCGGGGACGTCGGCGCGCAGGCGCTCGCGCCAGGTGACATCCGGGTCGGGGGTGGGGGCCGCGGGGGCGGCCGGGGCTCCGGTGGTCATGGGTCCTCCGTCGGGGGCCGTGGACCGGCCCGGCGGGGGGTGATCGGTGCGATCACCGGGGGCATCAGGGAGCGCTCGCGGGGCCGGAATGCCGACCCGCGGTCGGTCACCCGGCGTCACCGGCGGGGCGTCCTTGCCCCGTGCCGGAAGCGCTGTGATCACTGTGCCCGACAGTTGGGCGACCACCCGGGAAGGCCACGAGTTGATCGTGACGCTCCGTTCGAATCACCGGCGGGTGGGCGGTACCGGCGGTCCCTCGTCCGGGTGTGACGTGGCGCCGAGCTGGACATCTGCCGCGTCGCGACCACGCCCGGTCCGTGCCGATCTCCGGGGTCTGTTGGTCCACCCGAGTGAAATCGTGCGAATCCGACGGAAAGGACAGAAACGTCACACCGGACCGCGCCGGGCTCATCGCGGGCTCACACCGTCGTCACGCAGTGTTCACCTGAGCCGTCACCCGGCGCGGGCCGCCGCGACCATCGCCGCCCCGATGCGCACGACGTCGTCGGACGGCGTGACGTAGGGGGGCATGGCGTAGACGAGGTCGCGGAACGGACGCAGCCACACCCCGTGCGCCTCCGCGGCGGCCTGGGCGGCGGGCACGTCGACGGGGTGGTCGAGCTGGATCACCCCGATCCCGCCGAGGACGCGGACGTCGGACACCCCCGGCGCCGACCGCGCGGGCTCCAGCGCCGCGCGCAGGCCGGCCCCGAGCGCCGCGACCTCGCCCGCCCAGTCGCGCCGCAGCAGCTCGTCGATGCTCGCCGCGGCCACCGTCGCCGCGAGGGGGTTCGCCATGAACGTCGGGCCGTGCATGAGGCCGCCGGCCTCGCCCTCGCTGATCGCCGTGGCCACCGCGGGCGTGCAGAGGGCGGCGGCCGCCGTGAGGTAGCCGCCGGTCAGCGCCTTGCCCAGGCACATGACGTCCGGCGCGACCGCGGCCTGCTCGGCGGCGAAGAGCGTGCCGGTGCGCCCGAAGCCGGTGGCGATCTCGTCGAAGACCAGCACGAGGTCGTGCTCGTCGGCGATCGCCCGCAGCGCCCGCACGTGGCGCGGGTCGTGGAAGCGCATGCCGCCGGCCCCCTGGACGACGGGCTCGACGACGATGCCGGCGATCTCGTCCGCGTGGGCCTCGGCGACGGCGCGGAGGTGCTCGTCGTACGCCGGGTCGTAGGCGCCCGGCGGGCGGTCGGCGAACACCTGCTGCGGCAGGAACCCCGTCCACGCGGCGTGCATCCCGCCCTCGGGGTCGCAGACGCTCATCGCGCCGAACGTGTCGCCGTGGTAGCCGCCCCGCCACGTCATCATCCGTGTGCGTCCCGGGCGGCCGCGGGCGCGCTGGTACTGCAGGCACATCTTCAGCGCGACCTCGATCGACACCGAGCCGGAGTCCGCGAGGAACACGTGCTGCAGCGGTTCCGGGGTCAGGGCGACGAGACGCTCGGCGAGCGCCACCGCCGGGTCGTGGGTCAGGCCGCCGAACATCACGTGGCTCATCGCCCCGGTCGCGCGGACCACGGCGTCGTCGAGGGCGGGGTGGCGGTAGCCGTGCACGGCGGCCCACCACGACGACATCCCGTCCACGAGCTCGCGCCCGTCGTCCAGCGTCAGCCGGACCCCCTGCGCCGACCGCACGACGAGCGGGTCGGTCCGTCCGGGCATCGGGCCGTAGGGGTGCCAGACGTGGGCGCGGTCGATATCCCGGAGGCTGGAGGTCACCCGCGACGTCATCCGCGCACCGTAACGGCGTGTGCGGATCCGGGCCCTAGGATCACCCGTGATGTCCACCGCCGACGGGAGCAGCGCCGAGGGCCGGCCGGACCCGTTCTCGCGCCGGCGGGAGGTCGCGGCCACGAGCGCGCGCTCGCTGCTCATGACGGTGCTCGGCGAGCTGGTCCTGCCCGGCGACGGCCCGGTGTGGACCCAGTCCGTCGTCGACGTCCTCGGCCTGGTCGGCGTCGAGGAGAAGTCGGCGCGCCAGGCGCTCGCCCGTACGGCCGCCGACGGGCTGCTCGTGTCCGAGCGGGTCGGGCGGCGGGTGCGCTGGGACCTCACGGACTGGAGCCGGCGGCTGCTCACCGAGGGCGCCGCGCGGATCTACGCCCACGGCCGGGCGCGGACGCGGTGGGACGGGCGCTGGCTCGTGGTCGTCGCGAGCGTCCCCGAGCAGCAGAGGGCCCGCCGGCACCGCCTGCGCACCCGGCTGGCCTGGGCGGGCCTCGGCTCCCCCGCCGCCGGAATGTGGGTCTCGCCGGACACGGGACGCCTCGACGAGGTCCGCGAGGTGCTCACCGAGATCGGCCCGGCGGACGCGCACGTCATCACCGGCGAGTACCACGGCGAGCTCTCGGCCGCCGACCTCGCGACCCGCGCCTGGGACCTCGCCGATCTCGCGGCGCGCTACGAGGAGTTCGTCGCCCGCTTCGCCGAGCTGGACCCCGCCGACGACACCGGGACGCTCGCGGCGCAGATCCGTCTCGTCGACGCGTGGCGCCGCTTCCCGTTCCTCGACCCCGGGCTGCCCGACGCGCTCCTGCCGGGCGCGTGGGTCGGCCACCGCGCCGCCGAGGTCTTCCACGGCCGCCACGACGCCTGGGCCGAGGGCGCCCGCCGCGCGGCGGGCGCCCTCGGCCTGTAGGCCCGCTACTGGATCCAGATCGTCTTCGCGTTGACGAACGACTGCGGGCCGAAGCTCGCGAGCTCACGCCCGTAGCCGGAGTTCTTCGCCCCGCCGAACGGCACCTCGGGCGTCGACTCGGTGATCTTGTTGATGTAGACCATGCCGGACTCGACCTCGGTGGCGAACCGGATCTTCTCGTCCTCGTCGTCGGTCCAGGCGCTGCCGCCCAGACCGAAGTCGGAGTCGTTGGCGAGGCGGATCGCGTCGCTCGCGTCCTTGACACGGAACACGAGCGCCACCGGCCCGAACAGCTCCTCGCGGTAGGCGCGGGAGTCCTCGGGGATGTCGGTGAGCACCGTCGCGGGGTACCAGTTGCCGGGCCCGCCGGCCGGCTTCCCGCCGGTCAGCACGCGGGCGCCCGAGGCCACGGAGTCCTGGACCTGGGAGTCGAGGTCCTCGACGCCCTGGGCCTGGGACATCGGCCCCAGGTCCGTGTTCTCGTCCATGGGGTCGCCCATCGTCAGCGACTCCATCTTCGCCACCAGCTTCTGCGTGAACTCGTCGGCGATCTGCTCGTGGATGATGAACCGCTTCGCGTTGATGCAGGACTGGCCGTTGTTGAGCATGCGGCTCGACACCGCGGCCTCGACGGTGGCGTCGACGTCGGCGGACGGCATGACGATGAACGGGTCACTGCCGCCGAGCTCGAGCACGCTGGTCTTGACGTTCTGGCCGGCGCGGGCGCCGACCTCGCGGCCCGCGGGCTCGCTGCCGGTCAGCGTCACGGCGCGCACCCGGTCGTCGTCGATGACCCCCTCGATCACCGAGGAGCCCACGAGCAGCGTCTGGAACGCGCCGTCCGGGAAGCCGGCGCGCGTGAGGACGTCCTCGATGGCGAGGGCCACCTGCGGGACGTTCGACGCGTGCTTGAGCAGGCCGACGTTGCCGGCCATGAGCGCCGGCGCGGCGAAGCGCAGCACCTGCCAGTACGGGAAGTTCCAGGGCATCACCGCGAGCACCGGGCCGAGCGGCTGGTAGCGCGTGAAGATCTGCGCGTGCTCGGGCGCCGACTTCGGCTTGGGCCACTCGACGTCCGCGAGGTCCTCGGCGGCGTGGTCGGCGTACCAGCGGCAGCCCAGCGCGCACTTGGTGACCTCGGCCTTGGCCGCGGTGAAGGTCTTGCCCATCTCGAGGGTCGCGAGCTCGGCCAGCCGCTCGTTCTCGGCGTCGAAGATGTCCGCCGCGGCGCGCAGCCAGCCGGCGCGCTGCTCGAACGTCGTGTCCCGGTAGGACCGGAAGGCGTCCCACGCGCGCTGGAGCTTCTCCTCGAGCTGCGCGTCGGTCAGGGCGTCGAACTCCTGGACGGTCTCCCCGGTGGCGGGGTTCGTCGTTGCGATGGCCATGGCGGACGACTACCCCGCCTGCCCGGCCGGGCAATCGTCCGTGCTCTGCCGAACGACCAGCTCAGGGGCCTCGATCCGCCGGTCGCGGCGTTCCGCCCGGGCCAGGGCCAGCGCGCACACCGCGGCGACCGCGCCCGCGAGCGCCAGCATCACCCACCCGGCGCGCACCAGGCCGAGCTCCTCGGGCCGCCCGGTGGTGTGTGTGCCGATCACCGAGACCAGCAGCGCCACCCCCAGCACCGACCCGACCTGGCGGGCGGTGGTGATCAGCGAGGATCCGGTGCCCCACCGGTGCGCGGGCAGCGCGGTGCCGACGACCGACGACAGGGCGGGCAGGACGAGGCCCACGCCCAGCCCGGTCGCGAGCTGGCCGGGCAGCATCCCGGACGGGTACGCCGGGGTCGCCCCGAGCCGCAGCGCCCACCACGCCGGGCCCGCCGCGAACAGCAGCGCACCCACCGCGACCACCGGCCCGATCCCGAAGCGCCCGGTGAGGCGGCCCGACTGCCGGGACACGACCACCACCACGAGCGGCCCGACCGCCAGCGCCACCCCGGCGACCGGCGCCGACCAGCCCCAGGTGCCGGTCAGGTAGAGGACGTTCGCGACGAGCATGCCGGCGAAGCCGGTGGTGAACGCGAGCATCGTCAGGGCGGCGAGACCGACCACCGGCGTCGTGACGACGGCCAGGTCGAGCGCCGGCACGGGATGGCGACGCGAGCGCGCCACGACCCCGGCGAGGCCGAGGACCGCGACGGCGAGCCCCGCGACCACCGGCACCGAGACCCAGCCGAGGTCGGGGGCGCGGACCAGCGCGTAGGCCAGAGCGCCGACCCCGACGACGAGCCCCGCGGCGCCGAGCACGTCGGGCCGGCCCGCCGCCCCGGTCGCCGCGCCGGCCGGCAGGAACCGGGCGCCGGCGACCAGCGCGACCAGCCCGACCGGCACGTTGACGAGGAAGACCCAGTGCCACGACGCCTCGACCAGCAGCCCGCCGAGCGGCGGGCCGAGCGCGGCCGCGACCGCGCCGATGGAGGCCCAGGCACCGACGGCGTGGGCGCGGCGTTCGGCCGGGAAGGCCGCGAGCAGCAGCGACAGCGACGTCGGCGTCACGAGCGCGGCGCCGAGGGCCTGGACCGCGCGGGCGGCGACGAGCAGGCCCACCGAGGGCGCGACCGCACAGGCCGCGGACGCGAGGGTGAACACCGCGAGCCCGACGAGGAAGACCCGCCGGTGCCCGGAGCGGTCGGCGAGGCGTCCGGCGAGGGCGAGGAGCGCGGCGAAGACGACCGTGTAGCCGTTGAGCACCCAGGAGATCTGGCCGAGGTCGGTGCCGGGGAAGTCGGCACGGATGTCCGGGAAGGCCAGGTTGACGATGAACAGGTCGAGGCTCGACAGGAACGCGGCCGCCGACGTGATCAGCAGGACGGTGCGCGGGTGGACCGCGGTCGGCGCGCTCACGTCGCGTGCGCGTCGACGATGCGCGCGGCCAGCTCGACCGCGGTCCGGCCGGCGGCCCCGCGGTCGAGGCGGTCCCGGTACGCGGCCTGCAGGTAGAGCCCGTCGACGACGAGCCAGAGCTCCTCGACGAGCTGCTCGGGGTCTGCGGCGCCGAGGGCCTCGACGAGCTCCGCGAGCTCCCGGTGCGACGCGGCGAGCACGGTGTGCGCCACGCCGGCCGGGGTCGGCGGGCCGTCGGCGTCGCCGAGGTCGGCGTCGTCGGGGAACTCGGCGAGGTAGTTGCGGAAGGCGCACCCACGGAACCGCGGGTGGGCGGTCGTCGTCGCGACGTCCTCGACGAGGGCGAGCAGCTGCGCGCGCGGGTCGTCGCCCGCCGCCGCGCGCGCGGCGCGGGCGAAGCCGGACCGGATGTCGCGGGCCCGTTCGAGGTAGGCCGCGACGAGGTCGGACTTCGTGGGGAAGTGCGAGTAGAGCAGGTTCTTGCCGGTGCCCGCCTCGTTGATCACCTGGTTCATCCCGACGGCGCGCACACCGTGCTCGTAGAACAGGCGCGTGGCGGTCGTGAGGATCCGGTCCCGGGTTCCGGGGGCGGGCGTCCGTGCCACGAGGGCTCCTCTCCCACTCGTCGGACCACGCGGTCCTGGACCGATCGGTCCGTATCACGACGCTACTCCCCCGCCTGCCGCCCGGCGAGGGTGCCGTGCGCCTCAGGCGCGGCGGGGCGGGGCCGAGAGACCGGGGTAGACCCGCTGGGCGTGCCCGCCGAGGAGCCCGTCGGTGAGCGCCTCGCTCAGCCCGAGGTCGCGGATCGCGGCGATGTTGCGGGCCGGGTCGGCCGCCGGGGAGTCGGTGCCGAACACGCACTTCGCCGCGACGCGCTCGAAGCCGAACCGCTCGTAGTAGACGGGCAGCTTGTGCGGTGGCAGGCCGGCGACGTCGAGCCAGACGTTCTCGCGGGTCAGCGCGAGCGACGCGGCCGCCTCGTAGCTCCACCCGCGCCCGCCGTGGGCGAGCACGACGGTGAGCCCGGGGAAGTCACGCAGGACGTCGTCGAGCAGGACGGGGTCGCCGTAGCGGGCGGTGGCGCCGGGGAACGTCGACGGCCCGGTGTGCACGATGACGGGCACGCCGCGCTCGAGGCAGCGGGCGTAGGCCGGGTAGAGCTGCGCGTCGTTGGGGGCGATCCCGGCGTGCACCGGGTGCACCTTGAGCGCCACGGCACCGAGGTCGAGCTGGCGGTCGAGCTCCGCGGCCACCGGGTGGTGGACGTGCGGGTTGATGTTGGCGACGACCCGGAACCGGTCGGCGTCGGCGTCCACCAGCGGGAGCATGTCCTCGACGGTCTGCCAGCCGGTGACCTTCGGGGAGTACTCGCAGAACAGCAGCACGCGGTCGACGCCCGCGCCCGCGAACAGCGCCGAGATCTTCTCCGGGATCGCGGCGCCGTCGCTGTCGTACGCGGCCGTCCACTCCTCCGACGGGCCCGCGGGGCCGATCCACTGCTCCCACGGGACCTTGAGCCGGGCCAGGTGGGCGACGTGGACGTGGGCGTCGACGATCACCCGGCCATCATCGCAGCGCTAGTCGAAGAGGTCCGGGTCGGTCCGGACGATCTCGTCCCACAGGGGCTGGAAGGAGAACCAGCCCATGTAGGGCGAGCCGGTCGTCTCGGCGGTGAACTTCGCGTTCGCGTGGTCGATCTGCGTCGGCGTGCCGGCGGCCTCGGCCATCAGCTGGGCCTGGCAGTTGCGCTCGGTGTTGATGAACCACCACGCGGCCTCGGCGACCGTCTCGCCGACCGAGAAGATGCCGTGGTTCTGGTGGAAGACCATCTTGCGGCCGGTCAGCCCGGCGGCGAGCGCCCGCCCGACCTCGGGGTCGAGCACGACCGCCCCGCGGCCCTCGCTGACGACGCCGTGGTTCTCGTAGAGCGTGCAGGCGTCCTGCGTGATCGGGTCGAGCGGACGGCCGAGCGACGACCACGACTTCCCGTACACCGAGTGGGCGTGCGCGGCCGCGACCACGTGCGGGTGCGCCGCGTGCACCGCGGAGTGGATGACGAACCCGGCCTGGTTCACCGGCCGGGAGCCGTGGACGACGTCACCGTCGTGGTTCACGGCGATCAGATCCGACACACGGATGTGCCGGAAGCTCATGCCGAAGGGGTTCACCCAGAACAGGTGCTCGTCCTCCGGGTCACGCACGGTGATGTGGCCGGCGATCCCCTCGCCGAAGCCGAACTTCCCGAAGATGCGGAACGCCCCGGCGAGCTGCTGCTTGCGGTGCAGCCGCTCCTCCGCGCTCGTGGCGAAGGTCGGCGGCTGGGGCATCACGATGCCCTCCTGCGACGGGCGGAACGCCGACGTCTGGTCCTCGATGCTGCGGTTGTCCTGCGTGGGGGCGGCCATGCCTCGACCGTGCGCCGCGTCACGGCCCCGGGTCAAGGGTTCCTTGCCCTCGGCCACTCCCCCGACCAGGCTCTGACCCCGGCCCGTCCCCAGGAGGTCCGACGTGACGCGACCCTCGGTCTACGACGCCGTCGGCGGCGACGCGGCGTTCCTCGCCCTCGCGCGGGCGCACCACCGCCGCTGTCTGGCCGACCCCGAGCTCGAGCACCCGTTCTCCCATCCCGACCAGCACCCGCAGCACGTCGAGCGCCTGGCGGCCTACTGGGCGGAGGTGCTCGGCGGACCGCCGCGGTACTCCCACGGCGACGCCGACCAGTCGCACGTGCTGTGGCTGCACAGCGGCAACGGGGAGATCGACGACCTCGGCCGGCGCTTCCTCGCCTGCTTCCTGGCCGCGCTCGACGACGCCGGGGTGCCCGACGACCCCGAGCTGCGCGCCTGCCTGCGCGCCTACATGAAGTGGGCCGTCGCCGACGTCCTCGAGTACTCGCCGGTCGACGCGGTGGTGCCGAGGGGCGCCGCGATGCCGCGGTGGAGCTGGGAGGGGCTCGTGCGCTGACGGCCCCCGCCGTCAGCCGCCCGCCGTCTCCCACAGACCGACGACGTTGCCCTCGGTGTCGCGGAAGTACGCGGCGAACCCCATCGCGCCGACCGCCTGCTTCGCGCTCAGCACCTCGCCGCCGTACTCGGCGACCCGGGTGAGCGTCTCGTCGATGTCGCCGACGTCCACGACGATCACCGGCCCGCGGGGCTCGCCCTCGCCGCGGCGGAACATGCCGCCGTTGATGTACCCGGGCTCCTCCGGGGCGCCCTGCTCGGTGACCGGCCCGCTCATCGCGAGCGTGTAGTCCATGCCCGGCATCTCCTGCAGCGTCCACCGGAAGATCGCGCCGTAGAACGCCCGCGCGCGGTCGCCGTCGTCGAACGGGACCTCGAAGTGGACCACCCGACCGCTCATGACCAGCTCCTCTCTCAGCCCAGACAGCGTGGACCGAGCAGGGCCTTGAGGTCACCCATCAGCGCGCCGGAGTTGGTGACCTTGAGGCCGTCGTCGAGACGCAGGACGTGGCTCGCCCCGTTGGCCGCGAGCAGCGTCAGGTGGACCTCGCTCGGGCCCGGGTGGGCGACGAGGACCTCCTTGAGCTTCCCGACGCGTTCCGGGGTGCACCGGGCGCTCTCGATGACGACCTTCACCGGCGCGCCGCCGACACCTCCGGACAGGTCGGGCACCGCGAGGTCCTCCACGAACAGGCTCACGCGGTCGTCCCGCTTGTTGACCTTGCCCTTGACCAGCACGATCGCGTCCTCGGCGACGTCGATCGACACCGCCGCGTAGGTGCGCGGGAAGAACAGCACCTCGATGCCGCCGGCGAGGTCCTCGATCTGCGCCGAGGCCCAGGGCTCGCCCTTCTTGTTCACCCGGCGGGTGACCGTGGCGAGGATGCCGCCGACGGTGACCGTCGCGCCCTCGGCGACGTCGCCCTCGAGGATCTTCGTGATCTGGGTGTCGGCGCGGCTCGCGAGCACCTGCTCGATGCCGTTGAGCGGGTGGCCCGAGACGTAGAGGCCGAGCATCTCCCGCTCGAGGGCGAGGCGGTGCTTGGACTCCCACTCCCCTTCGGGCACCTTGACGTCGAACATGCCGGTGGTGTCGGCGGTGTCCTCGTCCGGCCCGTCGAAGCTCCCGAAAAGGTCGAACTGCCCGTCGGCCTCGGCCTTCTTCGTCGTCATGACCGCGTCGACGGCCTCGGCGTGCACCAGCGCGAGGCCCTTGCGCGGGTGGCCCAGCGAGTCGAACGCGCCGGCCTTGATCAGCGACTCGACCGTCTTCTTGTTGCAGACCTGCTGCGGGACCTTGCGCAGGAAGTCCGAGAAGTCGGTGAACCCGCCCTTCTCGCGGCGGGTCTCGACGATCGCGTCGACGACGTTGGTGCCGACGTTGCGGATCGCGCCCAGGCCGAAGCGGATGTCGACGCCGACCGGGGCGAAGTCGCGCACCGAGTCGTTGACGTCGGGCGGCAGCACGGTGATGCCGAGCTTGCGGCACTCCGCGAGGTAGATCGCCGCCTTGTCCTTGTCGTCGCGCACGCTGGTGAGCAGCGCGGCCATGTACTCGGCGGGGTAGTTCGCCTTGAGGTAGGCGGTCCAGTAGGAGACCAGCCCGTAGCCCGCGGTGTGCGCGCGGTTGAAGGCGTAGTCGGAGAACGGGACGAGGATGTCCCACAGCGTCTGGATGGAGTTCTGCGAGTAGCCGTTGGCCTTCATGCCGTCGGAGAACGGCACGAACTCCTTGTCGAGGATCTCCTTCTTCTTCTTGCCCATCGCGCGACGCAGCAGGTCGGCGGTGCCCAGCGAGTAGCCCGCGAGCTGCTGGGCGATCGCCATGACCTGCTCCTGGTAGACGATCAGACCGAACGTCTCGCCCAGGATCTCCGAGAGCGGCTCCGCCAGCTCCGGGTGGATCGGCTTGACCTCCTGCCGGCCGTTCTTGCGGTCGGCGTAGTCGTTGTGCGCGTTGGCGCCCATCGGCCCGGGTCGGTAGAGCGCGAGGACGGCCGAGATGTCCTCGAACGTCGTCGGCTCCATGCGCCGCAGGAGGTCGCGCATCGGGCCGCCGTCTAGCTGGAAGACGCCGAGCGTGTCGCCGCGGGCCAGCAGCTTGTAGGCCTCGGAGTCGTCGAGCGCGAGCTTGTCGAGGTCGAGCGCCGGCTTGCCGTTGAGGGTGATGTTGTGCAGCGCGTCGTCGATGACCGTGAGGTTGCGCAGCCCCAGGAAGTCCATCTTGAGCAGCCCGAGCGTCTCGCAGACGCCCATGTCGAACTGCGTGATGATCGCGCCGTCGGAGTCGCGGCGCTGGATCGGCAGGACGTCGAGCAGCGGTGTCGACGACATGATCACGCCGGCGGCGTGCACGCCCCACTGGCGCTTGAGGCCCTCGAGGTCGCGTGCGGTGTCGACGATCTCCTTGACCTGCGCGTCCGCCTCGTAGAGCGCGCGCACCTCGGTGGCCTCGGAGTAGCGCTTGTGGCCCGGGTCGAAGATCCCCGACAGCGGGATGTCCTTGCCCATCACCGGCGGCGGCATCGCCTTGGAGATGCGGTCGGCCACCGCGTAGCCCGGCTGGCCGTAGAGCACCCGCGCGGAGTCCTTGATCGCGGCCTTCGCCTTGATCGTGGAGTAGGTGATGATCTGGGCGATGCGGTCCTCGCCGTACTTCTCCGTGACGTACCGGATCATCTCGCCGCGCCGGCGCTCGTCGAAGTCCAGGTCGATGTCGGGCATCGACTTGCGCTCGGGGTTGAGGAACCGCTCGAAGATCAGGTTGTGCTTCACCGGGTCGAGCTCGGTGATGCCCAGCGCGTAGGCGATGAGGCAGCCGGCGGCGCTGCCGCGGCCCGGGCCGACGCGGATGCCGACCGACTTGGCGTGCGCCACCAGGTCGGCCGTCACCAGGAAGTAGCCGGGGTAGCCCTTCTGGCAGATGACGTCGATCTCGTACGCGGCCTGCTGACGGTGGCCCTCCGGGACCTGGCCGTGGAACCGCTGCTGCAGGCCCCGCTCGACCTCCTTGACCAGCCACGTCGACTCGGTCTCGCCCTCGGGCACGGGGGCGCCCGGCATGAGGTCGCGCCCCTCCTCGAACTCCACGTTCACGCGCTCGGCGATCGCGAGGGTGTTGTCGCAGGCCTCGGGGAAGACGCCGTCCCACTGCGCGCGCATCTCCTGCGCGCTCTTGAGGTAGAAGTCCTGCGCGTCGAACCGGAAGCGGTTCGGGTCGTTCATCGTCTTGCCGGTCTGCACGCACAGCAGCACCTCGTGCGGCTTCGCGTCCTTCGCGTAGGTGTAGTGCAGGTCGTTGGTGGCGAGACCGGGCAGGTCGAGCTTCTTCTTGAGGTCGTAGAGGTCGTCGCGGACCCGGCGCTCGATCTCGATGCCGTGGTCCATCAGCTCGCAGAAGAAGTTGTCCGCGCCGAAGATGTCGCGGTAGTCGCTCGCGGCCTGGCACGCGCCGTCGAAGTCGTCCTGCTGCAGGTAGCGCGCGACCTCGCCCGACGGGCAGCCGGTGGTCGCGATGATCCCCTTGCCGTAGGTCTCGAGCAGCTCGCGGTCCATGCGCGGCTTGTAGTAGTAGCCCTCGAGGCTCGCGAGGCTGGAGAGCCGGAAGAGGTTGTGCATCCCCTCCGTGTTCTCGGCCAGCAGCGTCATGTGGGTGTACATCTGACCCGGGTTGTCATCGCTGATGACCTGGCCGCCGAGCGTCGCGCGCTTGCGCTCGTGGCGGCTGCCGGGCGCGAGGTAGCCCTCCATGCCGATGATCGGCTTGACCCCGTGGTCCTTCGACTTCTTCCAGAACTCGTAGGCGCCGAAGGTGTTGCCGTGGTCGGTCATGGCCAGGGCCGGCATGCCCATGCGCGCGGCCTCGGCGAACAGGTCGTCCAACCGCGCGGCACCGTCGAGCATCGAGAACTCGGTGTGCGTGTGCAGGTGGACGAACGAGTCGCCGGTCACGTCGTGGGACCTCCCCTGGGCGCCGCGGTGCTCCGGTGAGCCGGCCGGTGTCGTGGGCGGGACGGCGGTCGGCGGGAGCGGCTCCAGAGTAATCGCGACCCCCGACAGCGCCGCCCCTCCCCGCGGGCCCGATCCGTCCTCGCTGCTCACCTCCGACGGTCCGGCGTGTCGCCCGGATCCGGGCTCGTCCCGTCCGCCACATGCGTCTCTCGTGCCCCACGCGTGCGGGCTCGCACGTTCGTGTGCGGCCGGTGGTGCGGGCCCGACGGGTCAGCGCTGGGCCATGGAGATCAGGAGCGCGTCACGCACCTCCGGCGGGGGCCGGAGGTGCGTGACGCGCTGGTGATCTCCGGGGTGGCGGCACGGCGGTCGCGCTCGCCGGTCAGCGGCCGTCGTCGCCGGCGAGCAGGAGGTGGGCGGCGGTGTCGTCGCCACCCGTGAGGAGCGCGACGGCGGCCGCGAGCACCCAGAACCGGGCGACCAGGACATCCTCCGGCGTCCGGGGGAAGTGCTCCCGCAGCGCCTCCCGTGCCGAGGGCCCGAGCACCCGCGCCGCGTCCTGCACCGCGGGCCCCTCCTCGCCGAGGTGCGCAGCGATCCACGCGGCGGCCCGCCTCGGCAGGTCGGCCGTGGGGAAGCGGCGCGGGACCTTCACGAGCCACGCACCGAGGAACAGGTCGACCAGCGTGCGGTCGCCGGCGACCTGGTCCTCGCGGCTCGCCCCGACCGGGCGGGCTCTGAGCTCGTGGGTGGCGGCGACGAAGGCCCGCGCGATCCCGGGGTCGCGCCGTTCGACCGTCGCCACCGCGACGTCGCGGAGGCGGTCCTGGAGCAGATCGATCAGGTCCGGGCCGTCGTCGTCCTCGTCGTCCCACCAGCCGTCGTCGAGGTCGTCGTCGAGGTCGTCGTCGAGGTCGTCGTCGAGGTCGTCGTCGAAGGCCTGCGGGAACTGCTCGAGCAGCTCGCAGTCGCTCAGCAACGGCGCCCCGACCCGCTCCGCGGCCACCCGGCGGGGACGCGCCGCGCGCGGCGGACGGGCCGCCCCACGCTCCTGCCGTCTGCGCCGCGCCTCGACCTTCGCCGCCCGCCGCCGTCCGTCGTGCCTGCGCCTGCCCATGGCTCCTCCTCGAGGTCGTCGAGGTGGAGCGTGCGCCCGACCCCCGACAACGCCGAGGTCCGCCAAGATCAGGAGCGCACTAGGCACCTCTCGAGCCCGCCCGAGGTGGACTCCGCTCTCCTGATCACGGGTGGGGCAGCGACCCGGCCACGAGGGGCGCGTCCCGCAGGCCACGAGCCCCGTCGATCACGCGGAACGTGCCACTCGCGCCGCCCGACCGCCCGGCGCGGCAGCCACCCACCCACGACAGGCACGTCCCGCAGGCCACGAGCCCTGTCGATCATGCGGAACGTGCCACTCGCGACGAGTGGCTACAGCACCCCGACGCCCGCGAGGGCCGCGCGGACGACCTCGCGCTCGCGGGAGTCGGCGGGGACCATCGGCAGGCGCAGGCCGCCGACGGGGTGCCCGACGAGGTCCAGCGCCGCCTTGATCGGGATGGGGTTGGTGGTGACGCCGAGGGCGTCGAAGACGGGCTTGAGCGAGGCCTCGATCTCGGCGCGCTGGTCCGGCTCGTCGACCATCCGCCGCATGGCCGGCCCGACGACGTGGCTGGCGACGAGGATGCCGCCGCAGCCGCCCATCTCGAGCACCGAGCCGAAGAGGTCGTCGTTGCCGGCGTAGATCTGGAGGCCGTCGACGGGCGCGAGGTTGGCGTTGTTGGCCTGCTTGACGTAGTCGATCCGCTCGATCTGGGCGAGCTCGGCGAGCATCGCGTTGTCGAGGTCGAGCACGACGCGCGAAGGGATGTTGTAGAGCACGACCGGCTTGTCGGTGGCCCGCGCGACCTCGGTGTAGTGCGCGACGAGGCCCCGACGGTTCGGCTTGTTGTAGTACGGCGTCACCGACAGGATCGCGTCGGCGCCCACCGCGGTGGCCTTCTCGGTCATCTCGCAGGCGTGGCGGGTGTCGTTCGACCCCGTCGACGCGACGACGGTCGCGCTCGCCGGGCGGTGCTCGACGGCGAGCTCGACGAGGCGCAGGTGCTCCTCGGTGGACAGCGTCGACGCCTCGCCGGTCGTCCCGCACACCACGAGCCCGTCGGTGCCGGACGTGTAGAGGTGGCCCATCAGGTCGACGAAGGCCTGCTCGTCGACCGAACCGTCGGGGGCGAACGGGGTCACGATGGCGGTGAGGACGGCGCCGAGGGTCATGCCCTCAGGTTGCCCCACCGCACCGCGGCAGGTCTATGCCGGGTCCGGGCCCTCGACGTTGACGGTGGGCGGTCCCTCGCCCGCGCGCCCGATCACGGCGGTGGACCGCTCGCCCGTCGGGTTCGACTCGCGGTGCACCGTGTGCGGGGGGACGCGCAGGAAGTCGCCGGGTCCGGCCTCGACGGCGTCCCCGCCGCCGGGGCCGAACTCCAGCTTCATCGCGCCGCGCACCACGTAGAGGCTGGTCTCGTGCTCGCCGTGGTGGTGCCAGCCGGATGAGGCGCCGGGCTCGGTGTGGACGAGGCCCGCCCACAGCGCGTCCGTGGAGAACGCCACCTCCCGGCGCATGCCGGGCGTCGGGTCGCCCTCGGCCAGCGCGTCGCCGCGGAACACCTCGACCGGTTCGCTGCTCACGGCGTCAGGGTCTCAGACCCAGCCAGGAACTAGACAAGACCGAGCTTCTGGACCGCCTCGCGCTCCTCGGCGAGCTCATTCACCGACGCGTCGATGCGCTCGCGGGAGAAGTCGCTGACGTCCAGGCCCTGGACGATCTCGAACTTCCCGTTCGACGCCGTGACCGGGAACGACGAGACCAGGCCCTCCGGCACGCCGTACGAGCCGTCGGAGACGATCGCGGCGGACGTCCAGTCGTTCGGCCGGGTGCCGTTGGTCCACGTGTACACGTGGTCGATCGCCGCCGCGGCGGCCGACGCCGCCGACGACGCGCCGCGCGCCTCGATGATCTCGGCGCCGCGCTTGGCGACCCGCGGGATGAACTCGTCGGTCAGCCAGGCGCGGTCGACGTCGTCGCCGATCGGCTTGCCGTCGATCTCGGTGTAGGTGACGTCCGGGTACTGGCTGGCCGAGTGGTTGCCCCAGATCGTGACCTTGGAGACCTGGCCGACGCCGACGCCGTACTTCACCGCGAGCTGCCCGAGGGCGCGGTTGTGGTCCAGGCGCGTCATCGCGGTGAAGCGGTCGGCCGGCACGTCGGAGTTCGCCCGCGCGATGAGGGCGTTGGTGTTGGCCGGGTTGCCGACCACGAGCACCTTGACGTCGTCCGCCGCGCCGTTGAGCGCCTCGCCCTGCGGCTTGAAGATGCCGCCGTTGGCCTCGAGCAGGTCGGCGCGCTCCATGCCCTTGGTGCGCGGCCGCGCCCCGACCAGCAGGCCGACGTTGGTGCCCTCGAAGGCCTTCGCGGCGTCGTCGTAGACGTCGATGCCGTCGAGCAGCTCGAAGGCGCCGTCGGTGAGCTCCAGCGCGGTGCCCTCGGCGGCCTTCACGGCCTGCGGGATCTCCAGGAGCTTGAGCCGGACCGGCACCCCCTCCCCCAGCAGGTCGCCGGCGGCGATGCGGAAGAGCAGCGCGTAGCCGATCTGTCCGGCCGCGCCGGTGACGGTGACGTTGACGGGGGTGGGCGCCATGCCTGTGCTCCTGCTTTCTCTCGGGTCAGGGCTCGTCAGCTGCGGAGCCTCGCACGTCGGGCACCGGGCCGCGCACTCAGCCCGGGTCAGCCCGGGTCGTCGCCGACGACCATGACCCCGCGGCGCTGCGCGAGGTAGCGGAACGCGAGCCCGAGGGTCACGAACACCCGGTTGCGGTTGCCGAGCAGCGCGAAGATGTGGACGAGCATCCAGGTCAGCCACGCCAGCACGCCGACGAGCTTGGGCCCGTGGGCGATGTCGGCGACGGCCGAGAGGCGGCCGATGGTCGCCATCGTGCCCTTGTCCTTGTAGTGGAACCGCTCGGTGGGCTCGCCGGCGATGACGTGCGCGATGGTGCTGCCGGCGTGCTGCCCGGTCTGGATCGCGGGCTGCGCGAGCTGCGGCAGCGGGTCGTCGTCGATGACCCCGATGTCCCCCGCGACGAGGATCTCGGGGTGCTCCGCGACGCGCAGGTCGCCGCCGACCACGATCCGCCCGCCCTTGCCCTGCGGCAGACCCCAGGACTTCACACGCTCGTGCGCGGCGACGCCGGTGGCCCACACCGTCATCTGCGCCTCGAGCTCGGTGCCGTCGGCGAGCAGGACCGAGTCGGGACGGACCTCCTTGACCGCGGTCTCGAGCCGCAGCTCGACGCCCCGGGCCCGCAGCTGCTCGGCGGCGTAGTCGCGCAGCTTGGGCGCGAACGGGGCGAGGACCTTGTCGGTCATCTCGACCAGCACGACGTTGACCTGGTTCGGGTCGAGCTCCGGGTACCGGCTCGGCAGCACGGTGTTGCGCAGCTCCGCGAGCGTCCCGGCCATCTCGACGCCGGTGGCGCCCGCACCGACGACCACGACCGACGCGCCCCGGGCCTCGCCGGTGGCCGCGATGTGGTCGAGGTAGCTCGTCATGCGGTCGCGGACGGCCAGCGCCTCGGCGCGCGTGTAGATCGGGAACGCGTGCTCGGCGGCGCCCGGCACCCCGAAGTAGTTGGTGGTCACGCCGTTGGCGATGACCAGGAAGTCGTACGAGAGGTCGGGCCCGACGTCGAGCGAGACCGTGCGGGCGTCGGGGTCGACCGTGGTGACCTCGCCCTTGCGGAAGTGCGCCCCCGTGGTGGCGGCGAAGCCACGCGCGCCGTAGGTGATGTCGCCGGGGTTCAGCGCCCCCGTCGCCACCTGGTAGAGCAGCGGCTGGAAGGTGCTGTAGCTGTGCCGGTCGACGAGCGTGACCCGGACCGGGGCCTTGCGCAGCGCGCGGACCGCGGCGAGACCGGCGAACCCCGCACCGAGCACGACGACGTGCGGCCGCGGATCGGTGTCCGTGATCGACGTCCCCGAGGCCTCCGGCCGGGGTGACGGATCGGCGGTCATGGTGCCGCTCTCCTCTCGCGACGGGCCCGTCGGTGCTGGCCGTGACGATTCAGGGCCGCCGACGGACGGTTCTCTCCGGCTCTACCCGCCATCGTCCTCCGCCACGCCGCGCGGGGGGACCCCACGACGGGCGTCACCCTGTCGGCCCCCTCACAGGGTCACGAGGATCTCAGGGCGGTGGCACCGGTCCGTCGTCGGGCACCGGGCCGACGGTCTCGGGCGGGTCGCGCCCGTCGTCGACCTGCTCGGGCAGCAGCGGCGACACCGCCAGCGACCCCATCCGGGCGTCGGCCGGGGCCACCTCCACGGCCCGCACGTCCGGGCGCGACAGCAGCGTCGGCACGGTCACCGGGTCGATCTCGACGACGAGCGCGACGACGCACGCGCACCCGGCCGACAGGCGCGCCGACTCGGTCGTCGCCACCGCCGCCGCCCGGCCCGTCGACGTGCGGGCCTGCTCGCCGGCGCGGTTGGCGGCCTGCGCCTCCGCGAGACGCAGCCCCGTGGCCGGGTCGACGGAGCCGTCGAGGGTGATCTGCCGCAGCGCGGTCTGCACCCGCGGCAGCGGCACGCGGAAGACCGCCGCGCGGGGCCTGACACCCGGGACGCCGGCGAGCGCGGCCGCACCCCCGACGTCGAGCTCGGCGGTGAGCTCCACGAGCGCCGGACGAGGACCGGGCGGCGCCGGCGGCACGACGCGGGCGCGGGCGAGGTAGCCGGCGACGGTCTCGCCGGGCGCGGGCCCGAGCCGCGCCGCGTCGGTGCTGCCGGGGATGCCGCCGTCGCCCGGGCCGGTGCTCGACGACCCGGCGAACCACGCGGTCACCAGCGCCACGACGAGCACGACGGCGAGGACGATCGCCGCCGTCGGCCAGCGCAGCCGGGGCTCGTCGTCCTGCTCGTCGTCCTGCTCGTCCTCGCCGGGCTCCGCGCGAGCCACGCTCAGCTCGCCGCCCGCAGGGTCTCGAGCGCCTGCGCGAGGTCCGGCGGCGGCTCGCTGACGTACTCCACCCAGCGCCCGTCGGCCGGGTGGTGGAAACCGAGGCGGTGGGCGTGCAGCCACTGGCGGGACAGGCCCAGGGTGCGGGCCAGCGTGCGGTCGGCGCCGTACGTCAGGTCGCCGACGCAGGGGTGGCGCACCGCCGAGAAGTGCACCCGGATCTGGTGGGTGCGCCCCGTCTCGAGCTCGACCTCGAGCAGCGAGGCGGCCCGGAACGCCTCGAGGGTGCGGTAGTGCGTGACGCTGGGGCGGCCGTCCCGCATCACCGCGAACTTCCAGTCCTGCTTGGGGTGACGGTCGATCGGCGCGTCGATGGTGCCCTCGCTGGGGTCCGGGTGGCCCTGGACGACGGCGAGGTAGACCTTCGCGACGGTGCGGTCGCGGAACGCCTGCTTGAGCGCCGAGTAGGCCCGCTCCGACTTCGCCACCACCATCACCCCGGTGGTGCCGGCGTCGAGACGGTGCACGATGCCCTGGCGTTCGGCGGCGCCGCTGGTGGCGATGCGGATGCCCAGCGCGGCCAGCCCGGCGACGACGGTCGGGCCCGCCCAGCCGGGGCTGGGGTGCACGGCGACGCCGACGGGCTTGTCGACGACGACGATCTCGTCGTCCTCGTGCAGCACGACCAGGCCCTCGACGGCCTCGGCGGTGACGATCGGGGTGGCGTCGGCGGGCTCGGGCAGCTCGACCTCGAGCCACGCGCCGGCGACGAGGCGGTCGGACTTGCCGGCGGCGACCCCGTCGACGCGCACCGCCCCGTCGGCGGCCAGGTCGGCGACCGCGGTGCGCGAGAGGCCGAGCATCCGGGACAGGCCGGCGTCGAGCCGCATCCCGTCGAGGCCGTCGGGGACCGGCAGCGTCCGCAGGCTCACGGCGTCGTCCCGGCGTCGGGGCCGGTGTCGTGGTCGCTGCCGCTCTCGCTGCCGCCCGTCCGCGTGCCGTCGAGGTCGCGGCCCAGCAGCGCGAGCAGGACCAGCAGGACGCCGCCGACCGTGATGGCCGAGTCCGCGACGTTGAAGACCGGGAACCAGCCCACCGACACGAAGTCGACGACGTGGCCCTGCAGCGGGCCCGGGCCCCGGAAGAACCGGTCGACGAGGTTGCCCAGCGCGCCGCCGAGCACGAGCCCCAGCGCGATCGCCCAGCCGCGCGAGCGCAGCCGCCGCGCGAAGCGCGCGATGCCGACCACCACGGCCAGCGCCACCAGCGTCAGCACCCAGGTCATGCCGGTGGCGAACGAGAACGCCGCGCCCGGGTTGCGGACGAGGGTGAACGACACGAGATCGCCGATCAGCGGCACGCGCTCGCCGTCGCGCAGCCACGACACCATGAGGATCTTGGTGACGAGGTCGAGGGCGACCACCGCGACCGTGAGGACGACCAGCGTCGGGACCCGCCTCGGCGGGAGATCCCCGGGCGCCTCGGGGGCGCTCTCGGGCTCGGTGGGTGCGCTGCTCACGGGTCCATGGTCCCAGGACCCGCGCCGCGGTCCGGTGACCCGCCCGTCGGCGGGCCGCCCGGCGGGTTCGGGGCCCGCCCGCCCCGGACCGTGCCGTCCGGGCCGTCGGACGCGTCGCGGCGTGGGCCGCGCAGCGACGGCGTGCCGCCGGTGTCGCCGCGCCAGCGCGCGAGACGACCGGACCGGTCGACCGAGCGCAGCCGGTCCTCGGCGGCCGCCCGCGCGGTCTCGGTGGTGACGACGAGCAGCTGGTCGCCCTCCTGGATGCGGCTCGCGCCCTGCGGGGTGAAGCTCGTGCCGTCCCGGACGACGAGGCTCAGCCCGGACCCCTCGGGCAGGCGCAGCTCCCGGACGTAGACGCCGTGCATCTTCGAGCCGACGGGCACCGTCATCTGCAGGAGGTCGGCGCGCAGGGTGTCGAGGGGTGCGGCATCGACCTCGATCTCCTCGACCCGCGAGCCGCCGGCGAGCCCGAGGACGCGGGCCACGAGCGGCAGCGTCGTGCCCTGCACGAGCACGAGCACCACGACGAGCACGAACACCGCGTCGACGAGCGCCTGCGCGCCGGCGACGCCCTCGGTCAGCGGGATGAGGGCGAGCACGATCGGCACCGCGCCGCGCAGCCCCGCCCAGGACAGGAAGGCCTGCTCCCGCCAGGGCACCCGGAGCCCGATCGACGCGGCCAGCACCGACAGCGGCCGGGCCGCGAGCGTCAGGACGGCGCCGGCGATCAGCGCGGGCACGACCGCGTCGCCGAGGCGGTCCGGGGACACGAAGAGCCCGAGCAGCACGAACAGCCCGATCTGGGCGAGCCAGCCGAGGCCCTCGGCGAACGACCGGGTGCCCTCGCGGTGGGGCAGCGTCGAGTTCCCGAGGACGAGCGCGGCGACGTAGGTGGCGAGCAGGCCGGAGGCGTGCAGCAGCTGCGCCGAGGCGAACGCGAGCACGCAGACCGCGAGCGTGGCGAGCGGGTAGAGGCCGGTCGCGGGCAGGGCGGCGCGGCGCAGCCCCAGGGCGCCCAGCCGACCCAGCGCCGCGCCGAGCAGCCCGCCGAGGGCGAGCTCGTAGACGACGAGCAGCGGGTCGAGCCAGGTCAGCGTGGCCGCCGACGACAGGAGCACCACGGCGAGGAACACCGGCGCGTCGTTGAGTCCGGACTCCAGCTCCAGCGCGCCGACCAGCCGTCCTCCGAGACCGAGGTTGCGCAGCACGCTGAACACCGCGGCGGCGTCGGTCGACGAGAGCACCGCGCCCCAGAGGAACGCGACGCGCAGGTCGAGCCCGAGCAGTGCCCAGAGCGCCAGGCCGGTGACGCCGATGCTGACCGCGACGGCGACCGTGGAGAGCGCGACCCCGAGACCCAGGGCGGGGCGCACGGTGGTCCAGCGGGTCGAGAGCCCGCCGTCGGCGAGGATGAGGACGAGCGCGGCGATCCCCAGCGCCTGCGTGAGCGCGGCGTCGTCGAACCGGATGCCGAGCCCGGACTCGCCGAGCGCGACGCCGATCGCCAGGTAGATCAGCAGCGAGGGGAGGCCGACGCGCGTCGAGACCCGGACCGCCAGCACCGCCACGAGCACGACGCCCGCGCCGATCCCGAGCAGGAGGGGCAGCTGGTCCACGCGTCGCACCCCCTCCCCAGCGGAGGCACGACCCTAGCGAGCGGGCAGCAACCGGACGGGCGCGGATCTCGGGTCGGTGAGGCGGTTCACGCCCGCCACCGACGGCCCGGGCGTCGCGCCGGCGGCCTCAGCCGCGGCTGTCGGCGCTCTGCGCCCCGGTGAGCGCCGTGACCGGCGTGCACCAGGAGCACCCGGTGAACCCCAGCTCGACCGCCTCGGAGGCGGGCAGCGGGATCACCTCGCGGCCGTAGAGGTAGCTGCAGCGCCCGAGGTGGAACAGCGGCTCCTCGTCGATCACCAGGACCTCGTCGTCGAGACCGGCGGCCGCCTGGCGGGTGGCGTCGTCGACGACCTCCTCCTCCGGCGGGGCGGCCGGAGGCGGGGGCGGCGGGGCCCCGCCGGGCGGCATCCCGCCGGGCGGACGGCCGGGGACCTGGCCCGCGGGGCCGCCGGGCGGCGGACCGCCGGGGGGCATGCCGCCGGGCTGACCGGGAGCACCGGGACGGCCCGGGCCTCCGGGTGCTCCGGGTGCTCCGGGTGCTCCGGGTGCTCCGGGTGCTCCGGGTGCTCCGGGTGCTCCGGGTGCGCCGGGTGCTCCGGGTGCGCCGGGAGCACCGGGTGCGCCGGCAGCTCCGGGCGGCGGGCCGCCGTTCGGGGCCGCGCCGTCCGCGGGGGCCTGGCGCATGCGGGCGATGTCGCCCATCTCGAGGCGCGTGGTGGCGGCGTCGTCCCCGTCGCTGCCGGGGCGTCCCGACGCGGCGGCGGCAGCGCCCGCGGCGGCGGCAGCGCCGCCCACGCCTGCCACGGCGGCCCCGGCCGCGGGTCCACCCGCCGTGCCGTTGCCGGGTGCGGTCCCGGCGGGCGCGCCGTCACCTGCCGCCCGACCGGGAGTGCTCCCGGAGGGCACCTGACCGGGAGGGGCCTGACCCGCCGCCGTGCCGGAGGACGCCGTGCCGGCGGCGGGAGCACCCGGCGAGCGCGTGTCCGCGGGACGGGCGTCGGCGGGCGCGCCGGACGCGGCCGGCGTGCCGCCCAGCCGGGCCTCGGCGGGCGTGCCGGCCAGCGGCAGCATGCCGAGCACGAGCGCGCCGCGAGGAGCCCCGGGCGCGCGGGAGGTCTCGGTGCTGAGTCGCGACGTGGGAGTGGCCCAGCGTGTCCGGGGAGACGGGCCGGCCGGACCGCTCGGGGTCCCCGACGCCGGTGGCGCCGACGAGGCGGGCGCTCCGGGCGGGCCCGCCCCGCGCCCGGCTCCGTTGCCCGAGCCCTGCGATGCGGCGGCTGCTCCGGCCGCGCCGGCGGCGAGCCCTGCCGCCCCGACCGCTCCGGCCGTTCCCGCCGCCGTGTACCGGCCGCCACGCTCGTCCTGACCGCGCGCGCCCTCCGGTGCCTTCTCCGCGTCGGGCCTGCGCGTGACCTCCGTGGCCTGCGAACCCTGCGGTGCCTGTCCCGGTGACGTGCCGACGGTGGCCGTCGCGGCCTCCGGGACACCGGGGGGACGCCCCGTGCCCGGCGCGCCGGGACCACCCGGGCCCGCGGGGCCGCCCGGCGACCCCTGCGGCGGAGCACCGGGCGGACGCCCGCCGGGCGGCGGGCCGCCCACCGGCTGTGCCGAGCCCTCCGGAGAGCCCTGCCCCGGGGCCGAGGAGTGTGGCCCCGGAGCGAAACCGGAGGGCGCGGACGACGGGGACGACGTGGTCGAGGCGGAGCCCGGCGCGGACGACCCCGACGAGGCCGGTGCCGCGGCGCCGACGGCGTCGCGACGGCTCTCCCGCGAGCGCCGGCGTCGACGGACGACGTCGGCGACCAGGAGGACGGCGGCCAGCACGCTGGCGACCACCGAGCCCCAGGCCCACGTGGCCACCGAGGTGACCACGGCCACCACGAGGAGCCCGAAGGCGATCAGCACACAGAGCAGGACGAGGAGCAGCACGATCGGACCCCCGACTCAGGGCCACGAGCCCGCGCACGCCATCGCGCGCGGGCCGGCGGCGGCCGTCAGCTGCCGGCTTCGGCTCGCGAGCCGTAGCCGCTGGTCGCGTACCCGCCGCTGCCGTTGCGGCCGTTGTCCGGCGCCGCGGAGCCCCGACCGTCGAGGTCGCGCAGCTGCGACTCGAGGTAGGTCTTCAGGCGGGTCCGGTACTCGCGTTCGAAGGTGCGCAGCTCGTCGATCTTCTTCTCGAGCCCGCCCTTCTGCTGCTCGATGAGGCTGATCGTCTCGTTGTGCTTGCGCTGGGCGTCGCGCTCGAGGGTCGACGCCTTGTCGCGCGCCTGCCGCTCCAGCGTCTCGGCGCGGGTGCGCGCGTCGTTGAGCATGGTCTCGGCGCGGGTGCGCGCCTCGTTGACCATGCTGTCGGACTTGGTGCGCGCCTCGGAGAGGAGCTGCTCGGACTTGGTGCGCGCGTCGGCGAGCATCCCGTCGGCCTCGGACTTGGCCTCGGCGGTGAGCCGGTCGGCCATCTCCTGGGCGAGCCCGAGGACCTTGGCGGCCTGCACGTGGTGGTCACCGCCGGCGCCGCCGCCCTGCTGCTCGGACATCCCGAACGGCGGCGGGGAGACCGCCTGGGTGACCGGCTGCGGCTGCTGCTGGGGCTGCTGCGGCGGCATCGGCTGCTGCACGGTGCGGGGGGCGTCCTCCACGGGACGCGCCGGCGGCGGGGCCGAGACCTGCGTGGCCGGCCCGGAGCTCTGGCTCGGGGCGGACGCGGCCTTGCTGCGGGCGTCGTCGAGGTCCGCGTGCGCGGACGAGAGCTGCTGCTCGAGCTGCTCGACCTGCTCGCGGAGGTCGTTGTTCTCCTCCAGCAGGCGACCGAGCTCAGCCTCGACGAGGTCGAGGAAAGCGTCGACCTCGTCCTCGTTGTAGCCCCTTTTCCCGATCGGCGGCTTGCTGAACGCGACGTTGTGAACGTCGGCGGGGGTCAGCGGCATCGGATCTCCTCAAGCACTCCTCGGCTGCGGAACCCCAGGTACCTCGGGCTCTTCGAGCTCCGCGACCCGCAGAGTATGACCTCTGCGAGCGACAGAACCATAATGGACGGGTCCAGTGACGCGCTGCCCACAACGCTCGAATGGTGACGCAGCGCCACGAGCGGGGCCCGCGAAACCCACAGACCTACCGATTATCGCGGCCGGTAGCGATCCGCCGGTCGGGTCGTGACGTTCCGTGTCCCTCTACGTGCGGTGACAGGAGCGGATCCCGGGATCGTCGGGCCTCGAGGGCCTGTCGGGATGCGCTCGGCGCACCCAGGACGCCATCCGGCGCGCCGCAGCGCACATCCCCCGATCGGCCGCGTGGCGCGACGTGTCGATCAGGCCCGGGAGCAGGGCGGGAGCCCGTGAGGAGCATCGCTCGGCGGCCCGTGGATGTGACACCACTCGCGTCACCGGACCACCCGCGGCCGCCGTCCGGAGGACCGGCGGCGGCCGTGAGGACCAGCAGGGTGCCAGAGCCCCGCGACCTGCTGTCGCAGGGGTCGGGCTCCTAGGACGTCGAGGCGTAGTTCTTCTCCGCCAGCTTGCGGCGGTCCGACGCCGAGACCTCGACGTTCGGCGGTGAGAGCAGGAACACGCGGTTGGTGACCTTCTCGATGGAGCCCCGCATCGCGAAGGCCAGACCGGCGGCGAAGTCGACCAGACGCTTGGCCGCGACGTCGTCCATCTCGGTCAAGTTCAAGATCACCGGAATGCCGTCGCGGTAGCGCTCACCGATGAGGCGCGCCTCGTTGTAGCTCTTGGGCTGCAGCGAGGTGATCTCGGCCGGCGCGCTCTGCGGGTCGTCGGCGGCGGACGACGAGGCGGCGGCCGGCGTCGCCGGGGTCGGCGCGGCCTTCAGCGGAGCCGGCGCCGGCGAGGACGCCGCGGCGGCCGCCGTGGCCACGGACGACGACGAGGAGAAGGAGGTCGTCGCCGACGACAGCGACGGCGGCGTCCGGTGCGTCGGGCGCACCGACGTGTGGCTCGGGCCCGTGTTGGCCGCCCAGCTCCGGCCGCGCCCCGCGGTGCGGGGCACGGTCTCGGTGGCCGCGTCGTCGTCGCGGCGGATCTCGGCGACCTCCGGGTCCCGCGGTCGCGGCGTGCGCCGCTCGCGCGAGTCCTCGTAGCGGTCGTACCGGTCGTCGCGCGCGTCCCGGGACTCCCGGTCGTAGCGCTCGTCGGCGGCGCGACCGCGGGACTCACGGCCGTAGCGGTCGTAGGAGGAGTCGTAACCGCCGTCGTATGCGTCGTAGCGGTCGTCGTAGCGGTCGCTCCCGTAGCGGTGCCGGTCCGAGGAGTGGCGGTCGAGCGGGTGCCGGTCACGCCCGTCGTACCGGTCGTCGTCGTAACCGTCGTACGAGTCCAGTTCGTCGGCCGGGACCATGCCGAAGTACGCCTTCACGCGGTGCAGAGTGGTCATGGCCGTCTCCCCTGTCCGACGGGGACCCCGCGCTCCACACGCGGTGAGTCACATCCGTGTCGTTCACTCACACGGAACGCTAGCTCACCGTCGGCCGAGCAAGGCCGTTCCGACACGCACGCACGTCGACCCGTGCGCGATGGCGGCCTCGAGATCCCCCGACATCCCCGCGGACAGGGCGGAGGCGCGCGGGTGCGCCGCGCGTACCCCCTCGGCCACCTCCCACACCGTGGCGAACGCCTCCGCCGGCTCGACGTCCTGGGGTGCCACCGCCATCACGCCGCCGAGGTGCAGGTGATCACACGCGGCGACCCGGTCGGCGAGGTCCGGCACGTCGGCGACCGGCGCGCCGCCCCGGCCGGGGTCGGCGTCGACGCTCACCTGGATCAGCACCTCGAGCGGGTCGGACCGCTCCCCCGCGTCGACGGCCTTCGCGGCCGCGGCCTCGAGCGCGTCGACGAGGCGCGCGGAGTCGACCGAGTCGACGGCGTGGGACCACCGCACGAGGCTGCGGGCCTTGTTGCGCTGCAGCCGTCCCACGACGCGCCATCGGGCCGCGGCGTCCGGGCGGAGCGCGGCGAGCTCGGCGGCCTTCGCGGCGCCCTCCTGCTCCTTGTTCTCCCCGAACGCGTCGAGGCCGAGATCGCACAGCAGCGCGACGTCGGAGGCCGGCCACGTCTTGGTCACCGCGAGCAGCCCGACCTCGGCGGGGTCGCGGCCCGCGGCGCGCGCGGCGTCGGCGACGCGGGCGCGCACCGCGGCGAGCGCCTCGGCGAGCGCGGCCCGGCGATCGACCTCCCCGGCGTCGGCGCTCTCGGGCCTCTCCCGCGATGCCGTCACGGCCGCGCGTACTCCCACCACGTGACCGCGGCGAAGCGCCCGGTCGGCTGAGCGCGGCGGTGGCTGAAGAGCTGGTCGTCCTCGAACGTGCAGCGGGCGTCGGTGTCGACCCGCGTGACGCCGAGCTCGGCCAGCCGCTGGCGCAGGCCGGCGCGCAGGTCGAGACCGGGGGTGCCGACGCGGGTGGTCGCCGCACTGCCGGGCAGGGCCGCCTCCACCTCGTCGCGCATCGCCGCGGGCACCTCGTAGCACTCGCCGCACACCGCGGGCCCGAGCAGCACCTCGACGTGCCCGGGCTCGGCGCCCAGCTCGGCCATCGCTGCGAGCGTGCGGTCGAGGACGCCGTCGGCCGCCCCGCGCCGCCCGGCGTGGGCGGCGGCCACGACCCCGGCGGTGGGGTCGGCGAGCAGCACGGGCACGCAGTCGGCCACGACCACGGCCAGCGCGAGCCGCGGCTGGTCGGTGACCATCGCGTCCGCGGTCGGCGTCTCGCCGCCGGCCGATGACACCACCGCGACGTCGGTGCCGTGCACCTGGTGCATCCAGGCGACGCGGTCCGGCCCGAGGCCGATGCCGTCACCGAGGCGGCGCCGGTTGGCCGCGACCGCCGCCGGGTCGTCGCCGACGTGGTCGCCGAGGTTGAACGAGTCGTACGGCGACGCCGAGCGCCCGCCGGCCCGCGTCGTCAGGACGCGGCGGACCCGCAGCGGGGGCGCCGGCGTAGGCCCGTCGCGCGGGTCGTCGGCGCCCGCGGAGCGGGAGGCAGGTCCGGAGACGGGGCGCGCAGCCACGCCCTCAGCGTCTCATGAACGAGGGGACGTCCACGTCGTCCTCGTCCGCGCTGCGGGCCGCCGGGGTCTCCGACGACGACGCTCCCGCGGCGCCGTTCGAGGGCGCCGAGGCGGCGGCCTCCCCGGCCGGGTCGCTCGGGGCGGGGCCCGAGGAGCCCGCCCCGTTGGCACCGGGGCCCGCGGTGGCCTCGACCGCGGCGCGGTCGACCGCCGGGCGCGCCGGGACGGTGGGGGCGGCGGAGACCGCGGGCGACGGCCCGCCGGGGGTGGCGGGCGCGACCGGCGCGGTCGTGGCGCCGTTCGTGGCGCCGTTCGGGGTGCCGTTCGTCGCGCCCGGCCGGTGCACGTCCCCGGCCTGCGCCGACACCGTCGAGCTCGACGACGCGGACCCGAGCGCCTGGGGCTCGAGCTTCTTGTGCGTCGGCGACCCGGAGTCGAAGCCTGCCGCGATCACCGTCACGCGGACCTCGTCGCCGAGGGAGTCGTCGATGACCGTCCCGAAGATGATGTTCGCCTCGGGGTGGGCGGCCTCCTGGACGAGCGACGCCGCCTCGTTGATCTCGAACAGGCCGAGGTCCGACCCGCCCGCGATCGAGAGCAGCACGCCGTAGGCGCCGTCCATGCTCGCCTCGAGCAGGGGCGAGTTGATCGCCTTGCCCGCGGCCTCGACCGATCTGTTCTCGCCCCGCGCGGCCCCGATGCCCATCAAGGCGCTGCCCGCCCCGGACATGACGCTCTTGACGTCGGCGAAGTCCAGGTTGATCAGACCCGGCGTGGTGATGAGGTCGGTGATCCCCTGGACACCGGAGAGCAGGACCTCGTCCGCGCTGCGGAAGGCGTCCATGAGCGAGAGGCCCACGTCGCCGAGCTGCAGGAGCCGGTCGTTGGGGATGACGATGAGCGTGTCGCACTCGTTGCGCAGCTCGGTGATGCCGTTCTCGGCCTGGGTCGCGCGCCGCTTGCCCTCGAAGTTGAAGGGGCGCGTGACGACGCCGATCGTCAGCGCGCCGAGCTTGCGCGCGATGCTCGCCACCACCGGGGCGCCGCCGGTGCCGGTGCCGCCGCCCTCGCCGGCGGTCACGAACACCATGTCGGCGCCCTTGAGGACCTCCTCGATCTCCTCGCGGTGGTCCTCCGCGGCCCGGCGGCCCACGTCGGGCGCCGCGCCGGCGCCGAGGCCCCGGGTGAGCTCGCGGCCGACGTCGAGCTTCACGTCGGCGTCGGACATGAGGAGCGCCTGCGCGTCGGTGTTCACCGCGATGAACTCGACGCCCTTGAGGCCGACCTCGATCATGCGGTTGACGGCGTTGACGCCGCCACCACCGATGCCGACCACCTTGATCACGGCCAGGTAGTTGTGCGGGGGCGTCATGGAACCGCCTTTCGAGCTGGGTCTGGTCGACGGTCGTCGTCCGGGTCCGGCGTGTCGCGAACCCTCGACCTCGAGTAGAGGTCTAGGTTGAGGGACTGCTGAGCTGAGCGACGTGCGCACGGTAGGCAGGCGCGGGACGGCATTTCCACGAGGCGCGCCGGGCGTGTCCCCACCTCACGGCCATCCCGTCGCCGGGCGGTCACGACCCTCGACCCGCACTCGACGGTTGGTGGGGTCCCGGTGTCGCTCAGCGGACGACGGCGAGGTCCGGGGTCGAGACGTCGTAGACGCTGCCGGGCCGGGTGAGCAGGGCGGTCAGCACCGCGGCCTTGCGGTCGTTGTCGGCGTCGGCGCCCCAGCGGACCTCGCGCCCCCCGGTGAGCACGAACCCGACGTCGAACGGGCCGTCCGCCCGGACCTCGGTGACGTCGGCGCGCAGGGACGCCGGCACGGCGACGATCACGTCCGCGGCGGCCCGCGTGCCGGGCTCGTCGGGCGAGGGCAGGACCCCGGGCGGCAGGGTGAGCGCCGGGACGCCGGCCGGGCGCTCGGGCATCGTCCGGTAGCCGAAGCCGATGCGGTCGACGAGCACGACACCCCCGCCGGGAGCCGCGGCCGCGAGGACGGGCTCCCGCTCGGCGACGGTGACGACGAGGGTGCCGGGCCAGTCGCGGGCGACGTCCACCGACGCGGTGCGGGGCAGGGTGCGCACGCGATCGGCCACGTCGTCGCCGTCGAGCCAGAGCAGCGAGGTGCCCGGGGCGACGGACGCGGCGGCGCGGACGGCCTCGGACTCGTCGGGCGCCGCGCCGACGACCTGCACGTCGCGGACGTCGAGCAGGGGCGACCAGACCGTCACGTACACCACCGCGGCGACGAGCAGCAGCCCCGCAGCGAGCCCGATCCAGAGCCCGCGGCGACGGCGGACCGGGCCGGGCGCCCGGGGCCGCGCGGACCGCTGCGTGCGCCCCGGCGACCCGGCGGCCGCGCCCGCGGGCCGCGCGCCGGCGCCGCCCGAGCGCCGCTCGCGGTCGGGACGGTCACCGCGGTCACCGCGGTCGCCGCGTCCCGCCCGTCCCGACCGGCCACCCCGGGCGGGGCGGCCGGTGGGCCGGGCGGACCCGCTCACGGCGCGGCGTTCCCGGCCTGCTCGGCGCGGCGCTCGAGCTCGGAGAGGACCTCGGGGCCGAGCACGGTGATGTCGCCGGCGCCCATCGTGACCACGAGATCGCCGGGGCGGGCGAGGTCGGCGAGCAGGGCCGGCACCTGGCCCCAGGACGGCTCGTAGTGCACGTCCTGCTCGGGCAGCGTGAGCTGGCGGGCGATCAGCTCGCCGTTGACGCCGGGCTCGGGCTGCTCACGGGCTCCGTAGACGTCGAGCACCACGACCTCGTCGGCCAGCGACAGCGCGGCGCCGAACTCGGCGGCGAAGTCCCGGGTGCGGGAGTAGAGGTGCGGCTGGAACGCGACGATCAGGCGGCCGGACTCCCCCAGCACGGGCCGGGCGGCGCGCAGCTGCGCGGCGACCTTCGTCGGTGCGTGGGCGTAGTCGTCGTAGACCCGCACGCCCGCGGCGGTCCCGCGGTACTCGAAGCGGCGGCGCACCCCGTCGAATCCGGCGAGGCCGCCGAGCAACCCGTCGAGCGGGGCGCCGAGGTCGAGCCCCGCGAGCAGGGCGGCGCAGGCGTTGAGGGCCTGGTGCTCGCCGGGGACGCCGAGGCGCAGCTCGTGCTCGGCGCCGGCGATCTCGAGGCGGATGACGCCGACCGAGCCCTCGGCGCGGTAGTCGAGCACGCGGGCGTCGTCGGGGCCCGTCGCGGCGCGGCCGTAGCGACGCACGCGCACCCCGGCGGACTCCGCGCGGTCGCCGAGGGCCGCCGCGCCGGGGTCGTCGGCGCAGACGACGAGCGCGCCGCCGGTCTCGATGCGGGCGGCGAAGGCGTCGAACACGGCGACGTAGGCCTCGACGGTGCCGTGGTGGTCGAGGTGGTCGGGCTCGATGTTGGTCACGATCGCGACCGCGGGCGAATAGGCGAGGAAGGATCCGTCGCTCTCGTCGGCCTCCGCGACGAAGACGTCGCCGACCCCGTGGTGGGCGCTGGACCCGGACGCGAGCAGGTCGCCGCCGATCATGAACGACGGGTCCTCGCCGCACGCCTGCAGCGCCACCACGAGCATCGACGTCGTCGAGGTCTTGCCGGCGCTGCCCGAGACGCAGGCGGCGCGGTGGTCGGCCATGAGCTCGGCGAGCACCGCGGACCGGTGCAGCAGCGGGATGCCGCGCGCCGCGGCCTCGAGCAGCTCGGGGTTGTCCGGGTCGGCCTGGTGCACGGCCTTCGTCGTGACGAGGACCGTCGGGCCCCCGGGCAGCAGGTCGAGGTTGTGCGCGTCGTGGCCGACGGCGACCTCGGCGCCGAGGGTGCGCAGGGCCAGCACGGCGCGCGAGTCCTTCGCGTCCGACCCGGACACCATCGCCCCGCGGGCGAGCAGGATCCGCGCGATCCCGCTCATCGCCGCCCCGCCGGCGCCGATGAAGTGCACCCGCGACAGCAGGCGCGGCAGCTCCGGCACGCCGACGTCGGACTGCGCCACCTGATCGGTCGGGGTCATGTGGTGGTCCTCCCCATCGCGCGTGCGCCCTTCCGACGGGTCGAGCTCCGCTTCGCTGCGTCTCCGGCTACCTCGAGCACCGCGCGCGCCAGTGTCCCGTCCGCCCCCGCGTGCCCCGAACGCCGGGCCGCGCTCGCGGTGGCGGCGAGCCGGGCGGGGTCGGCGACGAGCTCGCCGACCAGCGACGCCACCGTGTCCCCGGTGAGGTCCGCGTCGGCCACGAGCATCCCGCCCCCGGCGTCGACCACCGGGCGGGCGTTGAGCGCCTGCTCCCCGTTGCCGTGCGGCAGCGGCACGTAGATCGCCGGGAGGCCGACCGTCGAGACCTCGGCGACGGTCATCGCCCCGGCCCGGCACAGCGCGACGTCGGCCGCGGCGTAGGCGAGGTCCATCCGCTCGAGGTAGGGCACCGGGACGTACCCGGGCACCTCCACCGTGGGCTCGTTCTTCGGTCCGTGCGCGTGCAGCACCGACACGCCGGCCGCGGTCAGCGCGGGCACCGCGGCGGACACGGCCTCGTTGAGCGAGCGCGCGCCCTGCGAGCCGCCGAACACCAGCAGCACCGGCGCCTCGGGGTCGAGCCCGAAGTGCGCGCGGGCCTCGGCGCGCAGGGCGGCGCGGTCGAGCCCGGTGATCGCCTCGCGCAGCGGGATGCCGATGACCTCGGCGTCCAGCCCGCTCCCCGGCACCGCGGCGAACACCGAGCGGGCGAACCGCGCGCCCACCTTGTTCGCGATCCCGGCGCGGGCGTTGGCCTCGTGCACGACGATCGGCAGGCGCAGCGAGGCGGCGGCCAGGTAGGCGGGCAGCGCGACGTAGCCCCCGAAGCCCACGACGACGTCGGCGCCGACGGCGCGCAGCACCTTCCGGGTGCGGTGCACCGACCGCACCACCCGGTAGGGCAGCCGCGCCAGGTCCGCGTTGGGCTTGCGCGGCAGGGGCACCGGCGGGATGAGCTCCAGCGGATAGCCGCGCGCCGGGATCAGGCGGGTGTCGAGGCCCCGTTCGGTGCCCAGCGCGGTGACGCGGGCGCCGGGGCGCAGCCGGCGGACCGCGTCCGCGGTGGCGAGCGCGGGCTCGACGTGCCCGGCGCTGCCTCCCCCGGCGACGACCACCGAGGGCGCGTCAGGGCTGTCGGTGTCCACGGACGGCTCCCCGCTCATGGCCCCATCGTCCGGGGTCGGCCGCGGCGGGGTTCACCGACCCCCGCCGCGGGAGGGCCGGTCGCCCGGCCGGTCGGTCATGGCCGCCGCGCGCGGCAGGCTCGGCTCCGGCAGGCGCAGCGCGCGGGCCAGCCGGCCCTGGCCGTGGGCGCGCAGGGCCGCGGCGGCCTCGGGCTCGTGGCGCGCGAAGTTCGCCAGCAGCCCGCCGGAGAGCAGTGCGAGGGCCAGCGAGGTGCCGCCCGAGGACACCAGGGGCAGCGGGATGCCCGTCACCGGCAGCAGGCCGACGACGTACCCGATGTTGATGCAGGCCTGCGCGACCAGCCACACCGTCAGCGTGGCGGCGACAGCGCGGATCCAGGGGTCGGCGCTGCGCGCGGCGATCCGCAGCCCGACGTAGGCGAGCGTGGCGAACAGCGCGACCACCGCGAACGCGCCCACGAACCCGAGCTCCTCGCCGATGATCGCGAAGATGAAGTCGTTGTCGGCGTTGGGCAGGTAGTCCCACTTCGCGCGTCCCTGCCCGAGGCCCGCGCCGAACAGCCCGCCGTCGGCGAGCGAGTACAGCGCCTGGCGCGCCTGGTAGGCGGGCCCGAGCGGGTCGGCGAGGTCGGGGTTGAGGAACGCGGTGATGCGGCTCTGCCGGTAGGTGGCGACGATCCCGAGGACCACCGAGCCGACCACGCCGCTGGACACGATGAACGCCATCAGCCCCAGCGGCGCGCACGCGAACCACAGCAGCGCGAAGATGATGATCATCAGCGAGACCGTCGTGCCGAGGTCGGGCTGGGCGAGCACGAGCGCGAGGATCAGCAGCGACACCGGCAGCAGCGGCATCAGCGCGGCCTTCCAGGTGCGCGGGTGCGGGCGGTGGCGCACGAGGACGTGCGCGCCCCAGAGCGCGAGCGCGATCTTGGTGAGCTCCGAGGGCTGCAGCGAGAGCCCGGCGATGCGGAACCAGGCGCGCGAGCCGTTGACCTCCGACCCCAGTCCCGGCACCAGCACGAGCACCAGCAGCACCAGGCAGGCGGCGAGCAGCCAGGGGCTGGCGGCGCGGAGCTTGCGCGGCGGGATGCGCAGCCCCAGCCAGAACAGGGCGAGCCCGATGAGGGCGAACACGGCCTGGCGCAGGAACACCCCGTACGACGAGCCGCCCGCCGCGTACGACGACACGGCCGAGGCCGAGAGCACCATGACCAGCCCGAGCGCGGTGAGCAGCCCGAACACCGCCAGCACCAGGTGCAGCGACGTCAGCGGGCGCTCGAGCCACTGGTGCAGCGCGGTGCGGGCGGAGGCGGCGAGACCGGGACGGCCGGGACGGGCCGGGCGGGAGCGGGGCCCCCGGGCCGGCGCGCTCACGCCGCGCCGCCGCCGGTGGGGCTCGGGGCCTCGTCCGGGACCGCGGCTCCCCGCGGACCGGCGCCGCCGGCCACGGTCCGGGCCGCGGCGGCGAAGGCGTCGCCGCGGGCGGCGTAGTCGCGGAACATGTCCATCGACGCGGCGGCGGGCGCGAGCAGCACGGTGTCGCCCGGCTGCGCCAGACCGGCCGCCGCCCGCGCGGCGCGGAGCATCGACTCGCTCGCTGTGTCGCTCGCTCGGTCACTCACGGGCCCATCGTCACCCCCGCCCACGTCCCGGACGGGGACCTCGGGGGCGTGTCGCGCGAGCGCGGCCGCGACGGCGTCCCGGTCGCGGCCCAGCACCACCGCGCCGGCGAGGCGCCCGCGGTGGGCCACGACGAGGTCGGTGACGTCGGCGCCCTTGAGCAGCCCGCCCGCCACCCACACCACGCGGTCGTGCCCGGCCAGCGACGCCGCGGCGGCGTGCGGGTTGGTGGCCTTCGAGTCGTCGACCCACCGCACCCCGCCCGCCTCGGCGACCACGGCCCCGCGGTGCGCGCCGGGCGCGACCGCGCGCAGGCCCGCGGCGACCGCCTCCGGGGGCACGCCGTGGGCGCGGGCCAGCGCGGCCGCGGCCAGGGCGTTGGCCTCCCCGGGCGGCCCGGGCGGGGCGACGTCGGCGACCTCGGCCAGCGGGACCCGGTCGCCGAACGCCCGGTCGACCAGCCGCCCGTCGACGATGCCCAGCTCGCCCGGTCCCGGGGCGCCGCGGGTGAACCCCACGTGCCGCGGTGCCGGGGCGGCGAGCAGCAGCGCGGCCGCCTCCCGGTCGTCGAGCCCGCCGACGGCGACCTCCCCGCGCAGCACCCGCGCCTTGGCCGCGCCGTAGGCGGCCATCGAGCCGTGCCAGTCGAGGTGGTCCTCGGCGAGGTTGAGCAGCGCACCCGCGTAGGGCCGCACCGACGGCGACCACTCGAGCTGGAAGCTGGAGAGCTCCACGGCCAGCACCGGGTGGCCCGCCCGGAGCGCGTCGACCACCGGCAGCCCGATGTTCCCGCAGGCGACGGCGTCCACCCCCGCCGCGCGCAGGATCGCCTCGAGCATCGTCGTCGTCGTGGTCTTGCCGTTGGTGCCGGTGACCGCGAGCCAGCGCGGCGGACCGTCCGGGCAGACCTCCGGCTCGCCGCCGAGCAGGAACGCGAGCTCCGGCTCGCCGATCATCGGGACCGACGCGTCCCGGGCGGCCAGGGCCAGCGGGGAGTCGGTGCGGAAGCCGGGGCTGGTGACGACGAGGTCGCAGCCCGCCGGGAGCGCCGCCAGCTCGCGGGTGCGGGCCACGGGCCGATCGCCCAGCGTGTCCAGCTGGGCGGGGTCGCCGTCGGCGACCGTGACCCGCGCGCCCAGGAACAGCAGCACGTCGACGACCGAGATGCCCGTGCGGCGCGCCCCGGCCACGAGCACGTGCCGGTCACGCCACGTCAACGGTCCGGCTCCGCTGCGCTGCGCGTCCGGCTAGCCACCCGACGCTGCCAACCACTCGCTGTAGAACAGCCCCAGCCCCAGGGCGCAGCAGATCGCGGCGAGCAGCCAGAACCGGATGATCACGGTGGTCTCGGCCCAGCCGGCCAGCTCGAAGTGGTGGTGGAACGGCGCCATGCGGAAGGGTCGCCGTCGCGTCGTGCGGAACACCGCGACCTGCAGCACCACCGACAGCGCCTCGACGACGAACACGCCGCCGAGCACGACGAGCAGCAGCTCGGTGCGCGTCACCATGCTCAGCCCAGCGAAGAGCCCGCCGAGGGCCAGCGACCCCGTGTCGCCCATGAAGATCCTCGCGGGGGCGGCGTTCCACCACAGGAACCCGATGCACGCCCCCATCGCGGCCGCGGCGACGAGGGTGATGTCGAGGGGGTCGCGCACCTGGTAGCAGCCCGCCTCGATCTGCATGCCGCACGCGTTGCGGAACTGCCAGAACGACACGATGAGGTACGTGGCGAGCACCATCGCCGACGTCCCCGCCGCCAGACCGTCGAGCCCGTCGGTGAGGTTCACCGCGTTCGACCAGGCCGTCACCACCAGGTAGCAGAAGATGACGAAGCCGATGGTGCCGAGGCTGACCACCGCGATGTCGCGGACGAACGAGAGGTTCGGGGACGCGGGTCGCAGGCCCTGCTCGTCGGGGAACTGCAGCGCGAGCACCCCGAACAGGACGGCCGTCACCAGCTGCCCGACCAGCTTGGCGGTCTTGTTCAGGCCCAGGTTGCGCTGGCGCCGGATCTTGATGAAGTCGTCGAGGAAGCCGACGATCCCCAGCGAGGTCATGAGCATCAGCACGAGCAGGCCGGACGCCGAGATCGCGACGTCGCCGACGAGGTGCGCCCCGAGGTAGCCGACCCACACCGCGACGAGGATCGCGACGCCGCCCATCGTGGGCGTGCCCCGCTTGCCGCGGTGGCTCTGCGGGCCCTCCTCGCGGATCTCCTGGCCGAACCCCTGCTTGATGAACAGCCGGATCACGTACGGGGTCAGGAGGATCGACACGGCCAGCGCGACCCCCGCCGCGACCAGCACGCCCCTCATCGGGCTCCTTCCCCGTCGATGAGCACTGCGGCGACCCTCTCCAGCCCCGCGGACCGGGACGCCTTGACCAGCACGACGTCGCCGGGCGCGACGCCGGCGCTCACCATCTCAGCCGCCGCCGCGACGTCGGGGACCAGGTGGGAGTCGACGCCCGCCGAGGCCGCCGCCTCGTGCAGGCGTACCACCGCCTCGTCCGCGCCGACCACCACGAGCCGCTCGACGCCGGTGCGGGCGACCTCGCGGCCGATCTCCCCGTGCGCGCGGGCGGCGTCGTCGCCCAGCTCGGCCATCATCCCGAGCACGGCGGTGTGGCGCCCGCCCATCGCGCCGAGCGTCGCGAGCGCCGCGCGCATCGACTCGGGGTTGGCGTTGTAGGCGTCGTTGAGCACCCGGACGCCGTCGGGGCGCTCGGTGAGCTCCATGCGCCAGCGCGAGCGCGCCGACGCGGTGCCGAGCCGCTCGGCGACCGTGGCGACGTCGAGGCCCGCCTCGAGCGCGACGGCCGCGGCGGCGAGGGCGTTGTCGACGTGGTGGGCACCGTGCAGCGCGAGACGGACCGGGGCCTCGCCGGCCGGGGTGACCAGCCGGAACGTGGCGCGCCCGGCGTCGTCGAGCGCCTCGTCGACCGCGCGGACGGTCGCCTCCGGGGCGCGGCCGGCGTGCACGACCCGCGCCGCGGTCCGGTGCTCCATCGCCGCCACCACGGGGTCGTCGGCGCCCAGGACGGCGACACCGTTCTCGGGGAGAGCCTCGACGAGCTCGCCCTTGGCCTGCGCGATCGCCTCCCGGGACCCGAACTCGCCGAGGTGCGCGGAACCGACGTTGAGCACGACCCCGATCCGCGGCGGGGCCACCCGGCACAGCGCCGCGACGTGGCCGGGCCCGCGGGCGGAGAGCTCGAGCACGAGGTGGCGGGTGGAGGGCGTGGCGCGCAGCGCGGTCCAGGGGTGCCCGAGCTCGTTGTTGAACGACCCGGGCGGGGCGACGGTCTCGCCGGCGCCCTCGAGCAGGTGCGCGGTGAGGTCCTTGGTCGACGTCTTGCCCGACGAGCCGGTGATGCCCACGACCAGCAGGCCGTCCGCGGTGAGGACGTCGACGACGTGGCGCGCCAGCACGGCCAGGGCGGCGAGCACCCCGGCGCCCGCGCCGTCGGCGTCGGCCGCGAGCACGTAGGAGCCGGAGACCTCGTGCACCGGCGGGACGATCACGGCCGGCGCGTCGACCTCGCGGGCGGCCAGCACGCCGGCGGCGCCCGCGGCCATCGCGGCCCCGACGAACGCGTGCCCGTCGACGCGCTCACCGGGCAGGGCGACGAACAGCCCGCCCGTGGTGACGGCGCGGCTGTCGAACTCGACGGTGCCGGTGACGCGCTCCTCGCCCGTCGCGCCGGACAGGCGCCCCCCGGTGACGCGGGCGACGTCGGCGAGGGTCAGCTCGATCACGCGCGACCACCCTGGACGCGCGCGAGCGCTCGCTCCAGCTCCTCGACGTCGGAGAAGGGGAACTTCTCGGCCCCGATCTGCTGGCCGGTCTCGTGACCCTTGCCCGCGACCACGACGACGTCGCCGGCCCGCGCGGCGCCCACGGCGGCGGCGATGGCCTCGCGCCGGTCGCCGACCTCGTCGATCTCGGAGCCCGCGGCCGCCGACCGGGCCCCGTCGAGCACCGCGGCGCGGATCGCGGCCGGGTCCTCGGTGCGCGGGTTGTCGTCGGTGACCCAGAGGTGGTCGGAGAGCTGCGCGGCGAGCCGGCCCATGACCGGGCGCTTCGCCCGGTCGCGGTCGCCCCCGCAGCCCAGGACGGTGAGCACCCGGCCGCCCGAGTCTGCTGTGCCGGCGCGCAGCGTCTCGAGCAGGGCCGCGACCGCGGCGGGCTTGTGGGCGTAGTCGACGACGGCGAGGAACGGCTGCCCCGCCTCGACGCGCTGCATCCGCCCCGGCACCCGGACCTCGGCGAGCCCGCGGGCGAGCACGGCCGGGTCGTACCCGGCGGCGGCCCCGCAGGCCAGGGCGAGCAGGGCGTTGGTGACGTTGAACGCGCCCGGCAGGCGGACCGCCACCGGCAGCACGAGCCCGTCGGGGCCGTGCACGGTGAAGCGCTGGGTGCCGTCGGGGAGGGCGACGATCTCCTCGGCGCGCCAGTCGGCGTCCGGGGTCCCGACTGTGACCGTGCCCTCGCGCACCAGCCGCCGTCCCCACGAGGTGTCGATGCAGACCACCTCGGCCGCCGACCGCCCGTCGAACAGGCGGGCCTTGGCCGCGAAGTAGTCCTCCATGTCGGCGTGGAAGTCGAGGTGCTCGGCCGAGAGGTTGGTGAACGCACCGACCGCGAAGCGCGTGCCCGCGACCCGGCCCAGCGACAGCGCGTGGCTGGAGACCTCCATGGCCACGTGGGTCGCGCCGTCGTCGGCCATCCGCGCGAGGATGGCCTGCAGATCCGGGGCCTCGGGGGTGGTGAACGCGGAGGGCAGGCGCTGCCCGCCGAGCCGGGTCTCCACGGTGCCGATCAGCCCGGTGCCGGCGCCCGCCGCGGCGAGCGCCGCCTCGAGCAGGTACACCGAGGTCGTCTTGCCGCTCGTGCCGGTGACCCCGAGGACGTCGAGCCGCGTCGACGGGTCGCCGTAGACCAGGGCGGACGCGTGCCCGATCGCCCCGCGGGGGTCGGCGTGCACGAGCACGGGGACACCGGCGTCGCGCAGCGCGCCGCGCTCGGCCCCGGCGGCGTCGGTGAGGACGGCCGCCGCACCGCGCGCGAGGGCGTCGGCGGCGAAGTCGGCGCCGTGGGCGCGCGCGCCCGGCAGGGCCGCGAAGAGGTCGCCGGGGCGCACCTCGTGGGCACGCAGCGTGGCGCCGGTGACGGTCGCGGCGGCGTCGCCGGCGATCTCCGGGGCGGCCTCGCCGGGGAGCGCCGCGTGGATACGCTCCGCGACCGCGGTGACCGTCACGGGCACGGTGCGCACCGGTCGCAACGGACCCGCGTCGGCCCCCGACGCGGGGCCGTCGGAGGCGCCGTCGGGGACCCGCCCCCGGGCGGGGCCGGCGGCGTCGTCGAAGGTTCTCGGCGGTGCGGCGGGCACGGTCGCGAAGGCTACTCACCGGCCCCGTGCGTCTCGGCAGGCCCTGTGCCCTGCCACGAGGCGGTCACGGGAGCGTCAACGGCACGTGGCGCGGCGGCGCGGTCGAGACCGGGACGTTGCCGTGCTGGGCCAGGTACGCGCCGATGTCGTGGAACAGCGGCGCCGCGGAGTCCCCGCCCGGCGGGCGGTCGAGCATGAGCGCGACGACGTAGCGCGGATCCTGCGCGGGGAACATCCCGGCGAAGGTGATCCAGTAGTTCGACTGGGAGTAGCAGCCGCATCCCGGGTCGACCTGCTGCGCGGTGCCGGTCTTGCCGGCCACCGGGTAGCCCGGCATCGCGGCGGCCGGCCCCGTCCCCCGGTCGCCGCCGTGGCCGTCCTGCGTCACCGACTGCAGCATGTCGCGCATCGTGTGGGCCGTCTGCGGGCTCATCGCCCGGACGCCCGGCGGCGCGGGCGACGGGGTGCGGACCCCGTCGGCGCCGACCTCGGCCTCGACGATGCGCGGCGGCACGCGCACCCCGTCGTTGGCGACGGCCTGGTACATGCTCGCCATCTGCAGCGTCGTCATCGACAGGCCCTGCCCGATCGGCAGGTTGCCGAACGTCGAGCCCGACCAGTCCTCGCGCGCCGGCACCGACCCCGGGCTCTCGCCGGGCAGCTCGATGCCCGTGCGGGTGCCGATGCCGAGGGCCTCCAGCATCGAGGCGAAGCGGTCCGGCCCGACCCGCTGGGCCGTCATCAGCGTGCCGACGTTCGACGACCGCCCGAGGACCCCGTTGAGCGTCAGGTGGATCGTGCCGTGGGACCACGCGTCGCTGATGGTGCGGTCGGCGAAGCGGATGCTGCCCGGCACCGTGAGGACGTCCTCGGGGCGGACGACACCGGCCTCGACCGCGGCCGCCATCGTCACGATCTTGTTGACCGAGCCGGGCTCGAAGGGGCTGGTGACCGACGGGTTGCTCAGCTGCGAGCCGGGGGTCCCGGGCGCGGCCGGGTTGAACGACCCGGAGTTGGCCATCGAGAGCACCTGGCCGGTGTGGGCGTCGAGCACGACCGCGCTGCCGGTGCGGGCGCCGACGCGCGCGGTGTAGTCGCGCAGGCGCTGCTCGACGGCGTACTGGAGGTCGGTGTCGAGGGAGAGGACGACGTCGCGCCCGGCCTGGGCGGGCTGCTCGGCGCGGGTGGTGCCGGGGATGACGGCGTCGCTGCCCTCCGCGGTGTCGACGACCCGGAACCCGTCGGTACCGGCCAGCGTCGTGTCGAGCGCGCTCTCCAGCCCGATCGAACCGCGGATCTTCTGGCGGTCCATGTTCCACGCGGCGCTGCCGACCACGGTCGCCGCGACGTCGCCCGCCGGGTACTGGCGCGACTCGCGGTCCTCCTCGGCGATCTCGGGGAACGCCTCGCGCACCTGGCGCGCCGCCCCCGGGTCGACCAGCGGGGCGAGCACGACGTAGCTGCGGTCGGACGTCAGCGCCTGGAAGATCGGGCCGGGGTCGGTGCCGAGGATGCGGCCCATGCCCAGGGCGATCGCCGACTTGCGCTGGTCCGCGGTCGGGGAGCCGGGCTGCGAGCGGACGGCCGGCTCGTTCCAGTCGGCGGTGATGCGCCGCGGGTTCGCGACGAGCGCCTTCGCCTCGACGCTGAACGCGAGCGGGGTGCCGTAGCGGTCGAGGATCGACCCGCGCTCGGCGGGGACGACCTGCCGCGTCGTGCGCTGGCGGGCCGCGTCGGCGGACAGGTCGCCCGCCCGGATGCCCTGGACCTCGACGAGCTTGAGGGTGCACAGCAGCAGCACGGCCACGAGCAGCACGCGGCCGATCCGCAGGCGGCGCCGCGGGTCCGGCGGGCGCGCCGCGGGACGGCGGGCCGGACGACGCGGCGGGGGCGGCGGCGGCGCCGGGCGCCGGCCACCGGGGGCACGTCCGCCCGGGGCCCGGGCCGGCGGACGGCTCAGCGTCGCCGCGCTGCGGGGCATCAGGTGCCGGCCGGGTCGGTCGAGTCGGGACGGTCCGCGTCCTGCGCCGGCCGCCCGTCGTCGGGCACGGCCACGAGCTGGTCCTCGGCGGCGGCCGCCCCGGCGGGCGGCGGGGCCTGCTGGCCGTCCGTGGCGGCCTGCGCGCCGTTGACCTGCGCGGGATCGGCGGGGGTCGCGGGGGCCGGCAGGGTCGGGGTGACGGGCGGGGCGACGGCCTGCGCGGGGCGCGGGTCGCCGATCACCTGTGACGACCCGTCGGGGTGGACGAGCAGCACGGCGGGCTCCCCCGCCGGCACCATGCCCTGGGCCCGCGCCGCCGCCGCGAGCGCGGGCGCGGACTGCGCGGCCTCCACGTCGCGGTGCAGGCGCTCGCTCTGCTCGGAGAGGTCCCGGGCGACCTGGCGGGCCTCGTCGAGGCGGTAGGAGTCGGCCGCGGCGGCGGTCGAGAGCCACAGCGTCGCCACCAGCCCGCCGGTGAGCAGCACCATGATGAGGAGCACGAAGGGCGCGGTCCCCGAGGCGCGGGCCTCCGTGGTCGCGTCGCGGCGGGTCGTCGCGGCGGGCCGGCGCGGGGCCGTCCCGCGGCGCGCCGGCGCGGGCGTGCGCGGGTCGGGCCGGGTGTCGGTCCGGCCGCTCGTCCGGGGGCCGGTCAGCGTCGCGGTGCTCATGCCCTCGTCCTCTCCGTGGCCGTGTCCCTCGTGGTGCTCATGCCGCCGCCTCCCGGACCCGTTCCGCAGCCCGCAGCCGCACCGACGCCGCGCGGGGGTTGGCGGCGATCTCGTCCTCGTCGGCCTTCTCCGCGCCGCGGGTGAGCAGCCGCAGGTCGGGCTCGTCCTCCGGGCGCACCACCGGCATGTCCGGCGGCGCCTTCGTGCGGCTGTGCTCGGCGAGCACGCGCTTGACGATGCGGTCCTCCAGCGACTGGTAGGACATGACGACCACCCGGCCGCCGACCGCGAGGGCCTCCACCGCCGCCGGCACCGCCGCCGCCACCGCGTCGAGCTCGCCGTTGACCTCCACCCGCAGCGCCTGGAACGTGCGCTTCGCGGGGTGGCCGCCGGTGCGGCGCGCCGCCGCCGGGATGGCCTGCTCGAGGAGGGCGACGAGCTCCGCGCTGGTCCGCAACGGAGCCCGCCGCCGGGCACGCACGACGGCCTCGACGATGCGCCGGGCCGCTCGTTCCTCGCCGTAGTCGTGGAGCACCCGGATCAGGTCGCCCGGGGCGTAGGTGTTGAGGACGTCCGCGGCGGTCGGCCCCGTCGTCGGGTCCATCCGCATGTCCAGCGGCGCGTCACGGGCGTAGGAGAAGCCGCGCTCGTCCTCGTCGAGCTGCATCGACGACACACCGAGGTCGAAGAGGACGCCCTGGACGGCGTCGTACCCGAGGTCGTCGAGCACCTCCGGCAGCGCGTCGAAGACGGCGTGGACGAGATGCGTCCGGTCGGCGTAGGGCGCGAGGCGCGTCCGGGCAAGCCGCAGCGCCGATTCGTCTCTATCAACACCCACAAGAGTGAGTCCGGAGTGCTGAGAAAGGAGCGCGGCGGAGTGGCCGGCGGCCCCCAGGGTGGCGTCGACGAGCACCGCGTCGCGGTCGGCGAGGGCGGGCGCGAAGAGGGAGAGGATGCGGTCGAGCAGGACCGGGACGTGGCGCTGGTCGGCGACGTCCGGCGGCGGGTCGCCGCCGAGGGGCGGCTCCGCCCCGTGCTCGTCCACCACTGCCGCCACCCGCCTCGACCGACTCGTCGGCGGACCGGCCGGCCCGCCGTCTGCTCGCTGCCCGCTCGCAGCGCCGGGTGCCGTCACGTCCCGGTCCGCAGATCGACGGACCTGGCGCCGGGGAAGGTGCGCCAGGGCCGTCGCCCTGCGGGCCGGGGCCTCACGGCACCCGGCGTGACGCCCCTCGGGGCGCCGCGTGATCTCTGTTGTCGGTGCGGTCGGCGTCAGAAGACGCCCGGCAGCACTTCCTGCTGGGCCTGGGCGTAGCCGGCCTCGTGCTCGTCCTGGTAGCGCGCCCAGGCCGCGCTGTCCCAGATCTCGAGGCGGTTGACCGCCCCGATCACCGTGCAGTCGCGGTCGAGCCCGGCGTAGCGCCGCAGCTCGGCCGCGATGGGGATGCGGCCCTGGGAGTCGGGGCGCTGCTCGTCGGTGCCGGCGAACAGGTAGCGCTGGTACGCGCGCACCCGCTCGTCGGTGAACGGCGCCTCGGCCACCTTGCGGGCCATCTGCTCGAACTCGTCACGGGGGAACACGTAGAGGCAGTGGTCCTGGCCCTTCGTGATCATCAACCCCCCTGCGAGCTCGTCGCGGAACCTGGCGGGCAGGGTCAACCTGCCCTTGTCGTCCAATCGCGGGGTGTGGGTGCCGAGGAACACGGCCCCCACCTCCCCTGTGAGACCCCGTCCGCCCCACTGCGCACCACCATACCCCACAAGTCCCCACGGCCAAACCATCCTGCGCGCCCGGTGATCCCCGAATCGGGTTGTCGTGCCTGGTCAGCGCGTGTGGGGCGGAGTGGGGGGTGCGAGCGGTGACCTTCTCGCCAGGGCGTTCGCTCGTGGCGCCGACACGCCGGGCGGCGTCGTTCCCCACCACCGAGGCGTGGCTCTGAGCTGGGCGAACGCGCTTCCGGGGCTCGCGTGGTCGCGGTGTGGGGCGTGGTGGGGGCGCGCGGGGAGCGGCGTGGGGCGCCCGGTGGGGGGATGTGGAGCGCCGCGGTGGGGAGATGTGGAGGCGAGGTGGTGGGGCGCGGTGGGGGCGGCGTGGCGGCGAGGTCCGGGGATGCAGCGAACGCCCTATCGGCGTGCTCAATGGGATGTTCGCTGCTTCTCTGCGCGCGAAGTCCCCGTTCGCTCCGCGTGGGCGGCGCGATGGGGCGGCGTGGTGGGGCGAGGTGGGGCGCGGCGGGAACCTCGGGCCGCCGTCGCCGGCGCCCTCAGGCCGCGAGAAGCACGTTCGGCAGGCCCGCGAGCCTCTTGATCATGCGAAACGTGCCCCTCGCGACCCCCGGGCGCCCCGCCGCGAGATCAGGAGCGCGTCACGCCCCCGACGAGGCAGGTAGAGGTGCACCAGGTGCTCCTGATCTCGGGAGCGGGCCCGGAACGACGACGCGCCGCCGACCACGGGGGTCGACGGCGCGTCGGTGACTCGGGGTGGCGCTACTCCTGCTCGAAACGGCGGCGGAAGCGCTCCTCCATGCGGGAGGTGAAGCGGCTGCGCTCCTTCTCGGTGGCGGCGCCGCCGGCGGCGGCCTCGCCTTCCGCGGCGGCCTCCTTCTTGCGCGCGCCGAAGGAGGTGATCGCGAGGACCGCGCCGCCGAACATCGCGAGGAAGCCCACGACGCTGACGATGATCCCCGGGACCGAGGAACTGAAGACCACGCCCAGTACCAGCATCACGACGCCGATCACGAAGAGCGCGATGCCCTGGATGCGGCGCCGGCGCGACGGGCGTCGGAGCTTGCCTCCCCGAACCGTGGACGCGAACTTCGGGTCCTCGTCGTAGAGAGCGCGCTCGATCTGCTCGAGCAGGCGCTGCTCGTGCTCGGAGAGCGGCATGATTCTCCTCCGGCACTGAATGGAGATTCGCCCGACCTGGGAGGGTCCGGCGGGCATCGTCCTGATGTCCCGTCACCATCGTACGAGTCCGCCGACCGCTCCACTACCCGGACCGGCGTGTTGCGCTCTCGATCATCCGTTCGGCTCCGGTGGTGACGTCGCTCGCGACACGGATGGCTGCGGTCGGTGACCGTCGCGGGCCTTCTCCGCCGCGTCGGCGGGAGATCGCGCCCGCGTCGGGTCGGGATCACCGAGCAGGCTCGCCGGCCGCACGGCCGCGACGCCGAACCGGGAACGCGCCTGGTCAGCCGCCCGCTCGGCGTCGGACCACCCGTGCTCGGGCTCGCCGAGCGCGATCTGCTCGGGCGCGCGGTCGGCCGGGACGAGCCCTTCGCCCCGCACGCCGAGCAGCCGGACGGGCGCGATGTCGCCGAGCGCGTCGAGGAGATCGACCGCGGTGGCGTGGAGATCGCGCGCCAGATCCGTCGGCGCCGGGAGGGTGCGGGACCGTGTGATCGTCGTGAAGTCGTCGAACCTGACCTTGAGCGCGACCGTGCGGGCGCGCACCCCGCGGTGGCGCAGCATCCGCGCGGCGCGGTCGGCGAGGCGCAGCAGCTCGCGGCGCCGCACGGCCGGGTCGACGAGGTCGCGGGCGAAGGTCTCCTCCGCCCCCGCCGACTTCTCCCGACCGTGCGGGTCGACCCGGCGCTCGTCGACCCCGTGCGCGAGGGCGACCAGGTGGGCGGCGTGGGCGTCGCCCACCGCGCGCCGCATCGTCGTGTACCCCGCCGCCGCGACGTCGGCGACGGTCGCGATGCCGTGGCGGTCGAGCACCTCGGCCGTGCGCTCGCCCACGCCCCACAGCGCGCCGACGGGCAGCGGGTCGAGGAAGGCGCGGACGCCGTCGGCCGGCACGAGGTGCACGCCGTCGGGCTTGGCTACGCGCGACGCGAGCTTGGCGACGAACATCGTCGGCGCGACCCCGACCGAGCACGTGATCCCCTGCGACGCGGCCACCTGCTCGCGGATCGAGGCCGCGATGCCGAGCGGTGTCATGCCCAGGCGGCGCAGCGCGCCCGCGACGTCGAGGAACGCCTCGTCGAGGCTCAGCGGCTGGACGAGCGGCGTGACGGAGCGGAACACCGCCATGACCGCGCGGGAGACCTCGGCGTAGGTGGCGAAGTCCGGGCGCAGGAACACGGCCTGCGGGCAGAGCCGGTGCGCGCGGGCCGAGGGCATCGCGGACCGGACCCCGTACGCCCGGGCCTCGTAGCTGGCCGAGAGCACGACGCCGCGTTCCGGTCCCCCGCCGACGACCACGGGCCGGCCGCGCAGCTCGGGCCGCGAGCGGATCTCCACGGCCGCGTAGAAGGCGTCCATGTCGACGTGCAGGACACCGCAGCCCGCGTCCCGACCGGAGCCGGGCCCCTGCTCGCTCAGCCCGGCCGCCGGGCGAGGACGTGCAGCCGCGAGGCCATGTCACGCAGCGGGGGCGTGCCCGCGGCGATGTCCTCGAGCTCGGCGAGCGGGTCGCTCGGCGCGCCGCCGGGCTCGAGGACGCCGTCGGACACGAGATCGGCGAGGACCCGGTGGCCCTGCACCCGCTCGACGGTCAGCTGCCCGCCGGCCTCGACGAGCGTGCGGATCTCCTCGACGTCCATGCGCCGGCGCAGCGGGTCGTCCTCGCCCCACCGGCCGCGGGGGTCGACGAGCACCTGGCGGGCCTCGGTGAGCCGGCCCGCGACCACCCGGGAGAGCACGGCCGCGAACCGACCGGCCACCAGCAGCGAGACCGCGCCGCCGGGCACCGTGGCCGCGGCGAGCGCCCGGCACGCCTCGGCGGGGTCGTCCACGTACTCGAGCAGACCGTGCCCGAGCACGAGGTCGGCCTCCGCGGAGCCGATCGCGTCGACGAGCGCGTCGACGTCGCCCTGGATCGCGTGGACACCGTCGGCGACGCCGGCGTCGCGCGCCCGGCTGCGCAGGACCGCGAGGGCGTTCGCGCTGGAGTCGACGACCGTGACCTCGCACCCGTCCGCCGCGAGCGGCACCGCCCAGGTGCCGCTGCCGCCGCCGACGTCGAGCACCCGGGGGGCGGCACCGTCGCGTCGCGAGCGCGCGGCGGTGAGCTCCACCCGCAGCGTGCGCGCGACGACGTCGACCGGGGCGAACGACGCGGTACGGCTCACGGCGACACCGTAGAACGTGTGACGCGTGCGCGGGCGTACCGGCAACCGCGGCGTCCGCCCGGTAGGTTCCCCCCGTGCACGTCACGGCGGTCCTGAGCCTGAAGGGCGGCGTCGGGAAGACGACGGTCGTCCTGGGTCTGGCCGGTTCCGCCCTGCGGGCCGGCCTGCGCACCCTGGTGGTCGACCTGGATCCCCAGGGCAACGCCACCACCGCGCTGGAGCCCGAACCGACCGAGACGACGATCGCCCAGGCGATGGAACGCCCGTCGGCGGCGTTGCTCGCCTCGTCGATCGGCCCGAGCGCCTGGGGCGAGGATCTCGACGTGCTCGTGGGCTCGGAGGACGTCGAGCGCCACAACCACCCGGATCCGAACTCGCAGCGCCTCGGGCGTCTCGCGCGCCTGCTGGCCGGGCTGCCCCGCGACGGGCAGGGCGCCACGGCGACCGGGATCGCGGAGTACGACCTCGTGCTGATCGACTGCCCGCCGTCGCTCGGTCAGCTGACCCGCTCGGCGCTGGTGGCCGTGGACCGCGCGGTGCTGGTGACCGAGCCGACGATCTTCGCGGTGTCGGGCGTCCAGCGGGCGTTCGAGGCGGTGCAGTCCGAGCGGGAGCACAACCCCGACCTCCAGCCGCTGGGCGTGCTGGTGAACAAGTACCGCGCCCGCTCGTCGGAGCACGAGTTCCGCGTCGCCGAGCTGCGCGAGCTCTTCGGCCCGCTCGTGCTCTCGGCCGTGCTGCCCGACCGCAGCGCGGTGCAGCAGGCTCAGGGCGCCGGCGTCCCGATCCAGCGCTGGGACACCCCGGGCGCCCGGGAGATCTCCAGCTCGTTCGACTCGTTGCTCGGCCGGATCGTGCGCTCGCGCGCCCAGCGCTCGCACCGCGCTCGGGCCCGCCAGGCGCCGGACGCCTGAGGCACGCGCAGGACTCCGCGCCCCGGTCTCAGCGGGTGCGGCCCGCCACCGTGCGGGTGACGAGAGCCAGGAACAGATCGGCCTGGCGGACCATGTCGTCGGCGTCGCGCTGGGACACCCGTCCGCGCACACCGGCCTCGACCGCCGAGCGCGTGGCCGAGTGCGCCGCGAAGAACGCCGCCCACTCGCCGTACTCCGGGGCGACCGACGCCAGCAACGTCCAGGCGTCGGTGGGCCGCGAGGAGCGCTTGGCCCGGGCCCGCAGGGCGAGCACCGCCGCCGCCGAGCGCAGCGCCCCGAGGTGGGCGGACCGGAACCGCTCCGCCGGGTCGTCCTCCTCCTGGGCGGCCCGCAGCTCGTCGCGCGCGGCCCCGAGCAGCTGCACCACCGTGCGTGACGGCGGCGGGGAGGGCGGCGCGGCGGGCGCCTCGGCGCGGGCCGTGGCGCCGCGGGTCGCGGAGCGGGCGGGTCCGCCCGCGACCGGCGAGGAGGACGGGTCCGCGGGCGGAGGGGCGGGGACCCACCCGTCCGCGGACCCGTCGGGCACGCCGACCGGGGGGTGGTCGGCGTCGGGCGGGGTGGTGTCGAACAGGCCGGGCAGGGCGAGGGCGCTGGTCACGGTGATCTCCTCGGTGGTCTCGGAGCGGGCGTCGGGCGCGACGGCGGGCGGGAGCGGCTCGGCGGCTGGGTCAGCGGCCGGCTCGGCGGCTCAGACCCCGGCCCACCGCAGGTCCCACACCCCGGGGCCGGAGCGCATGCGCAGCACGAACTCCCCCGGCGGCAGGTGCGGCTCGTCCGAGCGACGGGCGAGCACGCGCCAGCACCGGCACCGGTCGCCCCCCACCGGCATCGCCGAGAGGAACGGCCAGCGGGACTCCTCGATCCAGCGCTCGCGGACCTCCTCGACCAGGTAGTGACTGTCGCGCCGGTTCGGGCGGCGATGGAACTCGACGGGGTCGCCGTCCGCGCAGCGGACCTGGACCGGCGAGGGACTGCGAACCACGATGCGTCCTCCACGGCGGGCTCGTGCTCCTCGGCCCGTGGCTCGGACCGAGCGGTGCCTGCCACCGTGGGAAGCCGGCGGCACGCACGGGCGACGGGGCGCTTCCCCCGCCCCGCCGACCGTGCGATCGAACATGTGTTCGATGCGGTCCAGTGAACCCGGTCGGTCCGACACCGTCAAGTCGGCCGTCCGGGGATCGACGCGTGGCGCGCCGGGCACGGCGTGGTGTGATGGCCGGGTGCCCGCCGTGACCGACTCCCCCTCCGCCCGCGCGGGAGCCGGACGGTGACCGCCGCACCCACCCGCGCGTCCGTCGTCGACCTCACCCCCGACGACCTCGGCGCCCGGCTCGACGAGGCGCTGTCGGTCTACGTGGACGCGATGGGCTATCCGCCCGGCACGGTGCGCCAGCGGCGCCCGATGTGGGTGGAGCACTCGCGACGGGCGGGCTGGCACGCGGTCGCCGCGATCGGCCCCGACCGCTCGCTGTGGGGCGTCGCCTACGGCTACCCCGGCGCCCGGGGCCAGTGGTGGTTCGAGGAGGTCCGCCGCGGCCTGCTGGCGCAGGGCACCGAGGGCCGTGAGCTGGCGGCGGCGGTCCTCGCCGACTACTTCGAGCTCACCGAGCTCCACGTGCGCCCCGACGTGCAGGGCGGCGGCGTGGGCGAGGCGCTCGCGCGCCGCCTGCTCGCCCGCCCCGCGAACCGCCACGTCCTGCTCTCGACCCCCGAGACCCCCGGCGCCGACGACCCCAACCGGGCCTGGTCTCTCTACCGCCGCCTCGGGTTCTCCGACGTGCTGCGCCACCACCGGTTCACCAGCGACCCGCGCCCGTTCGCCGTGCTCGGGCGCGCGCTGCCGCTGGACCCACCCGGGGCGCCCCTCCCCCCGCCGGGGCGGCTCGAGGTCGGTCCGACCGGCGACGAGCCGGGGGAACCCGGGCGACACCGCTCGGGACGCCGCGCCTGACCGCGACCGTCGGGGGCGCCTGGCACCATGCGCGGGTGCCTGCGAGCGCCCCCACCCCGACCGTCGACCCCGCCGGCGCCCGTCCCGTCCCCCCGGCCCCCGCGCGGCCGCGCCGCCGGGGCCTCGTGCTCCTCGCCGTGGTCCTCGCGCTGGTCGGCGTGCTGGGCACCGGGTGCGTGCGGGTGCGGGCCGGCATGGCCGTCTCCCCCGACGACCGCGTCTCCGGGCAGGTCGACATCGCCACGCCGGACGGCGCGCCGAACGGGTCGGGCCCGCCGCTCACGGTGCCCGACGACCTCAGCGGTGACGTCAGCGTCGAGCGCTACGAGCAGGACGGCTACATCGGGTCCCGGGTGCGGTTCGAGGACCTCACGTTCGACCAGGTCACGCGCCTGCTGCCCGCGATCAGCCCGTCGAGCACCCAGGCGATCCGGGTGCAGATGCGACGCTCGGGCGACCGGGTCGTGGTGTCCGGGCAGGTCGACCTCACGCGCGTCTCGCCGGAGAGCTCCGACGTGCAGCTGAAGATGGCGTTCCCGGGCACCATCCGGCAGACCGACGGCACCGCGACGCAGGGCCTCATCAGCTGGACGTTCCAGCCGGGCACCGTCACCGACGTCAACGCGGTGGTCGAGTACCCCGACCCGGACGCGCCGTCGTGGATCCTCTGGGCGCTGCTGCTGCTCGGGGTGGTCGCGGTGGCGGTCGCGATCGTCGTGCTGCTGGCGGCGTCGTCGCGCACCCAGCTCCGCACCCGCGCCCGGCGCTGACCGGCGGGCGCGGGCGCGGTCTCGGGCGCGGGCGCGGTCTCGGGCGCGGGCTCGGGCGCCGGCCGGTCAGACGCCGGGTCGCGCGGCGATGCCGAGACGTTCCACGACGTCCACCACCGCAGGCGAGCGGTTCATGCTGATGTAGTGGATGTTGGTCACGCCCTCGTCGAACATCCGCTGGGAGAGCTCGACGCAGAGGTCGATGCCGGCGTCGCGGTACCCGGCCTTGTCCTCGGCCAGCGGCTCCAGCCGCTCGGTCATCGCCGCGGGCAGCGGCGCGCCGGAGAAGTCGGCGCCGCGCTCGGCCGACCTGGGCGTCGTCACGGGCATGAGCCCGGGCATGATCGGGATGTCGCAGCCGGCGGCGGCGATGCGGTCGCGCATCCGGAGGAACTGGTCGGCGTCGTAGAACATCTGGGTGATGGCGAACTCCGCGCCCGCCTTGACCTTCTGCACGAAGAAGCGGGTGTCCGAGTCCTCGTCGGCCGAGCGCGGGTGCAGGTAGGGGAACGCCGCGACGCCGCAGCAGAAGGTGCCGAGTCGACGCAGCATGTAGACGAGCTCGTCGCTGTAGCTCAGCCCGGCCGGGTGCGGCACCCAGTCGGCGTCCTTGTCCCCGGGAGGGTCGCCGCGGATCGCCAGCACGTTGCTGATGCCGGCGGCCGCGTACGAGCCGATCACCTGGCGCAGGTCGTCGAGGGACGCGTCCACGGCCGTGAGGTGGGCCATCGCCGTGAGCGTGGTGTCGGTGGCGATGCGCCCCGTGGTCCGCACGGTGCGGTCGCGGCTGGAACCGCCAGCGCCGTACGTGACCGACACGAAGGCCGGGTCCAGCGGCTCGAGGTCACGGATGGTCCGCCAGAGGGTGGCCTCACCCTCGTCGTCCTTGGGCGGGAAGAACTCCGCCGAGAACGTGGGCACCCCGCGCTGGATGCGCTCCGTCACAGTAGCCATCCGTCGACCCTACGGTGACTCGCCGTCGATACGGAGGGTCGTTGTGACCGGGACCGCCCGATCAGCCGGTTCCGGCGTCCGCCCCTACCCTCGGTGGCGACAGGACGATCGCGGCGGAGGGGACGAGCGCGTATGACGGTCGGCGGAGCGTCGACGACGGTCGGCACCGGACCGTACGACCCCTTCGGCACGCCGGACGGACCGCACGAGAGGGACGCGCTCGAGCACGACCTGCCGGCCGCCGTCACCGCCGCCCTCGGCGACTACCTCGAGGCCCGCCGCGTCGCGTGCGCCGGGATCGCCGAGGAGTTCGCCGAGGCCACCGACGACCTCACGCGCTTCGTCCTCGCCGGGGGCAAGCGCCTGCGTCCGACGTTCGCGTGGTGGGGATGGCGGGCCGCCGGCGGCGTGGACGAGCCGACCGCGGTGCTGCGGGCCGCGAGCGCCCTGGAGCTCATCCAGGCCTGCGCGCTCGTGCACGACGACCTCATCGACGACTCCGCGACGCGGCGCGGCCAGCCGACCGTGCACGCGCGCTGGGGACGGCGACACGCGGACGCCGCCTGGGCCGGCGACCCGACGCGCTTCGGGGCCGCGGTGGCGGTGCTGCTCGGCGACGTCGCGCTGGCCTGGGCCGACGACATGCTCCACGAGTCCGGCGTCGACCCCGCGGCGCTCGCCCGGGCGCGCCCGGTGTGGCAGGCGATGCGCACCGAGGTGCTCGGCGGGCAGTTCCTGGACGTCCAGGGGCACGCCGCGTCCGACTCGCGGCCCGAGACCGCGCTGCGCATCAGCCGCTACAAGACCGCGGCGTACACCATCGAGCGGCCCCTGCACCTCGGCGCGGCGCTCGCGGGCGCCGACGACGCGACCGTGCGGGCGCTGCGGCACTACGGCACCGACCTCGGGATCGCCTTCCAGCTGCGCGACGACGTGCTCGGGGTGTTCGGCGACCCGGCGGTGACCGGCAAGCCGGCGGGCGACGACCTGCGCGAGGGCAAGCTCACCCTCCTCGTCGCCCTCACCCGCGCCCACCGCGACCGCGCGACGGCCGCGGTCGTCGAGCGCGCCGTCGGCGACCCGGATCTCGACGCCGACGGGGTCGAGGCCGCGCGCGAGGCCCTCACCGCCCTCGGCGTCGTCGACGACGTCGAGCGGCGCATCGCCGAGCTCACGGACTCCGCGCTCGAGGTGCTCCGCGGCGCCGACGCCCCGGAGCTCACCGCGCCCGCCCCCGAGCGGCTGGCCGACCTCGCGGTCGCCGCCACCCGCCGCGCCCGCTGAGCATGCGCACCGTCCAGTCCCCGACCGACCACGTCGTGGTGGTCGGCGCCGGCCTCGCCGGACTGGCGACCGCGCTGCACCTGCTCGGTGCGGGACGCCGCGTCACGGTCGTCGAGCGCGACCCGACCCCCGGCGGTCGCGCCGGGCGCCTCGATCTCCAGGGCTTCCACCTCGACACCGGCCCGACCGTCATCACGATGCCGGAGCTGGTCGAGGAGGCCCTGGGGGCGGTCGGGGAGAAGCTCGGCGACCGCCTCGACCTCGTCGACCTCCACCCCGCGTACCACGCGCGGTTCGCCGACGGCAGCGCCATCGACGTCCACACCGAGCCGGGCGCGATGGAGCAGGAGATCCGGGAGAAGGTCTCCGCCGCCGACGCGGACGGCTACCGCCGGATGCGGGCCTGGCTCACCGAGCTGTACCGGGTGCAGATGGCGACGTTCATCGACGCCAACTTCGACACCCCGCTCGACGTGCTGTCCCCCGAGCTCGCGCGGCTCGGCGTGCTGGGCGGCTTCGGCAGGCTCGGGCCGAAGATCGGGAGCTTCCTCGCCGACGAGCGCCTGCGGCGCGTCTTCTCCTTCCAGGCGCTCTACGCGGGCGTGCCGCCGGCGCGGGCGCTCGCCGCGTACGCCGTCATCGCCTACATGGACACGATCGCGGGCGTCTCGTTCCCGCGCGGCGGCGTGCGGGCGCTGCCGCAGGCGCTGGCCGACGCGGCCGCCGACGCCGGCGCCGAGTTCCGCTACGGCACCACGGTCACCGGCCTCGAGCGCGCGGGCGGGCGCGTCCGCGCGCTGCGCACCGTCCCGACCGACGACCCGCGCGCCGACGGCGAGCGCCTCGCCGCCGACGCCGTCGTCCTCACGTGCGACCTGCCCGCGGCGCACGCCCTGCTCGGGCGCACGCCGCGCCGGGCGGTGCCGCTGCGCTGGTCGCCGTCGGCGTTCGTCTGGCACGCCGGGGTGCCGGCGGGGACGGGGCTCGGCCACCACACGATCTCGTTCGGCGACGCCTGGGCCGGCACGTTCGACGAGATCATCACCGAGGGCCGGCTGATGTCCGACCCGTCGCTGCTGATCACCCACCCGACCGCGACCGACCCCTCGCTGGCTCCCGCGGGCCACGAGTACGTCAGCGTCCTCGCGCCGTGCCCCAACTCCGACGCCGCGCCGCTGGACTGGGAGCGGATCGGCCCGCGCTACCGCGACGAGCTGCGCGGGGTCCTGGCCGGGCGCGGGATCACGGTCGGCGAGCCGGTCGTGGAGCACACCATCACCCCCGCCGACTGGTCGGCGCTCGGCCTCGCCGCGGGCACGCCGTTCTCGGCGGCGCACACGTTCGCCCAGACCGGCCCCTTCCGGTCGCGCAACCTCGTGCGGGGCGAGGGCAACGTCGTGCTCGCCGGCTCGGGCACCACGCCGGGCGTCGGGGTCCCGACAGTGCTGGTCTCCGGCAAGCTCGCCGCCGCCCGGATCACGGGATGAGCAGCACCGAGCTCGACGCGGCGGGCGTCGCCGACCCCGCCCTGCGCGCGGCGTACACCCGCTGCCGGGAGCTCAACGCGGCCCACGGGCGCACGTACTTCCTGGCCACGCGCCTGCTCGCGCCCGCCCAGCGGCCCGCGATCCACGCGCTCTACGGGTTCGCGCGGATGGCCGACGACGTCGTCGACGACCCCGCGGCCGACGCCTCCCCCGCCGCCGTCGCGGCCCGGCTGGAGGAGGTCCGCGCGCGGATGCACCGCGGCCTCGCCGGCAGCGACCCCCGGGCGCTGGTGGCCGAGGGAGAGCCGGTGGTGGCCGCGCTGGCCGACACGGTCGCGCGCTACGGCATCGACCACCGCCACCTCGAGGACTTCATGGACTCGATGGCCATGGACCTCACCGTCACCGAGTACGCGACGTTCGACGACCTCGCCCGCTACGTGCACGGGTCGGCCGCGGTCATCGGCCTGCAGGTGCTGCCGGTGCTGGGCACGGTCGTGCCGCGCGCGCAGGCCGCCCCGTACGCCGCCGACCTGGGCGTCGCGTTCCAGGTGACGAACTTCCTGCGCGACGTCGGCGAGGACCTCGACCGCGGGCGCGTCTACCTCCCGCGGGACGAGCTGGCCGCCTTCGGCGTGGACCGCGACCTGCTCGACCGCTGCCGGCGCACCGGCCGCACCGACCCGCGGGTCCGGCGCGCCCTGGCCCATCTCGTCGCCCGCACCCGGGCGGTCTACCGCCGCGCCGAGCGCGGCATCGCGCTGCTCCATCCCGTGTCCCGGCCCTGCGTGCGCACGGCGCACGTCCTCTACGGCGGCATCCTCGACGAGATCGTCGCGGCCGACTACGACGTGCTGGGCGGGCGGGTCGCCGTGGGCACCGGCCGGCGGGCGGCGGTCGCACTGCCCGGACTGGCCCGGGCGGTCGGTTCCCGGTGGCGCCGGCGCGTGCTACCCACCCCGGCGTGACCGACCTCGTCCTCGGCGTCGACGCGTCCTGTGCGCGCTGCCGGGCGGTCGCGGCGGCGGTCACCGAGGTCGACGTCCTGCCGCTGGCGGACTACCGGATGACGGCCTGGTGCGCCGAGGCCGGGGTCGCGGGCGACGTCCCGACGCTGATCGAGATCACGCCCACCGACGGCGACGACCGCGTCCGCGCCCGCACCGGCCCCGCGGTCGGCGCGACCCTGCTCCGGCGGCTCGGTCCGCGGCGGACGCTGCGGCTCGCGGCGGCACTGCGGGCCCACGGCGTGCTCGGTGACGCCCTCGGCGGCCTGCTGGCGCGGCCCGGGAGGCGGTCTGCGGGCCCGACCTAGAAGGCCATCGCCTGGGCGCGGCGCTTGACCTCGCGCCCGCGGTCCGAGCGCAGCGCGTCGATCGGCATCCCCGGCAGGGACTCGTCGTCGGCGAACAGCCACCGCAGGATCTCGCCGTCGGCGTAGCCGCCGTCGCGCAGCAGCGAGATGGTGCCGGGCAGGCCCTTGACCACCCCGTCGTCGGTCAGGAACGCGGCCGGCACGATCCACCGGTCGCCCTCGCGGACGCCCAGCAGCTGGCCCTGCTTGATCATCTGGCTGACGCGTGTGCGGGGCACGCCCAGGCGCTCGGCACACTGGGCGAGCGTGACGACCTCGATGTCGTGGCCCACGAGGGCGGCGACGGACTCGGACACGCGCGTCACTGTGCCAGAGGAACGGCCCGCGACGGACCCCGAAACGCCCCGGCGTCAGCCGCCGTCCGCGTCGACGAGGACGCGGACGAGCCCGTCGGGGTTCGCGAGGGCGAGCAGGTGCCCGCCGGGCAGGACGTGCGGCTCCACGCCGGCGCGCTCGCGGGCCAGCCGGACCTGGAAATCGGCCGGGAAGAACCGGTCGTCGCGACCCACCACGACCGTGGTCGGGACGTCCGGCCACGCGGGCAGCGACCAGCCGTCGGAGAACGGGCCGCCGGACTGCTCGCGCTGGTGCTCGGCACCGGCGGCCGCGACGTCGGCGGGGACGTCGTGCAGGAACTCCCAGGCCTCGTCGAACCCCGCGTCCTCCCGCCCCGCGGCGCGTGTCGCGGCCTCCTTGGCCGCCCGGTGGCCCGAGTCGGACCACCAGTCCCCCGGGTTCTCGCCGACGGCCGGGATCATGGCGTTGACCAGGACGAGGTGGCGGACGGCTCTCGATGGTCCAGCTCCGCTCCGCTTCGTGTCCTGGATGCGTCGCGCGATCTCCGCCGCGGTCGGTCCGCCCAGGGACTGGCCCACGACGACGGGGTCCGGCCGGTCGCCCAGCGCCTCGAGGGCCACCTCCACGTAGCGCGGGATGCCCGCCGTGGGGTCGTCGGCGGGCAGGTCCACCGCGATCGCCGTGTCACCCCGGGCCCGCAGGCGATCGGCCACGAGGTGCCAGTACCAGCCCGCGCCGCCGGCGCCGGGCACGAGCAGCCAGGTCGTCACCGCGAGGACACTAGGCCCACCCGGACGGGGCGCGGCGTTTCGCGTCCGAGGATCCCCGCAGGTCACCGCCGTCCTCGTAGCATCGGGGCCATGGCCGCTCCCACCGCCCACCCCGAGGGGACGGTGCTGGAGGGGCGCTACCGCGTGGACGGGGTGATCGCGCGCGGTGGGATGTCGGTGGTGCACCGCGGGTCCGACCTGCGCCTCGACCGGCCCGTGGCGATCAAGGTGCTCGACCGCGAGCTCGCCGCCGACCCGGCGTTCGTGCGGCGCTTCGAGCGCGAGGCGCGGGCGGCGGCCCGGCTCGCGCACCCCGGGATCGTCGCCGTGCACGACCAGGGGCGCGACGACGACGGCACCGTCTTCCTCGTCCTCGAGCTGGTCGAGGGCGGGACCCTGCGCGACGTCCTGCGGGAGCAGGGGCGCCTGCACCCCGCCGCGGCCCTGACGGTCGTCGAGCAGGTGGTGACCGCGCTGCAGGTCGCCCACGACCGCGGGCTCGTGCACCGCGACGTCAAGCCCGAGAACGTGCTCGTCGGCAGCGACGGCGCGGTCAAGGTCGCCGACTTCGGCCTGGTGGCCGCGGCGTGGGAGGCGGGCGCCGAGCCCGGCGACCCCGAGGAGTCCGGCGAGCTGGTGCTCGGCACCGTCGCCTACCTGGCACCCGAGCAGGTCACCGACGGCCGCGCCGACGAGCGCAGCGACCTCTACGCGACGGGCGTGGTGCTGTTCGAGCTGCTCACCGGCGTCCCGCCCCACGGCGGCGACGACGCGGTCGAGGTCGCCCGCCGCCACGTGCACGTCGACGTCCCGCCGCCCTCGGGCCTCGCCGGCGGCATCCCGAAGGCGCTCGACCGCCTCGTCGCGGCGGCCACCCGGCGCGACCCGGACACCCGTCTCGCCGACGCCGAGGCGTTCCTCGCCGCCGCCCGCGGCGTCCGGATGGACGCGGACCTCCCGTTCCTCACCGTGCCCCCGCCCCGCCGCCGCCGCGGTGCGAACGGCTCGCGGCCCCTGCGCGGCACGCGGCTGCTCGACCTCGAGCCGGAGGCACCCGCCCCGCCCCGCGGTCGCCGCCCGCCGGTGGTGGAGGACGACGGGGATGACTGGGACGACGAGCCCTGGGTCGACGGCGAGGTCGACGAGCCCGACGACGTGGTCGACGATGCCCCGTCCACGCGCCGCCGGCGCGGCCCCGACGACCCGGTCGACGACATCGACGTCGCCATCGAGCAGATCGAGCGCCGCCGGGCACGGTCGCGCTCGCGGCGCCTGCTCGCGGCGTGGCTGCTGCTCGAGGCGATCGCGACCATCGCGGCCGGGGCCGCCGGCTGGGGGCTCGGGTTCCCGGGCTGACCCCCGCCGGTTCTCGATCGAAGTACCGATACGGACGCTGAGCGTCAGCGTCCTGTTGCACGCCGATAGGGGCACTTCGCTGACACCCCGGCCGCCGTCAGCCCCGCAGCATCTCCGCGACGAGGAACGCGAGCTCGAGGGACTGCTGGGTGTTCAGGCGCGGGTCGCAGGCGGTCTCGTAGCGGCCGGCGAGGTCGGTGTCGGAGATGTCCTGGGCGCCGCCGAGGCACTCGGTGACGTCCTCGCCGGTGAGCTCGACGTGGATGCCGCCGGGGTGGGTGCCCAGTCGCTGGTGGACCTCGAAGAACCCCTGGACCTCGTCGACGACGGCGTCGAAGTGCCGGGTCTTGTAGCCGGTGGAGGCCTCGACGGTGTTGCCGTGCATCGGGTCGCACTGCCAGATGACCTGGTGGCCCGACGCCGTGACCTTCTCGACGATGCCGGGCAGCACGTCGCGGACCTTGCCCGCGCCCATGCGGCTGATCAGGGTGAGCCGACCGGGCTGGCGGTGCGGGTCGAGGCGCTCGACGTACTCGACGGCCTGCTCCGGGGTCGTGCCCGGCCCGATCTTGAGCCCGATCGGGTTGGCCAGCAGCTCGGCGAAGGCGATGTGGGCGCCGTCGAGCGCCCGCGTGCGCTCCCCGATCCACAGGAAGTGCGCGCCCAGGCTGAACAGCCGGGCGTCGTCGCTGCTCGTGGCCTCCACGCGGGAGTCCAGGCGCAGCAGCGCGCGCTCGTAGTCGAGCACGAGCGCCTCGTGCGACGCGAAGATCTCGGTGTGGCGCAGCGAGTGGTCGGTGACACCGGCCGCGGACATGAACCGCAGCGCCCGGTCGATCTCCGCGGCCACCGCCTCGTAGCGCTCGCCGGCCGCGGAGGTGCGCACGAACTCGCGGTTCCAGTCGTGCACCTCGTGCAGGTCGGCCATCCCGCCGCTGGTCAGGGCCCGCACCAGGTTCATCGCGGCGCCCGCGTTGGCGTAGGCGCGGATCATCCGGCCCGGGTCGGGGACCCGGCGCTCGGCGTTGGCGGCCAGCGAGTTGACCATGTCGCCGCGGTACGACGGCAGGCCGAGCGCGTCGATCGGGGCCGAGCGGGGCTTGGCGTACTGCCCCGCGATCCGCCCGATCTTGACCACGGGCATCGACGCGCCGTAGGTCAGCACCACGGCCATCTGCAGCAGCGTGCGGATGTTGCCGCGCAGGTGCGGCTCGGTGTTGTCGGCGAAGGTCTCGGCGCAGTCGCCGCCCTGCAGCAGGAACGCCTCCCCGCGGGCGACGGCCGCGAGCTGGGTCTGCAGACGGTCGACCTCGGCGGGCACGGTGATCGGCGGGACGTGCTCGAGCACCGTGCGGACGTCGGTCACCGCCTGCTCGTCCGGCCACTCGGGCTGCTGCGCCGCGGGGCGCGCGAGGGCGGCATCGAGACGCTCGCGCAGTTCGGCGGAGAGCGGGGGCAGGCCGGGCAGGGCATCCACGGGAAGGTCGACGGACCACACGTCGCCCAGCGTAGTCGTGGCCCGTCGGGGCCGGACGTGTTCCCCGCGACGCCCGGCCCGTCACCGCCCCGCGGGCGCCGTCCCGTCGTGGAGCCGCTGCCACGCGGCGTCGATGACCTGCCACCGCGCGAGGTTGTGCCGGGCGTCGGCGAGGGCGTCGTGCGCGTCCGCGGGCGCCGGCGGGAGCTCGGGGCGCCCGACGTCGTCCCAGCGCTGGCGCAGGTCGCGGGTGAAGCGCGGCAGCGCGCGCGGGAGGTCCGGCATCGCGCCCCAGAGCTGGGCGATCGCCACGTGGTCGTACGCCGCGTACCAGGCCCACAGCTCGACCGGGCCCTCGCCGGCGGTCACGAACTCGTAGAACGCCTCCCGGATCGCCAGGCGGCTGCGCCACGCCGGGTCCGAGGTCGGGGGCAGCTTGTCCAGGACGTTCTTCCGCACCCACGGACCGGCGCGCATCGGGTCGAACTGGCGCGAGATCGCGTAGAACTCGTGGCCCTGCTCGTCGACGACACCCACCGAGACCAGCTCGATCGTGGTCCCGTCCTCGATGAACTCGCAGTCGTAGAAATAGCGGGCCACGGGCGCATTCTGTCCGCAGCGGCCCCCGACCGCGTGACGGGGCCGCTCACGACGGGCTCAGGCCGCCTCGGCGTCGGCGCCCTTGTCCTTCATCGTGCTCGCGTAGACGTCGACGTACTCCTGCTCGGAGAGCGCGCGCACCGCGTCCATGACCTCGTCGGTGATCGCCCGTTCGACCTGCCGGTCGTCGGTGATCCCGTGGAAGCGGGAGAAGTCGAGGGGCTCCCCGATGCGGATGCCGATGCGGCAGGGCCGCCAGAAGCGGGAGCCGACGGGGTTGGCCCGGTCCGTGCCGATCATGGCGACGGGGACGACGGGCACGCCGGCCTCGAGCGCCATCCGGGCGACGCCCGTGCGGCCCTTGTAGAGACGTCCGTCGGGCGACCGGGTGCCCTCCGGGTAGATGCCGAAGAGCCGCCCCTCGCGCAGCACGCCGATCCCGGTGTCGAGCGCCGCCCGCGCCGCGCGGCCGTTGCCCCGCTCGATCGGCACCTGGCCCATGCCGGTGAAGAACCAGCGCTTGAGCGTGCCGACCGGGCCGGGCTGGGTGAAGTACTCGGACTTGGCCGGGAAGGCCATCCGCCGGGGCACCATCAGCGGCAGGACGAACGAGTCGATCACCGCGAGGTGGTTCGACGCGACCAGCGCCCCGCCGCGGCGCGGCAGGTGCTCGGCGCCCTCGACCTGCGGGCGGAACGCCACGCGCATGAGCGGCCCGAGCAGGGCATATTTCATGATCCAGTACAGCACCCGGGCTCCGTTCCTCGCCGCCGTCGACACCGGTCCGTGGTGGCGTCCTCGACCCACTGTCGACCCTCTGTCGACCCATCTGCCCGTCGGTTGCGCCGAGCGTAGGCGTCCCCGGACCGGTCCGGGGAACCGTCCGGCGCGACACGACCCCCACCGCGTGACCCGGACGTGTGGGACGTGCCACGATGGTGGTCCCGATCCGCTCCCCCGCCCGCCCGGCGGGTGCCGACGTCGCGCCGCCGCGCCCGGAGGAACCACGTGCCCGTGATGCCCGGAGCCGAGCCGTTCGCCTCCGATCCCCGCGACGGCTCACGGGACATCGGCGTCGTGCTCAGCCACGGGCTCACCGGCACGCCGCAGAGCATGCGCGCCTGGGGCGAGTACCTGGCCGGCGAGGGCGTCGGCGTCCGTGGGCCCCGCCTGCCCGGGCACGGCACCCGGTGGCAGGACCTCAACCGCACGCGCTGGCCGGACTGGTACGCCGAGGTGGAGCGCGCGGTCGACGACCTGCGGGGCGAGTACCGCTCGGTGTTCGTGTTCGGGCAGTCCATGGGCGGCACGCTGACGTTGCGCCTCGCGCAGGAGCGCGGCGACGACCTGGCCGGCATCGCCCTGGTCAACCCCTCGGTCACGACGCTGCGGCGCGACGCCGCGATCGCGCCGTACATCCAGTGGGTCGTGCCGTGGGTGCCGGGCGTCGCCAACGACATCCGCAAACCGGGGGTCACCGAGCTCGCGTACGACCGGCTGCCCACCCGTGCGGCCGTGTCGCTCACGGCGCTGTGGCGGCTGGTGCGCGCCGACCTGCCGCGGGTGCGGTGCCCCGTGCTGCTGTTCCACTCGCCGTCCGACCACGTGGTCGAGCCGGTGAACAGCACGCTCGTGCTCGAGGGCATCGGCTCCGACGACGTCACCGACGTCGTGCTTTCCGACAGCCACCACGTCGCGACCCTCGACAACGACGCCCCGACGATCTTCGCCGACAGCCTGGCGTTCGTGCGCCGCGTGCACGCCGACCGCACCGGCGTTCCGACCGACTCCATCTCCGGCACCACCGCCGGGACCACCACAGGGACCACCGCATGACCGCGCCCGAGCCCGACGGTCCGGACCAGACCCGCCCCGACCCGGCGGGACGCGACGCGGGTGGTGCCCGCCGTCCGGACCTGCCCGAGGACGTCGACGCCGCCTTCGCCTCGATCGTCGCCGACTGGGCCGCCGACGGCGCGCCCCGCTGGCCCGACGAGGCGCCCGACGTCCCCGAGGCGCCCCGCCCCGCGACCGACCCGCGCGACGACGGTCCGTCCTCGGGGCTCGGCACCGCCACCCCGCCCGGCGGGCAGCCCGCCCCGCGCGACCTGCCCGGGCGGCGTGCGCCGCGCCCCGGCACGGGTCCCCGCGTGGACCCGCCGGTGCCCGACGCCCGGCGGTCCCCGCCCGCGCGGCCCACCGAGGACGAGCACTACGTGCCGCCGGACCCGCCGCCGCTGCCCCGACTCGGCCTGAGCAGCCTGCTCGGCATCGGCCTGCTGATCGTCGGGGTCGTCCTGCTGGCGGTGCCCGGCTTGCTCGGCGGACCCATCGGGCTGGGCATCGTGCCCGGCCTGCTCGCGATGACCGCCGGCCTGGGCTGGCTCGTGTTCGGGCTCCGGCGCGGCCGCGGGTCCGACGACGGGTCGGACGACGGCGCCATCCTCTAGCCGCCCGCACGCTCCCGGGCGTCCAGCGCCGCGCCGATCACGCCCGCACGCCCGCCGAGCTCGGCGGTCCTGATGTCGGCCAGCCGGCGGTGTCCGTTGCCGGTGACCTCCTCGGCGTAGCGGCGCCGGGCGCGCTCGAGGTAGAGCGGCGCCGACGCGGACACCTCGCCGCCCACCACGACGACGTCGGGGTCGAAGACGTCGGCGACCAGGGCGAGCGCCTGTCCCAGCCAGTCGGCGAACTCCGCGACCACCCGCAGGGCCAGGGCGTCGCCCTGCTCGGCGGCCCGCGCGACGTCGCGGCCGGTCAGGGGCTCGGCCCGTTCCCAGGCGGCGCGCAGCACCGAGAGGTCGTCGGTCGCGGCGACCAGCTCCTCCGCCGACCGGCCCAGCGCGCTGCCGCTGCAGTACCGCTCGAGGCAGCCGGACTTGCCACAGGGACAGGGACGACCGCCCCGCACCACGGTGAGGTGCCCGAGCTCGGGCGCCACGCCGTGGGCGCCCCGGAACACGGCCCCGTCGATCAGCAGGGCCGCGCCGATCCCGGTGCCGAGCGCCACCAGGACGGCCACCGAGGCGCCGGCGGCGGCGCCGACCCGGTGCTCGGCCAGCCCGGCGGCGTTCGCGTCGTGCTCGATGACCACCGGCAGGGCCAGCCGTTCGGCCAGGCGGTCGACCACCGGGTCGTCGCGCCACGGCAGGTGGGCCCCGAAGGCGACCGTGCGCCGGTCGGGGTCGACGAACCCGGCCACGGCCAGGCCGACCGCGCGGACGGGGTGGGTCGCGGCGAGCCCGCCGACCAGCTCCACCACCGTGTCGTCGAGCGCCGACGCCGCGCGGGCGGTCGGGGCCGCGGCCTCGGCCAGGACCCGGCCCTCGCCGTCGACCACCGCGGCGCGCACCGACGTCCCGCCGATGTCGACGCCGACCGTCAGCACAGCGGCTCGGTGTCGCTGGTGTCCCCGGGCGCGGCGCCGGACCGCCGTGGCGGGCGACGGATCGCGATGCGCTGGACGGACGGACGCGCTGGGGCGGTGGGTGTCCCGTCCCGTCCCGGCCTGGCGGTACCCGACGCGGCCGAGCGGGCGGTCTCCGGTGCCGTCGTCGAACGGGTCGCGGGCGGCGGGGTCCCCGGGGATCCCGCTGCCGCCGCTGATGTCGGCGTCGGCGCTGGCGTCGCCGCGGCGGTCGCCGCGGGCCGCGGGGTCGCCGCGGGCCGGGCGCTCGCCCGGCGCGGTGCCGGTCGGGGCCCGGCGCCGGACGCCCGGGGTCCCGGCCGCGGTGCGCCGACCGGGGCGCCGTCGTCCGGCGTGGCGTCCTGCTCGGGACGGGCGTCGGTCGGGGCGGCGCGGCGCGCGGCGTCGCGGCCGGCGGTGCTCGTGCCCGGCGTCGCCTCCGCCGCCGACCTCCCGGCGCCTTCGGGGTCACGGAAGGCGGCGGACCGCGGCGAGGCCCGGCGGATCGGCACCCGGCGCCGCGCCCGGGCGTCCGCGGCGGAACCGACGTCCCGGACGTCGCCAGGGGCCGCAGGCGTGCCCGACGGCACCCCGTCGCCCGTCTCGTCGGGGACCGTCTCGTCGGGGACCTCGTCATCCACGGCGGGGACCTCGTCGTCCACCGCGGGGTCCTCGTCGTCCACGGCGGGGACCTCGTCGTCCACGGCGGGGACCTCGTCGTCCACCGCGGGGTCCTCGACGGAGCCGGGACTCGCGCCCCAGCCGTCCCATGCGCCCCACTCTGCCGGCCAACCGGGCGGCGGCCCGCTGCCGGGGCCGGGGGTCGCCTCGGGAGCCGGCCCGCGACCGTGCCCGTGCCCGCCGTCCTGGTGGGTCTGCAGCATGAGCCGCAGCAACATCATCAGCCCGGACGCCTGCTCCGCGAGGCGCGCCGTCAGCTCGGGCTGCTCGCCGCGCAGGGCCGCGACGAGGGCGCAGACCGGGCACCACGCGCACGGGCCGGGGCTCTGCGGCGGGCGCATCCCCAGCCGGCGCGATCCGGTCACGCCGTCGGATCCCGGGGGCCGGGCCGCGGCGTCGGTCGGCACGTCCATCCGCGTGCCGAGCCAGTCGAGCAGGGCCGACGCCGTCGCGCGGGCCTCCTCGGTCAGCCGCTCCTGCGCCGCCCGGCCGGCGTCGCCCGCACCGCCCCCCTGGCCGGTCACCGCATCCACACCGACGGGTCGGGGCGGAAGACCACCGAGAGCAGGTCGTCGGCGAGGTCCGCGCCGGTCACCTCGCAGCGGCGCAGCACGGGCGGCAGGGCGACCGCCCGGCGGCGGCCGTCGACGGTGACGGCCAGCTCGTCCCCGATGCGCGCGAGATCGACGTCGGCGTCACCGATCCCCGCGACGTGCAGGTCGAGCACGAACTCGCTCTCCTGCTCCGTCCCGGTGCCGGCGGTGCGCCGCACGGCCACGAGGGCCCGCCCGATCGGCCCGTCGAGCGGGTCGTCGTCGCCGTAGAGGGTGTCGGCGAGATCGGCGAGGGCGTCGACACCGACGGGCTCGCCCGGGTGGTGGGCGACACGCCGGACGGGGACGTCGCCTCCGGCGCCGGCGAGGTCGGCGAGCACCGTCTCCTGCTCGGCGCGCCGGGCCCGGACCCAGTTCGCGGCCGCGCCCCGTCCTTTGCCGGCGTCCGGGACGAGCCGGTTGGCCACCATCCCGTCGACGTGCAGGCCGTGCAGGGCCAGCGCGGTCAGGGTGCGTCGTGTCTCGGCGGCGACGACCCGTTCGGGGGTGAGGACCAGGCGGATCGTGGTGGTGCGGTGGTCGCCGAGCAGGTCGCGCAGGCCGGCGAGCTGCTCGGCCAGCCGCGACAGCGACGCCGCCGCGGCGTCCCACTTCGCGACCGTCGCGCTGCTGCCGGCGAGCCCGGCGAGGACCCCGCGGACCGCCCGGCGGTGCGCGGGGAACAGCCGCTCGAGGTAGGAACCGAGGGCCTCGGGCAGAGCGAGCAGCCGCAGGGTCTCGGCGGTCGGTCCGCAGTCGACGACCACGACCTCCCAGGGACCGTCGACGGTCGCACGCCGTACGTCCTCGAGGGCGAGGAGCTCCTCGACGCCCGGCAGCACGGTCAGCTCGTCGGCGACCATCTCGTCGACCCCGGCCCCCGCGAGCAGGGTGCGCAGCTGGGTGCGGAGAGGTTCCCAGGCGTCGTCGACCAGCGCGCGGGTGTCGATGTGGGCCGCGAAGAGGCCCGGGAAGGTCTCGGGCGCGACCTCGGTGGGCGTGCCGTCGAGACGGGCGGCGAACGCGTCGCCCAGGGAGTGCGCGGGGTCCGCGGACAGGACGAGCACCTTGCGCCCGCCACGGGCGAGCGCGACCGCCGTCGCGGCCGCCGTGGTGGTCTTCCCGACCCCGCCCTTGCCGGTGAACAGCAGGACCCGCACTCAGCCCTCCACGCGACGCTTCAGCCCGGTCAGTGCCTGATCCATGATCCGCTTCTCGGCGCGTCGCTTGAGCATGCCGGGCAGCGGCACGGCGAGATCCACCGACAGGGTGTAGGTGACCTCGGTGCCGTCGCCGGCCTCCGCCAGCCGGTAGCGGCCGCGCTGGGAGCGCTGCATCTGCCCGGAGACGAGGTCCCAGGTGACGCCGTCGTCCTGCCAGTCGTAGGCCAGCACGTAGGTGTCCTTGATCGGCCCGGCGTCGAGGGAGAAGCGGACCTGCTCCGGACGTCCCTCGTCGTCGTGCGTGAGCACCGAGGCCGAGGTGATCGAGTCAGCCCACTCCGGGTAGGCCGGGAAGTCGGCGATGACCCCGAGGACATCGGAGGCCGGGGCCGCGATGGTGATGGACTGGGTCGACTCGTCGGCCATGGCGCGGAAGGCTACCGCCGAGCCCGACGCGCACGTCACGCCCGGTGCACCCCGTCCGGAGCGCCGTGACCAGGCCCTCACCGGGCCGGATCGGCGTGATCGGGCCCTCACCGCTCCCCGGTCGGGAGCGGTGGCACGCCCGGCGATCGGCCGGCCTCGAGACGGTCCTTGAGCGCGAACGCCAGTGCCTTCGCCGCGCGCTGGCGGCGGACGCCCTCCCGGGTCGCCGCCCGCCGCGAGAGGGTCCCGTCGGCCGGGTCGACGCGCAGGAAGTAGTGCAGCACCGTGCCGTCGCCGACGGCCTCGAGCCAGACCTCCATGCTGCCCCGCCACGCGTCGCCGACGACACTCCAGCGCACGCCCTGGGGGCCGCGGTCGGCGAAGACGCGCAGCGCGAGGTCCGGCCAGAGCCGACGCCATGCCGCCGGGTCGGCGAACTCGGCCGCCAGGCGCTCGGGCGGCACGGCGAGGAACGTCTCGTCCACCACATCCACGCTCGCCACGGGTCCCAGCGTCCCAGGACCCCTCCTTCTCCGTCCGTCACGCCCCGCGCGGCTGGGCGAAATGTCCGGCTACCGGGAGGTAGACCCCGCGACTAGGGTCACAGCCGGACGCAGCGAGGCGCGCGGGGCAGGAGTGGTGGACGAGATGCAGCAGTACACGGAGCCGGCGATCGCGAAGGTCGCCGACGACGACAACCTCACCGCCGCACCCTGGGCGAACGCCGACGCCCACGGCGGTGACGTCGCCTACAAGCGCCTGCTCCGCGGCACGCAGCGCAGCGGAGCTGCCGCGCCGGAGGCCGACGACAGCGACCAGTGGCAGGACGTCACCTTCGCCGCTTTCCGCGACGAGGTGGTCGCGACCGCCAAGGGCTTCGTCGCCGCGGGCATCCAGCCCGGCGACCGCGTCGGGCTGATCTCGAAGACCCGCTACGAGTGGACCCTGCTGGACTACGCGCTCTGGGCCGCCGGCGCGGTGACCCTGCCGATCTACGAGACCTCCTCGTCCGACCAGGTCGAGTGGTGCCTCTCCGACTCGGGCGCGCGCGGCGTGATCGTCGAGTCCGACGAGCACCTCTCGATCGTCTCCGCGCTGCGCGAGAAGCTCCCGGAGCTGGAGCACGTCTGGCAGATCGACGGCGCCGACGGGGCCGTGGGCGGCCTGCGCGAGGCCGGCGCGGACGTCGACGACGCGACGCTCGAGGCGCGGCGCACGGCCGTGCACGCCGACGACCTCGCGACGCTGATCTACACCTCCGGCACCACCGGGCGCCCGAAGGGCTGCGAGATCAGCCACCGCAACCTGCTGTTCGAGGTGCGCGCCGTGGCCGAGACCTTCGGCGACCTCATGACCCCGGGCAACTCGACGCTGCTGTTCCTCCCCCTCGCCCACATCTTCGCCCGCGTCATCCAGTGCGCGGCGCAGGAGTACCGCTACACCATCGGCCACTTCGCCGACACCAAGAAGCTGACCACCGAGCTCCCGCGGTTCCGGCCGGACTTCCTGCTCTCGGTGCCCCGGGTGTTCGAGAAGGTCTACAACGGCGCCAAGGTCAAGGCCCACAACGACGGCAAGGGGCGGATCTTCGACGCCGCCGAGGCCACGGCCGTCTCCTACAGCGAGGCCCTCGACGCCGGCGGTCCGGGGATCGTCCTGCGCCTGCAGCACGGGCTGTTCGACAAGCTCGTCTACGGCAAGCTCCGCGCGGCGCTGGGCGGGCGGTGCATCGGCGCGGTGTCGGGCGGCTCGGCGCTCGGCGCGCGCATCGGCCACTTCTTCCGCGGCATCGGCGTGCCGATCCACGAGGGCTACGGCCTCACCGAGACCAGCGCGGCGATCACCGCGAACCCGAGCGGCCACATCAAGGTCGGCACCGTCGGCAAGCCGATCCCGGGCATCACGGTCGCGATCGGCGAGGACGGCGAGATCCTCGCGAAAGGCGACGTCGTCTTCCGCGGCTACTGGAACAACGAGGAGGCCACGAGGTCGACGATCGTCGACGGCTGGTTCCACACCGGCGACCTCGGCAGCCTCGACGACGAGGGCTACCTCTCGATCACCGGCCGCAAGAAGGAGCTCATCGTCACCGCGGGCGGCAAGAACGTCGCCCCCGCCGTGCTCGAGGACCGCGTCCGGGCCCACCGCCTGGTCAGCCAGGCGCTCGTCGTCGGCGACAACCGGCCCTACGTCGGCGCGCTCATCACCCTCGACCCCGAGGCGCTGCCCGGCTGGAGCACCGAGCACGGCAAGGACTCCTCCGACGCCGCCGCCCTCGCCGACGACCCCGACGTCCGCGCGGAGATCACCGCGGCGATCGACGACGCCAACAAGGCGGTCTCGAAGGCCGAGGCCATCAAGCAGTGGCGCATCCTCTCGACCGACTTCACCGAGGAGAGCGGCGAGCTCACGCCGACGATGAAGCTCAAGCGCAACGTCATCGCCGAGAAGCGCGCCGCCGACATCGACGCGGTCTACGAACAGCGCTGAGGCCCGGGGTTTCCGCAGCGAACGGGTATCTCGCTGCTTCTCGGCGCCCGAAGTCCCCGTTGATCACCCGTCCGCGGGGTGCTCAGCCGGCGGCGAGGGCGCGCAGGCGCGCGGCGCGGGACTCCCAGGTCCACTCGTCGCGCATCCACCGCCGACCCGCCTCGCCCATCGCCCGGGCGGCGTCCGGGTCGACGAGCAGGTCGGCGAGGGTGTCGGCGACGTCGCGGCGGTCGCGGCCGTCGACGAGACGCCCGGTCCGGCCGGGGCGCACAGTCTCCGGGGCGCCGCCCGAGCGGCCGGCGACGACGGGCACGCCGCTGGCCTGCGCCTCGAGCAGGACGATGCCCAGGCCCTCGACATCCAGCCCGCCCCCGAGGGTGCGGCACGGGAGGGCACCGACGTCGACGGCGGCGTGGTGCGCCGGGACCTCGTCGGGCGCCATGGGGCCGGTGAACACGACGTCGTCAGCGACACCGTGGGTGCGCGCGAGGCGCCGCAACCGATCGCGATCGGGCCCGTCGCCCGCGATGAGCAGCGCGACACCGGGCACGCGCCCGCGCAGGCGGGGCAGCGCGGCGATCAGCACGTCCTGACCCTTGCGACGCACGAGCCGCGAGACACAGCCCACGAGCGGCCGCTCCCCCAGCCCGTACCGGCGCCGGATCGCGTCCCGGGCGCCGGGGTCGGGCCGGAAGCGTTCGCCGTCGATCCCCGACGGCAACGGTTCGAGGGCGGCGTCGGGGCCGAGGGCCGGGGCGATCCGGCCGCGGGTGTAGCGGCTGACCGTGGTGACGACGTCGCTCGCGCGCCCGATGTGCCCCAGCGCCTGGCGGCTGCCCGGCAGCATCGACCACCCGACCTCGTGGCCGTGGGTGCTGGCCAGGACCCGGCGTACCCCGGCCCGGCGCAGCGCGGGCGCCATCAGCCCGAGCGGAGCCGCCGCGCCGAACCACGCGGTGTCGATCTCGCGCGTGCGCACCAGCTCCGCCGCGCGCCGCGTCGCGTCCGGCGTCGGCAGCATCATCGTGGTGGGCAGGCGGTGGATCTCGAAGCGCTGGTCCGCGTCGAAGCGCCGGCACGCCGCCCGCGCCTCGTCCGTGCGCTGCCAGGTGGAGGCGAGGACGACGAGCTCGTCAGCGGGGAGGCGGGTGGCGAGCGCGTGGAGGTAGGACTGGATGCCGCCCGGCCGGGGCGGGAAGTCGTTGGTGACCAGCAGCGTGCGCGCCACGCCGCGGAGCCTCGCACGAACCCCCGCGGCGCCAGCCACGGGCCGGAACGCCGCTAGGACGACCGGCGCAGGAACTCCACGACGGCCGCGTTCACGACCTCCGGGTGCGTCGCGCTGAGGAAGTGCTGGCCCCCGTCGACCACCCGCAGCTCGGCCTGCGGGGAGTTCGTGAACCGCCCGATCTCGTCCTCGGCGTTGGCGACCGAGTACACGCGGTCGTCGGTGCCGTGCAGCCAGAGCACCGGGCAGCGCACGGCGTCGAGCCGCGCGTGGAGCCCGTCGCGGTCCCGCAGGTTGATCGAGCTGGTCCGCAGCCGCCTGCGCCCGGCGTCGCCGGTGTAGTTCCGCTGGTGGGTCGCGTGCCAGAAGGCGCGCTCCTCGGGGTCGACGTCCTCACCGAAGCCCTCCGCGAGGACGGCGTCGACGAGCTCCACAGGGATGACCCAGTCCTCGCCGACGGGCTCGGCGAGGGCGTCGATCGCCGGGCTGAGGAACGCGATGCCGTCCCAGCACCCGAGATCGCGGCTGCGGGGGCTCTCGAAGTCCATCGAGGTGCCCAAGGGGATCACGCCGCGGACGACGTCCGGGGCCAGCAGGGCCATCCGGACCGCGATCCAGCCGCCCTGGGACGTGCCCAGCACGAACGCCCGGTCGATCCCGAGGGCGTCGAGCACCTGGAGCGCCGCCGCGGCGCTGTCCCAGTAGGTGTAGTCGGCGTAACCGGCTCGCGTGGCGCCGTGGCCGTAGGGCTCGATCGCGAGGAGGTTCGCGGTCCGGATCAGCTCCTCGCCGGCGAGCTGCGGGCGGTACAGCTCCACCGAGGTCGTGAACGAGTTGACCAGGACGAGGGTCGGGAGCGACGCGTCGTACGGGCCGCCGAGGGCGTACCCGATCGCCGAGGAGCCGAGGTGGGGCACGGTGATCGTCTGGGCGGGGTCCACGAGCGCGAGCCTGTGACCCGGGACACGGCGGTGTCAATCACCGGCGGCGGCCGGGCCGACGTCTCACAGGACGATGCGCCGCACGCCGGTGAGGCTGGAGCGGACCTGGGAGACCTTGACGACGTCGCCGGACTGCGGTGCCTCGAGGAACTTGCCGTCGCCGACGTAGAAGCCGACGTGGGTGACGGGGTCGTTGAAGAACAGCAGGTCGCCGGGGCGGGCGTCGGCCATCGAGACCGGAACACCGACCAGGGCCTGCTGGCGCGACACCCGGGGCAGCCCGACCCCGACCTGCCGGTAGGCCCACTGCACCAGCCCGGAGCAGTCGAACGTCGAGGGCCCGGTGGCGCCCCAGACGTAGGGCTTGCCCTGCTGGGTCAGCGCCGCGCGCAGCGCCTCGACCGCGATCCCGGAGCCGGGGACGTTCGTGGGGAACTTCGTGGTGCCGCCCCGCCGCAGTGCGGCCAGCGTCGCCGGGGACGCGTCGGCGAGGGCCGCCTCGGCCGCGGCGACCTCGCGGTCGGCGTCGTCGCGGCGCCGCTGGGCGTCGTCAGCGCTGCGCTGCGCGTCCGAGGCCGACCGGTCGGCGTCGGTGGCGCGGGCGTCGGCGTCGCGCTCGGCGCCCTCGGCAGCGGCGGCGGCGTCGAGGAAGCGCTGGACGAACCGCTGGTTCTCGGTGGAGATCGTGTCGAGCAGGCTCGTGCGCTCGAGGTAGGCCTGCGGGGACTCGCTGCCCAGCAGCGCGCCGAGCGCGTCGAGCTGGCCGCCCTGGAACGCCGCGGCGGTGACCGGGTCGACCTCGGCGAACGCGTCGTCGCGGGCGGCGCGGGCGGCGTCGGCCGCCTCGCGGGCGTCGTCGGCCTCGCGGCGCGTGCGGTCGGCCTCGGACCGGCGCACCCCGAGCTGCTCGGCCGCGTCCATCGACGCCTCCGTGGCGTCGGCCGCACGGGCGTTGGCCTGGGCGAGGGCCGTGACGGCGTCGGAGGCTCCGGGCGGGACGATGGGGTCGGCCCGTGCGGTCCCGGCGGGCGCGGCCCCGACCACCGCACCGGCCGCGAGCAGGACCGCGAGCAGGAGGAGCACGACCCCTCTCCCGAGGAGCGTGGGGCGTCCGGCGGGGTGCTCGGTGGGGCGTCGTGCGGAACGGGGGGACACCACCGCGTCGTCGGGTCCTCTCTGCGCAGCCCGGCACGACCGCGTCCCCGGACCCGCCGGTGGCCGTCGGCCGTCCTCGGGCCGGACACGTCGGCCCCCGACGGCCTCGATCCGGAGCCCCCGTCGGCGCATCCGGCGCCACGTGGGTGGGCGGAGATTATCGAAGGCCTGATGACGTCCCGCAGCGGGCGGTGTCGAACGGCGGGCGCCCGGACGGCCCACGATCCGGCGCGCACCGGGCGAAGCGGACTCCGCCGTGACGTGACCCTGACCAGAGCCGTCACCCGGCGTCCCGTGCCCGGCGCGGACGCGGCGCGCCCCGCTGCTCGCGCGGGGACCCGGGCGGCGGGGCCGGCGGCACGAGCCGCAGCCGCGGGATCAGCCCGTGGTCGGCGAGGACCTCGAGCGCCCGCTGCTCGACGGGCCCGAACTCCAGCGGCAGGGGGCCGCCGGGCGCGGCGTCGCTCGGCACCACCGACCCGTCCGCCGGCGGGGCGGACGGCACGGACGGCGTGCCGAGCAGGACGCCGACGACGCAGTCGTGGCAGGCGATGTCGCGGACGGCGCAGGAGTCGCAGTCGATGAGCACGGTGGCCTCCCGGTCAGGAGTCCCCGGCGGGTCCGGGGTCGTGGCACGCACGCTAGGAGCGACCCCCGACAACGCCGCCCGCGTCGACCCGCGGCGCGACGAACACCCAGGTCAGATGCGTGACAACCGGCTGAGCAGGACGCTCGAGGGCACCGGGTGCGCGCCCGAGCGCCGGACCGAGTCGACGACCGCGCGGTCCGAGGTGACCACCACCAGGGGACGGCCCTCGGGCTCCGCTCCGACGAGCGAGCGGATGAGGTCGTCGGCCAGGACGCCCGGGTCGCTGAAGAGCACCCGCACCCCGCGCACGGAGTGCGTCGGCACGTTCGTGATGCCGGCGCCGTCGAACACCAGGGTGGTCTCGGCTCCCGTCCGAGCCGCGAGGGGCGCGACCGCCGCGACGAGGCGTTCCCGCTGCGTGGCCAGGGACAGCTCCGGCCAGCCGGTCTTCGTGACGTTGTAGCCGTCGACGACGAGGTGCACCTCGGGCAGCGCGAGCAGCCGGTCGAGGGCGGCGGGGTCGGTGACGCGGGCCTTCGGCGCCCCGCCGGACCCGGCGCCGACGAGCTCCGCCGGCCGCGCGCCCGGGTCGGCGGCCCGCAGGCCCAGCTCGTGGCGCAGGCCCTCGGCGGCACCCGCGACGGTGTCGACGAGCAGGGCGAGGCGCGCCTCGTCGGCCCGGCGCGCCTCCAGCGAGGCCCGCCGTGCCCCCGCGAGCTCCTCGGTGGCGCGGCGCGCCCGGTCCTCGGCGGCGGCCGCGGCGTCCCGCCGGCGGTCCCGGTCGCGGCGCAGTTCCTCCAGCTCGGCGCGCAGCCCGCCGTCGCCCGCCTCCTGCGCCGCCCGCAGCGCCGCCGCCTCGTCCTCGGCCCGGCGCACCCGCGTGCCCTGGTCGCGCAGGCGGGCACGCAGCTTGGCGACCTCGTCGCGGTTCTCCTCGCCGGCGGACCCCACCGCGGCGCGGGCCTCGTCGCGCTCGGCGGTGAGCCTGCGCACCTCCCCCTCGAGCCGGTCGACGCGGGCGAGCGCCGCGTCGCGCTCGGCGCGGGCCCGGACGGCGTCCTGCCGGTCGCCCACGTCGCGGACCAGCCCGGACCCCTCCTCGCGGCCCTCGAGCACGGCGACGGCGGCCGCGTGCACGGGATCGGGCGACGGCGGGCTCCAGCCGTCGGGACGTTCCTCGGTCCACCAGCCGACGATCCGTGCGGCGAACCCCTCGGTGCGCCCGACGGCGGCGAGCAGGGGCGCCGCGCCGGCCCGCGCCCGTTTGGCCGGGGCGAAGCGGGCGATGGCCCGGACCGGCGGGGGCAGCTCCGTCACCGGGATGTTGCCGACGGCGACCGACGCCAGCTCCGCCACCTTGGCCCGCACCGGATCGGGGGCCTGCTCCAGGAGGCGGGTGCGCACCGCGGCACGGGCCGCGTCGTCCGCCGTGTCCTCCGCCGCGTCACCGTGACCGTCGCCGTTCTGCGCCCCGTCCGGCGCGTCGGGGGGTGCCGTCGTGCCCGGGCGTCGCCCCGGGTCGTCGCCGCCCTCCTCCATGACCGGTCAGGCTAGCCCCGGCGCGACCCCACGACCGGGCCCGTCCGCGCCCGTCCGATCCATCGCGCCGGGACTGTCGGGGGTCGCTCGTAGCGTCCCGCCGCGATGGACGCACCCGCCCGTCCGGTCACCGGGCCGGACCCCCAGCTCTCGTTCGGCGAGCTCGGCACGCCGCTGTCGGCGGTCACGTTCGTGGTGGTCGACCTGGAGACGACGGGCGGCCCTCCCGACTCCGACGCGATCACCGAGATCGGCGCGGTCAAGGTGCGCGGCGGCGAGGTGGTGGGCGAGTTCGCCACGCTGGTCGACCCCGGGGTGTCCGTGCCGCCGGCGATCATCCAGCTCACCGGCATCACCACGGCCATGGTCACCGGCGCTCCCCGCCTGCGGGAGGTGCTCGGCGCGTTCCTCGAGTTCTGCGCCGGCGCCGTACTCGTCGCCCACAACGCCCCGTTCGACATCGGACACCTGCGCGCGGCCTGCCGGCGCCACGGCCCGTCGTGGCCGCGCCCGGCGGTGGTGTGCACGGCGCGGCTCGGGCGCCGCGTGCTGACGCGCGACGAGGCCCCGTCGTGCCGGCTCTCGGCGCTGGCGACGCTCTTCGGAGCGCGGACGCGGCCCATCCACCGCGCCCTCGACGACGCGAAGGCCACCGTCGACGTGCTGCACGGGCTGCTCGAGCGCGTCGGCGGGCGCGGGGTGTCGACGCTGGAGGACCTCCTCGCGCTGCAGGTGGAGGTCAGCCCCGCGCAGCGGGCCAAGCGCCACCTCGCCGACGCGGTGCCCGAGCAGCCCGGCGTCTACCTCTTCCGCGGCCCCGGCGACGAGGTGCTCTACGTGGGCACCAGCGGCGACCTGCGCCGGCGCGTGCGCTCCTACTTCACCGGCGGCGACAAGCGGGCCCGCATCAAGGAGATGATCGGTCTCGTCGAGCGCGTCGACTGGGTGGTGTGCGCCCACGCCCTCGAGGCCGAGGTCCGCGAGCTGCGCCTGCTCGCCGGGCACGCCCCCCGGTACAACCGCCGCTCGCGCTTCCCCCACCGCGGGTGGTGGGTGGCGCTCACCGACGAGCCCTTCCCGCGCCTGTCGGTGGTCCGGACGCCCCGGGCCGACGCGATCGGTCCCTTCACGCGGCGCCCGAACGCCGTGGACGCGGTCGCCGCCCTCCAGGACGCGGTGCGCCTGCGGCCGTGCACCCAGCGGATCCCCGCCCGCGGGGCGTCGGGCACGCCGTGCGCCCTGCACGAGATGGGCCGCTGCGCCGCCCCGTGTGCGGGCCACCTCGACGTCGAGGCCTACCGCCCGGTGGTGGACGACGCCCGGGCGCTGGTGCGGGGGAACGACGACGCGGGGCTGCGACGCCTCTCGGCCACCGTCACCGAGCTCGCGGCGGCCGAGCGGTTCGAGGACGCGGCCGCCCACCGCGACCGGCTCGCCGAGCTCGCCCACGCCCTCGGCCGGGTCCAGCGCCTGTCCGCGGTCGCCGCGGCGCCGGAGATGATCGCGGCGCGGCCGGACGGCGAGCGGGGGTGGGACCTCGCCGTGGTCCGGCACGGCCGCCTCGCCGCGGCCGGGCGCGCCCGTCGCGGGGTGCCGCCGATGCCGGTCGTCGAGTCGCTCGTGGCCTCCGCCGAAACGGTCCGGCCCGCCGTCGGCCCCTTGTGCGGCGCGCCGCCCGAGGAGGTCGCCGTCGTCACCCGGTGGCTCGAGCGGCCGGGCACGCGGATGGTGCGCACCACGACGCCCTGGGCCATGCCCGCCGCCGGCGCCGGGGCGTGGGGCGCGTGGGTCGGGCGGGCGCGGGAGGCGCGCCACACCGACCCCGAGCGCGCGGGGACGTCCCGCGAGCCGCCCTAGACTCCCGGCCACCCGGGGCCGGCCGGTCCGCCCCGGCGCCGAGCGACCCGCCGAGCACCGAGGAGCGCCCGTGATCACGGCCTTCGTGATGGTCCACGCCGACGCCGACCGCATCCCCGAGACCGCGCAGGCCATCGCGGACCTCGAGGGCGTCGCGGAGGTGTACTCCTGCGCCGGCGACGTCGACCTCGTCGCCGTGGTGCGCGTCCGCGAGCACGAGCAGCTCGCCGACGTCATCGCCGGGGGCCTGTCCAAGGTGCCCGGCGTGCAGAGCACGTCGACGCACATCGCGTTCCGGTCCTACTCGGCGCGCGACGACGCGTCGGCCTTCTCCGTCGGGCTCGACTAGACCTCGACCAGCTCGCCCCCCGGGCCGCCTCCGGACTAGCCGCGCGCCTCCCGCGCCACGGCCGACCAGCGCTCGAGCAGCGCGGTGACCGCCCCGGAGTCGACGGCCTCGGCGGCCCGGCGCTGCCCGGCGGCGACGCCCGCGTGCAGGTCGGTCATCGCCGTCCCGGTGACGGCCTCCTCGTAGGCGGCGAGCGCGGCACCCGCGTTGAGCAGCACGGCATCGCGGACCGCGCCCGGTTCGCCGGCGAAGACCGCGTGGGCGACGGTGGCGTTGTGCGCGGCGTCGCCGCCCCGCAGGGCCCCCTGGCCCGAGGCCGGCACACCGAGGGCCGCGGGGTCGAGGGTCTCGACGCGGACCCCGGCCGGGCCGGCGTGCCACACGGTGGTGGTCGTGGCGGTGGTGACCTCGTCGAGCCCGTCGTCGCCGCGCACCACGACGGCGCGGTCGCCGCGGGCGGCGAGGACCTCGGCGAGGATCGGGGCGAACCGCACGTCGGCGCACCCGATGAGCGCGGCCCCCGGCCGCGCCGGGTTGGTCAGCGGGCCCAGCAGGTTGAACGCGGTCGGGACGCCGAGCTGGCCGCGGACCGGGCCGGCGTGCCGCATCGCGGGGTGGAACACCTGCGCGAAGCAGAAGCCGATGCCCACCTCGGCGACGCAGCGCGCCACGGCGTCGGGGCCGAGATCGACCGGGACGCCGAGGGCCTCGAGCACGTCCACCGACCCGCTCTGGGACGACGCGGCGCGCCCGCCGTGCTTGACCACCCGCGCCCCGGCGGCCGCCATGACGACGGCGGACATCGTCGAGATGTTCACCGTGTGCGCGCCGTCGCCCCCGGTGCCCACGATGTCGACCACCGGCGGCGGCACCTCGACCGACCGGGCGTGCGCCAGCATCGCCGTCGCCAGCCCCGCGATCTCGGGCGCCGTCTCCCCTTTCGCGCGCAGGGCGACGACGAACCCCGCGACCTGGGCGGGCGACGCCTCGCCGGACATCACCTGGTCCATCGCCCACTCGGTGTCGCCGGCGGCGAGGTCCTGGCCCGCGAGCAGGCGCCCGATGAGCGCGGGCCAGGTCGGCGGCACGCCGGCGGTCATCCCCGGACGGCGGGGCGGGCGCGCTCGCGCAGGACCGTGGCCACGGTCTCGGCCGCGGTCACGGGGTCGAGCGGCTGCACCAGCACGGCGTCGGCCTGCGACCAGGTCGCCAGCCAGTGGTCGTCCCGGCGGCGGACGGCGACGATCACCGGCGGCGGGTCGGCGCTCTCGTTCTTGAGCTGCCGGCACACGCCCATCCCGCCCGTGGGCTGGGCCTCCGCGTCGAGCACGGCGAGATCGATCTCGCCGGCGTCGGCGGCACCGAGCACGTCCGCCACGTTCGCGGCGTCGACGAAGCGCAGGCGCGGCAGGTCCGGCGCGGGCCGGCGGCCGACCGCGGTGGCGATGGCCTCGCGCACCTCCGCGCGATGACTCATCACCACGACCGTGAGGGTGGGGCCCGGAGCGGTCATCGCGTGTCCTCCATGGTCGGCGATGCTAGCGGTCACCGGAGGAGAGTCACGAGCACACGGCACGCGGGCGGCCGAACCGTACGACGGGCCGACGTACGACGGCGGGTAGGAGAACTCGCAGGTGAGAGGCGGTGCAGGTCGGCACGGGTACGGACCCGGTCGCACGGGCCGCCGCGACGCGACACCGCGGGGGCTCGCCCCGACGGGCTGGTGTCGGTCGGAGGTGTCATCATGACGCCCGTGACGACCGCCCAGGGTGCGCCGGCGCCTTCTTTCAGCGCGAGGATTCATTCCCTCAACCGGCCCAACGTCGTGAGCGTGGGGACCATCATCTGGCTCTCCAGCGAGCTGATGTTCTTCGCCGGGCTGTTCGCCATGTACTTCGTCGCGCGGGCGAACGCCACCGAGGGCTGGCCACCGGAGCCCACCGAGCTCGACATCCCCTACGCCCTGGTGAACACGATCATCCTCGTGGCGTCGTCGTTCACCTGTCAGTACGGGGTGTTCGCGGCCGAGCGCGGCGACGTGTTCGGCCTGCGGCGCTGGTACGCGGTGACGTTCGTGATGGGCCTGATCTTCGTGCTCGGGCAGGTGAACGAGTACCACACGCTCGTCACCGAGCACGCGACGACGATCTCCAGCAGCTCCTACGGCTCGGTCTTCTACATCACCACCGGGTTCCACGCGCTGCACGTCACGGGCGGCCTGATCGCGTTCGTGCTGCTCGTGTCCCGCACGTTCCTGAGTCGGTTCACACCGGCGCAGGCCACGGCGGCGATCGTCGTCTCGTACTACTGGCACTTCGTGGACGTGGTCTGGATCGGCCTGTTCGCCGTCATCTACTTCATCCGCTGACCGATGGCAGCGACACCACCACCCCGGTCGCCGGACCCCCAGGACCATCAGCGAGGAGAGCTCGAGGTTGGGCACCCGATGAGTGACGAGAAGCCCCGCCCCGCCCGCACGCGGGCGCGTCGCGGGAGCAAGGTGCGGCGACGCCTGTCGGGGCTGCTCGCCCTGGGCGTCGCCCTGGTCGCCGTCGGCGGCCTGTACACGGTGCTCACGCCGAAGCCGGACGCCGCGCAGGCCGCCGACCCGGCGATCGTCCGCGAGGGTCAGCAGCTCTACGACAACTCCTGCATCACCTGTCACGGCACCAACCTGCAGGGCGTGCAGGGACGGGGGCCCAGCCTCGTCGGCGTCGGCGAGGCCTCGGTCTACTACCAGGTCTCGACGGGCCGCATGCCGCTCGCCGCCCAGGGCGCGGAGGCCGAGCGCAAGCCGCCCCGCTACGACGAGGCCCAGATCGACGCCCTCGGTGCGTTCGTCCAGGCCAACGGCGGCGGACCGGTGACGCCGGCCGTCGCGAACGGTGCGGAACTGCGCGGCGAGGACCTCGGTCGCGGCGGCGAGCTGTTCCGCCTCAACTGCGCCTCCTGCCACAACTTCACCGGCCGCGGCGGCGCGCTGTCCCAGGGCAAGTTCGCACCGGTGCTCGACCCGGCGAGCGAGACGCAGATCTACGCGGCGATGCTGTCGGGCCCGTCGAACATGCCGACGTTCGCCGACTCCCAGCTCTCCCCCGAGGAGAAGCGCGACATCATCGGCTACATCAAGTCGGTGTCGAGCAACAACACCGGCGTCAACCCGGGCGGCAACGGCCTCGGCGGCTTCGGTCCGGTGCCCGAGGGCCTGGTCGCCTTCTTCGTCGGCATCGCCGCCCTCGTCGGCATCTCCCTCTGGATCGGATCCCGCCAGTGAGCCCCGCTGACCACGGCGCCAACGCGCCCACGGAAACCCGCCCGTCCGACGGCCCGCGCATCCCCTCGGACGCCGAGCTCGCGCAGATGAGCACCGACGACCTCGTCCGTCTGGGCAACCAGATCGACGACATCGAGGTCGTCTCGGGCCGCGAGCGCTTCCCGGTGCCCGGCACGCGGGCCGAGAAGCGCGCGGTCCGCCAGGTGGCCGGCTGGTTCATCCTCGCGGCCGTCGCGGGCCTGCTCTTCATCGTCGCCTTCATCGCGTGGCCGTGGGAGTACCGCCCGGGCAGCGACGAGGGCGCCTGGATCTACGCGCTCTACACGCCGATCATCGGGACGACGTTCGGCGTCGCGGTCCTCGCCACCGGCATGGGCGTGATCGCGTACTCGAAGAAGCTGCTGCCCGAGGACCTCACGATCCAGCAGCGTCACGACGGCCGGTCCTCCGAGCTCGACCGCCGCACCGCGGCGGCGCGCCTCGTGCAGACCGGCCAGCAGAGCGGGATCGCCCGCCGCAAGCTGATCATCCGCTCGGTCGGGGCCGCCGGCGGCGTGCTGGGCATCGGCGTCCTCGTCGCGGCCTTCGGCGGGCTCGTCAAGAACCCGTGGAAGGAGGGGCCGAACTCCCCTCTCCTGGTGACGCAGTGGAAGTCGCTGCACGGCGAGCGCGTCTACGTGCGCAAGTTCGACGGCAACTCCAAGGACGTCGTCCTGGTGCGCGCCGGCGATCTCGAGCCGGGCGCCATGGAGACCGTGTTCCCGTTCCACGCCGACGAGGTGAAGGACCCGGCCGTGTTCGCGGCGTTCCTCACGGCCGGCGCCAACGGCGGGGAAGCGGTCCTCACCGAGGACGAGCTCGTCGACCCCGAGCACGTGGCCGAGACGGTCCGCTCGTCGGACTCGCCGGTCATGCTCATCCACCTCCGGCCGAACGTGCCCGTGATCAAGCGGGCCGGCCAGGAGGACTTCAACTACGGCACGCTCTTCGCGTACTCGAAGATCTGCAGCCACATGGGGTGCCCCACGTCGCTGTACGAGGACCAGACGATGCGCATCCTGTGCCCCTGCCACCAGTCGCAGTTCCAGGCCAACGAGTTCGCCAAGCCGGTCTTCGGCCCGGCCACGCGCCCGCTGGCGCAATTGCCCATCACCGTGGACGATCAGGGTTACCTGTACGCACGCAGTGACTTCATCGAACCGGTGGGGCCGGCGTTCTGGGAGCGGAATTCATGAGTTCGATCACCACACCCACCCGGAAGGGCGGCGGCACGGCCATGAAGCTGGTCGGCACGGCCGCCGACGAGATCGACAGCCGCATCCACCCGGCCGGCGGCGTCCGTCGTCAGATCAACAAGGTCTTCCCGACGCACTGGTCGTTCATGCTCGGCGAGATCGCGATGTACAGCTTCATCGTGCTGCTGCTGTCGGGCACGTGGCTGGCGGTCTTCTACGACCCGTCGATGGCCGAGACGACCTACGACGGCAACTACCCGGGCCTGCAGGGCGTCACGATGTCGATGGCCTACGAGTCGACCGTCAACATCTCGCTCGACGTGCGCGGCGGCCTCTTCATCCGTCAGGTGCACCACTGGGCGGCGCTGCTGTTCGTCGCGGCGATGATCGTCCACATGATGCGGACGTTCTTCACCGGAGCGTTCCGCCGCCCGCGCGAGACCAACTGGGTGCTCGGCGTCGTCCTGCTGCTCACGGGCATGATCGAGGGCTTCATCGGCTACTCGCTGCCCGACGACCTGCTCTCGGGCACCGGCATCCGCACCGGCCTCTCCGCGATCGTCCTGTCGATCCCGGTCATCGGCACGTGGCTGCACTGGGCGATCCTCGGCGGCGAGTACCCGGGCACGATCATCATCCCGCGCCTGTACATCGTCCACGTCTTCCTGCTCCCGGGGATCATCACCGCGGTCATCGCGATCCACGTGGCGCTGGTGTGGTTCCAGAAGCACACTCAGTTCCCCGGGCCGGGGCGCACCGAGCGCAACGTCGTCGGCGTCCGCATCCTGCCGACGTTCGCCAGCAAGGGCGGTGGCTTCACGGCCGTCGTCGTCGGCGCGACCGCGATCATGTCGGGCTGGTTCCAGATCAACCCGATCTGGAAGCTCGGCCCGTACGACCCGACGCAGGTCTCCGCCGGCTCGCAGCCCGACTGGTACATGGCGCTGTTCGACGGCGCGGTCCGGCTCTGGCCCTCGTGGGAGATGTACCTGTTCGGCCGGTACACGATCCCGGCGATCTTCTTCCCGGCCGTGATCGGGATGGGCATCCTCACCACGCTGCTCGCGCTCTACCCGATCATCGAGCGCAAGCTGACCGGCGACGACGCCCACCACAACCTGTTGCAGCGTCCGCGCGACGTCCCCGTGCGCACCGCCACGGGCATGATGGCCATGACCTTCTACTTCTGGCTGGTCCTGGCGTGCGGCAACGACATCTTCGCCTACACGTTCGACATCTCCCTGAACGTGATGACGTGGATCGGGCGCATCGGACTGCTCGTTCTCCCGCCGCTGGTCTACTTCGCGACCTACCGGATCTGCCTGGGCCTCCAGCGCAGCGACCGCGAGGTCCTGGAGCACGGCATCGAGACCGGGCACATCAAGCGGCTGCCGCACGGTGAGTTCATCGAGGTGCACCAGCCCCTGGGCGGGGTCGACGAGCACGGTCACGCCCTCCCGCTGGCCTACCAGGGCGCCAAGGTGCCGAAGCGCATGAACGACCTGGGCTCCGCGGGCAAGCCGCTCAAGGGCGGCTGGTTCCGCCCGGACCCGGCCGACGAGCAGGACCAGCTCACCGGCGGGCCCCACGGTGGCGACCCGCTCGAGGTGGAGCCGAGCGCCTCCACCGAGTCCCGCGAGCTCGCCGGGCGTCCCGACGCCGGCCGCCCGCGCGACATCCAGGAGTAGCACCACCCGCACGTCCGACACGGGCCGGGAGCGTCACCGACGCTCCCGGCCCGTCGTCTGTGTGCCCGGAGCCCCTCCCCTGTACGAGGAATGCGGCTTTCCTGGCGTGTGACGCCAGGATCGCCACACCCTCGCCGCGCCGACACGCCGCACCGGGCACTGACCCGCGCTCGCGGCCCGCCGGCACTCCGTCGACGCACCGCAAGGGGCAAGTACCGCATGATCGAGAGGCCGCGCGAGGTGCCGAACGTGCCCTTCGCTCTCCGAGCAGGCCCTCGCCCCCGCGCGCTCCGGAGATCACGAGCACCTGGTGCACCGCCGCAGCGCCCGCGGGGTGCATGACGCGCCCCTGATCTCCGCTGCCGCGCATGGCCGGCGGACGTGGGCCGCTTCCCGTCGTCGAGGCCGCCCTCCCGGCAACATCACGCGCCCCCGGGTGGCCCTCAGTACTCCTCGGCGCCCCGGACCCCCGGACCCCACTGGTCGGCCCTCCGGCACCCGTGGTCGCCTCGGGCCGCGGATGGCCTTCAGGCGCCCATCGGGCGCCTCGGTGCCCAGGTGCGGCCCTGCAGGCGCCTTGGGGGGCCTCGGGTGCGCCCGTCTCGCCCCGCCCCGCCCGCCCGTCCGCCGGTCCACCTCGCCCCGGCCAGGACACGCCACGGGCACGGCACGACCCCGCACACACGCCGGCCCCGCTCCGAGGCACGGAGCCGGGGCCGAGGTGAGTGGGTGGGACCTAGTGGGCCGAGGGGCCCGCGTGGTACTCGAAGACGAGGCCGCAGATGGCGATGAGCAGGCCGATGCCGGCGAGGACGATCAGCCACCACTGCCACATGGCGACACCGAGGCCGGTGAAGGCCACCCCGCCGGCGACGGCGATGGGCCAGTAGCTGCCCGGGCTGAAGAAGCCCAGGTCGCCGGCGCCGTCGGAGACCTCCGCCTCCGGGTTGTCCTCCGGGCGCTCCTCGAGGCGCCGGGCGACGAACCGGAAGTACGTCCCGACGATGAGGGTCAGGCCGCCGGTGAGGGTGAGGCCGACGATGCCGACCTCCTCACCGGAGAGGATCCCGTACACGATCGCGCAGACGAAGCAGAAGACCGTGAGGATCTCGAAGATGCGCGATTCGACCTTCATCGGGTCCTCGCTCTCTGGGTGCGCATGATCACTTGAAGGCCTGGCGGGCGGTCGGGTTCGGGTCGAACGGCGCCGTGGTGACCGCCTCCGGGTTGCACAGCTCGCCACAGTTCAGCGCCGCGAGGGCGTCCGGCGTGGTGTAGCCCTGGCCGGTCTGCGGGTTCACCTGCGTGCGCAGGCGCAGGAACTGGTCGAACTGGGCCGGCGGCAGCGCCCGGACCTCGAAGTTCATCATCGAGTGGTACGCCCCGCAGAACTCGGCGCAGCGGCCGACGAAGGCCCCCGGACGCTCGATGCGGTCGATGACCCAGGTGTTCTTCTGGTCGTTCTTCTCCGGGTCGGGCAGGACGTCGCGCTTGAAGAGGAACTCCGGCACCCAGAACGAGTGGATGACGTCCTGCGAGTCCTGGGTGAAGGCGATGGGCCGGTCGGTCGGGAGCACGAGCAGCGGCACCTGGCCGGTGGAGCCCACGGTGGACGCCGGGAGGCCGTTGGGGCCGCGGGTGTCCGGGTACGAGAACTCCCAGTTCCACTGGAAGCCGATGACGTCGACCTTGAGCTCGTCGCCGGTCGCGGTGCGGTCGACGACGTTCTGCACGACGACGGTGAAGTAGAAGAGCACCGCGACGATGATCAGCGGGACGACGGTCAGCACCAGCTCGAGCGGCAGGTTGTACTGGAACTGCCGCGGCAGGTCCGACTCGCCGGCCTTCTTGCGGTGGAACGCCACGGTCCAGGCCGTCGCCCCCCACACGAGGACACCGACGACCAGCGCGGCGACCGCGGCCCAGGTCCACAGCGTGCGCATCTGCGTGGCCTCGGGGGTGACCCCGATCGGCCAGCCGAAGCGCAGGACCTCCTCGACGGAGCAGCCGGAGGTGGTCACGGCGACGGCGACGGCCGCCGCAGCCAGGCCCACGGCCCGGCGCACGCGACCGGTGCGGCTCCGGACCGGCGTCCCATCTCGGCGCACTGCTGGCTGCCTTCCTCCTCGGGCGGGTCCCCCGCGTCGCCCCTGGTCATCCGACCCGACGGCGCCGTGGTGGGCGGCCCGGCGGATGCGGGCCCCGACGTCGGTGCGGAGACTAGCCGAGCGAGCCACTACGCGCTGTCGGAGGGGCGCGGCGGGTCGCCCACAGGCGGGGCCGTGGAGCACTGTCGGCATACTGGAGCGGCCCCGCGGCACCCCGTCGCGGCGGAACGGCGACCCCGGCAGACGGAGGTGTCAGCGGACGCGTGTGCGGCCTGATGGGATTGATCACGCCCGACGGATCCGGCGCGGCGCGGGCCGACGCGGTGCGCGGGAGCCTCGAGTGCATGCGCCACCGCGGCCCGGACGAGTCCGGGACGTGGCACGACGACGACGTGGTGCTCGGCTTCAACCGGCTGTCGATCATCGACGTCGAGGGCTCGCACCAGCCCCTGACGTACGCGAGCGACCGCTACCGCATCGTCTTCAACGGCGAGATCTACAACTACCTCGAGCTGCGCGAGGAGCTGGCCCGCGACCACGGGGTCACGTTCGCGACCGAGGGTGACACCGAGGCCATCGTCGCCGCGTACGACGTCTGGGGGCAGGACGCGGTCCGCCGGCTGCGCGGCATGTTCGCGTTCCTCATCTGGGACACGCACGAGAAGGTGCTCTTCGGCGCGCGCGACCCGTTCGGCATCAAGCCGCTCTTCCTCGCCGCCGGCCCGCACGGTGTGGCGTTCGCCAGCGAGAAGAAGAGCCTGCTCGAGCTGGCCAAGGCCCTCGGCGAGCCCACCACGGCGCCCGATCCCACCGCGCTGCAGCACTACCTCCAGCTGCAGTACGTCCCCGAGCCGCTGTCGCTGCACCGCTCGATCCGCCGCGTCGAGTCGGGGACGAGCTTCACCGTCTCCCCCGGCGAGCCGCTCGCGGCCGAGCGCTACTTCGTGCCGCAGTTCGACGCGAAGCCGGTCGACGACGAGGCGCGCCTGCACGCCGAGATCACCGAGGTGCTGCGCGACTCGGTGGCCAAGCACATGCGCGCCGACGTCACCGTCGGGGCGTTCCTCTCCGGGGGCGTCGACTCGACGGCGATCGCGGCGCTGGCCCGCGAGCACAACCCGGACCTCATCACCTTCACCACCGGCTTCGAGCGCGAGGGCTACTCCGAGGTCGACGTCGCGAAGGAGTCGGCCGAGGCCATCGGCGTGCGGCACCTGGTCCGCACGGTCTCCGCCCAGGAGATGATGGACTCCCTGCCGCTGATCGTCTGGTACCTCGACGACCCGGTGGCCGACCCCGCGCTCGTGCCCCTGTGGTTCGTGGCGCGCGAGGCCCGCAAGCACGTCAAGGTCGTCCTCTCCGGCGAGGGCGCCGACGAGCTCTTCGGCGGCTACACGATCTACAAGGAGCCGCTCTCGCTCGCGCCGTTCGAGAAGCTGCCCGGCGCCGTCCGCAAGCTCGCCGGGGCGCTCTCGACGCGGCTGCCCGACGGCATGCGCGGCAAGGATCTGCTGCGCCGCGGGGCGCTCCCCCTCGAGCAGCGCTACTACGGCAACGCCCGCATCTTCCGCGACGACCAGCTCGGCGCGGTGCTGCGCGGGCACGACCCCGAGCTCTCGCACGTCGACGTCACCGCGCCGCTCTACGCCGACTCGGGCTCCTGGGACCCGGTGGCGCGCATGCAGCACGTCGACCTCTTCACCTGGCTGCGCGGCGACATCCTCGTCAAGGCCGACAAGATGACCATGGCGAACTCCCTCGAGCTGCGCGTGCCGTTCCTCGACAAGGAGGTCTTCGAGGTCGCGTCGCACCTGCCCACCGAGCAGAAGGTCGCCCACGGCACGACGAAGTACGCCCTGCGCCGGGCGATCGACGGCATCGTCCCGCCGCACGTGCTCCACCGGCGCAAGCTCGGGTTCCCCGTCCCGATCCGGTACTGGCTCGCCCACGACATGCTCGACTGGGCGCGCGGCATCGTCCGTGACTCGCAGACCGACGCGATCATCGACAAGGCCGCGGTGCTGCGCCTCATCGACGAGCACCGCGCGGGCCCGGTCGACCACTCACGGCGCATCTGGACACTGCTCGTGTTCATGCTCTGGCACGGCATCTTCGTCGAGGAGCGCATCCGCCCGGAGATCCCGGAGCCCAACTACCCGGTGTATGCGTGAACGTGCGCCACGCAACGGTCCGGTCCCGGTCGCGCTGAGTTTCACCTAGGGTCGCAGGTTGGTCCGAAGGACGTAGTGCGATTCGAGAGGTAGGCATGGACGTACTGGGGATCGGCAACGCCATCGTCGACGTGCTGTTCCGCACGGACGACGACACCATCCGTGCGCACGAGCTGCCCAAGGGCGGCATGACGCTCATCGACGAGGCCCAGGCCGAGAAGCTCTACACCGAGGCCGGGGACACGACGGAGCGCTCGGGCGGCAGCGTCGCCAACACCATCGCCGTCGCGGCGGCCCTCGGCGCCGACGCCGGGTACGTCGGCAAGGTCTCCGACGACCGGCTCGGCACGTCGTTCACCGAGTCCATCCGCTCGCACGGCGTGCACTTCACGACGCCGGCGCTGTCGGGCAGCCCGGCGACCGCCCGCTGCCTGGTCATGGTCACCGCCGACGGCGAGCGCACGATGTCGACCTTCCTGGGCGCCTGCACGGCGCTCGGGCCCGACGACATCGAGCAGGACGACGTCGCGGGCTCCAAGGTCAGCCTCATCGAGGGCTACCTGGCCGACACGGAGCAGGCCCGCGCCACCATCGGCAAGGTCGTCGACGCCGCGTCGAAGAGCGAGGCCCGGGTGGGCCTGACGCTGTCCGACGCCGGCTGCGTCGAGCGCCACCGCGAGTACTTCCGCGAGCTCCTGCGCGAGAACGTCGAGATCCTCATCGCCGACGAGGACGAGGTCGCGGCGCTGGTCGGGTCCGACGAGATCACGTCGCTGCTGCGCGGCCACGGCGGCAACGCCGAGGTCGTCGTCGTCACCCACGGCCCCAAGGGCTCGACGGTGTACGACGCGAACGGCTCGGTCGAGGAGGTCGGGGTCCGCGACGCCGACGAGCTCGTCGACACCACCGGGGCCGGCGACGCCTACGCCGGCGGGTTCCTCTACGGCTGGACCCACGGGCTCGACCACGCCACCTCGGGGCGGATCGGCGCCGTCGCGGCCTCGCACGTCGTCGCCCAGCTTGGCGCCCAGCCGCCGGAGAAGCTGCGCGAGAAGGTCGCGGCCGAGGTGCCCGGCCTGACGTAGCAGCCGTCAGACACACGACGGCCCCGGACCTCGACGAGGTCCGGGGCCGTGGTGCGTGTGCCTCAGTTGAAGCTGTCGCCGCAGGCGCACGATCCGCCCGCGTTCGGGTTGTCGATCGTGAAGCCCTGCTTCTCGATGGTGTCGACGAAGTCGATGACCGCGCCCTGGAGGTACGGGGCGCTCATGCGGTCGACGGCGACGGTCAGGCCGTTGAAGTCGCGCTGCAGATCGCCGTCGAGGCTGCGGTCGTCGAAGAAGAGCTGGTAGCGCAGCCCCGCGCAGCCACCCGGCTGGACGGCGATGCGCAGCGACATGTCGGTGCGACCCTCCTGGTCGAGCAGGGCCTTCGCCTTGCCCGCGGCCGTGTCGGTCAGCTCGACGCCATGCGGCTTGGCCTCGACCTCGGTCGGCGCGGCAGGGTTCTCGACGGTCATGGTTCTCCCTTGAGCTCCCGGGACGCAGTGCACGTACTCGGCACAACTGGTCGCGGTGCCGTGTATTCCCGCGGGTCCGGTGTACCCGCCCCGCGGCCTCTCCCCATGCTCGCACACCTGCGGCCGTGCCTCATGCGTGCGCGGGATCACCCGTCCCGACGGGTCGAGCTCCCCTCCGGTCCGTCTCCCGGCGGACGCGCACCCCAGTGCCGCGCCACGCCCTCGGCGAGGTCGGCCAGCCGGCCGGCGGGGTCGGCCAGCGCGGCCTCGACCGACCCGGCGTCGGCCGCCACCGAGTAGGCGCCCTCGATCCCGGCCTCGAGCGCCTGGTTCCCGCCCAGGTGCACCTGCCCGGCCAGCGCGATGCACGGCACCCCGTGCTCGCGGGCCCGGTCGGCCACCACCGAGACGAGCTTGCCGTGCAGCGACTGCTCGTCGAGCGCGCCCTCGCCGGTGACGACGAGGTCCGCGCGGTCCAGGGCCTCGTCCAGCCCGGCGACCTCCCGGACGAGCTCGCCGCCGGCGACACGCCGGGCCCCCAGGGCGGCGAGCGCGGCGCCGAGCCCCCCGGCCGCCCCGGCGCCCGGCCGGCCCGCCAGGCCCGGGTCCCCGCAGGCCTCCCCCAGCACGGCACCCCAGGTGGTCAGGGCCGCGTCGAGCGCCGCGACGGTGTCCTCGTCCGCGCCCTTCTGCGGCCCGAACACCGCGGCGGCGCCCTGCGGGCCGGTCAGCACGTGGTCGACGTCGGCGGCGACGACGAGGTCGATCCCCGCCAGCGCCCCGAGGGCGTCGCGCAGGCCGTCGAGGCGTGCGACCGCGGCCAGCGCGCCGCCGCCGTCGGACAGGACCGTCCCGTCCGCATCCCGCGGGGCGGCGCCGAGCGCCGCGAGCAGACCGGCGCCGCCGTCGGTGCAGGCCGAGCCGCCGAGGCCGACGACGATCGATGCGGGCCCGGTCGCGGCGGCCGCGGCCACGAGCTCGCCGACACCGCGGCTCGTGGCGGCGGCGGCGGTCTGCGGGGTGCGGTCGGCGACCAGGTGCAGCCCGCACGCCGACGCCGACTCGACGTAGGCCGTCGACTCCAGCTCGAGCCACGTCGCCGTCGTCGGCTCCCCGAGCGGGCCGGTGACCTCGACGTCGTGCCGGGTGCCGCCGCGGGCGGTGTGCAGGACCTCGACGAACCCCGTCCCGCCGTCCGCCAGCGGCAGCAGCACCGTCGTGTCGGCCGGCACGGAGCGCGCCCAGCCCCGCCCCATCGCGGCGGCGGCCTCGGCGGCGGTGAGGCTGCCGCCGAAGGAGTCGGGGGCGAAGAGGACGCGCATGGCGAGCACGGTAGGGGGTGCCCCGCATGTCCTATCCTGGGCGGCGTGAACTTCCTGCGCCGCGGTTCCGCGTCCGCCTCCGACGAGCCCGTCGACGACACGACGGACGACGAGGGTCGCGAGACGGTCGTGGTCGGCGACACGCGCGCGCAGACCGTCGGCAAGGGCCGCCCCACGCCCTCGCGCCGGGACGCGCAGGGCAAGCGCCGCGGGCCCGTCGCCCCGGCGCCGAAGACACAGCGCGAGGCCATGAAGCGCGCCAAGGCCTTGCGCGGCACCAAGGAGGACCGCAAGGCCAAGGCCGACGACCGTCGCAAGCGCATGATGGCCGGCGACGACTCGGTGCTGCTGCCCCGCGACCGCGGTCCCGCCCGGGCCTACGCCCGCGACCTCGTCGACGCCCGGCGCAACCTCATGGGCCTGTTCATGCCGCTCGCGATCGTGATCTTCGTGACGGTGATCGTCCCGGTGCCCCAGGTGCAGACGTTCGGCAGCCTCGTCTGCCTGGTGATGCTCGTGATGATGGCGCTCGAGGGCGTCATGCTCGGGCGCTACGTCGTCACGCGCGTGCGGACGAAGTTCCCGAACGAGCAGGTCGGCGGCCTGTCCTTCGGTTGGTACGCCTTCACCCGCGCCACCCAGCTGCGCCGCCTGCGCATGCCCAAGCCGCGGGTCGCCCGCGGCACCAAGATCGACTAGCGGGCCCCGGGATCGCCCGCACGCTCGTCCTCGGCGGCACCCGCTCGGGCAAGTCCGCGTACGCCGAGGGCCTGCTCGACCCGGCCGCCGCGGCGCTCTACGTCGCCACCGCCCGGGGCGTCGACCCCGAGGCCGACCCGGAGTGGGCCGACCGCGTCGCCGTGCACCGCGCCCGCCGTCCCGGCGGCTGGCGCACCGTCGAGGACGCCGACCTGCCCGCCGTGCTCGACGCGGCGCCGGCCGATCCGGTGCTCGTGGACGACCTGGCCACCTGGGTGACCGGTCTCCTCGACGACGCGGGCTGGGAGCGCGACGCGCCGTCGGTGGCGGCGGCGCGCGCCGCGCTCGTCACGGCGGTGTCCGGCTTCGCCGGCGAGCTGGTGCTCGTCTCGGCCGAGGTCGGGCTGGGCGTCGTGCCGTCCACGAGCGCGGGCCGGCGCTTCCGCGACGAGCTCGGCGCGCTGAACGAGGCGCTCGCGGCGGTGTGCGACGAGGTCTGGCTGCTGGTGGCCGGGCTGCCCCTGCGCCTGAGGTGACCACGTCCTCCGGCTACGGTCGGTCCACCCCTGCGCCCGCGAAGGAGACGTCCGTGCACCCCGTGGTCGACGGCTCGACGGCCGGCGCCGCCCGCGCCGGCGTGGCGCCGCCCGACGAGACGGCCCGCCGCGAGGCCGCCGCCGATCAGCCCGGGGGCAGCTACGGGCGTCTCGAGGAGCTGGCCGCCTGGCTGGCCGCGTGCCAGGGCCGGGCGCCGGCCCGCGAGCCGCGCCGGGTGCGGGCCGTGCTCTTCGCCGCCGACCACGCGATCGCCGCGGCCGGGGTCTCCGCCCACGAGCCCGGCGAGACGGCCGCCCGCGTGACCGCCGTCCGGGACGGCTCGGCGCCCACCTGCCGGTTCGCCGAGGCCGCCGGGGCGGGCCTGCGGGTGGTCGACGTCGGGCTCGCCGCACCGGCCGTCGGGGACGCCCGTGACGACCGCGCCGTGGTCCGCGGCGGCGGGCGCCTCGACGTCGAGGACGTGCTCACCGACGACCAGGCCGCGGCCGCCCTGCGCGCGGGCCGCGAGGTGGCCGACGAGGAGGTCGACGAGGGCGCCGACCTGCTCGTCGTCGGCGAGCTCGCCGTGGGCGTCAGCACCCCGACCGCGGTCCTCGCCGCGGCGTCGACCGGCCGCGAGCCGGTGGCCGTGGTCGGGCGCGGCAGCGGGATCGACGACCGGCGGTGGATGGTCAAGGCCGCGGCGGTCCGCGACGCCCTGTGGCGCACCCGCGCCGTCGGCCGCGACCCGCAGGGCCTGCTGCGCGTCGCCGGCGGCGCGGACCTCGCGGCGCTGACCGGTTTCCTCGCCCAGGCCGCGCGCCGGCGCACCCCGGTGGTGCTCGACGGCGCGGCGACCAGCGTGGCCGCGCTGCTCGCCGACACCGAGGCCCCGGGCGCCCGGGCCTGGTGGGTCGCCGGCACGCGGTGCACCGAGCCCGCCCAGGCGCTCGCGCTCGACGTGCTCGCCCTCGAGCCGCTGCTGGACCTGCAGATGCGCGCCGGTCAGGCGACGGGGGCGCTCGCTGCCGTCGGGCTGCTCCGGGCGGCCACCGCGATCACCGCCTGACGTGGCGGCCGTCCGCGCCGGCGTGGCGCTGGCCGTCGCGATGTTCACGGTCGTGCCGCTGCGGGCCACGCGGGTCGACCGCCCCGCGGCGGGCGTCGCGATCGCCGTGGTGCCGCTGGTCGGCGTCGTCCTCGGCGGCGTGCTGGGTGCCGCGGCGGCCGGCCTGGTCGCCGCGGGCGCGCCGGAGCTGCTCGCGGGGCTCGTGGCCGTCGGTCTCGGTGCGGCGGCCACGCGCGGCCTGCACCTCGACGGGCTCGCCGACCTGGCCGACGGGCTCGGCAGCCACGGCGACGCCGCACGCACGCTGGCGGTGATGCGCGACCCGGGCACCGGGGCGTTCGCCGTGGTCTGGCTGGTCGTCGTGCTCGGGGTGCAGGCCTCGGCGTTCGGCGCGCTCGCCGGTCAGGGCGTGCTCGTCGCGGCCGTCGCCGGCGGGCTCGCCCTCGGGCTCGGGCGCGCGGCGTTCGCCTGGGTCGCCCGCCGCGGGGTGCCGGCGGCGTCGCCCGACGGCCTCGGTGCGCTCGTCGCCGGCACCCAGCCGGTGTGGGTCGCCCCGGCCTGGGCCGTCGTGCTGGCGGCGGCCGCGGTCCCGGTGCTCGACGTGCGGGCACCGGGCGCCGCGCTGCTGGCCGCCGTCGTCGTCGCGGGAGTCGCCGCGCACGCCCGGCGGCGCCTCGGGGGCGTGTCGGGCGACGTGTTCGGCGCGTGCGCCGAGCTCGCCGTCACCGCCGCCCTGGTCGTGTCGACCCTCGGCTGACGGCGTCTAGAGCAGGCGCCGCATCCAGCCGCGGTGGTCCTCGGCGGCGCCGCGCTGGATGGCCGTGAGGCGCTCGCGGAGGCGCTGGGTCATCGCGCCGGGCTTGCCGTCCGCGATGTCGTACTCGCCGCCCTCGTGCTTCACGGTCCCCACCGGCGTGATCACCGCCGCGGTACCGCAGGCGAACACCTCGGTGAGGTGCCCGGCCGCGACCTCCTTCTCCATCTCGTCGGTGGAGATGCGGCGCTCGGTGACCGTGGCGCCCTCCTCCTTCGCCAGCTCCAGCAGCGACCGCCGGGTGACGCCGGGCAGCAGCGAGCCGGACAGCTCGGGGGTGACGACCTCGACGGCACCCGAGGAGTCGGTGAACACGAAGAAGAGGTTCATGCCCCCCATCTCCTCGATCCACCGGTGCTCGAGGGCGTCGAGCCACACCACCTGGTCGCAGCCCTGGGCCGACGCCTGGGCCTGCGCGGCGAGGGAGGCCGCGTAGTTGCCGCCGCACTTCGCCTCGCCGGTGCCGCCGGGCACGGCGCGGACGTAGTCGGTGGAGAGCCACACCGTCACCGGCGCCAGGCCGCGCGGGAAGTACGCGCCGGCCGGGGAGGCGATGAGCAGGTAGAGGTACTCCTCGCTGGGCCGCACGCCCAGCCCCGTCGACGACCCGATCATGAACGGCCGCAGGTAGAGCGCGTCCTCGCCGCCCGCCGCGGGCACCCAGCGGTGGTCGACGGCCAGCAGCTCGTGCAGCGACTGCACGAACAGCTCGCGCGGCAGCGGCGGCATCGCGAGGCGCTCGGCCGAGCGGGCCATCCGGTCGGCGTTGGCCTCGGGGCGGAACGCGTGGACCGAGTCGTCGGCCCAGCGGTAGGCCTTGAGGCCCTCGAAGATCGTCTGGCTGTAGTGCAGGACGACCGACGCCGGGTCCATCGACAACGGCTGGTACGGGCCGACCTGGGCGTCGTGCCAGCCCTCGGCGGCGTTCCAGGAGATCGTGACCATGTGGTCGGTGAAGAACTTCCCGAACCCGGGTGCGGCGAGTACCTCCGCCACACGCTCCGCGGTCGCCGGGGCGGGGTGCGGGGTGTGGGCGAAGGTCGTACTCATGCCTCGCACACTAGCCCGCCGGGGCAAGCACGTCCCGCGTCACCAGACCGACGACCCGACCGTCACGGATCACCCACGCCGCCGCCGCGTCGCCGAGCGTGCCGCGGGCCGACGGGAGGCTCTCCCCCGCCCCGACGCTCGGCGGGGCCGGCCGGGCGAGGTCGCGCACGGGGGTGTCCTCGGGGCGACCGTCGAGGTCGGCGGCGGTCACCGCGCCCAGGATCTCCGAGGGCGCCGGGGGACCCTCGCGATCGCGGGCCACGGGGGCGGGTGCCGAGCTCGCGCCCAGCTCCGTCCGCGCCCGTCCCACCGTCCACGACGCCCGGACCACCGGTAGCGGGGCGATCGACAGCTCGTCGACCAGCGGCGACGGGGCGTCGGGACCGGGCTCGGTGAGGAAGCCGAGCCGGCGCAGCCACCCGTCGTCGAAGTACTTCGACAGGTAGGCCCGCCCCGAGTCGGGCGCGACGACCACGACGACGTCGTCGGGGCCGAGGTCGCGGGCGACCCGCAGCGCGGCGGCCACGGCCGTCGCCGACGACCCGCCCAGCAGCAGGCCCTCCTCGCGGGCCAGCCGGCGGGCCGTGAGCATCGTCGTGCGGTCGTCGACGCGGACGACCTCGTCGGCCACCGCGCGGTCCCAGTTGGCGGGCCAGGGGTCCTCGACGGTGTCGGGGTGGCGGTAGTGCCCGATCGCCTCGACGTAGTACGGGCTGCCGTCCCCGCCGCCGTAGGCCGAGGTCATCGGGTCGACGCCGACGACGCGGACCGGGCCCTTCTCCTTGAGCGCGGTCCCGGTGCCCGACAGCGTGCCGCCGGTGCCGATCCCGGCGACGAAGCAGGTCACCGCGCCGCCGGTCTGCTCCCAGATCTCCGGCGCGGTGGTGTCCCGGTGGGCCTGCGGGTTGGCGGGGTTGTCGTACTGGTCGGCGAGCCAGCCGCCCGGGATCTCGCCGGCCAGGCGGGCCGCCAGGTTCATGACGTGGCGCGGGTCCTCGCGGGCGAGCCCCGCCGGTGTCGGGACGACCTCCGCGCCGTAGGCCCGCAGCGTCGCCACCTTCTCGACCGCCGTCGTGTCCGGGATGACGATCACGGTGCGGTAGCCGAGGTACCCGCCGACCAGCGCGAGCCCGATGCCGGTGTTCCCCGACGTCCCCTCGACGATCACGCCACCCGGCCGCAGCGCCCCGGAGCGCTCGGCGGCCCGCACCATCCACAGCGCGGCCCGGTCCTTGACGCTGCCGCCGGCGTTCTGCCACTCGGCCTTCACGTAGACGCGCGGCGCGAGACCCTCGGTGACCCGGCGCAGCCGGATCAGCGGGGTGGCCCCGATGGCGTCGAGCACCGACTCGTGCACGCTCCCGGACACGGCTCGTGTCTACACGCCAGGATGGACCCGTGACGTTCCCGGGCTTCGGCGAGGCGGTCGTCGACTTCTACGAGGGCCTCGAGGCCGACAACACCAAGGCGTACTGGACCGACAACAAGACGATCTACGACGAGCACGTGCGGGCGCCGATGCTCGCGCTGCTCACCGACCTCGCATCGGAGTTCGGCGCGGGCAAGGTGTTCCGCCCCTACCGCGACGTGCGGTTCGCGGCCGACAAGACGCCCTACAAGGTGCAGTGCGGCGCCACGGCGGGCCACCACTACGTCCAGGTCTCGGCGGACGGGGTCATGGTCGCGACCGGGTACTACCGGATGACCTCGGCGCAGGTCGCCCGCTTCCGGGCGGCGATCGACGACGACCGCCACGGGCCGGCGCTGGCGTCGATCGTCGAGGGTCTGCGCGCCGAGGACTTCACGATCGCCGGCGAGCAGCTGAAGTCCCGGCCGCGCGGCGTCGACCCCGAGCACCCGCGCCTCGACCTGATGCGGCACAAGGCGCTGTTCGCCTGGCGGTCCTGGCCGCCGTCGGACGAGCTGCACACCCCGGCGCTCGCCGACCGCGTCGCCAACACCTGGCGCCGGCTCGAGCCCCTCGGGCAGTGGCTCGACGAGCACGTCGGCGTCGACCTCGACGACACCGCCGAACGCCCCGGCGGCCGTCGCCGCTGACCCTTCTGTGAGCAGTTGGCGCCCCGGCCGGGGCGCCAACTGCTCACGTGGTCACGCGGGGACCGGCTCGTGCGGCCAGTCGCGCAGGTTGACCTGGTCGCACTCGAGGGCGAAGGCGTCGATCTCGTCGGTGCTCGCGCCGCGGGCGAACAGCTCGGCGAGGCCGCGGAAGTACTTCTCCCGCGGCGCGCCGGGCACGAACAGGATGAGGAACCGCGCGGTCTCGTCGCCGACCGCGTGGAAGCCGTGCACACCGTTCACCGGCACGTGCGCGAAGTCGCCGCTGCCGAGCACCCGCCAGCCCGTCCCGCTCATCACGGCGAGCCGCCCCGAGATCACCCAGAACGACTCGGTGAAGCCCTGGTGGTAGTGCGGGATCGCGCCCCAGCGGCCGGGCTCGGCGGCGTTCTCGAAGAGGCCGTAGCCGCCGCCGACGACGTCGGACGGGGCGGTGAACCGTACCGGGCCCGCCTGCTCGGCCTCGGAGCGGGACCGGTAGATCCCGGGCTCGGACGGTGGGAGGTCCGTGGGGAAGCTCACCGGGACATCGTCACCGGACGTGCGACGGGACGAAAGGCGGGCTGACGACCTCGCACTCCAGCGCCCGGCCGCGCACGTCGACGGCCAGCACGTCGCCCTCCTCGATCCCCGCCGCGGTGTCGAGGAGCGCCAGCGCGATGCCGGTCTTCAGCGTCGGGGAGAACGTCCCCGAGGTCGTCTCGCCGACGGCGTCCTCACCGCGCCGCACCGTCATGTGCCCGCGCGGGACACCGCGGCCCGTGGCCCGCAGACCCCACGAGCGGCGCCGGGGGCCGGCCTCCCGCTCGGCGACGAGGGCATCGCGGCCCCAGAACTCGTCCTTCTTCCACCCGACGGCGAAACCGCACCGCGCCTGCAGCGGGGTGATGTCGGGTCCGAGGTCCTGGCCGTGCAGCGGCAGCCCCGCCTCCGTGCGCAGCGTGTCGCGCGCCCCGAGCCCGGCCGGCAGGCCGCCCTTCTCCGCCACGACGGCCGCCAGCGCGTCCCACAGCTCCCCCGCCCCGTCCGCCGGCGCGATCAGCTCGTAGCCCCGCTCGCCGGTGTAGCCGGTCCGGCACACGCGCACCGGCCGCCCCTGCCACTGCGCGTCGACGAAGGCCATGTAGTCGAGCGGGTCGGGATCGGTGAGCAGCCCCACCTCGGCGAGCACCGCCGGCGACGACGGGCCCTGCACGGCGAGGACCACGTGGGCGTCGTGCTCGTCGTCGACGGCGATCCCGTCCGGCGCGACCTCGGCGAGGCGGCGACCCACGCCCGCGGAGTTGGCGGCGTTGGGCACCGCGAACACCTCGTCGGGGCCGACGAGGTAGAGGATGAGGTCGTCGACGACGCCGCCGTCGGCCGCGCAGCACAGCGTGTACTGGGCCTTGCCCGGCACGATGCGTTCCAGCGAGTTCGTCAGGCACCGGTCGACGAACGCCGCCGCGCCGGGGCCGTGGATCCGCACCTTGCCCAGATGGCTGACGTCGAACAGGCCGACGGCCTCCCGGGTCGCCGTGTGCTCGGCCACCGTGCCCCCCACACCGTCACGGCTGTACTGGACGGGCATCTCCCACCCGCCGAACGGCGCGAACGACGCGCCGAGGGCGACGTGGTGGTCGTGCAGGGGGCTGCGGCGGGAGTCGGGGTCGGACACCCGCGGCACCGTACGGGAGCGGGCGCGGTCCTAGCATGTGATCGACACCGCGCGAAGGAGAGGCACGACGTGAGCAGCACCCCCCACCTGGAGCTCCTCGGCGCCGAGCCGGGCGCGGACGCCCTGACGGGCGCCGACGCGCTCGTCGTGGGCGTCCGCCCTGGTCAGGACGGTGCGGACCCCGTCGTCGTCGGCGGCACGGCGGCCCTCGGCGAGCTCGCCGGCGAGCTGCCCGGGCTCGTCGCCCTGCTCGGCGGCACCGGCAAGGCCGAGGAGGTGACGCGCGTCCCCACGCGCGGCGCCCTGGGCGTCCCGGTGGTGCTGGCGGTGGGACTCGGACCGGAGCCCGCGGCCGACGCCGGCGCGGGCGAGGCGCCCGACCTGGCCGAGCAGGTCCGGCGGGCGGCCGGCGCCGCGGCGCGCGCCCTGCACGGGCACGCCACGCACGTCGTCACCACCCTCTCGACGCTCGACCTCGCGGCCGCGGTCGAGGGCACGCTGCTGGGCGACTACGGCTTCACCGCCTACAAGAAGACCCCGTCGACGGCGCCGACCGAGCTCGCCCGGGTCGGGCTGGTGAGCGCCCACGGCTCCCACGGCGCCCACCAGGAGCCCGGCGACACCTCCGAGCTCACCCGGGCGACGGCCGTCGCCCGCTGGGTCGCCGCCGCGCGCGACCTCGTCAACACCCCGCCCAACGACCTCTACCCCGACGCGTTCGCCGAGCGGGCGCGGACGCTGGCCGAGGGCGCCGGGGTGTCCGTGGAGATCCTCGACGAGTTCCAGCTGGCCGAGCACGGCTACGGCGGTGTCCTCGGGGTCGGCGGGGGGTCGTCACGGCCGCCGCGCCTGGTGCGCCTCACCTACCGGCCCGCGAACCCGGTCAAGAAGATCGCCCTCGTCGGCAAGGGCATCACGTTCGACACCGGCGGCATCTCGATCAAGCCGGCCGCGAACATGGACCACATGACCTCGGACATGTCCGGGGCCGCGGGCGTCGTCGCCGCCACCTGCCTGGCCGCCGAGCTGGGCCTGGACGTCGAGGTCGTCGCGACGGTGCCGATGGCCGAGAACATGCCGTCGGGCACCGCGTACCGACCGGGCGACGTGCTGACGATGTACGGCGGGACGACGGTCGAGGTGCTCAACACCGACGCCGAGGGCCGGCTCGTCCTCGGCGACGCGATCGCCCGCGCCTGCGAGGACGCGCCGGACTACCTGCTCGAGACCTCGACGCTCACGGGTGCGCAGCTCGTGGCGCTGGGGTCGCGGACCCCGGGCGTCATGGGCACCGACGCGTTCCGCGACCGCGTGGCCGCCCGGGCCGTCGCGGCCGGGGACGGCGGCTGGGCGATGCCGCTGGCCGAGGAGCTGAGGGGCGACCTCGACTCCCGGGTGGCGGACCTGGCCAACGTCACCAACCACCGTTTCGGCGGGATGCTGGTCGGCGGGATCTTCCTGCGGGAGTTCGTCGCCGACGGCGTGCCCTGGGTGCACCTCGACATCGCGGGCCCGGCGTTCAACACCGGCGGCCCGCACGGCTACACGCCCAAGGGCGGCACGGGCGTCCCCGTACGGACGATCGCGGCGGTGCTGGATGACATCGCGCACCACGGCTGATCGGCACCGACGGCGGCCGGGGCGAGGTGGAAGGATGAGTCCCGACATCGCCTCACCGGCGCCACAGCACCGGGTCGAAGGCACCGCACGCCACACGCCGACGCGGGAGAAGCAGCAGTGAGCGACACGTACGACGTCATCATCCTCGGAGCGGGGTCGGGCGGTTACGCCTGCGCCTTCCGGGCCGCCGAGCTCGGCCTGTCGGTCGCGCTGGTGGAGAAGGACAAGGTCGGCGGCACCTGCCTGCACCGCGGCTGCATCCCCACCAAGGCGCTGCTGCACGCCGCCGAGGTGGCCGACTCGGCGCGCGAGGGCGAGCAGTTCGGCGTGAAGAGCTCGCTGTCGGGCATCGACATGAGCGGCGTCAACTCCTACAAGGACAACGTCGTCTCCCGCCTCTACAAGGGCCTGCAGGGCCTGGTGAAGGCGAACAAGGTCACGCTGATCGAGGGCGCGGGCAAGCTCGTCGGCCAGGACACCGTCGAGGTCGACGGGCAGCGCTACCAGGGCCGCAACATCGTCCTGGCCTCCGGCTCCTACTCGAAGACGCTGCCGGGCCTCGAGCTCGGCGGCCGGGTGCTGACCTCCACCGAGGCGATCAACCTCGACGACGTCCCCGAGCGCGTGGTCGTGCTCGGCGGCGGCGTGATCGGTGTCGAGTTCGCCAGCGTCTGGAAAAGCTTCGGCTCCGAGGTCACCATCGTCGAGGCGCTGCCGAACCTCGTGCCCAACGAGGACGAGTTCCTCTCCAAGCAGCTCGAGCGCCAGTTCCGCAAGCGCAAGATCGCGTTCAAGACCGGCACGAAGTTCACCGGCGTCTCCCAGACCGCCGACTCGGTGACGATCTCACTGGAGAACGGCGAGGAGATCGAGGCCGACCTGCTGCTGGTCGCCGTCGGCCGCGGGCCGAACACCGCCGACCTCGGCTACGAGGAGAACGGGGTCACCCTCGACCGCGGCTTCGTCCCGACGAACGACCGCCTGCACACCGGCGTCGCCAACATCTACGCGGTCGGCGACATCGTGCCCGGCCTGCAGCTGGCCCACCGCGGCTTCCAGCAGGGCATCTTCGTCGCCGAGGAGATCGCCGGGCTGAACCCGCCGGTCATCGACGAGAAGGGCATCCCGCGCGTCACGTACTGCGAGCCGGAGGTCGCGTCGGTCGGACTCACCGAGGCGCAGGCCAAGGAGCTGTACGGCGAGGTGAAGACGATGACCTACGACCTCGCCGGCAACGGCAAGTCGCAGATCCTCAAGACCGCCGGGGCGGTCAAGCTCGTCAAGGGCGGCACCGCCGACGACGACCCGGTGGTCGGCGTCCACATGATCGGCTCGCGGATGGGCGAGCAGGTCGGCGAGGCCCAGTTGATCTACAACTGGGAGGCGCTGCCCACCGACGTCGCCACCCTCATCCACGCCCACCCCACGCAGAACGAGGCTCTCGGGGAGGCGCACCTCGCGCTCGCCGGCAAGCCCCTGCACAGCCACAGCTGACCCCCGAGACCGAGCGACGAGGAGTACGAGCACGATGGCCTACACCGTCCAGATGCCTGCTCTCGGGGAGAGCGTCACCGAGGGCACGGTCACGCGGTGGCTCAAGCAGGAGGGCGACCACGTCGACGTCGACGAGCCGTTGCTCGAGGTCTCGACCGACAAGGTCGACACCGAGATCCCCTCGCCCCAGGCGGGCGTGCTGCAGCGGATCGTGGCGCAGGAGGACGACACCGTCGAGGTCGGCGGCGACCTCGCCGTGATCGGCGACGAGGGCGAATCCGCCGGGTCGTCCGGGGGTGACGGCGGTGGCGCCGCGCAGCCCGCGGAGTCGTCGCAGCCCGAGCCGGCGCCCGAGCCCGAACCGGAGCCGGAGCCGGCCCCGCAGCAGTCCGACCCGGAGCCCGCGGCGGCGTCGTCGTCCTCGTCGGGCGGGTCGTCCTCGGGGGGCTCGTCCGGCGGGACGACCGTCGAGATGCCGGCGCTGGGCGAGTCGGTCACCGAGGGCACGGTGACGCGCTGGCTCAAGGCGGTCGGCGACTCCGTCGACGTCGACGAGCCGCTGCTCGAGGTCTCCACCGACAAGGTCGACACCGAGATCCCCTCGCCGGTCGCCGGCACGGTCCTCGAGCTCAAGGCCGGCGAGGACGACACGGTCGAGGTCGGCGGTGCGCTGGCGGTCATCGGCGACGCGTCGCAGGCCTCGGGTGGAGGTGCCGCGGCGCCGGCGCAGGAGCAGCAGGCCCCCGCCCCGGCGCAGGAGCCGGCCGCGCAGCAGACCGAACAGCCGTCCCAGCCGTCCCAGCCCTCGCAGCCCGAGCCGCAGCAGGCCGTGGCCGCGTCCGGCGCCGACGACTACGTCTCCCACGAGACCGAGCAGCCGACGACCGCGAGCGGTCCCGCCAACGCCGGCGCGACCCGGCCCCGGGACTCCTCGCAGGGCAACGGCGCGTCGGCGCCCACCGAGTCCGGCTCGCCGTACGTCACGCCGCTGGTGCGCAAGCTGGCCGCCGAGCGCGGGGTCGACCTGTCGACGCTGTCCGGCACCGGGGTCGGCGGCCGCATCCGCAAGCAGGACGTCGTCAAGGCCGCCGACGAGCAGGACCGGAGCGCGGCCGCCCCGGCGGACGACGCCCCGGCGCAGGCGACCGCCTCGGGCGGGTCGGGCGGTGGCGCGGTGCACGCCGGCGAGGTGCAGAAGCCGTCGGCCTCGGGCTCGCGCGGCTCGTCGGGCGCTCCGGCGCCGGACACCTCGGGCCTGCGCGGCACCACGCAGAAGCTCTCCCGGCGCCGGGCCACGATCGCCAAGCGCATGGTGGAGTCGCTGCAGGTCTCCGCGCAGCTCACGACGGTCGTCGAGGCCGACGTCACCCGGATCGCGCGTCTGCGCGACCGGGCGAAGGCCGACTTCCAGGCCCGCGAGGGCGTGAAGCTCTCGTTCCTGCCGTTCATGGCGCTCGCGACCGTCGAGGCCCTCAAGGCCCACCCCTCGGTCAACGCGATGATCGACACCGAGAAGGGCGAGGTCACCTACCACGGCGCCGAGCACCTCGGCATCGCCGTCGACTCGCCGGCCGGGCTGATCGTGCCCGTCGTCCACGACGCCGGGGACCTCAACCTCGCCGGGCTCGCCCGCAAGATCGCGGACGTCGCCGAGCGCACCCGGGCGAACAAGATCACGCCGGACGAGCTCTCGGGCGGCACGTTCACGATCACGAACACCGGCTCGCGCGGTGCGTTGATCGACACGCCGATCATCAACCAGCCCCAGGTCGGCATCCTCGGGACCGGCGCGGTCGTGAAGAAGCCCGTCGTGCTCCAGGACGACTCGGGCGGCGACGTGATCGCCGTGCGCTCGATGGCCTACCTGTGCCTGTCGTACGACCACCGCATCGTCGACGGTGCCGACGCGGCGCGGTTCCTGACGACGATCAAGGACCGCCTCGAGGGCGGCGCCTTCGAGGGCGAGCTGGGCCTGTAGCGCGCACGGGCGACGCGGCTGGGCCGCACGCCGCCCACCTCGCGGAACGAACGGCGCTCTCGCTGCTTCGGTAGCAGCGAGAGCGCCGTTCATTCGTCTCTCGCCCCGCCGCCGTCGCTCGGCCCCGTCCGCCACCCCGGGTCGCGGCGGCCCGGACACTCCGCGACGATCACCCCATGCGCGTCGTCATCGCCGGGTCCTCCGGGCTCATCGGCACCGCCCTGGTCCCGCGTCTGCGCGAGAGCGGCCACGAGGTCGTGCGTCTCGTGCGGCGCACACCCCAGGCCCCCGACGAGCGCGGCTGGGACCCCGCGGCCGGCCACCTCGCGCCGGGTGCCCTGGAGGGCGCGGACGCGGTGGTGAACCTCTGCGGCGCAGGGATCGGCGACCAGCGATGGACCGGCGCGCGCAAGCAGGAGCTGCGCGACAGCCGCATGATCCCGACCGACGTGCTCGCCCGCGCGGTGGTGGAGCACGGGATCCCGACGATGGTCAGCGGCTCGGCGGTCGGCTGGTACGGCGACACCGGCGCCATGGCCGTCGACGAGACCGCCCGCCGGGGCACCGGCTTCCTCGCGGACCTGTGCCGCGACTGGGAGAACGCCACCGCGCCGGCCTCCGAGGGCGGGGCACGCGTCGTGCTGGTGCGCACCGGCCTGGTGCTCTCCCCCTCCGGCGGGCTGATGGGGCGGATCAAGCCGCTGTTCCAGTTCGGGCTCGGCGGGCGGCTGGGGTCGGGCTCCCAGTTCTGGCCGTGGATCTCCCTCGACGACGAGGTGGGCGCGATCGTCCACGCGCTCGAGCACGACACCGTGTCAGGACCGATGAACGCCACCGGGCCGGACCCGGTGAGCAACGACGAGTTCACCCGCGTGCTGGCCGCGCAGATGCACCGCCCCGCGCCGTGGGTCGTGCCCGGGTTCGCCATGCGCACGGTGCTCGGGCAGTTCGCCGACGAGGGCGTGCTCGTCAGCCAGCGCGTCATGCCCGGGGTGCTCGAGCGCGAGGGCTTCACCTTCCGCCACGCCACGCTCTCCGAGGCCCTGGCCGCGGTGCTCGACGGATGAGCAGCGCGTCCCTCCCCGACGCCGTCGACGTCGTCGTGGTCGGCGCCGGGCTCGCGGGTCTGCGCGCGGCTCGGACGGTCGCCCGCGCCGGGCGTTCGGTGATCGTCTGCGAGGTCGGCGACGGTGTCGGCGGGCGGGTGCGCACCGACGTCGTCGACGGGTTCCTCGTCGACCGCGGGTTCCAGATCCTCAACACGTCGTACCCGGCGCTGCGCAGCGAGATCGACCTGGATGCGCTCGACCTGCGCCGCTTCGTGCCCGGTGCTGCCGTCCGTGACACCGACGGGCGGCTGCACCGCCTGGCCGATCCCCGCCGCGTGCCGTCCTGGGCGCCGCGCACCGCGGCCGACCGCCTGCTCGGTGCGGGGGCGAAGGCCCGGATCGCCGCGCTCTCCCTGCGTTCCCTGGTCGTCCCGCCCGCGCGGCAGGCGCGGGCCCCCGAACGCACGACGGCCGAGGAGCTGGCGCACTGGGGGCTCGGCGGGACGCCGACCGAGGCGTTCCTGCGACCGTTCCTCGCCGGCGTGCTGGGCGACCGCGACCTGGAGACGTCGTCGCGGGTGTTCTCGCTGTTCTGGCGCAGCTTCGCGCGCGGCGACCTCACGCTGCCCTCGCGGGGCATCGGTGCCGTCCCGGCCCAGCTCGCGGCGCGGCTGCCCGCCGGGACCGTGCTCACCGACACCCCGGTCGAGCGGGTGGCGCCCGGTCTGGTCGAGACCCCGCGCGGCCGGGTCCGCGCCGGCGCCGTGATCGTCGCGACGGAGGGCACGGACGCCGCGGCGCTCCTGCCCGGCCGCCTCCCGACGCCGCGGACGTTCGCGCTGACCACGCACGTCCACGTCGCCGACGAGCCGCCGACGCGCCAGGCGCTGCTGCACCTCGACGGCGCCGGCGGCCCGGTCGTCAACACGATGGTGCTGACCGCGGCGGCGCCCTCGTACTCCCCCGATCACCGCCACCTCGTCGCGAGCACGGTCCTCGGCCCCGACCCGCTGCCCGAGTCCGAGCTGCGCCGCGAGCTCGCGCGGCTATGGGGCACGCCGGTGGGTGCGTGGGACGAGCTGGCGACGGTCCGCGTTCCCCGCGCGCTGCCCGCGACCACGCCGCCGACCCCCGAGGGTCTGCGCCGGCCCGTGGACCTCGGCGACGGCCTGTTCGTCGCCGGCGACCACCGCGACACCCCGTCGGTGCAGGGCGCGCTGGTCAGCGGGCGGCGTACGGCACAGGAGGCCCTGCGCCGTCTCGGGAGCGGGGTAGCGTCGGCGTCGTGAGCCGCTCCAGCCGTGCCGCCGCCGAGCCCGTCCGGGTGCACGAGCTCGGCACCGTCGACTACCTCGAGGCCTGGGACCAGCAGCGCGCCCACGCCGACGCGCGGGTCGCCGGCACGGGCCCCGACGTGCTGATGCTGCTCGAGCACCCCTCGGTCTACACCGCCGGGCGCCGCACGCTGCCCGAGGAACGGCCCGTCGACGGCACCCCGGTGATCGACGTCGATCGCGGCGGCAAGATCACCTGGCACGGCCCGGGCCAGCTCGTCGGCTACCCGATCATCCGGCTCGCCGAGCCCGTCGACGTCGTCGAGCACGTCCGGCGCCTCGAGCAGGCGCTGATCGCCGTGTGCGACTCCTACGGCCTGGACGTCGGGCGCATCGACGGCCGCAGCGGCGTCTGGCTGCCCGCCGACGACCGCGGTCCCGCCCGCAAGATCGCCGCGATCGGCGTGCGCGTCGCCCGCGGCGTCACGCTGCACGGGTTCGCCCTCAACGCCCAGCCCGACCTCGCCGGCTTCGGCGCCATCGTGCCCTGCGGCATCCGCGACGCGGGCGTCACCAGCCTCACCGCCGAGCTCGGCCGCCGCGTGGGTGTCGAGGAGGTCCGGGACGCGACCCGCGACGCGGTGCTCGCGGCGCTCGACGGCACGCTGGAGATCACCGACCGGACGCTGCCCGTCGCCCCCGACGGGGCGCAGGACGTCACCGTCGGCGGCCTCACCGTGCGGGTCGGCGCCGCGCGCTGACGTCCGCCCGAGCGCGCGCGGTCCGCGGGGGCCGCCTCCTGGCTGGTATCGCTCGCCCAGCGAGGGATACCGGCCAGTAACCGGGAGGGACCGGGCTCGGCGCAGCCCGGACCGTCTTGACACGACGTCCACGGCACCGCGAGTGTGCGGTCGGTCACACGCTGCCGCCGGAGGAGTCGCCGTGGACGTGTCCGTCGCTTTCCCGACCGCCCTGAGCTCGCCGGACGACATCGCGCTGGCCGAGGAGCTCGGCTACGCGCGGGCGTGGGTGTACGACACGCCCCAGCAGAGCCCGGACGTGTGGATGACGCTCGCTCTCGCCGCCGAGCGCACCGAGCGGATCGGGCTGGGTCCCGGCGTCCTCGTGCCGACCCTGCGCCACCCCATGACGAACGCCGCGGCCACCGCGACCCTCGCCGCTCTCGCGCCAGGACGCGTCGCCGTCGCGTTCGGCACCGGCTTCACGGGCCGCCGCGCGATGGGCTACCGGGCGATCCCGTGGTCGTTCATGGACGCCTACATCCGCGCCTACCGCGGGCTGCTGCGTGGCGAGGTGGTCGAGTGGGAGGGCGCGTCGATGCAGATGCTGCACCCCGACGGCCACGCCCCGGCCCGTCCCGTCGACGTGCCCGTGCTCGTCGGCGCCCTCGGGCCGAAGGGCGACGCGGTGGCGCGCGAGCTGGGCGACGGGCTGTTCGTCACGCTCGCGCAGCCGGAGTTCATGTCGGCGTACTCCTGGGTGCCCTACCTCGCGTGGGGCACCGTCCTCGACGACGACGAGCCCCAGGACTCCGACCACGCGAAGGTCACGGCGGGCCCGGGTTGGGCGCTCGCGTACCACGGCGCCTACGAGTTCGGCGGGGCCGACGCGGCGCGCGAGCTGACGGGCGGGCCGGAGTGGATGGGCGTCGTCGAGAAGTCACCGCCCGAACGGCAGCACCTCGCGGTCCACGCCGGGCACTGCGTCGAGCTCAACGACGCCGACCGCGCGGCCTGGGACGCGGGCGGGCACGCGATGCTGCGCGACGCGACCCTGTCCGGCACGCGCAGCGAGGTCCGCGCCAAGATCGACGCGCTCGCCGGCGCGGGCGTCACCGAGATCGTCTTCCAGCCGTGCGGGCCGGACACGCGCCGCGAGCTCGAACGCTTCCACGACGCCGCGACCTCGCGGTGATCGAAGTACCGATACGGACGCTGAGCGTCTGTGACGGCACTTCGCTGACACGTCCTCAGACCTGGCGAGCGATCTCCGAGGCGACGAGGTCGAGGTGGTCGAGGTCGGAGAGGTCGAGCACCTGCAGGTAGATGCGCTGCAGTCCGGCGCGGGCGGCGAAGGTGCCGATCTTGTCGACGATCTCGGCCGGGGTGCCCGCGAGCCCGCTCTTGCGCAGCTCCCCCGGGTCGCGCCCGATGGCGTCGGCGCGGCGGGCGACCTCGGCCTCGTCGCGGCCCGCGCACACGACCTGGGCGGTGGAGCGGCCCAGGGTCGCCGGGTCGCGGCCCAGCGCGCGGCAGGCGTCGTCGGCGCGCTCCCGGCCGGCGGCGAGGTCGTCGACGCCGGCGAAGGGCATGTTGAACTCGGTGCCGTAGGCGGCGGCGAGCGCCGGGGTCCGGCGGGGCCCGTTGCCGCCGACGACGATCGGCGGGTGCGGGGTCTGGATCGGCTTCGGGAGCCCGGGGCTCTCGGAGAAGCGGTAGTGCTCGCCCTCGTGGGAGTACGTGACGCCCACGGGCGTGCGCCAGGAACCGGTGAGGATCTCCAGCTGCTCGGCGAGCATCGAGAAGCGCTGCGCGAGCGGCGGGAAGGGGATGCCGTAGGCGCGGTGCTCGGCCTCGTACCAGCCGGTGCCGAGCCCGAGCTCCACGCGTCCGCCGGACATCTGGTCGACCTGCGCGACCATGACGCCCAGCGGGCCCGGCAACCGGAACGTGGCGGCCGTCATGAGCGTGCCGAGCCGGATGGTGCTCGTCTCACGCGCCAGCCCCGCCAGGGTGACCCACGCGTCGGTCGGGCCCGGCAGGCCGTTGGCGTCGCCCATGGCGAGGTAGTGGTCGGACCGGAAGAACGCGTCGAAGCCCGCGTCCTCGGACGCCCGTGCCACGCGGAGCAGGTCGTCGTAGGCGGCGCCCTGCTGCGGCTCGGTGAAGATCCGAAGGTCCACACGATCAGGGTAGTCACTCCGTCACCCTCCGAACCGTCCCCGGGGCCACATCCGGCCGACGCGTTGGGACGTGCGGCGTAGGGTCGGGCGCGTGACGGTCGCTCCCAGCCAAGATCCGTCGAGCCCGCGGAAGATGTTGCGGCTCGAGGTCCGCAACTCCCAGACGCCCATCGAGCGCAAGCCGGAGTGGATCCGGACGCGCGTGGCCACCGGACCCAACTTCACCGAGCTCAAGGGCCTGGTGAAGGGCGCCGGTCTCGCCACCGTGTGCGAGGAGGCCGGCTGCCCGAACATCTTCGAGTGCTGGGAGGACCGCGAGGCCACCTTCCTCATCGGCGGCGAGCAGTGCACCCGCCGGTGCGACTTCTGCCAGATCGACACGGGCAAGCCCTCGCCGCTGGACACGATGGAGCCGCGGAAGGTCGCCGAGTCGGTCCGGCAGATGGGCCTGCGCTACTCGACGATCACCGGCGTCGCGCGCGACGACCTCGACGACGGCGGCGCGTGGCTGTACGCCGAGACCGTGCGCCAGGTCCACGAGCTCAACCCGGGCACCGGTGTGGAGCTGCTCATCCCCGACTTCGACGGGCGTGACGAGCAGCTCGGGCCGGTGTTCGACGCCGCCCCCGAGGTGCTCGCGCACAACCTCGAGACCGTGCCGCGCATCTTCCGCCGCATCCGTCCGGGGTTCCGCTACGAGCGGTCCCTCGACGTGATCCGGAAGGCTCGCGCGGCCGGTCTCGTCACCAAGTCGAACCTCATCCTCGGCATGGGCGAGACCCCCGAGGAGGTCACCGCGGCGATGCAGGACCTGGTCGACGCCGGCTGCGAGCTGCTGACGCTCACGCAGTACCTGCGCCCGAGCCTGCGCCACCACCCCGTGGAGCGGTGGGTCAAGCCCGAGGAGTTCGTCGAGCACCGCGACGCGGCGCTCGCCATGGGTTTCCCCGGCGTCATGGCCGGCCCGCTGGTGCGCTCCTCGTACCGCGCCGGCCGGCTCTACGCGCAGGCCAAGCTCGCCCGCGGCGAGGAGCTGCCCGCGGGCATGGCGGAGCTCGCCGAGGAGGGCCCGGCCCGCCAGGAGGTCGGCGAGGTGCTGGCCCGCACGGGCCGCACGCACGGCTGACGTCATGCCCCCGTAGGGCAGAATGGGACGCATGGCGAAGCAGGGCTCCGGCGCGGCGAGCAAGGAAGAGAAGAAGGCCGCGAAGCAGGCGGCGCGGGCGGCGCGCAAGGAGCGGTTCAGCCAGATCTGGCAGGCGTTCCAGATGCAGCGCAAGGAGGACAAGGCCCTCCTGCCGCTGATGATCGGCGCGGTCGTCGTCACGGCGGCCGTGCTGTTCGGCATCGGCCTGCTCATCGGCCAGCAGTGGTTCCTGCTGCCCACCGGCATCCTGCTCGGCGTCCTCCTCGCGGTGATCATCTTCGGGCGCCGCGTGCAGCGGAACGTCTACGCGAAGGCCAACGGCCAGCCCGGCGCGGCCGGCTGGGCGCTCGACACCATGCGCGGGCAGTGGCGCGTCACCCAGGCCGTCGCGGGCACCACGCAGCTCGACGCCGTGCACCGCGTCATCGGCCGGCCGGGCGTGATCCTCGTGGCCGAGGGCGCCCCGCACCGCACGAAGAGCCTCGTCGCCCAGGAGAAGAAGCGCGTCTCCCGCATCATCGGGCAGGTGCCGATCTACGAGATCTCCGTGGGCGAGGAGGAGGGCCAGGTGCCGCTGGCCAAGCTCCAGCGCCACGTCACCAAGCTGCCGCGCAACATCGACAAGGACCAGATGGACACCGTCGAGAAGCGGCTCGCGGCGCTCGCCAACCGCGGCGGCCCGGCCGTGCCCAAGGGGCCGGTGCCGAAGAACGCCCAGCAGATGAAGGGCATGCAGCGCACGGCCCGCCGCGGCGGCCGCTGAGCAGGCCCGCTACCGGGTCCGCACCACGACGGTGCGGCTGGCGCGGTCCTGGATGCCACGCGCGTCACGGTCGACGATCAGCGCGGGGATCACGAAGAACACCGAGAAGGTGCGCACCACCGTCCAGAGCAGGCCCACACCGGCGGACCCCGGGCGGTCGAGGCGCACCACGCGCAGGCCCAGCAGCGCCATGGCCGGGGTGGTCCCGACCACCGCCACCGGCACGATCATGATGATCGCCCAGGTCAGCAGGCTCCAGTTCTGCGGCAGCGCCGGGTAGGTGAAGATCGCGGCGAGCAGGCCCGCCAGCACGGCGTCGAGGACGAACTGCCCGCAGCGGCGCGCGAGCGTGGCCACCGAGCCCGGCCCGCTCTCGGGCAGACCGAAGCGCTCCCCCGGGTAGGCCGGGACCGTGTCGTCGTCGCGGCCGGTGGGGCGCCGCGTGTCGACGGGACGCTCCGGAGCGGCGTTCCCCGCGGTGGGACGCACGTCGCCGCCGGTGAGCCATTCACGAAACCACGACACCGTGACAGGCTACGGCTGGCCGAGCGGGACGGCGGGCGGGACGGCGCTGCGTCGTCGACCGAGCACCCAGCGCTCGTTAACTGCTGTGAAACATGCTGGTGACGGCCGAGCAACAGCACCGACCTAGCGTCGGGATCACCCGGACCGGTCACGGTCGACGCCCCCGATCAGTGGGTACGGTGCGACCCGCTGACCACCGACCCCCGTCGTCCCCGGCAAGCGTGTGAAGGAGCCACCGAGGGTGTTCAACAATCAGGACGAGGTCTTCAAGTACATCTCCGACGAGGGGGTGAAGTACGTCGACGTCCGCTTCTGCGACCTGCCGGGGCAGATGCAGCACTTCACCGTGCCGGCGTCGGAGTTCAAGGAGAGCGTCTTCACCGACGGTCTGGCCTTCGACGGCTCGTCGATCACCGGGTTCCAGAGCATCAACGAGTCGGACATGACGCTGCTGCCCGACGTGGCGACGTCGCGCATCGACCCGTTCCGGGCCCAGAAGACCCTGAACGTCAACTTCTTCGTGCACGACCCGCTGACACTCGAGGCCTACAGCCGCGACCCGCGCAACGTCGCCCGTAAGGCCGAGAAGTTCCTCTCGACCGTCGACGTCGCGGACACCTGCTTCTTCGGTCCCGAGGCGGAGTTCTACATCTTCGACTCGATCCGCTACGACTCGAAGCCGAACGGCACGTTCTACGAGGTCGACTCGATCGAGGGCGCCTGGAACGCCGGCCGTGACGAGCCGGGCGGCAACAAGGGCAACAAGATCGCCTTCAAGGGCGGCTACTTCCCGGTCGAGCCCACCGACCAGAGCTCCGACCTGCGCGCCGCGATCGGCACCAACCTCATCAACGCCGGCTTCGAGCTCGAGAAGCTGCACCACGAGGTCGGCACCGGCGGCCAGGCCGAGATCAACTACAAGTTCAACACGCTGCTGCACGCCGCGGACGACCTGCAGCTGTTCAAGTACATCGTCAAGAACACGGCAGCCCAGGCCGGCAAGACCGTGACCTTCATGCCGAAGCCGCTCGCGGGCGACAACGGCTCGGGCATGCACTGCCACCAGTCGCTGTTCAAGGGCGGCGAGCCGCTGTTCTACGACGCCAACGGCTACGCGGGCCTGTCGGACATGGGCCGCCACTACATCGGCGGCATCCTGCACCACGCCCCCTCGCTCGTCGCGTTCACCAACGCCACGGCGAACTCGTACCACCGCCTGGTGCCCGGCTTCGAGGCCCCGATCAACCTGGTCTACTCGAACCGCAACCGCTCGGCGTGCGTCCGCATCCCGATCACCGGTGACAACCCGAAGGCCAAGCGCCTCGAGTTCCGCTGCCCCGACTCGTCGGGCAACCCGTACCTGGCCTTCGCCGCCATGATGATGGCGGGCCTCGACGGCATCCGGAACAAGATCGAGCCGCCGACGCCGGTCGACAAGGACCTCTACGAGCTCCCGCCCGAGGAGGCCGCCAACATCGCGCAGGTCCCGGCCAGCCTGGACGCCGCGGTGAACAACCTCGAGGCCGACCACGACTACCTGCTCGAGGGCGGCGTCTTCACGTCCGACCTCATCGAGAAGTGGGTCGAGCTCAAGCGCGACGACGTGACGGGCCTGCGCCTGCGGCCGCACCCGTACGAGTTCGAGCTGTACTACAACTGCTGAGCCCTCAGCGGTCTGCGACGGCCCGGTACCCCACGCGGGGTGCCGGGCCGTCGTGCGTCTCCCGGGCCTAGAACTGCTGCTTGGGCGGCACGTTCGACCGGACCCGCAGCATCGCCACGGTGACGACGACCGAGCCGATCGCCCCGAGGACGAAGAGGACGATCCCGATCTCCGGGCTGACCGTGAAGATCAGCGCGAGGCCGGCGAGGAGCACCACGGCACTGATCACCCAGCCGGTGACGCAGCCGCGGATCGTGGTGAGACCGAGGGCCGAGAACATGCCCACCATGCTTCCACGCGCTCAGGGTGACCGGCGGTCCGGCACGTCCTCGCGTGGGGACAGCGCCGCCGCCACGACGTACTGGTAGACGTAACGGATCTCCTCGCCGCGCCGGACGGGCAGGCAGACCCACCCCACCCACTCCCCCGTCGTCGTGCGGCGCCACCCCAGCAGCTCGCCGGGCACGCGGCTCTGGAGGTCGACGCCCTCGGGCATCGGCCGCACCGGCCGGTCCGGCGGACGCGGGTAGGCGACGGCGAGGTCGACCCAGACACGCTTGACCTCGTCGCGCTGCAGCGCGCCGGACCGGTCGTTGCGGCGCTGCGCCGGACCCCGCTCGTCGAACACGTGTTCGATGGTCGGGGATGAGCGTTCCGGACGCCACCCACACGACCGTGCGTGTCCGGAGATCGCGGCACACCTCACGTCGCCGGTCCACCACGGACGCACGCGCCGACCGGACCGTCGACAGGCAGGATCCGGAATGACGAGAGAGATCAGGAGCACGTCATCCACGGCGTCCGCGCGCCGGAGGTGCACCACGCGCTCGTGATCTCGCGAGGGCGTCGTGACCATCCCGGCGCGTTCCGCGCGGTACGCGCCCCTCGCCCGTGCTGTCGACCGACGGTGCCCTCCGCTCGGAACCAGCAGGACCACGCGCGACCTCACCGCGCTCGCCCGCCGACTCAGTCCACCAGGTAGAAGATCCGGTCGACGACGGCGCGGGCGCGGCGGGTGACGCGGCGGTACTCGTCGAGGAACTCGCCGGGATCGGCGTCCGGGTCGTGCCCCAGCGCCGCGGCGACGGCGGCGAGGTCGCGGCCCGAGTGGGGCACCTCGTCGGTGGGCCGCCCGCGCACGAGCGTCGCGGCGGCGCGGGCGTGGGTCGCCATGGTCCAGCCGGCCGCGAGCGCCTCGGCGTCGGGAGGCTCGACGAGGCCGGCCTTCGCCGCCGCGTCGAGGGCCTCGAGCGTCGAGGGCGTGCGCAGCGACGACACCGCCCCGGCGTGCTGGAGCTGCAGCAGCTGCACGGTCCACTCGACGTCGGAGAGCCCGCCGGTGCCCAGCTTGGTGTGCAGGGCCTTGTCGGCCCGGCGCGGCAGCCGCTCGTTGTCGACGCGGGCCTTGATCCGCCGGATCTCGATCGCCTTCTCGTCGGGGAGCCCGCCGTCCGGGTAGCGGTAGGCGTCGATCGCCGCGACGAACGCCGCGCCGAGGGCCTCGTCGCCCGCGACGGGACGGGCGCGCAGGAGCGCCTGGTACTCCCACGTGTCGGCGAGCTTCGCGTAGTACTGCCGGTAGGAGTCCAGCGTCCGCACGAGCGGCCCGCCGCGGCCCTCGGGACGGAGCTTGGTGTCGACCTCGAGCGGCGGGTCGGGGCTCGGCGCGCCCAGGGCGGCGACGGCGGCCTCGGCGACGGCCTTGGCGTAGCGGACGGCCTCGGTGTCCTCGACACCCTCGGCCGGCTCGCACACGAACAGCACGTCGGCGTCCGAGGAGTAGCCGAGCTCGGCCCCGCCGAGGCGCCCCATCCCGATCACGGCGATGCGGGCGGGCGCCGGGCCGTCGCCGGCCTGCCCGCGCTCGGCGGCGGCGAGCGCGGCCTGGAGCACGGCGACCCAGATGCTGGACAGCGCCCCGCACACCGCGGGCACGTCGAGCAGCCCGAGGAGGTCGGCGCAGGCGACGCGGACGAGCTCGATCCGGCGCATGGAGCGCCCGACCTGCCCGGCCGACTCCGGGTCGGTGTGCCGCCCGACGGCGTTGCGCAGCGAGGCGGCGACCTCCTCGGGGCGGCGGGCGACGAGCTCGGCGTTCGGCCCGTCGCCGGCGAGCAGGCGCAGCACCTCCGGCGTGCGCGGCATCATCTCCGCGACCCAGCGCGAGGTGCCGAGCACCCGCATCAGCCGCTCGGCGGCCACGCCCTCGTCGCGCAGGTAGCCCAGGAACCACGGGGTGTCGGCGAGCGCCTCGGACACCTTGCGGTAGGCGAGCAGCCCGTGGTCGGGGTCGGCGGTGTGCCCGAGCTCGTCGAGCAGCACCGGCAGCAGGGCCCGCTGGATGCGGCTCGCCCGGCTCACCCCGCCGATCAGCGCCTGCAGGTGGCCCAGCGCGCCCTGCGGCGACGTCCACCCGAGCGCCTTGAGCCGGCGCATCGCCGACTCCGAGGTCAGCACGAGGTCCTCGCCCGGCACGCGGGCCACCGACTCGAGCAGCGGGCGGTAGAAGAGCTTCTCGTGCAGCCGCCGCACGCGCACCGTGTGCCGCGAGCGCTCGTGCTGGAGCACGCCGACCGCGTCGCGGGACCCGTCGGGGCGCAGCTTGGCGGCCCGGGCGAGCCAGCGCAGGCCGGCGGTGTCGTCGTCGGGCGGGAAGAGGTGGGTGCGGCGCATCTTCTGCAGCTGCACGCGGTGCTCGAGCATCCGCAGGAACCGGTACGACGCAGCGAGGTTGGCGGCGTCGTCGCGCCCGACGTAGCCGCCGTCGGCCAGCGCGGCCAGGGCCTCGAGGGTGTTCTGGCTGCGGATCGACTCGTCGCCGCGGCCGTGCACCAGCTGGAGCATCTGCACGGCGAACTCGACGTCGCGCAGCCCGCCGCGCCCGAGCTTGATCTCGCGGTCGGCGTGGTCGGCGCGGATGTGGTCCTCGACGCGCCGGCGCATGGCCCGGACGTCGGCGACGAAGTCGTCGCGGTCGGCGGCGCTCCACACCATGGGGTCGAGCGCCTCGCAGTACTGCCGCGCGAGCTCCTCGTCGCCGGCCACCGGACGGGCCTTGAGCAGCGCCTGGAACTCCCAGGTCTTCGCCCAGCGCCGGTAGTAGGACACGTGCCCGTCGAGCGTGCGCACGAGCGCGCCCTGCCGGCCCTCGGGGCGCAGGTTGGCGTCGACCTCGAGGAAGGCCTCGGTGGCGACGCGCATCATCGTCGAGGCGAGCCGGGTGGCGACGTCGGTGGCGCCCTCGGCCACGAAGATCACGTCGATGTCGCTGACGTAGTTGAGCTCGCGGCCGCCGCACTTGCCCATCCCGATCACGGCGAGCCGGCACGGCAGCGGATCGCCGGGCTCGCGGCCGTCCTTGCTCCCCAGCGCGTCAGCGACCGTCGCGTCGGCGACGGCCAGCGACGCCCGCAGCCCCGCGGCGGCGAGGTCGGCGAGCTGCGCGGCGACGACCTCGACGGGCACGACCGGGAGGTCCGGCTCGCAGACCGACTGCAGGTCGGCGGCGGCGAGCGCGAGGACCTCGTCGCGGTAGGCCAGGCGCAGCACGCCGATCCCGGCCGGCTCGAGCACGGTCGCCCAGGGATCGTCGACGGACGCCCCCACCGCCCCCAGCAGCGTCGCCGTCCGCTCTGCGAGGTCGGGCAGCTGGGACGCGTCGTAGGTCCGGCCCGGGGTGCCCTCGCTGCGCAGCGTGCGCCAGCGCTCGGGATGGGCGACGAGGTGGTCGCCGAGCGCGGTCGACCCGCCCAGGACGCCGAACAGCCGTCCCCGCAGGCCCTGATCGCAGCGCAGCGCCTCGACGAGCGCGCCCCACTCGGTCTCGCCGAGCGCCTCGCGCAGCCGCTCGAGGGCCAGCAGGGCGAGGTCCGGATCGGGGCTGCGCGCCAGCGCCCACACGGTGGGCTCGGCGTCCGCCGTCGGCGCGTCGCCGTCCCACCACCCCAGGGCGGCGAGCCGCGGGCCGGCGTCCGGGTCGGTGAGCCCGAGTCGCGCCGGGGCCCGCCCCGTGCGGTCGCGGCGCCGGCTCGACATCGCGGACTCGGTCATGCCCCGAGGATTCCAGCTCGCGACGCCGCGGGCCCGTCCGCTGGCAGGATCGGCGGACATGCAGCGCTTCGAGTACAAGGTCGTCCAGCTCCGCGAGAGCCTCATGGGCGGCAAGCTCTCCGACGACAAGCTCGAGAAGGTCCTCAACGCCGAGGCCGCCGACGGCTGGCAGCTCCGGACGATCACCAGCGCCGACGTCAAGGGCCGCATCGGGCCGGGCGGCGTCGACGGGCTGCTGGTGACGTTCGAGCGCCCGGTCCAGCGCTAGAGCGTCGGCAGGTAGGTCGCCAGCTCGTAGGGCGTGACGTTGCGGCGGTAGGCGTCCCACTCCGAGCGCTTGTTGCGCAGGAAGAAGTCGTAGACGTGCTCGCCGAGGACCTCGGCCATCAGTTCGGAGCGCTCCATCGCCGCGAGCGCGCCGTCGAGGTTCTGCGGCAGCGTCTCGTAGCCCATCGCCCGGCGCTCGTTCTCCGAGAGCATCCAGACGTTGTCCTCGGCGGCCGGCGGCAGCTCGTAGCCCTCGGCCACGCCCTGCAGGCCGGCGCCGAGGATCGCGGCGTAGGCGAGGTACGGGTTGGCCGCGGTGTCGATGGTGCGCACCTCGACGCGGCGCGAGGACGCCTTGCCCGGCGAGTACATCGGGACCCGCACGAGCGCGGAGCGGTTCGCGTGGCCCCAGCACACCGTCGTCGGCGCCTCGCCGCCCACGATGAGGCGCTTGTAGGAGTTGACGAACTGGTTGGTCACCGCGGAGATCTCGCGGGCGTGGCGCAGGATGCCCGCCACGAACGCCTTGCCCGTCTTCGAGAGCTCGTAGGGCTCGGCGGCGTCGTGGAAGGCGTTCTGGTCGCCCTCGAAGAGGCTCACGTGCGTGTGCATCGCCGAGCCGGCGTGCTCGGTGAACGGCTTGGGCATGAAGGACGCGCGCACCCCCTGGGTGATCGCGACCTCCTTGACGATGTAGCGGAAGGTCATGATGTTGTCCGCCATCGTCAGGGCGTCGGCGTAGCGCAGGTCGATCTCCTGCTGGCCGGGGCCGCCCTCGTGGTGGCTGAACTCCACCGAGATGCCCATCGCCTCGAGCGACTCGATCGCCCGGCGCCGGAAGTGCGGCGCGGCGTCGTGGCTCGCCTGGTCGAAGTAGCCGCCGGTGTCGGCGGGGACCGGCGGCGTCCCGTCACCGGGCAGGTCGCGCAGCAGGTAGAACTCGATCTCCGGGTGCACGTAGCAGGTGAACCCCGCCTCGGCCGCCCGCGAGAGCCCGCGGCGCAGCACGTGGCGCGGGTCGGCCCACGACGGCGAGCCGTCGGGCATCGTGATGTCGCAGAACATGCGCGCCGAGTAGTGCCCGCCGCCCGCGGTCTCCCAGGGCAGCACCTGGAACGTCGACGGGTCGGGCTTGGCGACCATGTCGGACTCGTAGACCCGCGCGAAGCCCTCGATCGCCGAGCCGTCGAACCCGATGCCCTCCGCGAAGGCCCCCTCGAGCTCGGCCGGAGCGACGGCGACCGACTTGAGGTACCCGAGCACGTCGGTGAACCACAGCCGCACGAAGCGGATGTCGCGTTCCTCCAGCGTGCGCAGGACGAACTCCTGCTGGCGATCCATGGGGCGACCCTAAGTCCGCGTTCAGACGCCCGAAAGCGGGGGACCGGTCACACGGGTGACGGGCGACCGGGCGTTCACGTGGCCGTCACGTCGCCGGGCACGTCGCCCCGGGTGGCGCCGGGGTGTTGTCGATCAGGTACCGCGTGACGATGTCGTCGACGCACGGGGAGTTCTGGAACGTCGCCGTGTGCTCGTCGCCGATCTTGGTCAGCAGCGAGCCGCCGAGGGCCCGGGCCAGCTCGACCCCGGCCTGGTACGGCGTCGCGGGGTCGCCCGTGGTCGACACGACCAGCGGCGGCGTCAGCCCGGGCACCTGCGGGACGTGGGGCTGGCTGGTCGGGGGCACCGGCCAGAACGCGCAGCTGTCGCGCGCGGCGGACACGCCGCGCCCGCTGTCGAGGAACGGCGCCGCCTGGTTGTAGGCCTCGGCGCGGGCGAGCGACTGGGCCGGGTCGGTGACCCGCGGGTCATCGACGCAGCGGACGGCCTCGAACGCGTCCTGCGAGGAGGCGTAGGTGCCGTCCGGGTTCCGCTCGTAGTACTCGTCGGCCAGGGTCATCAGCCCGTTGCCCTGCCCGGCGCGCAGGTCGGCGAGCGCGCGGTTGAGGCGGGGCCAGTAGGCCTCGACGTAGAGCGCGTTGATCGTGCCCTGCTGCGCGTCGGCGTAGGACAGCACGCGGCCGCCCGCCAACGGCAGCGGCCGCGCGATCAGCGGCCGGGTCAGGTCCTGGTAGACGCGGGTGGCCTGGGCGGGGTCCTGGCCCAGCGGGCAGTTCGGGCGGGTGGTGCAGTCGCGCGCGAAGGCGTCGAACGCCCCCTGGAAGCCCCGGCCCTGCTCGACCAGCTCCGTCGTCGGGTCCTGGTCGGGGTCGAGCGCGCCGTCGAGCACCATCGCCCGCACGTTGCGCGGGAACTCCTCGGCGTAGGTCGAGCCGATCCGCGTGCCGTAGGAGAAACCGAGGTACGTCAGCCGCGGGTCGCCGAGCGTCGCCCGCAGCACGTCCATGTCCTTGGCGACGTCGCGCGTGCCGACGTTCGCGAGCACGTCGACCCCGCTGCGCTGGGAGCACAGGTCGACGGTCTGGCGCTCCTCGGCCTCGGTGGACGCGACGCCGGCGGGCGACGGGTCGGTGTCGTCGTCGCGGCGGTCGGCGTCGCGCTCCGGTCCGGAGAGGCAGCGGATCGCGGGCTCGCTCGCCCCGACGCCGCGGGGGTCGAAGCCGACGATGTCGAAGCGTCGCCCGACCTCGGTCGAGGACAGCGACGACGCCAGGTAGGCGGCGGTCTGGATGCCCGAGGCCCCCGGCCCGCCCGGGTTGAGCACGAGCGAGCCGATGCGCTGTGGCGAGGCGGGCGCGGCGTGGCGCAGCACCGCGATCGAGGCGGTGCGGCCCTGCGGCGCCGCGTAGTCGAGCGGGACCTGCATGCGCCCGCACTGCAGGGCGGGGTCCGCGTAGATCTGGCGGTCCTCGTCGGTGGCCGCGAACGGCGCGCACGGACCCCAGTCGATCTGCTGGCCGTAGAACGTCTCGAGCCCGGCCGGTGCGCTGCCGGCGGCGTCGGGCACGGCCACGCCGGGCACCACCTGCGCGCACGCCCCGAGCAGGAGGGCGGCGAGCCCGGCGATCACGGCGACGACGGGGGCTCGGCGGGGACGCACGGCGGTCACCCTGCCACGGGCGCCGTCGCGCTCCGGTGACGGGATGCACCGGCCCCGGCGCTGTGAGTCTGGTCCCAGCGGGCGGCCGGGGAACGCCGCCGGTGACACCGTGGCGCTACTCCCACCCCGACGACCCGGGGACCCGCCGCAGCCGGTGGGCCTCGAGGCAAGGACGGACGACGATGACGTCACCCTCCGGCACGGTGTCGACCCCCGCTGGGCGCCCGAAGCGCACCCGCGTCCACCACCTCCAGGAGATGAAGGCCCGCGGCGAGCGCTGGCCGATGCTCACGGCCTACGACGTGAACACCGCGCGGATCTTCGACGAGGCGGGCGTGCCCGTCCTCCTCGTCGGCGACTCGGCCGGCAACACCGTGCTCGGCTACGACACGACCGTGCCGGTGACCACCGAGGAGCTGCTGATCCTCACCCGCGCCGTGGTGCGCGGCGCGCCGAACGCCCTCGTCGTCGCCGACCTGCCCTTCGGCAGCTACCAGGTCTCGACCGAGCAGGCCGTGGCCACCGCCGTCGAGTTCATGAAGAGCGGCGGCGCCCACGCGGTGAAGCTCGAGGGCGGCGCGCACTACGCCGACCGCATCCGCGCGATCGTCGACGCCGGCATCCCGGTGATGGCGCACCTCGGCTTCACCCCGCAGAGCGAGCACGCCCTCGGCGGCTACCGCGTCCAGGGCCGCGGCGACGACGCGGCCGAGAAGCTGATCGCCGACGCCCGCGCCGTCACCGAGGCGGGCGCCTTCGCCGTCGTGCTGGAGATGGTGCCCGCGCACGTCGCCAAGCGCGTGACCGCCGACGTCCCGATCCCGACCGTCGGGATCGGCGCCGGGCCGGAGTGCGACGCCCAGGTCCTCGTGTGGACCGACATGGTCGGCCTCTCGGACCCGGCACGCCGCACCCCGCGCTTCGTCAAGCGCTACGCGGAGATCGGCTCCGCGCTCTCCGACGCCGCGAGCACCTACGCCCGCGAGGTCCGCGACGGCGTCTTCCCCGGCCCGGAGCACAGCTTCGAGTAGGTGCGTTGCGCGCACGTGAGCAGTGTGGACGGCTATCGCTGTCCACACTGTTCACATGGCGTCAGCCACCATCCGCGCGACCAGGGCGGGGTCCTCGAGGGTCATGGCGTGGCCGACGCCGGGCAGGGCGACGAGCTCGGCGCCCGGGATCCAGTCCGCGAGCATGCGGGTGGTCTCCTCGTGGGCCTTCGTCGCGGGGGCGGCGCCGTAGGCGAGCGTCGTCGGCGCCGTCACGCGGGCGGCGGTCTGCTCGTCGATCGGCCACTCGACGGCGGCGACGATCTCGTCGGTGAGGAAGAAGCGCGAGTCGCGCAGCAGCCGGTCCAGTCCCTCGCCGCCGAAGCGCTCCCGGACGAGGTCGGCCCAGTGGGGACCGCAGACGCCGGTCATGAACGCGTCCGTGGCACCCCGGAAGTCCCCGGCCTGCGCGGCGCCCATCGCCGGCCCGACCGCGGTCCGGACCAGCTCCTCGGAGGACGGTCCCCGCGGGCTCGGCGCCGGCTCGATGAGGACGAGGCGCTCGACGGCGCCGGGCGCGTCGATCGCCCCCTGCAGGGCCATGCTCGCGCTCGACGAGTGCCCGACCCAGGTGGCGCGCTCGATCCCGAGGACGGCGAGCAGCTCGCGGACGTACCGGGCGTGGTCGGCGAAGGTGGCGTGGCCCTCGGGCGTGGAGCTCGCGCCGTACCCCGCGCGCTGCACCTCGACGAGGCGCACCCCGTCGAGGGCCGGTTCGTCGAAGACCGGGGCGAACCACTCCCCGAACCCGCCGGCGTGCATCAGCACGACCGGCGCGCCGGAGCCGCGCTCGCGGTAGTGGAGCCGGACCTCGCCCAGGTCGACGTCGCCGGTGGTGATCTCGTGTGTCTGCGTCATGTCCGGGACGGTGCCGCCCGCGCGGCGTGGCCGGATCCGTGCGGCGCACGGAGTTACGGCGGCGGCTGCACGGAGTCAGCCAGCCCGGCGCGGCCCGTCGTCCCGGTCTTGGCCAGCAGGTTCCCGACGTGGGTCTCGACCGTGCGCCGCGAGAGGTGCAGCCGGGCCGCGATCTCGGGGTTGGCCAGTCCCTCGCCGACGAGGCGAAGGACCTCCATCTCGCGCCCGGTCACGCTGCGCGCCCGCAGGTGCGGCGGCACGTCGGTGGTGTCGCGCTGCGGGCGCGGCACGGGCGCCCCGAGGGCTCGCAGCCGGCCGCGGCACCACGCGGCGAAGCGGATCTCCTCGGTGCCGGCGGCCCAGACCAGGACCTCGTGCAGGACGGGCACGGGGTCCCCGAGGACCGTGTGCTCCAGCAGGAAGCAGCGCAGCAGGTGCCGGAAGAAGGGACGGCTCGCGAGCAGCTCGTCGGCCGCCGCGAGATCGGGGTCCGGGTCGTCGCCCCGCTCGGCGGCGGCCACGGCGTCGCAGAGGTGCAACGCCCCGCGGTTGAGCGACTGGACGAGCACGTCCGAGTGGCGCAGCTCCTCGCGCGGGCCGGCGTCGGCGGGATCGAGCGCGGTCCGCAGCACCGCCCGTTCCCCCCACCCCGGGGTCGGGCTCGTGCCCTCGGCGCGGCGCAGGAGGTCGACGGCCTCGTCGTACGCGGGCACGGCGCCGGCCGGGTCGTCGGCGAGCCAGCGGTCGTGGGCGCGGGTGAGCGCGCGGGCGCTCGCGATGTGCACCGGGTTCGCCGCGAGCCCCGCCGCCTCGGTCAGCAGCGCGTCGACCCCGTCCATCCGGTCGGCGAACACCCGGCCCCGGGCCACGAACCCCAGGGCCTGCGCCCGCATCCCGCGCAGCCCGAGGCGCCCGGCCCGCGCCGCGGTCCGCGCGGCCTGCTCGCCGGCGGCCACGGGTCCGATCCGCCCGTTGTCGACCGCCACGAGCTGCAGCTCGAGCATCGTCGCCGTGCCGAGCATGCCGGCGTCCGCGGCCAGCCCCCGCGCCTGGCGCAGGGCGGCACCCTCGCCGGGCCCGAAGATGTCGGCCACCCCGAGCTCGGCCAGCGCCCGGATCCGCCAGGCCGTCAGGCCGTGCTGCCCGGCGATCTCCGCCGCCCGGACGAACGCGGCCGCCGACCGCTCCGGGTCCCCGCGGCGGTGCGCCCGGCCGACGACTTCGAGGGCCTCGCACGCGGCCTCCGGGAACGCCGGGTCCACGGCCGGTTCCGCCAGGCGCAGCGCCTCCGCGACCTCCCCCGCGCCGAGGGCCACGTGCGCGGCCAGCGCGAGGACCCGCGGATCCTCGGGGTCGCCGGCGCGGGCTAGCATCCCGCGGGCGTCGTCGAGGCGGTCGGCGGCCACGCAGGCGCGGGCGAGCGCCAGGGCGAGCGCCGTCCGCTCGACGCCCCGGGCCGCGCCGAGCAGCGGTTCGCCGACCCCCAGCGCCTCGTCGGTGCGGGCGACGAGGGCGAGCACCTCGACGCGCTCGAGCACGACGGGCACGCGGTGCGCGGTGCCCGCGAGCGCCGTCGCCTGCTCGAGGACGGCGAGTGCCGCGGCCGGCGCTCCCGCCGCCCGGTGCTCGCGGGCGTGCCGGAGCAGGAGCTCGGCGGCGCGGTCGGGGTCGCCGCCGCGGGCGTGCAGCTCGGCGACCCGGGCCAGCAGCGGGCCCGCGAGGTCGGCGCGGTCGGACGAGTCGAGCGCGCGGGCGGCGCCGGCGGCCAGGACCGCCCGCTCCGGCCCCGTGAGCGCGGAGAGCACCGCGTCCTGGGTCAGGGCGTGGCGCCAGCGCAGGCTCCCGTCCGCGCCGGCCACGAGCAGCCGCGCGTCGACGGCCCGGCGCAGCGCGCGGGCGGCGGCGGCCGCGTCGACCTCGGCGGCGGCGGGCAGCAGGTCCCACGGCAGGTCCCGGCCGAGCAGCGCGGCGACGCGCACCACGTCGCGGGCGTCCGGGTCGAGCGCGGCAACGCGCGCCCCGACGGCCTCGGCGAAGGCCTCGGGCACCTCGCGCGGGAGCGGGCCTGCGGCCACCCACCGGCCGTCGCGCCGGACCACGGCGCCGGACTCGGCGAGGCGGGCCGCCAGCTCCTCGACCAGCAGCGGCAGGCCCTCGGCGGCGTCCACGACGTGGTCGCGCACCTCGTCGGCGAGCTCCGCGCCGAGCACCGCGGCGGCGAGCCCGCCGGCGTCGTCCGCCGCGAGACGCCCGAGCTCGACGGTCGTGACCCGGGCGCCGCGGCGCAGCGGCGCGAGGCCGTCCGGGGGGTGCTCGTCGGAGCGCACCGACGCGAGGATCCGCGTCCCGTCGAGGCGCCCGCCGACGTACTCGAGGACGGCGAGCGTGTCGCGGTCGGCCCAGTGCAGGTCGTCGAGGACGACGAGGACCCGCCCCTCCCCCGCGATCACCCCGAGCAGGTCGGCGACGGCCTCGCCGAGCACCAGGACCGGGTCGACCAGGTGCGGCCCGGCGCCGCCGTCGGCCGGCGCCGCGGTCCAGGCGGGCAGGATGCGGGCGAGCACCGCCCGGAACGGCGCGAGCCGGGGGTCGTCGGCGAGCGCGGGGTCCGCGGCACCGGCGAGGGCTTCGGCGAGCGGCCGGTACGGACCGCCGCCGGGCACCGCGTGGCCCCGCAGGACGCGCGCGCCCGCCGCCGCGGCGCGCGCGGCGACCTCCTCGAGCAGGCGCGTCTTCCCGCTGCCCGCCTCGCCGCTGACGAGCGTGACCCCGCCGGGGCCGGAGAGCGCGGCGCCGACCAGCGCCCCGATCTCGTCCCCGCGCCCCACGAGCGGCGCGCCCCCCGGCGTGACCTGCACCGACGCAGTATCGGTCGGCGCACGCGGTTACTGGCTGGTATCGCTCGCTGAGCGAGCGATACCAGCCAGTAACCGCCGTCGGCGAGCCCCGGCGTCAGTCCAGGTCGGTGATCTTGATGCCCGCGTGGACCTTGTAGCGCCGGTTGATCGCGATGAGGTTCGCCGTCAGGCACTCCACCTGGTAGGCGTTGCGCAGCCGGCCGCCGTAGATCCCGCGCACCCCGGGAATGGCGTCGGCGAGGGCGCGCACGACGTCGGTCGCCTCGCGGTCGTCACCCAGCACCAGCACGTCGCAGTCGACCTGCGGCTGTTCCAGGTCGGCGAGCAGCACCGCCGACACGTTGTGGAACGCCGCGGTCACCCGCGTGTCGGGCAGCAGCTGCTCGGCCTGCTGCGCGGCGCTGCCCTCCTCGACGGGCAGCGGGTAGGGACCCTTCTTGTCGAACCCGATCGGGTTGACGCAGTCGATCAGGATCTTGCCCCGCAGCGGCTCGGCCAGGCCCTGCAGGGTCTCGGCGTGCGACTCCCACGGGACCGCCGCGAGCACGACGTCGGCCTGCGCGGCGCAGCTGGCGTTGTCGGTGCCGCTGACGTGGTCGACGCCCGTGGCCTCGCAGTACTCGTGCGCCGAGTTCTCGGCCCGCTCGGCGGCGCGCGAACCGATGATCACCTTGATCCCGGCGGCCGCCCAGCGCAGCGCCAGGCCCTTGCCCTGGTTACCGGTGCCGCCGAGCACACCGACGGTGAGCGTGGTCGGGTCGATGGCCTCGCTGGCGTCGGTCACGCGGTGGCTCCCTGGCACGAACGGTCAGAACGGACTGTTTCTATCACGGTCAGCCCGCCAGCAGCCCGGCGAGCTCGGCGTGCAGCGCCCCCACGGCGGCGTCCGCGGCCGGGACCGCGGCGGTGAACCCGTAGAAGCCGTGCACGAGCGCGGGATGCTCGCGGCGGCGGACGTCCACACCCGCGGCGGCGACCGCGTCGGCGTACGCGTGTCCGGCGTCGCGCAGCGGGTCGAAGCCGGCCGTGGCCACGATCGTCGGCGGCAGCCCGGCCAGCGACGCCGCCCGCAGCGGGGAGAGCCGGACGTCGCCACGCGGGTCGTGGCCCGCGAGGTAGAGCTTGGAGCAGGCGCGCACGTCGCGCGCGGTCAGCCAGTACCCCTCGGCGTTCTCGGTCACCGAGGGATAGCGCCCCTCGAAGTCCGGCGGCGGGTAGACCAGCAGGCTCGCCGCCGGCGCCCGGCCCTCGTCGCGCAGCGCGAGCTCCGCGGCCGCCGCCAGGTTCGCCCCGGCGCTGTCGCCGACGAGCGCCCACCGGGACGGGTCGACGCCGGCGGGCGGCGCGTCCTGCAGCGCCCGGATCGCGGCCTGCGCGTCGTCCAGGGCGGCCGGGAACGGGTGCTCGGGCGCGAGCCGGTAGTCGACGGCGGCCACCACGGCCCCGAGATCGTCGGCGAGCCGGGCGGCGACGGCGTCGTAGGCGTCGCCGCCGCCGAGCACCCAGCCCCCGCCGTGGAGGAACACCGCCCACGCGTCGGACGTGGACGCGGCCGGCCGGTGCACCCGGACGGGGACGCCGCCGGCGTCGCGGACCTCCGGCACACGCGGAGCCGGGCCGGCCGACTCCGTGAGCTGGGCGATGAACCGGGCCCGCGGACCGGAGACGTCCTCCGCCGTCGCCCCCTCGAACATCGCCGGGTCGCCCGACCAACGCCCGAGCAGCGCACGCACCCCGGGGTCGGGCTCGGTGGGAGCAGTCATCGGCGACACCCTAGAGCGGCCGCAAGGATCACCCTCTCAGGTCATCCCGTCCATGTGGGTGACAGGTGGACGATGGGCACCGACGCCGGGCACCCGCCGTTGCCGAATCGATACCGAACTGCCGGGAACCCGCTGGAACCCCCGGGCGTCATGTCGGGTGTCGATCCCCGCGACGCCCCGGAGCGCGGCCGGGTGGCCTTCGAGCCACCCGGAGCCACCCGAGCTCCGGCGCGGTCTCCCGACGCGCCCCGCTGGACCCTCACGACCCCGAAGGACCGACGCACCCCGATGGCTCTCCCCTGGCCGCACAGCACCCCGACCCTGCCCCGCCCCGTCCCCGCCGCGCCGCGACCCGCCGCGCGCGCCGGAGTCGCCGGCCTGGCCGACCGCGCCGGCACGGCGGCCCGCCGCAGCCCGCGACTGGCCCGCCTCGGCGCGTTCGCGACCAACCCGCTGACGGCCCTGGTCGTCATGCTCGTCGGCCTGGCACTGCTCTTCGTCCTGCCGCTGGTCGGGCTGCCGTTCGTGGCCGTCGTCGTCCTGCCGGCCGTGATCTACCACCTGCGCCCCGAGCACCGCACCGCGCTGCGCCGCCCGCGCGGCTGAGCACGGCGCCACCGGTCCCACGCACCGACGGCCCCGTCTCCGCTCGAGGGGGACGGGGCCGTCGGCGTTCCCGGGAGCTGTCAGCCGTCGGCCGCACCCGAGGACGGCGGCGTCGAGCCGCTCTCCGGTGCCGAGGACGTGGGCTCCTGGCTCGACGGCTCGGACGGCGCGGAACTCGACGACGGCGAGCTCGGCTCGGAGCTGGGCGACTCGGAGGCCGGCGGCTCGGAGCTCGCGGGCGGGCTCGACGGGCTCGACGGGCTCGACGGTCTCGTCGGCTCCGAGGTCTCCGACGACGGCAGCGGGGTGCCGCCCCCGGTCGACGGGGTCGTGGTGCCCGTCGGGGTGCCGCTCGGCGTGCCCGTCCCCGGCGCGGATGTCGGCCGGTCGACGCGTGCCGGCGGCCCCGCCGCGCCGGGCCCCGGCACTCCGGCGAGCGGACCGCCGGCGGTCGGGACGCCGAGGGCGGGCGAACCCGGCGCCGGCGGCGCCGCCGTCCCCGGGAGGGGCTGCTGATCGGCGCGCAGGGCCAGGTCGGCGACGGTCGGGGTGATCGTCGCCGACGACGAGGGCGCCCCGGCCGGCACCGCGGTCGCCGCGCCCCACGGCAGTGGCGTGTCGATCTCCGCCACCTCGCCCGGCAGGCTCACCGTCGTCGAGGACTGGGTGATCGTCTGGTAGACGGCGGTCGTCAGGGAGGCCGCGCCCATGAGCCCGACGCCCAGGCCCGCGGTGACCCGTGAGCGCCGGCGGCGCCGGTCGTCGTGATCGCTCCGCGGCGGGTCGCAGGGCGTCTCGCTCCGGATGTCGCCCCGGGGCGCTCCCCCGAACATCGCCCCCGCCGCACGCTCGACCACGGTGCCCGCTCTCCTCACCCCGTCCGGCGGCCCCGGTGGAGGGCGCCTCGCCGCCCCGAGCGGTGGCCCGGGGCGGCGCCACTTGATCCAACGCGGTGCGGGTGTAGTGGTGGCTCGGACGATCGGGCGGAGCAGCGACGGCCCGGACGGCCCAGCCCCGGCGGACCGGATCTCCGCATCGAGCTGCGGGAACGGACGTGACGCCCGCGAGGACGTGTCACCGACCGTGAGGATCGATCACGACGCGTGAGTGACGTGCGCGTATCGGGACGCCACGGACGGCCCTACCATCGGCCCGCGTGACCGCCGAGCAGCTGCCCCACGAAGAGGCCTCCGCGCCGTCGACCGGAGGCTCGGCACACGGCCCGGACCCCACCCGCGCCCTCGTGAAGGCCTGGGACAACCTCGGGGACTGGGTCACACGCGGGCATCTCGCCGACACCCGCCGGATGCCGCGGCTGCCCGTGCTGCTGGGCGACGGCTACACCGTGCACCGCTACGAGCCGACGGTGACGCCGGACCCGGCGCTCGCCCCGTTGCTGCTCGTGCCGCCGCTCGGGGCGCCGGACTTCGCGTTCGACCTGCGCCGCGGCGCCAGCCTGGTCGAGGACCTGCTCGCGACCGGGCGCGAGACCTACATCGTCACCTACGACGCCACGGGCCGGGCCGCCGGTCGGCGGGGGCTCGAGCTGTGGGTCGACGAGATCGTCCCGGCCGCGCTCTACGCCGTCGCCGGCCGGCACGACGACACCACCGTGCACCTGGCCGGCTGGAGCCTCGGTGGGCTGTTCACCCTGCTCACCGCGGCCAGCGGCGTCTCGAGCGCCCCGATCCGCTCGGTGACGGCGTTCGCGTCGCCCGTCGACGTCTCCGCGGTGCCCCTCGTGGCCCCGTTCCGTTCGGTGGCCGAGTACACCGGTGGGCGGGTGTTCTCGGCGGCGTACCGCACGCTCGGGTCGTTCCCGGCGACGGTGGTCAAGTGGGCCTTCCAGCTCAGCAGCGTCGAGCGCTACCTGACCAAGCCGGTGACGGTGCTGACGCACCTCGACGACCGGCAGCTGCTCGAGCAGATCGAGGCCGTCGACCTGCTCATGGACAACATGACGGCCTACCCCGGGCGGGCGTTCGGGCAGATCTACCACCACGTCGTCCGGTCGAACGACCTCGCCGAGGACCGCCTCGCGCTCGCCGGGCGACCCGTCCGCCTGGCCGACGTCCGGGTCCCGGTGCTGCTCGTGGCGGGTGCCGACGACGTCATCGCCCCGGTCGCGGCGGTCGAACGGGCCACCGAGCTCCTCACCGCGAGCCCCGATCTGCGGTTCGTCGTGCGCCCGGGCGGACACCTCGGCGTGCTGGCCGGGCGCCGCGCCCGCGAGAACTCCTGGGCCGACCTCGAGACGTTCCTCGCGGCCCACGACGACCGGTCCTGAACCACATCGGTGTCGTTCGGCCGGGGACCTGCCGGAGATCCCTCCCCCGACCTGTCGTACGGTCGGCCCCGCTCCCTGCTCCCCGAGGAAGGACAGCGATGGCCGAGACGCTCAAGGCACGCCTTCTCGACACGGATCGTCGCGGCGCCGTCGTCGACGACCTGAACGCTCTCGTCGACAGCGAGGTCGCGAACAAGAGCGGCCTGTCGGGCGGGGTCGTCAAGACCGGCTACGCGGGTGTCAAGAAGGTCAAGCCGGGCTTCGTCCGCGAGGCGATCGACAAGATGCTCGACGACTTCGTCGAGCAGCTCGAGCCCTTCTGGGCGACGTTCACCACCGAGGCCACCGGCGACTTCGGCACATTCCTGGCCACCCGTCCGCACGAGGCCTCCGAGGCCCTGCTGACCGTGACCGACCGGCGCGCCGAGCGCAGCAACCGCGCGGCGGTCACGTCGATCTACAGCAAGCTGCGCCCGAAGGCGCAGGAGAACGTCATCGAGGCCCTGCCCGGCCTCGGTGCCGTGATCGAGAAGCACGGCCGCTGACCCGGCCCGCTCCCCTCGACGGCCCCGGCGCCCGGACCTTCGCTTCTGGTCCTGGCTCCGGGGCCGTCGTGCGTGGTGGGGTGATCCGATGCACATCGTCACCGTCCTCTACGGCCACCCGACCGACCCCGCGGCGTTCGACAAGCACTACCGCGAGGTCCACGCGCCCATGGTCGACCCGATCCCCGGCCTGAAGTCGTTCTCCTACCGGCACTGCGCCTCCCTGGACGCGAACCCGGCGCCCTACTACCTCATCGCCGAGCTCGCCTTCGACTCGCTCGAGGACCTGCAGGCGGGGATGGGCTCCGAGGCCGGCCAGACCGCCGCCGGGGACGTCCCGAACTTCGCCTCGGGCGGAGCCACGATGTTCGTGGCGCACGACTGACAAGAGAGATCGACGGCGCGCCCCCGCCGGCGGCGGGGCCGCCGTCACCTCCGCGGCTCCCGATCCCTTGACCTCGACGAAGGTCGAGGTCACAGGATCGGATGCGTCACCGTCCGCGACCCCCGGAGGTCCCCATGACCACCCCCGCACCCTCGGCCTTCCAGGAGGCCTACGTCTCCGGCGAGCCACCGTGGATCATCGGCGAGCCGCAGCCAGCCGTGATCGCCGCCGAGGCCGAGGGCCTGCTCCGCGGTCGGGTGCTCGATCTCGGCTGCGGCACCGGCGAGCACGCCGTCCTGCTCGCCGAGCGCGGCTACGACGTCGTCGGCGCGGACTCCGCGCCGGCCGCGCTCGACCGGGCGCGTGCCGTCGCGGCCGCCCACGGCGTCGCTCCCGAGTTCGTCGAGGCGGACGCCATGCACCCGTCGGAGCTGCGCGGATTCGACACGGTGCTCGACAGCGCCCTGTTCCACATCTTCGACGGCGACGACCAGGCGCGGTACGTCGATGCGCTGCGCGACGTCGTCGTCGACGGGGGTCGCGTCGTGCTGCTGGGCCTGGCGCCCGGCCCCGCGTTCGGCCCCGAGGTCACCGACGACGAGATCCGGACGGCGTTCAGCAGGCCCGGCTGGACCCTCGAGGAGATCCGGGAGAGCACCTACCGGGGCCGGGTCCCCGACGACGACCAGGCCGCGAAGCTCGGCGTGCCGGTCGGCGGGCACGTCGACCTGCCCGCTTGGCTGGCGCTCGCGCGGCGCACCTGACTCACGCCGCGAGGTTCTCCGGCGGCACCGTGCCGGCGAGGTCGGCGAGCATCGCGATGTTGAGCTCGAACGCGTGGCACGCCTCGTCGGCGATCCGGGCGCGCTCCACGTCGTCCCACGCGGCGGTGTCGAGCAGGGCCCGGTACCGCGTCCGGAACGGCGGCACGGGGCCGAGGGCACCGAAGTCGTAGAACCGCGCCCCGTCGCCCGTCACGCCGTAGGTGCGCCGGAGCAGGCCGCGCACCGCCTGGCCGCCGGCGAGGTCGCCGAGGTACCGGGTGTAGTGGTGGGCCACCCAACCGCCGGGCCACTCGTCGACCATGGCGCGGATGCGGGACGCGTAGCGCGCGGTGGCCGGCAGGGGCGGGAGGTCGTCGGCCCAGCCGGGACCCCGCAGGGCGGCGAGGTCCGCCGCGATCGCCTCCCGGCGCCGCAGCGCGTCGACCGCGAAGCCGCCGACCACCGGGTCGTCGGCCAGCCGGTCCGCCCCGTCCTCGAGCGCGCCGTAGACGTGCCAGTACTGCACGACGAGCGTCGCGTAGTCGTCCAGCGCGAGCCGCCCGCCGAGCAGGGCGTCCATGTAGGTGGAGTGGTGGGCGCGCTCGTGGGCCGCGGCGGTGGATCGCCGCAGGAGCTGGGAGAAGGGCTGGTGCTCGCTCACGGTCCGGCCTCCGGTGTCGCTGGGCTACCGCTGACGACACTAGGGTCCGCGCCCGGGTAAGGCTAGCCTCACTTCGATCGTGTGCGAGGCTCCCGGCCGTGCGGGTGGCGGTGACGGGCGCCGGCGGCTTCGTCGGGCGGGCGGTCGCGTCCGCGCTGGGCGGCGCCGGTCACGACGTCGTGCCCGTGACCCGCGCGGTCGCCGACGTCGAGCGGCCCGACCAGGTCGCGGCCGTGCTCGCCGACGTCGAGGCGGCGTGCCACCTCGCCGCGGTGGTGCGGGTGCGCGACTCGCTCGCCGACCCGCTGGGCACCTGGCGCACCAACCTCGGCGGCACGCTCGCCGTCCTCGGCGCCCTGCGGCCGGGCGCGCGGCTCGTCCTCGCCTCGACCGCGGCGATCCACGACGACGTCCCGCCCGCGCACCCCTACGGCGCGTCGAAGCTCGCCGCCGAGCTCGCTGCGCGGGACGCGTCGGCCACCGGCGCGCTCGGCACGGTCTCGCTCCGCCTGGCCAACGTCGCCGGCCCGGGCGACACCGACGGTTCCCGGCTCCTGCCCGCGATCCTCGCCGCGGCCTGCGGGGGCACGCCGTTCACCGTGAACGGCGACGGCTCGGCGGTGCGGGACCTGGTGCACGTCGACGACGCCGCCGCCGCGTTCGTGGCCGCGCTCGACGTCGCCGCGCCCGGGTCGTTCCGGGCGGTCCCGGTCGGGAGCGGCCGGCCGGTGACCATCCGGGAGGTGCTGGCGTCGGTCGAGCGCGTCACCGGCCGCGCGGTCGCCGTGGCGTACCGCGACGCGGCTCCGGAGCCTCGAACGGTCACCGTCGACCCCACGGAGGCGCGGTCGGCGCTGGGCTGGGCCCCGCGGCGTTCCACGATCGACCGCATCGTGCGCGACGCGCTCACGTCGGGGGCGTGAGCGAGCGGAGGATCACCGTCGGCCGGAAGCCGAGACGCGCGTACCACCTCATCGGGGTGTCCGACGGATCCGCACCGATGACCACCGGGCCCGCGCCGCCGACCCGCGCGTCGGCCACCGCCGCGCCGATCAGCGCCCGGGCGTAGCCGCGGCCACGACGGTCCTCGTGGACGAAGAGGTCCTCGACCACCCCGGTCCCTCGCGCGCCGCCGGCCCAGCTCGCGAAGAACCCGACCGGGCCCTCGCCGTCGTCCGCGACGAACCAGTGCACCGACGGCCCGAGCGCCCACCGCTCCTCGACCGTCGCGTCGGTGCGCTCCTCGCTGCGCGCCGCTCGCCCCGACCGGCGGTCCGTCTCGAGGTGGTCGGCGCGGAAGAGCGCGCGGAGCGCCTCGCGGTCGGCGTCCGCGGCCGGCCGCACCGGGCCGTCGGGCGCCGGACCCGAGGCCCCGGGCGGGAGGACCAGCTGGACGGAGGTGTCGATGCGCCACCCCCGGACGACGAGCTCCGCCTCGACGAACGGCGGCGCGTCCGGGTCCAGCACGATCTGCGGGACCTGCGCGATGGTCCGCGCGGCGTCGAGCGCCGAGTCGAGCTCCTCGACACCCCGGGGGCGCAGGCGGTGCAGGAAGGTCGACCGCGGGAGGCCGGGCCGGCGCACCAGGACGGCATCGCCGAGGTCGTCCACCTCGGCCCCGAGCGACCAGTAGTCCGTGACGACGTCGGCGACCATGACGGCCATCGTGGCTGACCAGTGAAGTCCTGTTATCGTACCGATCACTTCATCGAGAGGATCGAGCAATGGTGATCGTCGCCGGCCACATCACGGTCGAGCCCGCCGAGCGCGAGAACTACCTGGCCAACTGCGTGGCGGTGGTCGTCCAGGCCCGCGCGGCCACGGGGTGCCTGGACTTCTCCATCACCGCCGACCTCGTCGAGCCCGGCCGGATCGCCATCTTCGAGCGGTGGACGTCACGGGAGGCCGTCGAGGCGTTCCGCGGGAGCGGGCCGAGCGAGGAGCAGGGCGCCGCCATGCTCTCGGCCGACGTCGCCGAATACGACGTCTCGGACGTCCGCAGCCTGACCTGATGGCCGGGACCCGCCGGCGGATGGTCACACGCACGGGCCGACACGCCACGATCCGGGGGGTCGTCCCGGACCCGCGGGCGCGTCATGCACCGTGGGGGCATGCGTCCCACGCACGACCAGACCGAGGCCGCCGGCACCGATCCGGCCGCCATGCAGGCCCTGCTGCGCCAGCGCCAGCGTGAGGCGACCGAGTCTCCCGACGGCCCCCGCGAAGGCATGCCCGCCGCGCTCCAGGCCCGCGACAACCTGCGGCGCCTTCTCGACCGCGCCTGACCGGCGGTGCTCCGCCGGCCCAGGAGGCCGGCGGAGCACCCGTGAGTGTCGGGGGTCACCCCTAGCGTCCGGTGGATGGCTCTCTGGACCGACTTCGCCGCGGCCGCGCCCCACATCGCCGAGGTCTTCACGCGGCGGCACAGCGCCACCGACAACCTCTGCATGCTCGGCACGCTGAGACCCGACGGCTACCCCCGCGTCAGCCCGATGGAGCCCCGGTTCCTCGAGGGCGACCTGTGGATCGTCGGCATGCCCGACACCGCGAAGTTCGCCGACCTGCGGGCCGATCCACGCTTCACCCTGCACACCGCGACGGTCGACACGCAGGTCGGCGAGGGCGACGCGAAGATCTGGGGCCGCGTCGAGGACGTGCGCGACACGGCGCTGCACCAGCGCTTCGCCGAGGCGGTGTTCGAGGAGATCGGTCTCGACCTGCGCGGGCAGGAGTTCGACCAGTTCCTCCGGGCGGACATCGTCGGCGCGGCGTCCATCGCGGTCGGTGACGGCCACCTGGACGTCACCACCTGGCGCGAGGGCGGCGCGGAGAAGGTGATCCGCAAGCACTGACCGTCAGGTCGGGAAGGTGAACTCGTAGCCCTGGTCCTGCAGCCACGGGATCACCTGGCGCAGCGCCTCGACGGTCTGCTCGCGCGGCCCGCCGCCGTCGTGGAAGAGGATCACTGCGCCGGGGTGCACCGACCGCTGGACGGCCTGGACGATCGATGCGACGCCGGGCTGGGTCCAGTCGAGGGTGTCGACCGACCATCCCAGCGGCCGCATGCCCGTCGCGGCGGCGACGTGGTCGAGCTGCGGCGACCATTTGCCTTCCGGGGCGCGGAAATAGTCGACCGAGACCGGCGGGTTGACGACCGTGGCCAGCGACTGGTGGCTGCGGCCGAGCTGGGTGCTCATCAGCCCCTCGTCCACCGAGCCGACGGTCGCGTCGTGGGTGAACGTGTGGTCGCAGAGCCGGTGCCCGCCGGCCACGACCCGCTGAACCATCGCGGGCTCGGCCACGGCCTGGTTGCCGATCATGCAGAACGTCGCGCGGATGCGGTGCTCGGCCAGGATGTCGAGCACCTGCGGGGTGAAGGTGCTCGGCCCGTCGTCGAACGTGAGGGCGACGGTCGGGCGGTCGGTCGTCGTCGACGTCACCGACAGCAGCGACGGCGTGATGGCGGGGCGCGCCTCGCCCGGCATCCCGAACGCGGGCGCGTCCTCGACCGTCCGGGCCCGGATGCCCGCCGGGGCCGACGACACCGCCGGGTTCGCGCCGGCCGCGACCACCGTCGGGGCACCGACGTCGGCGAGCACGACGACGGTGACGCCGACCATGAGCCCGATCGTCGTCACCAGTCCGGCCCATCGATAGATGTAGGGCGGGCTGACGATCTGGCGCAAGATGACCCGCTGCCGCGCAGTGAACATCGGCACCATCCGTCCCATCCGTCACATGAGTAACAGTCGGGATCACCATAGAGGGCCGTTCTCGTCGCCTGCGAGCAACCCTCCACCTCCGATCGAGTGAAGACAGATTTCTCGTGACCGTGGTCGGTGTCCTGCGTCGCCATCTCCGGGTGCTGCGCCCCGGCCCCCGTCCGCGCGGGCAACGCCGTGGTCGTGGACCACCGCCCCGACCACGACGTCACCCACAGGACTCAGGGCCGCAGCTCGTAGACGAGGTTGACCTCGGTGGACGTCGCGAGCCGGGCGTCCCCGAAGCCCGCCTCGCGCGCGAGCTCGCAGGTGCGTGTCGGCCCCGCCTGGTTCCCGAGTCCCGCGCCGGGGTCGGCCGAGAGTCCGCTCGGCAGGCACACGAACATCGACGCGCCGAAGAGCAGCCGGCCCAGCGGGTTGAGCGCCTCGGGGACCGTGTCCCAGCTCATGGGCTCGACCAGCATCACCGAACCACCGTCGCCGACCGCACTACGGGCCGCACGCAGCGCTCCGACGGGGTCCGGCATGTCGTGCAGGCAGTCGAAGAAGGTGACCAGGTCGTACTGTCCGGCCAGGTCGATCGCCGGACCCACGCGGAACGTCACGCGGTCGGCGACCCCGGCGGCGTCGGCACGGCCGCGGGCGAGCTCGACCGAGCCGGGGTGGTAGTCCAGACCGACGAACGTGGCGCGGGGGTAGGCCTCCGCCATGATGATCGTCGAGGAGCCCAGCCCGCAGCCCACGTCGGCGACCGTGCCGCCGGCCCGGAGCCGCTCGTCGATCCCGGTCAGGGCGGGGATCCAGGAGCCGGTGAGGTTCGCGAGGTAGCCCGGCCGGAAGAAGCGTTCGGTCCCGCGGAACATGTCCTCGTGCTGCTCGTGCCAGCCGATCCCCTCGCCGGTACGGAAGGCCTCGGTGAGCCGGTCGAGCATGCGCGTCGCGGCGGTCAGGTTCTGGAAGGCGCCCGCGAGGTAGGCCGGGCTGTCAGCGTTGGTGAACACCTCGGCCTGCTCCGGCGACAGACGGAAGCGCCCCGAGCGGGCGGACCCGTCGGTGTCCCCGCCGTCGTAGGTGATGTAGCCGGCCGCGGCCATGGTCATGAGCCATTCCCGCAGGTAGCGCTCGGAGAGTCCGGTCTCGGCGGCCAGCTGGGCGGCGGTCATCGCGTCGCGGCCCGCCATCGCGGTGAACAGGCCCAGCCGGTCACCCAGCAGTCCCAGCGGCACCACCAGCGCGGCGCCCGCATCGGTGACGATCTGCCCGACCAGCGCCTCGAGCACCGCGGGATCGACGTTCACGGCCGGCTTCGTCGTGGTCATCGTCGGCCTCAGACGCGATCGGGTGTATCGATGATCCGGCACACGGTCACGACGGGCTCGCTCATCACCCCCGCCGCGGCCAGCACCTTCTTGATGTCCTCCTGCCCGGCGAAGAACCGCTGGAACGTCTCCTCGTCCGGCCACTCGTCGACGACCAGGGCGTTGCCCTCCGAATCCTCCGCGAACTGGTGGTGGATGAGTCCCTGACGCTGCCCGTCCTGCGTGATGGACATGATCATCTCGCGGTGATCGTTGACGGTCTTCTCCATGACGTCCGCCGAGATCGGGAACTTCATCGTGATCATGACGCTCATGGCGCCTCCTCTCGAGGGAGCGTCACAGTGTGATGGCACACGACATGATCGGCGGCTCGTTCACTCGTTGAGACCAGCCAATCGTGCCCGCTACTCACTCATCGCTGTCGATACGTGAGGAGTGGGACGCCGGTCCAGGATGTGGTCGCTCCGGCGGCGTGGAGGTCGTTGACGGCCGCCTACCCCGACGTCCGGTCGCCGGCCCGAACGCCACCAGGACCAGCCCTCATGACTCGAGCGGGCCGGATGATCCTCAGTCGGACGCGATCCGGCCGGCCGCCGCATCCTCGAGTCGCGGCACGAAATCCGGTGGAAGGCTCCGACGACTCCCATTGCCGTACTCGGCGGCGGTCTGCCGGAAGACCGCCGAGAACCGCGCGTAGTGCACCAACGACGGCCGGGGCAGGGCGTCATCGAGCCCGGCGCGCAGGTCCGCGGCGAACGGGTAGCGGCGACGCACTTCTGGGTCCTCGTACACCACAGCACGTGCCGCCGGCAGCCCACCGCGGTCGAAGAGGACCTGCTCGCTGCGGTCGCTGGTCAGGAAGTCGATCAACGCTCGCGCGGCCCGAGGCCGCTCGGTCTGGCTGGAGATCGCCAGGTTCTGTCCACCGAGGATCCCGGAGTCGTCTGGCAAGGTCGTCACACCGATCTCCCGGTCAGGCTGGCCGGCCTCGCGGGTCGCCGACAGGGCCAGGTACGCGCGCGGCCAGTTCCGCATGAACACCGCGCCGCCCGCCCGGAAGGCTTCGGAACTCTCGTCCTCGGTCTGTCCTGCGAGGCCGAGGGAGAGCACGCCGAGACGGCTGAACGCCGTCTCGATGTCGGGCAGGTGCGCACCGGCGGTGACGGACCCGTCGGGGCCGACCACCTCGCCGCCCTCTCCTCGGACGAGCTCCAGGGCGTTCACGGTCAGGCCCTCGTAGTCCGCGAACTGACCAACGTAGGCCGGACCTCGATATCCCGTCCGGCGGATGTCCTCGACGTCGGATTGCAGCTCCCGCCAGGTGCGGGGCGGGTCGGCGTTCGGGCGACCGAGCAGGCTCTGCAGGAGGTCACGCCGGTAGTAGAGGAGGCCGAGGTCGGTGTTGAACGGCAGCGCCCACAGACGACCTTCCGTGTCGCGGCAGCTGTCGAGCGGCCGCTCGAGGAAGTCGTCGACGCGTACCGAACCCTCGTCGATCGGTGCGAGATAGCCGTTTCGCGCGAACTCCTCGGTCAGGGTGACGTCAAGATTCATGACGTCCGCGCCGGCCCCAGCCTGGGCTCGCGCGATCATCTCGCTGCGCTGGGCGTCCGCGACAGGCGGGAGCTCGATGACCTGGACCTGGTTGTCCTTGTGGATCGCGTTCCACTCCCGAACGAGCTCGATCCGCTGCCGCCCGACGCTGTCGTCACGGCCGGTCACGAGGACCAGCGGGCCAGGCTCGAGACCGGTGTCGGGGTCGATGAACGGCAGGCTCGCGGCGATCAGCAGCGCGACGAGGAGCAACGACATTCCCGCCGTCAGCGCGAACGCACCCCACGGCATCGCTCTGGGTGGGTGCCCATCGCGTGGGGGCCGGTCGGCGGCGGTCATCGGCCGCTCCAGATGTCGTCGACGGTGTCCTCGAGGACAGGCCCCAGGTTCGCCGGGTCGGCGTCACGGCACTCGACCTGGCTCGACGCAGCCGTCAACGTCGAGAGCCCCGGGCCGTTGCACCGGATCTCACCGAGGGTGATGACGGTCAGACGAGTCCCCGCCCGAAGCGCCGTCGCGACGGCCTGTGGCGTCAGGCCGCTGTTCGTGTCCTCGCCGTCGGTGATCACCACGGCTCCCGACGTGACGGTCGGATCGCCCGTGCCGACTGCCCCGACGCCGTCGACCATCGCCCGGTACAGCGGTGTGTTCCCGGAGGCTCGCGCTGTGCCGAGGGAGCGCCGGACCTGGTCGAGGCGATCCGGCGCGGCCGGGCCGACGGGAACCAGCTCCTGATGCCCGCTCGCCACGCCGCCCGGGAACACCCAGAGGCCGACCTCGTCGCGGGGGCCTGCGAGCCGGAGCGCGCCTCCGACCGCACCGCGGACCACGTCGAGCCGGGTACCAGTGGGGGCCCCCGCGTCCATCGAGCCCGAGGTGTCCACCGCGAGAAGAACGCGCCCGCGGGGTTGCGCGTCCCGATGGCGCGCCAGCATGTCGGCCAAGACGTCCGCCGACACCCCCGAGAGGTCGGCCTCGGCGTTGAGATCCACGCCATTCTGCGAGTCGAGCAGTCCTCCCCTGGGCGCGGCGAAGTCGCCCGGGGGACGCAGACCCTCCGCGAGGAGCGCTCCCCTCCCGTCCTCGGCCCCGAGCCAGTCCTCGAAGTCGCGCGCTACCGAGGCCTGCTCATCGGTGGTGCGCGAGGTAGCCACGCCAGGACGGGAGCTTGCCGTCCACGCCATCCGCGCGATCTGGAAGTCGAGACCGTGGGTGTCGCTGGGGTAGACGGCGTCGAGGCGGACGTCCCGTGACATGCCGTCGGGGACGGCATCGGGACACGAGGTGCCGAGAGGGTCACCGCGGTCGAGGCGGGCGAGTTCCTGCTCGGTGGTGATCACGGCGGTCCGCGCGACGGCGCTGCCCGGCATCATCGCCCCGACGGAGGGGGTCGCCCGGCGATACGCGCAGAGCTGAGCCGCCGACGAGCCCGTCGGGAAACCACCCTGCGCCCGCGCAGCAGCGAGCGCGCCCTCGACCTGGCCGGGGTCGAGCGCCCCTGGCGCACCCTGGCCGTACAGCACGGCCGTCGAGACCGCTCCCGCGCCGGGGGCGTCGGGGTCGGGTCGAGCCACGAGCTCGCCCCCGAACACCAGTGACCGGAAGACCTCGGACCACCGCCGACCCTCCACCTGGTCGGTTCCGACCGCGGACGAGGGGCGAGAGGCCCACGACGACCGGAGTGGAGGCGATCGACCGGGGGTCCTCGGCGAGCGCGGTCCCGGGAACCGCGACCGGTGTCATTTCGGCGCGTGTCGAGGTGAGCCAGAGATCGGGCTGCGGGCCGATCGCGGACAGTCCGGTGTCCGGGTCCCACCAACTGTCGGGAGCGCGGGCATGTGCCGCGACGATGCGAGAGTCCACGGCGAAGACGCTGACCTCGACTTCCGGGCACCCGTGATTTTTGGTAGCGGTGTACGACTCGTAGCGGCGCGCGAGGTGGCGAGCGGTCACCTCGTTGTCAGGACCGGCGACGAGGCGCAGCTCCTGCGGCGAGGAGCAGCCGGCGAGGGCGATTTTCAGCTGCCCCGACAGGTCCAGACCCGGCGCACCGAGCAGGATGCCGAGCGCCACGAGGATCGCGAGGGGGACGAGCACCCGTCGCCGAGCTACCGACAGCAGAGTCCGACGCAGCGTCCCGGTCACCCGCGGGACGATCCTGAGCAACACCCCCCTCGCCCATGCCGCGGTGGCGGCGGTCGAGAGGACGGCGCCCACGACGAGGAGGGCCCAGTCGCCGATGGTCTCGGGCGGGGTCGGAGCCAGCGCGACGAGGAGGATGCCGCCGACTCCGGCGAGAAACAGCACCACGAGCACGAGCCCCTGGAGCCACCGGGGATGCTCCTGCCCGTCTGCCCCCGCCTCGGCCACCCGCTCCCCCGCCACCGTTCACCCGAGCCCGCCGATCATGACGGTGCCGGTGGGCCATCGGCTGGCGCCCGTCATCTGTTACACCGCTCACAGGAGACCGTTGCGCCGATCGGGCGTAGCGAACACGAAGCTCAGTCCACGTGCTGAACGATGTTGAGGACGTTGCCGTCGGGCGCCCGCACGAAGAACCGCCGCACTCCCCACGGCTCGGTGGTCAGCGGGTGCACGATCTCGTACCCGCGCTGCTGCGCCTCCGCGTACGCCGCGTCGACGTCGTCGACCTTCACCGACGCCACCGGGTCCTCCGGGGCCGTCCTGTCGTGGGTGACGAGCTGGACGCTCGCGCCGGTGTCGGAGGAGAACCGGGTCACCCAGTCCATGTTGATCTCCTCGTGGTCCATCCCCAGGTAGCCGGCGTAGAAGTCCCGGGCCGCGGCGATGTCGGGCACCCGCAGGTCGGCGTAGAAGGTCGTGACTCGCATGCGCTCTCCCCTTCGGTCGTCTCCGGGGAACATGCTCTGTCCCGTGGCCGAGGTCGAGGACGTGCGAGGGCTGGGTTCGAGCCTGGAGCGGTCGTACCCGGCGTACGTCCGCGGCCGCCTGCGGTTCCGGGTCGGGCAGATCGTCTACGTCGCGTTCTCGCTCGACGAGACGGAGATGGGGTTCGCGTTCCCGAAGGAGGAGCGGGCGGCGCTCGTCGAGGCCGAGCCGGACCGCTTCCACCTGCCGCGGCCCTCGGAGCTGCGCTTCGGATGGGTGGAGTCCGATCTCGCGACCCTCGACCCGACCGAGGCACGGGAGTTCGTCGTCGACGCCTGGCGCATGGTCGTGCCGAAGAAGCTCTCCCGCGCCTACGACCTGGCGCACCCCGAGGGACCCGGGCTGACGCGGTGCGGGGCGGACGAGCCGGCCTGTAAGCCGGATCCTGTGCCCACGTCCCTCACGGGAGCGTGGGTGGCGACCATCCATCTCGGCCCGCCGTCGCCGGCGGGCTCCAGCGGTCTACCCGCAGGTCTCGGGCGGGCAGCCCTCGGACGACCTGCGCGGCCGGTCCTCGCGGACCGGCCTTCTTGACCTTGCTCCGGGTGGGGTTTACCGAGCCGTCCTGGTCACCCAGGACGCTGGTGGTCTCTTACACCACCGTTTCACCCTGACCACCGAGCGGACCCGGTGGCGGTCTGTTCTCTGTGGCACTGTCCCGCGGGTCACCCCGGGTTGCTGTTGGCAACCACCCTGCCCTGTGGAGTCCGGACTTTCCTCGACGGGGATCACCCGCCGCGGTCGCCCGGCCGACTCATCCGCGCGACCAGGCTACGACACCCCGGTCGGGAGACGGCGCGGCGACGCCCGGTCGGCGCGGGGTGACGGTCACGCTCTGTTCACACCGTCGTGGTCGGGGCCGGGCCCCTCTGCGGTACGTCGTATGCTGTAGGCCGTGTACGCGACCCGGCCGACGGCCGAGGGAGGGGGCTCGACGTGACGCCACCGGACACGTCGCGGCGGATCGCGCGCCCGGTGCCGCTGCGCGAGAGCGTGTACGAGGCGATCCTCGAGATGATCGTGTCCCGCAGCCTGGCGCCCGGCCAGCACCTCGCCGAGGCCGAGCTGGCCGCGACGCTCGGCGTGTCCCGGCAGCCCGTGCGCGAGGCCCTGCAGTGGCTGAAGAACGACGGCTGGGTCGAGCTGCGTCCCGGCTACGGCGCCTTCGTGCACGCCCCCACCCCGCAGGAGGCCGAGCAGCTGCTCAGCGTGCGGTCCCTGCTCGAGACCGAGGCCGCCCGGCTCGCGGCGGAGAACGCCGCCGAGGCCGACGTCGCGCACCTGCGCGAGCTGTGGCGGCGGGGCGTCGCGACGGTGGAGGCGGACGACCGGGACGGGATCGTCGAGGCCAACGCGGAGTTCCACCGGGCGGTGACCCGGGCCTCGGGCAACGACGTGCTCATCGAGCTCGCGGCGCAGGTCGACCGCCGGGTCCGCTGGTACTACGCCTCGGTCGCGCAGCGCCGCGGGGCGCGCTCCTGGGACGAGCACGCCGCGCTCATCGAGGCGATCGCCGCCGGTGACACCGAGGAGGCCTCCTCGGTGATGCGCGCCCACACCGAGGAGACCCGGCGCTCCTACCTGGCCGCGGCCGAGGAGGACGGTGTCGACGCCCCGGACGCGGACGAGTTCGAGAACGCGCGCTGACCCGGCGCGCCCGCCACGACCCGCGCGACCGGGCCGGGCAGGGTGCGCGGCAGACCGGGGCGAGTGAAGGCCCGGGCGCCCAGCGCCGCCGCCGCGGAGACCGCCACGGCGAGACCGAACGCCGCGGCGAACCCCCACTGGGTCACGACGGTCGCGGCCAGCCCGACGCCGAGCACGCCGCCGACGGCCTTCGCGCTGTAGACGACCGCGTGGACCTCCACGGCGCTGTCCCGGCCGAAGAACTCGCGGGTCAGCCCGGCGAACAGCGGATAGAACGCTCCTCCCCCGGCGCCGGCGAGCGCACCACCGGCCACGACGAGGCCCACCGATCCCGAGGCCGCCGCCATCGCGAGCACGGCCTGCGCGACCGCCTGCACCAGGAGCACCGCGCTGATCGTGCGGACCGCCCCGACCCGGTCGCCGACCGTGACGGCCACCGAGCGCCCACCGCCCGCGAACCCGACCAGCAGGGCGGCGGCGAGCACGACCGGACCGGGGCCGGCGCCGAGCCCGAGGGCGAGGACGACGAGGAAGGCGGCGTCGAGCAGCGACACCGCGACCGCGGCGGCGAGGACGACCGCGACGAGCAGCAGGGCCCGGGTGCGCAGGGCCTGCCGCGGGGTGTACGAGCGCCCGGAGGCCGGGTTCTGCAGCCGTGACGGGCCGCGGCGCAGCGCCCAGCGGCGCGGATCCACGTCGGCGGGCCACCAGTGCGGCGGCGGATCGGCGAGGAGCACGCCCGCGGCCGCGACGACGACCAGGACGACCAGTCCGGCGCCGACGAGCGCCGGGGTGAGCGCGCCGGGGTCGAGGGCCACGAGCGCGGCGACGACCACCGGCAGGGAACCGAGGGCGAACGCGCCGGTCACCAGGCTCACCCGCTGCGGGGCCCGCTCCGGGTACCAGGCGGCGACCACCGAGCTGCAGGTCGCGTAGACGATCCCCGCGCCGCTGCCGCCGAGGACCGTGTACGCGACGGCGCCGAGCGGACCGCCCGCCCCGAGACCGACGAGACCGAGCCCGCACAGGAGAGCGGCCGCGACCATCAGCGAGCGCGGCCGCACCGCGCGGCGCCCGTGCAGGGTCGCGACCGGGAAGCCGGCGCCGGCCTGGAACACGATCCAGCCCGCGAGCAGCCAGAACGTGCCCTCGAGACCCCAGCCGCGCGCCGCCATCAGCGCGGGGGCCACCGCCCCGAAGCCGTACTGCATGACGCCCACCGCCGCCATCGCCACGGCCGACGCCGCCAGGACCGACCCCCGGGGACGGCCGAGGAGATCGCGCGGGTCCTCGCCCGTCCGGTAGCGGCGGCCGTCGCAGTCACGCACCTCGTGCACGGTCCGCCCGTCGTCGACGATCATGGCGAGCTCCTTCCATACTGTATGCACAGAGTGGAGGAAGCGTGACCTGGAGCACAAGACCCCTCGTCAGGCGACCCCGGCGCCGGCCGAGGACGCGGCCGGCGGGACGTCCCCGGGAGCGAGGCTGCGATCGAGCAGGTCGGTCAGCGCCGCGACCGCCCGCAGGACCGGCACGTCGGTCTCGGTGAGCTCGGCGAGCTCGACGACCGCGTGGAGCAGGACGTCGAGCTCCAGGGGCCGGCCCCGTTCGAGGTCCTGCAGGGTCGAGGTCTTGTGCTCGCCGACGCGCTCCGCCCCGGCGAGACGGCGATCGACGGAGACCGCCGGGTCCGCACCGAGGCACCGGGCGACGAGCAGCGTCTCCTCCATCATCGAGCGCACCAGCTCGCGGGCGCCGTCGTGGCGGCAGATGCCGGCCATCGTGGCGCGGGTCAGGGCGCTGATCGGGTTGAACGAGATGTTGCCCATCAGCTTGACCCAGATGTCGTTGCGGATGTCCGGCTCCACCGGGCAGCGCAGGCCACCGGCCTGCATCGCCGCGGCGAACTCCGCGCAGCGCGCGGAGGCGCTGCCGTCGGGCTCCCCGACCGAGAAGCGGGTGCCCTCGACGTGCCGGACCACGCCCGGTGCGGCGAGCTCGGTGGCCGCGTAGACGACGCACCCGATCGCCCGCCCGGGCGGTAGCGCCGCACTCACCGTCCCGTCGGGGTCGACGGCCTCGATCCGCCGCCCCGCGTACGGCCCGCCCAGGCCGTGGAAGTACCACCACGGGATGCCGTTCTGGGCGGCGACCACCGAGGTCGTCGCGTGCAGCAACGGGCGCACCATCGGCCCGGCGGCGGCGTAGGCGTTCGCCTTGAGCCCGAGGACGACGTGGTCGACCGGACCGATCTCGGCCGGGTCGTCGGTGGCCGGCGGGTGCGCCACGAAGTCGCCGCGGGCGCTCTGCACCCGGACACCGTCGCGCCGCAGCGCCTCGAGGTTGGCCCCGCGGGCGACCAGGTGCACGTCCGCACCGGCCCGCGACAGGCACGCGCCGACATAGGCACCGATCGCCCCGGCTCCCAGGATCGCAACCTTCACGTGGTTCTCCGTCCCGTTCGTCGTCTTTCTTCCGGACACCCGTCCTCGCAGGTCAGCGCCTACGTCGAGCGACCACGGGACCACGGTCGGCGACCGGGACCCCTGGACACGAGCACGGAGTGAGGTGTACCACTTCCATACGGTATGCAGTATGTGATCTTGAACGACCGAGGGAACGGTCACACCCCGCCGACGAGGAGTGAGCCCGCGATGACACAGACGTCCCCCGCCGCACCCCCGACCAACGGTGCCGGCGAACCGCGGGATCCCGCGGCGCCCCCGGAACAGATCTCCGGCGGCCACCTCGTGGCGAAGGCGCTCAAGGCCGAGGGCGTGGACACGATCTACACGCTCTGCGGCGGGCACATCATCGACATCTACGACGGCTGCGTCGACGAGGGCATCAGCGTGGTCGACGTGCGTCACGAGCAGGTGGCCGCGCACGCCGCGGACGCCCACGCCCGCGTCACCGGCCGGCCCGGATGTGCCGTCGTGACCGCGGGCCCGGGCACCAGCGACGCGGTGACCGGCGTCGCCAACGCCTTCCGCGCCGAGAGCCCGATGCTGCTCATCGGCGGTCAGGGGGCGCTGAGCCAGCACCGGATGGGGTCCCTGCAGGACCTGCCCCACGTCGACATGATGTCGCCGATCACGAAGTTCGCCGCGACGGTGCCCGGCACGGCACGCGCGGCCGACATGGTCTCGATGGCCTTCCGCGAGTGCTTCCACGGCGCGCCCGGGCCGAGCTTCCTCGAGATCCCCCGCGACGTCCTCGACGCCCGAGTGCCGGTCGAGAAGGCCCGTGTCCCGTCACCCGGCGCCTACCGCGCCTCCCGCCGCTCGCTCGGGGACCCCGCGGACGTCGAGCGCCTCGCCGAGCTCGTCAGCCGGGCCGAGAAGCCCTGCGTCCTGCTCGGCAACCAGGTCTGGACGTGCCGCGCCACCGACGACGCGATCCGGTTCGTCCGCGAGCTCGCGGTGCCCGCCTTCATGAACGGCGCCGGCCGGGGCACCCTGCCGCCGGACGACCCGATGCACTTCCAGCTGGCCCGGCGCTACGCCTTCGACAACGCCGACCTGATCATCATCGTCGGCACGCCGTTCGACTTCCGGATGGGCTACGGCAAGCGGCTCTCCCCGAACGCGACGCTGGTCCAGATCGACCTCGACTACCGCACGGTCGGCAAGAACCGCGACATCGACCTCGGCATCGTCGGCGACGCCGGCACCGTGCTCTCGGCGGTCGCCGATGCGGCGTCGGGCGGGCGGGACGCCGCCACGACCGCCCGCCGGGAGTGGATCGCCGAACTGCGGAACGTGGAGGACGAGGCCTACCGCAAGCGGCTGCCGCGGCAGCACTCGGACGCCTCCCCCATCGACCCCTACCGGCTCGTGCACGAGATCAACGAGTTCCTCACCGAGGACTCGATCTACATCGGCGACGGCGGCGACATCGTCACCTTCTCCGGCCAGGTCGTGCAGCCGAAGTCGCCCGGCCACTGGATGGACCCCGGCCCGCTCGGGACGCTCGGCGTCGGGGTGCCGTTCGCGATGGCCACGAAGCACGCCCGCCCCGACAAGGAGGTCGTCTGCCTCTTCGGGGACGGCGCGCTGAGCCTCACCGGCTGGGACTTCGAGACCATGGTGCGCTTCGACCTCCCGTTCGTCGGGATCGTCGGCAACAACTCCTCGATGAACCAGATCCGGTACGGCCAGGAACAGAAGTACGGCCGCGACCGCGGACGCGTCGGCAATTCCCTCGGCGACGTGCCCTACGACCAGTTCGCCCGCATGCTCGGCGGCTACGGCGAAGAGGTCCGCGACCCCGCCGACATCGCCCCCGCACTGGCACGTGCACGGGAGTCCGGCAAGCCCTCCCTCATCAATGTCTGGGTCGATCCCGAGGTCTACGCCCCGGGAACGATGAACCAGACCATGTACAAGTGACCGGCTCACGAACAGGAGTTCGCTGATGGAGAAGGCACTGGCGGGCGTGCGGGTGCTCGACATGACCCACGTGCAGTCCGGTCCCTCGGCCACCCAGGTCCTCGCCTGGCTCGGCGCCGAGGTCGTCAAACTCGAATCGCCGACGGGCGACATCACCCGCAAGCAGCTGCGGGACCTGCCCGACGTCGACAGCCTCTATTTCACGATGCTGAACTGCAACAAGCGCAGCATCACGCTCAACATGAAGTCCGACCGCGGTAAGGAGCTCTTCACCGAACTGGTGAAGTCGTCGGACGTCCTGGTGGAGAACTTCGGTCCCGGAGCGGTGGACCGGATGGGATTCACCTGGGATCGGCTGCAGGACATCAACCCGCGACTCGTGTACGCCTCGATCAAGGGTTTCGGTGAGGGCCCGTACACCCATTTCAAGGCCTACGAGGTCGTCGCCCAGGCGATGGGCGGATCGATGAGCACCACCGGCTTCGAGGAGGGCCCGCCGACCGCGACCGGCGCCCAGATCGGGGACTCGGGCACCGGCATCCACACCGTCGCCGGCATCCTGGCCGCCCTCCTGCAGCGCGAGCACACCGGTCGCGGACAGCGCGTCTCGGTGGCCATGCAGCACGCGGTGCTCAACCTGTGTCGAGTGAAGCTGCGTGACCAGCAGCGCCTCACCCACGGCCCGCTCGCGGAGTACCCCAACTCCGAGTTCGGCGACGAGGTCCCGCGGTCGGGCAACGCGTCCGGGGGCGGTCAGCCCGGCTGGGCGGTGCGCTGCGCGCCCGGCGGCCCGAACGACCACGTCTACGTGATCGTCCAGCCGCCCGGCTGGAAACCGATCGCCGCGCTGATCGGTCGCCCGGAGCTCGCCGACGATCCGGAGTGGGCCACCCCCGAGGCACGTCTGCCGAAGCTGGACAAGATGTTCCAGATGATCGAGGAGTGGTCGATCAATCACGGCAAGTGGGACGTGCTGGCCACCCTCAACGCCCACAACATCCCCTGCGGGCCGATCCTCTCGACCAAGGAACTGATCGAGGACTCCTCGCTGGTCGACAACAACATGATCGTCACCGTCGACCACCCGGAGCGCGGGGCGTTCACCACGGTCGGCTGCCCGATCAAGCTGTCCGACTCGCCGGTGAAGGTGGAGTCCTCACCGCTGCTCGGCCAGGACAACGAGCACGTCTTCCGCGAGCGGCTCGGCATCGACGCCGAGGAACTCGCCGAGCTGCAGTCGGAAGGGGTGATCTGATGGCCACCACGACGGAGACCGACGTGCGGCCCGGGACCGGTGCCGACGATCGCTACGACCGGGAGACGGTCCGGGCCGTCCTCGCGGCCGCCCGCCGCGACGGGCGCGGCTCGCTGACCGCGCCCGAGGGGCGCGAGGTGTGCCTGGCCTACGGCATCCCCACCCCTGCCGAGGGGCTCGCGAGGTCCGCCGACGAGGCCGTGGACCTGGCCGCCCGCATGGGCGGCACGGTCGTCCTGAAGATCGTGTCGCCGGACATCCTGCACAAGACCGAGGCCGGCGGGGTCCGGGTCGGGGTGCGGGGCGAGACCGACGTGCGGCGTGCCTACGACGACATCGTCGCCGCGGCCGGCGCGTACGACGCCTCGGCCCGCGTTCACGGAGTGCAGATCCAGCAGATGGTCGGCGCGGGCCAGGAGGTCATCGTCGGCGCCACCACGGACCCCACGTTCGGCAAGGTCGTCGTGTTCGGCCTGGGCGGGGTGCTGGTCGAGGTCCTCCACGACGCGACGTTCCGGCTCGCGCCCGTCGACGGGCCGACCGCACGCGGCATGCTCGACGACATCGCCGCCGCCGACGTGCTGCGCGGCGTGCGGGGTGCCGAGCCGGTGGACGCCGACGCGATCGCCGACGTGATCCGCCGGCTCTCCGACCTCGTCGCCGACTTCGACGAGATCCGCGAGTTCGACCTCAATCCCGTGTTCGCCGATGCGCACGGTGCGGTTGCCGCCGATGTGCGCGTCGTGCTCGACGACGAGGTCCGGCCGCCGCCGGTGCGCTACGACCAGCAGGAGATGCTGGCGACGATGACCCGGCTCATGCGGCCCCGGTCGGTCGCGGTGATCGGCGCCTCCGCGGAGCACGGGAAGATCGGCAACTCGGTGATGCGCAACCTCGTCGACGGCGGGTTCGCCGGCGAGATCCACCCGGTGAACCCCAAGGCCGACGAGATCCTCGGACGGCGGGCGTACGCGTCGGTCACCGACATCCCCGGCGAGGTCGACGTGGCCGTCTTCGCGGTTCCGGCGAAGCTGGTGGCGGCGCAGGTCGAGCAGGTCGGGCACAAGGGGATCCCCGTCGCCGTGCTGATCCCCTCGGGCTTCGCCGAGGTCGGCGAGGTCGAGATGCAGGAGCACCTCGTGGCCACGGCGGCCGCGCACGGCGTGCGCCTGCTGGGCCCGAACATCTACGGCTACTACTCGACCCACCAGGACCTCTGCGCGACGTTCTGCACCCCCTACGACGTCCGGGGAGGCGTCGCGCTCACGTCGCAGAGCGGCGGGATCGGCATGGCCATCCTCGGGTTCGCGAGGACCACGAAGATGGGCGTCTCGGCCATCGTCGGTCTGGGCAACAAGTCCGACGTCGACGAGGACGACCTGCTCACCTACTTCGAGGCCGACGAGGCCACGCAGTGCGTCGCCATGCACCTCGAGGACCTCAAGGACGGGCGGGCGTTCGTCGAGACCGCCCAGCGCGTCACGGTGAAGAAGCCGGTGGTCGTGCTCAAGGCCGGCCGCACCGCGATGGGCGCCCGCGCCGCGGGCTCGCACACCGGGGCGCTCGCCGGTGACGACCAGGTCTACGACGACATCCTCCGCCAGGCGGGGGTGATCCGGGCGCCGGGGCTCAAGGACATGCTCGAGTACGCCCGGGGCCTCCCGGTCCTCCCCACGCCGCAGGGCGAGAACGTCGTGATCATCACCGGCGCCGGCGGGTCCGGGGTGCTGCTCTCCGACGCCTGCGTCGACAACGGGCTGACCCTCATGGACATCCCGCCGGATCTCGACGCGGCCTTCCGGGCCTACATCCCGCCCTTCGGTGCGGCCGGCAACCCCATCGACATCACCGGTGGCGAACCGCCGAGCACCTACGAGTCGACGATCAGGCTCGGGCTGCAGGACCCGCGCATCCACGCGTTGGTGATCGGCTACTGGCACACGATCGTCACCCCGCCGATGGTCTTCGCCGAGCTCGCCGCACGCGTGGTCGCCGAGGCGCGGGACGACGGCATCCACAAGCCGGTGGTGGTCTCGCTCGCGGGCGACACCGAGGTCGAGGAGGCCAGCCAGTACCTCTACGACCGCGGGGTCGTGGCCTATCCGTACACCACGGAGATGCCCGTGGCCGTGCTCGGCGCCAAGTACCGCTGGGCCCGGTCCGCCGGCCACCTCGGCGCGCACGACCGCTGACGCCGCACCGAACGAGCACCCCGCGTCGACGCGCACTCCCGCGCGCCCGACCGTCGGCCCCCCGTACGGCGGGTCCGGCCCCCTGACGAGCGACGGAGGTCGCCACTCTCGTCATTCTGTCAAAGGAGACATCGTGACCGTCACCGACCCCCCGTACCGCGAGATCACCGACGCTCGCGGCCGCGTCTACCGAGTCGGAGAATCGCCTCAACAGATCCTCGGCGTGTCCCGCAAGTGGATGGTCTGGCTGCCCTGGCTGGCCATGATGGGCATCAGCGTCTTCGAGTACGGCTACGGCGCCGCGGAATCGACCCTCGAGGACGTGCACGGCTGGAGCCTCAGCCAGGCCTTCTGGCTCGTGGCGGTCTGGACCGTCTTCCAGGCCGGTGTCGCGTTCCCGGCCGGACGGCTGCGGGAGCAGGGCAAGTTCTCGGCGCGCACCGCGATGTTCGTCGGCGCCGGATGCGTGTTCCTCGCGTTCGCCGTCCTGGGCGTCACCAGCAGCCTGCTGCTGAACTTCCTCTTCTACTCCGTCATCGGCGGCATCGGCTCCGGGCTGGTGTACGCGACCTGCATCAACATGGTCGGCAAGTGGTACCCGGAGAAGCGGGGCGGGAAGACCGGATTCGTCAACGGCGGGTTCGCCTACGGTGCCGTGCCGTTCATCTTCGTGTTCAGCTACCTGTTCGACAAGGACACCTTCACGCTCGTGCTGGTGCTCGTCGGTGTCTACATGCTCGTCGTCGTCGCGCTCTGCGCGATCCTGTTCAAGGACCCGCCGAAGAACTGGTGGCCCGAGGAGGTCGACCCGCTCACGTATCACACCAATCCGAAGTCGGCCCGGAGCCTGGAGAAGAACCCGCCGGCGGTTCGCCAGTACACGCCGATGGAGGCCATCAAGACCGGACAGCTGCCGCTGATGTGGCTCTCGTTCGCGATCATCGGCGGCGTGTCGCTCTTCGGGATCGGCTATCAGGTGGACTTCGCCGAGGAGGTCGGGTTCGGGCCCTTCATCGCGGCCTCGTCGGCCGGCGTGCTCTCGATCGTCAACGGGGTCGGGCGGGGCGTCGTCGGGTGGGTCTCGGACCTCATCGGCCGGCGCCAGACCCTCGTCCTCGTCCTGGCCATCGAGGGCGTCGCCCAGTTCGGGCTGCTGTGGAGCGGCAACGCCGGCAACGAGGTCGGGTTCATGTTCTTCGCCTTCGTGGCCGGCTTCGGGGGCGGCGCGTTCTTCCCGCTGTTCGCGGCCCTCACGCCGGACTACTTCGGCGAGAACTACAACGCGACCAACTACGGCCTGGTCTACAGCGCCAAGCTCGTCGGGGGCCTGTTCGGCCTCGGGGCGGCCTCGCACGTGGTGGAGGTGTGGGGCTACGACGGCGCCTACACGATCGCGGGCGTGATCGCCTTCGTCTCCGCGGGCACGGCGGCGATCCTGCGCCAGCCCGGGCGGACCCGCGACGGGAAGGTCCCGGCGAGCGGGCTCTTCGACGACACCCCGGGGATCGAGACCGCTGAGGACGGCACCGCGGCGGCCGCGCCGCCGGGTCCGACAGCTCCCGCCGGGGAGACCACCGGCCGGCGCGAGAGCTGAGCCGCGGGGCCACCACCTGCCGCCCCGGCGCCCGGACAAGTGCGGTCCGGGCGCCGGGGTCCCTCACGTCCTGACGGCATCCCACCGCCGGGCTAGCCTGACCGCTCGTGTCCGACGCGTCGGTCTGGGAAATCGTCCTGCTGGGCCTGCTCGGCCTGCTCGCCGGGGCGGTCAACGCCGTCGCCGGCGGCGGGTCGCTCATCGTGTTCCCGGCGCTGCTCGCGGTGGGGATGCCGCCGCTGCCCGCCAACGTCACCAACTCGGTCTCGCAGTGGCCCGGGTACGCCGGATCGGTGGTCAACGCCCGCGGCGACCTGCGCGAGCAACGCCGGCGACTGGTCACCACCGCGATCGCCGCCGCCGTCGGCGCCGCGATCGGGTGCACATTGCTGCTGATCCTGCCGCAGTCGGTGTTCGACGCGGTCGTGCCCGTGCTCGTGCTCCTCGCGAGCCTCACGCTCGGCGCACAACCGTGGATCAAGAGGTGGACCCGGCGCGAGGAGCGGGCGGCGGACAGCCCGCGGGTGCTGCTCCCGGCGATCTTCCTCGCCGCGGTCTACGGCGGCTACTTCGGCGGGGCGCTCGGGGTGGTGCTCATCGCGGTGCTGTCCCTGTTCGCCCACGACACCCTCCAGCGGCTCAACGCGCTGAAGGTGGCGCTCTCGCTGGTGACGAGCACGGTGACCGTGGTGCTGTTCGCGCTCTTCGCCCCCGTCGACTGGTTCGCGGTGCTCCTGCTGGCCCCGACGACGCTGATCGGCGGCTACCTCGGCATGGCGGTCGCCAAGAAGATGCCCGACGGGGTGCTGCGCTGGAGCGTCGTGGTGCTCGGCGTCGCGGTGGCGATCTACCTGTTCCTGCGGTGACGTGACCGTCCTCGCCGTCGCGCTGCTGGCGGTCGTCCTCGTCGTCGCCGTCACCCGGCCGCGCGGCCTGCCCGAGGCGGGTGCGGCGGTCCCGGCGGCGATCGTGGTGCTCGCGGTCGGGCTGCTGACGCCGGACCGGGCGTGGCAGGAGGTCGGCGAGCTCGGACCGACCGTCGGCTTCCTCGCCGCGGTGCTGGTGCTCGCCCACCTCGCCGACGCGGAGGGCGTCTTCCGCTGGGCAGGCGGCGTGCTCGCTCGGCGCTCCCACGGGCGCACCCACCGCCTGTTCCTGCTGGTGGTCGTCGCGGCGGCCCTGACCACGGCGGTGCTGAGCCTCGACGCGACGGTGGTCCTGCTGACACCGGTCGTGCTCGACACGGCCCGCCGACTGGCCGCCCGGCCCGCGCCGCACGCCTTCGCGTGCGCGCACCTCGCGAACAGCGGGTCGCTGCTGCTGCCCGTCGCGAACCTGACCAACCTGCTCGCCCTGCAGGCCACCGGCCTGACGTTCCTCGGCTTCGCGGGGCTGATGCTGCTGCCGCAGCTCGCGGTGCTGGTCGTCGAGTACGGGGGGCTGCGGCTGACGTTCCGCGCCGACCTCGCCGCGCCGACCGAGGAGGCGCCGGAGACCGAGGAGCCGCCCCTCCCCCGGTTCGCCGTCGCCGTCCTCGCCGCGACGCTGCTCGGGTTCGCGGCCTCGTCGCCGCTGGGCATCGAGCCGGTCTGGGTCGCCGTCGCGGGCGCCGTGGTGCTGGCGGTGAAGACCGTCGCGACGCGGCGCTCGCGGGTGCGCGACGTGGTACTCGCGGCGTCGCCGCTGTTCTGCCTGTTCGTGCTGGCGCTGGGCGTCGTGGTCGCGGCGGTGACCGACCGGGGGCTCGGCGACCTCGTCGCCGGCGTGCTGCCGACCGGCACCTCGTTCCCGGCTCTGCTCGGGCTGGCGGCCGTCGCGGCGGTGCTCGCGAACGTCGTCAACAACCTGCCCGCGACCCTCGTCCTGCTGGCCGCGCTCGGTCCGGCTCCCGCCACGGCGGCCGTGCTCGCCGTGCTCATCGGGGTGAACATCGGCCCGAACCTCACGCCCGTCGGCTCCCTGGCGACCCTGCTGTGGCGTCAGGTCCTGGCTGCCCGGGGCACCCCGGCGTCGCTGCGCACCTTCACGCTGGCGGGGCTCGCGACCGTCCCCCTGGGCGTCGTCGCGGCCACGGGGGCGCTCTGGCTCACCGTGACGCTGACGGGCTGACGGGGGCGCGCGGGACCGCCATCGCCTCCGTCCCCACCGCGCCGAGCAGGTCGAGGCGGCCGCGGGCGTCGGCGTCGGCGGGCGTGAAGACGAGCAGGCGCAGGTCGTCCTCGGCGGTCGTCAGCGTGTCGCAGTCCAGCTCCACGTCGCCGACGTCGGGGTGAACGACGGTCTTGTGGCTCTGGTGGTGCCCGGCGATGGCACCCGAGTCCCACAGAGTCCGGAACTCCTCGCTGGCGTCGTGGAGGTCGCCGACGAGGGCGCGGAGGTCGGGGTCGCCGGGATAGCGGCTCGTGCTGCCGCGCAGGTCGGCGACCAGGGAGCGGGCGAGGGCGTCGCGCTCCTCGGTGGTGTGGCGGACGCGGTCGCCGGCCTCGCCCTCGGTGAACAGGCGCCGGAGCGTGTTGCGCCGGTGCTCCTCCACGGCGGTGGGATCGCCCATGAGCGCGGCGTAGAGGGGGTTCCAGGAGATCAGCGTCCAGGTGGCGTCGAGGACGCCGACGGGGTGGTCGTGCAGGGCCTCGAGGATGCGGCGCACACCGGCCGGGATGCGCCGGGAGATCCGTCCGCGGTCGGCGGCGTGCCCGGCCAGGCGGAACAGGTGGGCCTGCTCGGCGTCCGACAGGCGCAGCGCGCGGGCCAGGGCGGCGCACACCTGTGCGGACGGGGTGCGCGTGCGGCCCTGCTCGAGGCGCACGACGTAGTCGATCGAGATGCCGGCGAGCAGCGCCAGCTCCTCGCGCCGCAGACCCGGGGCGCGCCGGGGCGCGTTGACGGCCATGCCGACCTGGGCCGGGTCGGTGCGGTCGCGCCAGGTGCGGAGGGCGGCAGCGAGCTCGCCGGTGCTCATCGCCCGATCATGCGCCTGAACGACCTCTCGTGGGGGGTACGCGGTGTACCAGGACGATCCGTCGCTCCCCACCACCCCGAGCCGGGATGAAGGTAGGACCCATGACCACCTCGGAACTGACCGACCGCCTCGCCCTCGCCGACGACCTCGTCCTCACGCGCATGGGCTACGGCGCGATGCAGCTCGCCGGCCCCCACGTGATGGGCCCGCCACGCGACCGCGACGAGGCGATCGCCGTGCTCCGGGAGGCCGTCGACCGGGGCGTGACACACGTCGACACCGCCGACTTCTACGGCCCGTTCGTCGTCAACGAGATCCTCCACGAGGCCCTGCACCCCTACCCCGCCGACCTGCGGATCGTCACCAAGGTCGGCTGCCGCCGCGGGGAGGACGGGTCGTGGAACCTCGACACGTCGCGCGACGAGCTGATCCGTGAGGTGCACGAGAACATCGGGCGCCTGGGCGTCGACGCCCTCGACGTCGTCAACCTGCGGGTCTCCGACGACCCGGACGCGTCCCTCGCGGAGCCGTTCGGGGTGCTGGCGGAGCTGCAGCAGGAGGGCCTGATCCGCCACCTCGGCGTCAGCAACGTGTCCCACGCCCAGTTCACCGAGGCCCGCGCCGTCGCGCCGGTGGTGTGCGTCCAGAACCTCTACAACCTCGTCCAGCGCCAGGACGAGGACATCCTCACCGAGTGCGCGGCAGCGGGGATCGGGTTCACCTCGTTCTTCCCGCTCGGGGGCTTCTCGCCGCTGCAGTCGGACACGCTCGCCGCCGTCGCCGGGCGCGTCGGGGCGACGCCCCAGCAGACCGCGCTGGCGTGGCTGCTGCAGCACTCGCCGGCGATGCTGCTCATCCCGGGCACGTCGTCGCGGGGGCACCTGCGCGAGAACCTCGCCGCGGCCGACCTCGTCCTGCCCGCCGACGCCGTCGCCGAGCTGGACGCGATCAGCTGAGTCGCCGTCGTCCCGGGCCGCGTCGCGTTGCACGACCGGCCCGGGGCTCGGCAGGCTACGGCGCGTGACGTCGCTCGAGGCGCAGGCCCGCGCCCGTGTCCGGGAACAGGCCCTCGGCATCGCGGCGGGCTGGTCGCCCCCGGACGCGCCGCCGGAGTGGGCGCTGACCGCGGAGAGCTTCCGGGCCATCGCCACCGAGCCCGACCTGCTCGCGCTCGCCGCGGACATCCCGGCCGACCGGTTGCCGCCGCTGCTGCTCAGCGCCGCGATCCGCCACCTCGTGGCCCGGCACGCACCGGCACCGCTCGCCGGCTACTACCCGACGCCGGGATCGGGCCAGCCCACCCTCGACGAGGGCTACCGGCCCGCGCTCGTGGCGTTCGCCCGCGAGCACGCCGGGGAGCTCGGACAGCTCTGCGCCGAGCATCGGTACCAGATGAACGAGGTCGCCCGCAGCGCCGACGTCCTCGCCGCCCTGAGCCGGCTCGACCCCGCGGAGCCGATCGCGCTGGTCGACCTCGGCACCGGCGCGGGGCTCGGACTGCACCTGGACCGCTACCGGTACGACTTCGCCGGTCGCACGCTCGGCGACGGCGACGCCGCGCTGACCATCGCCCCCGAGCTGCGCGGCCGCCCGGCACCGCTGCCCGCCCGGATGCCCGAGATCGCGGCGCGGGTCGGCGTCGACGTCGAGCCCCTCGACCTCGACGACCACCGCGTCCTCGCCTGGCTCGCCGCGTGCATCCCGCCCGAGACGACGGCCGTCGACCGCTTCGCGGCGGCGTCCACCGTCGCCCGCGAGCACCCGGCGACCACCGCGCGCGCCGACGTCGTCGACGGCCTGCTCGACCTGTGCGCGGGGATGCCGCGCGACGCCCGGCTCGTCCTCGTCGACACCTACGTCCACGTCTTCCTCAGCGGCGACGAGCGCGCCCGGTTCCGCCGGCAGCTCGCGGCGCTGGGCCGCGACGTCGAGTGGATCTCGGTGGACCCGCTGGTGCCGCTGGGCGGGGAGGGCACGGAGAGCACCCAGTACCTGCCGGTGCCCCCACGGGCTCTCGAGGCGACGCGCCAGGGCGTCACGGGCGTGATCGGGCACCTGTCGGTCGGCCGTGACGGCACCTCCGACGGCGAGGTCCTCGGCCTCGCCCATCCCGGCGGCGCGTGGCTGGAGTGGCTCTGAGGGTGGGTGACGCGCGGCACGCTTGACCATGCCGTGGCGGCACGGTTTCCACTGAGCATCGGAAACGGACACATCGCCCGAGGAGTGGACCCATGGCCTGGAGCACCAAGCAGCTGGCCGAGCTCGCCGGCACCAGCCTGCGCGCGGTGCGGCACTACCACGACGTCGGCCTCCTCTCCGAGCCCGAGCGTCGCGCCAACGGCTACAAGCAGTACGGGGTGGCGCACCTGGTGCGCCTCCTGCGGATCAAGCGCCTCGTCGACCTCGGGTTCTCGCTGACCCAGATCGCCGAGATGGACGACGACGAGGACCACCCCGAGCAGGCCCTGCGCACCCTCGACGCCGAGCTCGCCGCGACCATCGAGCGGCTGCAGCGCGCCCGCGTCGAGCTCGCCACCATCCTCGACCGGTCCGGGTCGGCCGACCTGCCCGCCGAGCTCAGCGACGTGAGCCAGACCGCGCGGTTCTCCGCGGCGGACCGGTCGTTCTCGGTGGTCCTGAGCCGGGTGCTGGGCTCGCAGGGGCTCCAGACCTACGCGGACCTCGTCCGGGACACCCCCGACGACCCGGCGTTCGGCGAGTTCGACGAGCTGAGCGCCGACGCCGACGAGTCGGTGCGCCAGGCACTGGCCGAGCGGATGGCCGGACCCCTCGCCGCGCTCCGCGCCGCCCACCCGCCCCTCGCCTTCGGCGGGGACGCCCCGATCGACGCGCGCCGTGCGCAGCAGACGGTGGGGGCCGCCCTGCGCGAGCTCTACAACGGCGCGCAGATCGACGTCCTGGTCCGGATCGAGACCGAGATCGCCAAGCAGGCTCCCGCCGGGTAGCGGGGCGTCACCGCGCTGTCCGCCGGATGACAGCCCCCGGACCGAGCGGCGCGACCGGCGACGCGCACGACATCCAATGGCAGAGCCCGGACCTGGTCGTCTCGGCGACGGACCTGGTCGACGGGCGCGTCCCCCGCTGACGGTCAGGCCAGGAACGAGGTGTCGTTGACCAGGCGCACCGAGGCGCCGCCGTCGGGCCAGAACTCCACGATCGAGAGGCACGCCAGGTCGAGGTGCAGCCGGTAGAGCATCTGCGGGCCCGCGTCGAGCGCCCGGCGCAGGATCAGCTTGATCGGCGTCACGTGGCTCACCAGCACCACGGTCTGCCCGGGCCAGCGCCGCAGCAGGTCGTCGAGGGCCGCGTTCACCCGTCCGGCCACGAGGTCGAAGCTCTCACCCTGCGGCGGGCTGACCGAGGTGTCCGCGAGCCAGGCCCGGTGCACCTCGGGGTCGCGGGCGGACGCCTCGGCGAACGTCAGGCCCTCCCAGGTGCCGAAGTCGGTCTCGGTGAGCCGGTCGTCGACGGTGACCCCGAGACCGAGGACGCCCGCGATCGGCTCGGCGGTCTGGCGGGCGCGCATCAGCGGCGAGCTGATCACCGCCCGGATGTGCCCGTCCGTGGCGACGGTCCGGGCCGCCAGCGCGGTCGCCGCGGCCGCGGCCTGCTCCAGCCCGTCGCGGGTCAGCTCGGGGTCGCCGCGCCCGGAGTAGCGACGCTCGACCGACAGCGGGCTCTGCCCGTGACGCAGCAGCAGCACGCGGGTCGGGGCGGTGTTCCCCCGCCCCGTCCAGGCCCCGGCGGTCGTCATCAGCTCGTGCCCGCGGTCGTGGCGGTGCGCACGACGATCGCGCCGCACTGCTCGCAGCGCACCACGTCGTCCGGCGCGGCCGCGGCGACGTCGCGCAGCTCGCTGCGGTCCATCTCGAGGCGGCAGGCGCCGCAACGGTTGCCGGTCAGCTCGCCGGCTCCGGTGCCGCTGCGGGCCCGGAGCTGGTCGTAGAGGCCCACGAGGTCCGCGGGGAGGTCCTTCGCGAGCTCGGTCCGCTCGGCGCCGCGGCGCTCCTCGAGGACGTCGAGGTCGCCGAGCACGCCGTCGCGGCGCTCCGCGGCGTCGGTCAGCGTGGTCTCCGCGGTCTCCAGCTCGCCCTGCTCGTGGGCCAGGTCGGTCTCGGCGGCGTCGAGGCGCTCCATGAGCTCGAGCTGCTCGTCCTCGAGGACGCCCCGCCGGCGGGCCAGCGTGTCGAGCTCGTGGGACAGGTCGGTCATCTGCTTGGCCGAGACGCTGCCGGAGTCCATGAGCCCGCGGTCGCGCTCCTCGCGCGTGCGGACCTGGGTGACCTCCTGCTCGAGCTTCGCGACCTCCCGCCCGAGGTCGCTGACCGACGTCTTCGCGCGCACCACGGCGTCGCGGTGGCCGGCCACTGTCGTCTCGGCCTCCTCCACGGCGGTCTGCTCGGGCAGCGTGCGCCGGCGGTACTGGGCCCGGGCGAGCTCCGCGTCCAGCGCGGCGAGGTCCAGCAGGCGGCGCTGTGCCGTCGGGTCGGCCTTCATGGGATCAGGGCTCCTGAGGGGACGCCGACGGTCCACGCGTCGGTACGGGTGGTCGACACGATGATCTCCAGGCTCGGGTCGGCGGCGGTGAGCACACCCGCGGCCTGACCGCACCACGGGTGCTCGGACGCCCAGTGGGCGACGTCGACGAGGGCGGGCGCGCCGGGCTCGGCGAGGTGGTCGGTCGCCGGGTGGTGGCGCAGGTCCGCGGTGACGTAGACGTCGACGCCCGCGGCGCGCGCGAGGTGCAGCATCGAGTCCCCCGCCCCGCCGGAGACGGCGACCTTCTCGACGGTCCTGTCCGGGTCGCCGGCCGCGCGCACGCCCCACGCGGTCGGCGGGAGCGCGTCGGCGACGCGGCGGGTGAACGCGGCGAGGGTCTCGGGCTGCCGCAGCGTGCCGATGCGGCCGATGCCCACCGTGCCGTCGCCCTCGGGCGCGAGCGGGCGCTCGACGGCGACGTCCAGGGCGTCCGCGAGCGCGTCGGAGACACCGGGGGCCGCGGCGTCGGCGTTGGTGTGCGCGGTGAACAGGGCGGTGCCGGCGCGGATCAGGCGGTGGATCGCCGACCCCTTCGGCCCCGTCGTCGCCACCCCGTGGACGCCGCGCAGCAGCAGCGGGTGGTGGGTGACGAGGAGATCGGCCCCGGCGGCGATCGCCTCGCCGATCACGGCGGGCAGGGGGTCGACGGCGATCAGGACCCTCCGGACCGGCTCGTCGGGGTCCCCCACGCTGAGTCCGACGGCGTCCCAGTCCTGCGCCAGCGCCGGGGGGTAGGCGGCCTCGAGCGTGGCGGCGGCCTCGGCGACGGTGAGCATGGCCGTCCATTCTGCCCACCGCGGCTGTGGTGCTCGCCTGTGGTGCTCTTGTGGTGCTCGCCTGTGGTGCAGCGAACGTGGCGTTCGCTGCTTCTCAGCGCGCGAAGTCCCCGTTCGCGTCGCCGTCCGGGACGCGCGGGACCATGGCGGGCGTGCACGTCGTCTTCGTCTGCTCGGGCAACATCTGCCGCTCCCCCGTCGCCGAGAAGGTGTTCCGCGCCAAGCTCGCCGAGGCGGGTCTCAGTGACGGCGTGGAGGTGAGCAGCGCCGGCATCGGGTCCTGGCACGCTGGGGAGCCGATGGACCGGCGCGCCGCCGCGATCCTGCGCGAGCGGGGCTACGACACGACGCACACGGCCCGCCAGGTCGAGCGCGGGCAGCTGGGCGCCGACCTCCTCGTCGCCGCGACCGACGATCACGTGCGCGACCTGGTCGCCGCGGGCGCGGACCCCGAGCGCGTCGTGCTGCTGCGGTCGTTCGACCCCGACGCGCCCGCGGGCGCCGAGGTGCCCGACCCCTACTACGGGGGCCCGGGCGGGTTCGACGAGGTGATGGACATGGTCGAGGCGGCGATGCCCGGGCTGGTGGCGGAGGTCCGCCCGTGACGGTCGACGACCTGCTGACGGGCTCCGGTCACGGCGTGCGGATGGACACCCTCGACGACGGCACCGAGGTCGTCGTCAAGGGTGGCGAGCCCTCCGCGATCGCGGCGGAGGCCGCCGGGCTGCGGTGGCTCGCCGAGCCCGGCGCCGTCGGGGTGCCGGACGTGCTCGGGGAGGCCGAGGGCCGGATGGTGTCGACGCGGGTGCCCGCCGGTCGCCCGGAGCAGGCGGCGGCGGAGACCTTCGGCCGGGGCCTGGCCGCGCTGCACGCCGCCGGTGCGCCCGCGTTCGGATCCCCGCCGCCGGGCGGGCCCGTCCACGCCTGGATCGGCAATGCGCGGATGATCAACGAGACCGGCCCGTCGTGGACGCCGTGGTACGCCGAGCACCGTGTCCTGCCCTACGCCCGCCAGGCGCGCGACCAGGGCACGTTCTCCGCCGGCGACGTCGCGCTCGTCGAGCGGGCCTGCGCGCGCCTCGAGCTCGTCGGCGGGCCGGACGAGCCCCCGGCCCGGCTGCACGGCGACCTGTGGACCGGCAACGTGCTGTGGTCCGGCGGGCAGGGGTGGGTCATCGACCCCGCCGCACACGGCGGGCACCGCGAGACCGACCTGGCCATGCTCGCGCTCTTCGGCACCCCGCAGCTGGACACGATCCTGGCCGCCTACGACGAGGCCGCGCCGCTCGCGGACGGCTGGCGCGACCGCGTCGGGCTGCACCAGCTCTTCCCGCTGCTCGTCCACGCGGTGCTGTTCGGGGGCGGGTACGGCTCCCGCGCCCTCGACGTCTGTGAGCAGTTGGCGACGCCATAGGGGCGCCAACTGCTCACGTAGCCTGGCGCCGTGCGGTTCCTGCTGCGACCCGGGTGGATCGCGCTGACGCTCGCCGTGGTCGCCTTCGCGTTCGCGTGCGCCTACCTGCTCGCCCCGTGGCAGTTCCACCGCAGCGTCGAGCGCGACGGCACGAACGCCGCGCTGGAGCGAGCCGTGGCGACCGCGCCCGTGCCGCGCTCGGAGCTCGTCGCCCCCGGGGCGGAGCCCGCCGACGACGTCGCCTGGCGCCAGGTCACCGTCGCCGGCACCTACCGTCCCCAGGGCGAGGTGCTCGTCCGGCTGCGGACCATCGAGGGGTCGCCGGGCACCGAGGTCATGACCCCGCTGGTCACCACCACGGGCGAGGCCGTCCTCGTCGACCGCGGCTACGTCCGCAGCAGCGACGCGGGCGGCCTGCCCCCGATCGCGCCCGCGCCGGCCGGGACCGTGTCGCTCACCGGCTACCAGCGCCTGGACGAGGGCGCGCCCAGCCGGCCCGCCGTCGTCGCCGACGGCCACCGGCAGGTCTACGCCGCCGACGCCCCCGCGGTCGCCGCCGTGGGCGGCGTGCCCACCAGCCCGGGCTACGTGCAGCTGCTGCCCGGCCAGCCCGGGGTGCTCACCGCCGTGCCGCTGCCCCCGCCCGACCCGAACCCGTCGTACTCCTACGCCTGGCAGTGGCTGATCTTCGGGCTGATGGCGATCGGCGCGTGGATCTACTTCGCGCGCCTGGAGTGGCGCCGCGCCCACGGCCTCGAGCCGCACCGCGAGCGCGATCACCAGGACCCCCGCGACGCCGCCGACGGCACGCCGTGGGACGCGCGGCCCTCACGGGGCACGGAGGAGAAGCTCGCGGACCGCTACGGGCGACGCTGAGTCGAGCGGGTGGCTTTTCTGACGCTCGACGTCAGTCACCCGCCTCCGGCGCGGCAGCTCCCGCTGCGCTCCGTACCGCAGGTGGACGCCAGGCCGACACCACGGCGACCACGAACGCCGCCGTCGCCAGGCCCACGGCGCGGGAGAGGCGGACGGCGCGCGGGAGGTCGGTGACGACGGGGGCGCGGCCGTCGCCGAGCACCGGGCGGTCCTGCACGCCGTACGGGTAGATCGTCCGCCCGCCGAGGCGCAGGCCCAGCGCGCCCGCGAACGACGCCTCGACCGGGCCGGCGTTGGGGCTCGGGTGCGCGGGGGCGTCGCGGCGCCACGCCCGGACGGCGTCGGCCGGGCGCCCCCCGACCAGCGGCGCGCAGGCGGCCGTCACCAGGGCGGACACGCGGGCGGGCACCACGCCGGCCACGTCGTCGGCGCGCGCCGAGGCCCAGCCGAAGCGCGCGTACCGCGCCGAGCGGTGGCCCACCATCGCGTCGAGGGTGTTCACCGCGCGGTGCCCGAGCAGGCCCGGCACGCCCGCGACCGCGCCCCACACCAGCGGCGCGACGACGGCGTCGGCGGTGTTCTCGGCGACCGACTCCAGCGCGGCGCGCGCGAGCCCGTCGGCGTCGAGCGCGGAGGGATCCCGCCCGCAGAGGTGCGGCAACCGGCGTCGCGCCGCGTCGATGTCCGCCGCCGACAGCGACGCCGCCATCGCCGCACCCTCGCCGGCGAGCGACGTCCCGCCGAGGACCGCCCAGGTCGCCGCGGCCGTCACCACGGCCCGGGGCACCGGACGCGCGGCCGCGCGCTCGGCCAGCGCGCCCAGCCCCACCGCGCCGCCGACGAGCACCGCGGCGTACGCGACGCCCGGCGCCCGGCGGTCGGCCCACCAGCGGCGCTCGAGCCACGACGCCACCGCGCCGAACGCCGCGACCGGGTGGCCGCGGTGCGGGTCGCCGAGGACGGCGTCGGCGAGCACCCCCAGCGCGAGCCCCGCCGCCCGCGCCCCCGCGAGGGGCACGTTCCGCACCCGTCGACGCCTGTCGATCATGCGGGACGTGCTCCTCGCGCTGTCACACGCGAGACGATCTCACTGCTGAGGCGGCAGCACGTGCTCCCCGGTCTTGTCCGCCGACAGCGAGAGCGACGAGATGTAGCCGCCTTTCGCGCTGGCCAGCATGTCGGGGCGCTCGAACTCCTGGCCCGAGACCTGATCGAGGTAGTGCGTGGAGGACGGGTTGCCGTCGGCGTCGAGGTAGGGCTCGTCGATGCCGTCGTCGGTGCGCCGCAGGTAGTACCGGCCGCGCGTCAGGACGGCGATCATCGGCGTGAGCACCACCGCGACGACGATCGCCACGATCGTCGAGTACGACGACAGGAACGCGCCGAGCAGCCCGAAGTACGCCGCGATCGAGAGCAGGGAGGCGGCGAGGAACGAGACGACGCCGACGGGGTTCCAGCCGTGCAGCATCCCGCGGCGGAACTCGGGGCGCTTCGGCGAGAGCTTCAGCAGGTACTTGTTCACCGCGATGTCGGTGGCGACGGTGACGACCCAGGCGATCGCGCAGTTCGAGTAGAAGCCCAGCAGCCCGTTGAGGAAGCTGAACATGTTCGCCTCCATGAGGATCAGCGCGATCCCCAGGTTGACGAACAGGAACGTGATGCGGCCCGGGTAGTGGCTGAAGACGCGGGTGAACGCGTTCGTCCACGCCAGCGAGCCCGAGTAGGCGTTGGTGACGTTGATCTTCACCTGCGAGAGCACCACGAGCAGCAGCGCCAGCGGGATGACGAGCCACGTCGGGAAGATCGCCGAGAGCGCGCGGTCGAACTGCTCGATGGGCTCGACGGCCGCATCGGCGCCGACCTCGGCCAGGATCAGCACGGCGAGGAACACCCCGATGATCTGCTTGACCGCGCCGAAGAACACCCAGCCCGGCCCGCCGAGCACCACGGCGGTCCACCACTGGCGCTTGTTCTCCGCGGTCTTGGGCGGCATGAAGCGCAGGTAGTCGATCTGCTCGCCGATCTGCGCCATGAGGGCCAGCGACACGCCCGCGCCGAGCATGATCGACGCGAAGTTCACCCCCGAGCCCTCCGTGCCCGGGTGCGCCAGGAAGCGGCTCACCGAGCCCGGGTCGGCGACGACGAGGAACACCAGCGGCGCGACGATGAGCACCACCCACAGCGGGTTGGTCCACGTCTGCAGCTTGGTCAGCGCCTTCATCCCGTAGATCACGAGCGGCAGGATGACCAGCGTCGAGAGCAGGTAGCCGATCCACAGCGGGATCGACAGGGCGTAGCGCAGGCCCTGCGCCATGATCGAGCCCTCGAGCGCGAAGAAGATGAACGTGAAGCTCGCGAAGATCACCGCGGTGATCACCGAGCCGTAGTAGCCGAAGCCCGAGCCGCGGGTGACGAGGTCGAGGTCGAGGTTGTAGCGCGCGCCGTAGTACGCGAGCGGGAAGGCGCTCACGAAGATCACGAGCGCCGCGACGCCGATGGCCCAGAGGGCGTTGCCGGTGCCGTGCTGCAGCCCGATGCCGGCGCCGATCGAGAAGTCCGCCATGTAGGCCATGCCGCCGAGGGCCGAGCCGCCGACCACGAACGGCGTCCACCGCCGGTAGCTGCGCGGCGCGAACCGGAGCGTGTAGTCCTCGAGGCTCTCGCGGGTGGCGGTGTCCTTCGGGGGCGCGGCAGGGGCGCCGGCGGCGTCGGCGGACATGGCGGGTTCGGTCGTCAAGGAGGCTCCCGACGTGTGAGCGGCCGGTGTGGTCACGACGAACGCTGCAACCCCTCTGTGACGTGTGTGTGACAGCGCCGCTACGGGCGCGAGTGGACACATTCCGTGATGGGATGGTCGCCGTGGGTTTCAGCGACGAGCTCTGGACCGCCGGCGCCGACGTGTACGCCCGGGTCCGCGAGCACCCGTTCCTCACCGGCCTGGCCGACGGGACGCTGCCCCACGCCGCCTTCCGGCACTTCGTCGTGCAGGACGCCCACTACCTGCGCGGCTACGCCCGCGCGCTCGCCGTGCTCGGCGCCCGCGCCCCCACCGCGGACGACACCGTGATGTTCACCCAGCACGCCGCCGGGGCGATCGCGGCCGAGCAGGACATGCACGCCGGGCTCGCTGACGCGCTGGGCCTGACCGCCGCCGACGCCGCCGCGACGCCCGTCGCGCCGACCACCACCGCCTACACCAGCTACCTGCTCGCCACCTGTCACGGCGGCTCGTTCGCCGAGGGCCTCGGTGCGGTGCTGCCGTGCTACTGGATCTACGCGAAGGTCGGCGAGTCCCTGCTCGAGGACTCCTCGCCCGACCCGCTCTACGCCCGCTGGATCGCGATGTACGGCGGCGAGGAGTTCCAGGCCGTCGTCGACGCCGTCCTCGCGCTCACCGACCGCGTCGGGCCGGACCTCGGCGACGCGGAGCGCGCGCGGGTGCGCGAGCACTACGTGACGACCTGCCGCTACGAGTGGATGTTCTGGGACGCGGCCTGGCGGCAGGAGAGCTGGCCGGTGTAGGTCACGGCGCGGGACGGCGCAGCACGAACCGGGTCTCGACGACGTGGTGCGCCGTGCCGGGCGCGGTCGGCACCGGCGCGTGCTGCGGGCCGGCGATGCCCACGAGCTCCCAGCCCTGCTGTCCCAGCCGGTTGAGCTGCTCGGCGTAGACGCGCGCCCACGCCACGCGGTAGGGCCGGAACTCCTCGAGGATCAGCTCGCCGGCCGGGCCGATCGCGTAGATCTGCCACTCGGCCGCGTCGCCGCGGTCGGCGCCCGCCGGCGCGTCCTCGGCCAGGCCGACCGCCGAGATCTCCAGCGTCGCGTACTCCCAGGCGGCGCTCACGCGAGGACCCTAGACCTGCGCGGGAGGTCAGGACGCGCGCCGACGACCCGTGCCGTGGCGCGAGCGCGTCCGCGCCAGCGCCGCCTCGCGCGCGACCTCGCTGGACCGGGCCGTGCGTGCTGCGGCGCGGGCCGGGCGGGGACGCTCGCCGCGCCGGGTCGACCGGGTCATCGGGACACCGCCGCGCGTCCGTTCGGACGCCGGCGGTCCGAGCGTGGTCACCGTGCGCCGGGCGCCGGAGGTGGGCGAGGGCGCGGCGTCGCCGGTGAGCAGGAAGCCGGCGATCTTCACCAGGACGCCGACGACGATGAGGGCGGGACCGACCACCCAGCGACCGGGGACCTCGAGCGCGATGACGGCGACGCCGGCCCCGATCAGGACCAGGCCGCCGAGCAGCAGGAGAGCGGACCGCACCAGGCCACGCTACGTGGTACTTGAACCCTCAGCAGTCAGCCGAACGGGGCAACACGGCCGCGCGGGCGCCGGTGACGATCTCGGGCCGGAGTCGTAGGGTGTGCCGAACGCGTCTGGGAGGGCACATGGAGTTCGCGGTGCGGTACGTCAACGGTCCCCTGCAGGGAGCCGGGTCGATCACGCTGCCCGACGACGCCGGCGGGGAGCCGCCGCTGCTCCAGCGCATCCCGCTCCCGACCGGCGAGCACGGCATCCGCCGCACCGTCTCGGACATGGCGGGCGCCGGTCAGCACGCGATCTACGAGCGCACCCGCTACAACGAGCCGAGCGGCGAGTGGGAGTTCTCGCTGGTCCGCGTGGAGTAGGCCCTGGAGCCGTCGGAGCCCGCAGGGTCCAGAATCGGGTCCGTGTCCACGGATCCCGCCACCGCCACCGGTGTGCTGCGTCCCGCGGCCGCGCAGGACGCGGAGCGGGTCGCGGCGATCTTCGCCGGCTACGTCCTGCAGTCGATCGCGACGTTCGTCGAGGAACCACCGTCCGACGAGTACTGGCGCGAGCGCATCGCGGGCGCCCACCCCGGGTTGCCCTTCCTCGTCGCCGAGGTCGACGGCGAGGTCGAGGGCTTCGCCTACGCGGCGCCGTTCCGCCCGCACGCGGCCTACCGCTACACGGTCGAGGACTCGATCTACATCGCCCCGGAGGCCGCCGGTCGCGGCCTCGGCTCGCGCCTGCTCGCCGGGCTGCTCGACGAGGTGCGGCCCACCGAGGTGCGCCAGGTCGTCGCCGTGATCGCCGCCCTGCCGGGGTCGCGGCACGACACGCCGTCGATCGTGCTGCACCGCAGGCTCGGGTTCGTCGAGGTCGGCCGGATGTCGTCGGTGGGCTACAAGAACGGCCAGTGGGCCGACACCGTGCTGATGCAGATCGACCTGCGTCCCGACGGCTGAGACCCGTACAGACGACGACGGGCCGCCCCGCGATCGCGGGACGGCCCGTCGGGGACCGTGTGTTGCGGGCCGGATCAGGCCTCGAGGGCGACCGCAGTCGCCGGGCGCCGGCTCCAGTTGCGCTGCGCGTGACGCACGAGGGCCGAAGCCACCCCGACGCCCGCTCCCGCACTCACGATCATGCCCATGAACACTGCCGCCATGACGGCTCCTCCTCACCACGTGCACGCGCCGGGGCCGGTGACCGGGTCCGGATGACCCGACCGGTCCGCCGACGCTTGCGAACCGTGGATGCTGTCTGCATCCACCCCTAGAGACGCGTCGATCTCGGGTGATGTTCCATCGCGTTCGCCTCGCGCGGCATGACTCCACTCACAGCAACGTCACCGTTCCGCCGTGTGTACAGCCGCGCCGTTCAGTAGTGTCCGACAAGTACTCGAAGTAAACGGGCGTTAACGACATTACGCACGTTTCCGGCAAATCGGACAACACCGTCCCCGAGCGGGGTGAGGGGAGATGACATGACGCAGACAGACTCCGGTGGCTCCGGAGGAGTGCCCGACGGCGTCACCGTCACCGACACCGGCACGATGAAGCGCGCCGTGGGCGCCGCGGCCGTCGGGAACATCACCGAGTGGTTCGACTTCGGGGTGTACGCCTATCTGGCGACGACCATCGAGGAACAGTTCTTCCCGCCCGACAACCCCACGCTCGCCCAGATCGGTGTGTTCGCGGGCTTCGCGGTCTCGTTCCTGGTCCGGCCCCTCGGCGGGCTGTTCTTCGGACCGCTCGGCGACCGGATCGGCCGCACGAAGGTCCTGTCGATCACCGTCATCATGATGGCCATCGGGACGTTCCTGCTGGGGTTCATCCCGCCGTACTCCGCGATCGGCATCTGGGCGCCGATCCTGCTCGTGCTGTGCCGCGTCGTGCAGGGCTTCTCCACCGGCGGCGAGTACGCGGGCGCGATGACGTTCATCGCCGAGTACTCCCCCGACCGGCGCCGCGGTTTCTTCGGCAGCTTCCTCGAGTGCGGGACGTTCATCGGTTACGCCCTCGGTGCGACCGTCGCGACCGTCATCCCGCTGGTCTCCACCGAGGAGTTCGCCTCCACCTGGGCGTGGCGCATCCCGTTCTTCATCGCGCTCCCGCTGGGCATCGTCGGTGTCTACCTCCGGACGCGACTCGAAGAGACGCCGGCTTTCCAGACCCTGCTCTCGGAGTCCGAGGAGCGCGAGGGCAACCAGGCGACGGCCGGGATCAAGAAGCTGTTCGTGGACTACTGGCCCGCGATGCTCGCCGCGGGCGGGCTCGTCGTGGCCTGGAACGTCCCGAACTACATGCTCACCAGCTACATGCCGACGTACCTGGAGGACAACGTCCAGGTGGTCGGCGGCACGGCCATCGACAGCACCACGTCGCAGTGGCTCCAGATCGGGATCCTCTGGGTGGCCGTCTTCATCATCCCGCTGCTCGGACGGCTCTCCGACCGCGTCGGGCGCAAGCCGATCCTCTGGGTCGGCACGATCGGGACGATCGTGCTCGCCTTCCCGATGATCCTGGTGCTCAAGAGCGGGTCGGTGCCCCTCGTGGGCCTCGGGCTCGCCGTGATGGGCGCGCTGCTGATCTGCTTCTCGTCGACCTGCCCGTCGACGCTGCCGGCCCTGTTCCCGACGGAGATCCGCTACGGCGGTCTGTCGATCTCGTTCAACATCTTCGTCTCGGCGTTCGCCGGGACGACGTCGCTGATCATGACCGCGGTCGTGCTCGGCACCGGGTGGGCGTACTGGCCGGCGGTCTACCTGATCATCTTCGCCGTCGCGGGCGCCGCGGTGCTCATCAAGCTCCGCGACCCGGCCGGGCAGCCGCTCATGGGCTCGAACCCGGCCGTGTCCACCGAGCAGGAGGCCCGCGAGCTGGTCGCCTCCCGCGACTGAGTCACCCATCGGGTCACCACGGTGGGTCGCCGGGGGTGTCGGGCGCCGCGATCACGGGCACGATGAGCCCGTGTCCGCACCCGACTCCCCCGGCCCCACCGTGTTCGTCCTCTTCGGGGCGACCGGTGACCTGGCCAAGCGTCTGGTCCTGCCGTCCTTCTTCCGACTCGTGCAGGAGAAGCTCCTGCCCGACGACTGGCGCCTGATCGGCAACGGGCGCCGCACGAAGACCGACGACGAGTTCCGCGACGAGGTCCACGAGGCCCTGGAACAGTTCGGCGGCCTGACGCCCCAGGACGGGCCGTGGGACGAGTTCGCCGCGGGGCTGCGCTTCGCCGGCGGCGGGTTCACCGCCGACGATCCGGGCGAGCTGCTCGACCGCATCGCCGAGGCCCGCGGGGAGATCGGTGAGGACGCCCAGCTGGTGCACTACCTCGGCCTGCCGCCGAGCACGTTCGGCGAGTACACCCGCGCCATCGGCGCCCACGGCCTCGCCGAGGGCGCCCGCGTCGTCTACGAGAAGCCCTTCGGGACCTCGCTGGAGAGCTTCCGGGAGCTCGACGAGGTCGTGCACGACGTCCTCGACGAGTCCCAGGTCTTCCGCATCGACCACTTCCTGGGCAAGGAGGCCACCCAGGAGCTGCGCGCGCTGCGGTTCGCCAACGGCCTGTTCGGGAGCTCCTGGGACCGCCACCACGTGGCCGCCGTGGAGATCGACGTGCCCGAGGTCCTCGACGTCGCCGACCGCGCCGAGTTCTACGACGCCACCGGCGCCGTGCTCGACATGCTCGTGACGCACCTGTTCCAGGTGGCGGCCGAGGTGGCGATGGACCCGCCGCCCACGTTCCGCGCCGACGACGTCGCCGCCGCCCGCGACGAGGCGGTGCGCCACTTCCGTCCGCTGCAGCGCGACGAGGTGGTCCGCGGGCAGTTCGAGGGCTACCGCGACCTCGACCACGTCGCCGACGACTCCACCACCGAGACCTTCGTCGCGGCGCGGCTGTGGATCGACAGCGACCGCTGGCGCGGCGTGCCGTTCCTCCTGCGCACCGGCAAGCGGATGGCCGCGAGCCACCAGAAGGTCAACCTCGTCTTCCGCGACCCCGAGGACGGCCCGGTCGACGAGCGCGACCTGCCCACCCGCGGCAACGTGCTGTGCTTCGACCTCGCCGGTGACGGCGCCCTGGCGCTGTCGATGAACGTCAAGACGCCGGGCGCCTCGTCCGAGCTCGGCACCGCGTGGACGCAGATCCCGCTCGACAGCCTCTCGGGCGGCGACCCGCTGCCGCCCTACGTCCGCCTGATCCACGACGTGCTCACGGGTGACCGCGCGCTCTTCACCCGCCCCGACGGCCTCGAGGACGTCTGGACCGCCGCCGCCGAGGTGCTCGACGACCACCGGGCGCCCGAGCCCTACGCGCCCGGCTCCTGGGGCCCGGAGTCCGCCCTGCGCCTCGCTGACCCCGTCGGCTGGGTGCTCCCCGGCTGAGCCCTACGTGAGCGAACTTCGGTGCTATGGCACCGAAGTTCGCTCACGTACCGGTCAGTGCTGGGCGCCCGGCTCGCCCGCGTACTGGGGGCCGGCGGCCTGGCGATTGGCCGGGTCGTCGCCCGACGCGCCCTGGATCGCGCGCCACACGGTCTCCGGGGCCAGCGGCATGTCGATGTGCCGCACCCCGAGGTGCGAGACCGCGTCGACCACGGCGTTGTGCACCGCGGGCGTCGAGCCGATCGTGCCGGACTCCCCGATGCCCTTGGCGCCGAGCGGGTTCAGCGGCGTGGGGGTCTCGGTGTTCGTGGCCTCGTAGGTGATCAGGTCCGCCGCCGAGGGGATCAGGTAGGACGCGAGGTTCCCCGACGTCGGGTTGCCGTCCTCGTCGTAGGTCACCCGCTCGTAGAGGGCCTGCGAGATGCCCTGGGCGATCCCGCCGTGCTGCTGGCCGGTGACGAGCATCGGGTTGAGGATGCGGCCGCAGTCGTCGACGGCGACGTGCCGGCGCAGCTTCACCATGCCGGTGTCGAGGTCGACGTCCACCACCGAGATGTGCGTGCCGAACGGGAAGCTCGACTGGCCCTGGGTGAAGTCGAGCTCCTCGAGCAGCTGCTTGCCGCCGACACCGGGGTCGTAGCCCGTGCCGTCCTCGGACGCCGTCGCGACCTGCGCCCACGAGACGTGGGTGTCGGCGATGCCCTTGACCCCGAACCCGCCGTCGACCTGCTCGATGTCGTCGGGCGACGCCTCGAGCATGTGCGCGGCGATCTCGCGGGCCCGCGACACCAGCTGCTCGGACGCGGTCCAGATCGCGCTGCCGCCGGTCTGCAAGGACCGGGAACCGGCGGTGCCCGCGCCGCTGCGCACCAGCTCGGTGTCGGACTGGACGAGGCGCACCTTCTCCATCGGCACGCCCAGGATCTGCGAGGCGATGTGGGTGAAGGCGGTCTCGTGGCCCTGGCCGTGCGCGCTCGTGCCGGCCTTGACGGTGAACGTGCCGTCGGGGTGGGCCTGCGCCGAGCCGAACTCGACGTCGAGACCCAGCGGCGCGGTGACCTCGACGTAGGACGCGATGCCGATGCCCATGGCCACGCGCGCGCCCGCCGCGCGCTTCTGCTGCTGCTCGGCGAGCAGGTCGTCGTAGCCCGCCGCCGCCTTCGCCGCGTCGAGCGCCTTGGCGTGCTCGGCGTTGTCGTACTGCGCGCCGGTGAGGCTGGTCATCGGGAACTTGTCCGGCGTCAGGAAGTTCTTGCGCCGCATCTCGAGCGGGTCGACGCCGATCTCGTCGGCGGCGATGTCGATGATCCGCTCGAGCATCTGCGTCGCCTCGGGACGCCCGGCGCCGCGGTAGGCCCCGATCTGCGTGGTGTTGGTGGCGACGGCCTTCCACGTGAAGTCGATGGCCGGGATGTCGTAGACGCCCTGCGCCATGAGCTGGGTCAGGCTCGGCAGGATCGTGCCGAGGACGGGGTACGCGCCGGCGTCGCCGATGGCGGTGGCGCGCAGCCCGACGATCCGGCCGTCGTTCTTCACACCCATCTCGACGTACTGGACCTGGGCGCGCCCGTGGACCATCGAGAGCATGTTCTCGGACCGGGTCTCGGTCCAGCGGACGGGCTTGCCGAGCGCCCGCGCCGCCGCGCCGACGATCCCCCACTCCTGGTAGGCGTGCATCTTCGGCCCGAACCCGCCGCCGACCCGCGGAGCGATGACGTGGACGTTCGCGCCGTCGACACCGAGGTCGCCCGCGATGGCGTCCCGCGCGCCGTGCGGACCCTGGCTCGAGACGTACATCTTGATCTTGTCGGCCTCGCCGGGGATCGCCACGCAGGCGTTCGACTCCATCGGCACGCCGGCGAGCTTCTGGTTGTAGAAGGTGTGCTTCACGACGGTGTCGGCGGTGTCGAAGATGCCCTCGACGGTGCCGGTGCCGTCGCCGGCGACGAGGTTCGACCCGAGGTCGTCGAAGAGCTTCGGGGCGTCGTCGGCGAGCGCGGCCTCGATGTCGGTGACCGCGGGCAGCGGCTCGATGTCGGCGAAGACCGCCTCGGAGGCGTCCAGCGCCTGGCCGGCGGTCTCGGCGATGACGACCGCGACGATGTCGCCGACGAAGCGCACCTTGCCGCGGGCGAAGGCCGGGCGGCTCATGGCGTCGGGCACGACACCGGGCAGGCCGGGGCGGTCGTTGACGTTCAGCTCGCCGTCGACGTACACCGCGACGACGCCGGGCATCGACCGCGCCTCGTCGGCGTCGATGCTGGTGATCGTGCCGTGCGCGATCGGCGAGCGGACGAAGACCGCGTGGTACGAGCCCTCGACCGGGAGGTCGCCGGTGTAGTCCTCGGCGCCCCGGATCAGGCCCTTGTCCTCGGTGCGCTTCACCGAGTTGCCGAAGATCGACGTGGAACGGGTGGGGGTGATGGTCATTGCGGGTCCTCCAGTGGTGCCCGTGCCGGGGGGATCAGAAGATCAGACCAACGGGGCGGCGTCGAGTCGGGACTTCCCCCAGTGGACCGAGTGTTCGCCCGGCCGCGTCCGACCGGGCGACCGCGGTCACGCCGTACGGTAGGGCACAACCGGGTCGCGGAAAATCGGAGACGCTGGACGAAGCCCCGGTGCCCCACGACCATCTGCAGACCATGGACTTCGCCGAGGCCCGGGACACCTTCTGCCGGCCGCGGACGGGGCCGGTGGTCGACCCGCCCGCCACCACGCCCGCGCGGCGGCTGCGCGACGCGATCGAGCCGCTCGCGATGGTGACCGTCTGGGGCGAGCCCACCGCCGAGCGGGCCGGGACGGCCGGCCTCGACTTCCTCGGCGCCTACGTCGGCGGCCGCGGGTCCGCGCTGGGCGACGTCGAGGGCGGCGTCGTCGCCGCGGCGTTCGCCGTGTTCGAACCGGGCCTGGTCGGCGGGCTGTGGGACCAGGCGCGCGCGACGTGCTCGGTCGCCGACCTGCGCGCGCTGCGCGAGCACGCCGGCACCGAGGCCCTGCGCACCGTCCTCGCCGACGTCGACGAGGCCGAGATCGATGCGGTGGTCGACCTCCTGCGCGACGGCCTCGCGGGCGCCGACCTCATGGGCCGACCGCTGTTCGCCGGGTCCACCGCGCTGCCGTGGCCCCAGCACGCCCACGGCCGCCTGTGGCACGTGACGAGCCTGCTGCGCGAGCACCGGGGCGACGCGCACGTCGCGGCCTGCGTCGCCGCCGGGCTCGACAGCATCGAGGCCAACATCCTCACCGAGCTGTGGGTGGGCTTCGCGCTGCTCGAGTACACGGCCACCCGCGGCTGGCCGCAGGAGGCGATGGACGCCGCGATCGCCCGGCTGCGCGAGCGCGGCCTGGTCGACGGGGACGCGCTCTCCGCCGACGGCCGCCGGTTCCGCGACGGGATCGAGGAGGCCACCGACCGCGCCCAGCAGCCGGTCGTCGACGCCCTCGGGAACCGTCTCGACCGCACGGTCGACGCCCTGGCCGGGTGGTCGGACGCCGTCGTGGCGCACGGCTGGTTCCCGCCCGATCCCTACAAGCGGGCGGCCGGCTAGCTCTCGGGCACGCACTTCTCGATCTCGTCGAGCCAGATCCGCGCCGACGAGTCCGACGGCGCGCGCCAGTCGCCGCGGGGCGAGAGCGAGCCGCCGGCGACGACCTTCGGTCCGTTGGGCATCGCGGAGCGCTTGAACTGCGCGAACCCGAAGAACCGCTGCGCGAAGACCAGCAGCCAGCGCCGGATCTCGGCGAGGTCGTAGGACGTGCGGTCGCCCTCGGGGTAGCCCGGGGGCCAGGCGCCGGCGTCGAGGTCGCGCCACGCGTGCCAGGACAGGAACGCGATGCGCGAGGGACGGAACCCGTACCGGAGCACCCAGTAGAGGGTGAAGTCCTGCAGGTCGTAGGGCCCGATCTTCTGCTGGCTCGACTGGATCTCCTCGCCCGCGTCGGCCGGCACGAGCTCTGGGCTGATCTCGGTGTCGAGCACGTCCTGCAGCACGGTGGCCACGTCGTCGTCGAACTGCCGCGAGCTGATCACCCACCGGATGAGGTGCTGGACGAGCGTCTTCGGCACGCCGGTGTTCACGGTGTAGTGCGACATCTGGTCGCCGACGCCGTACGTGGACCACCCGAGCGCGGCCTCCGACAGGTCGCCGGTGCCCAGCACGATCCCGCCCCGCTGGTTGGCGGCCCGGAACAGGTAGTCGGTGCGCAGCCCGGCCTGGACGTTCTCGAACGTGACGTCGTACTGCGGCTCGCCCCGGGAGAACGGGTGCCCGAGGTTGGCGAGCATGAGCCGCGCGGTCTCGGTGATGTCGATCGTCTCGAAGGTGACGCCCAGGGCCTCGGCGAGGCGCTGCGCGTTGGACTTCGTCCGCTCGCCGGTGGCGAAGCCGGGCAGGGTGAACGCGAGGATGTCCGAGCGCGGGCGGCCGTCGCGGTCCATCGCCCGGGCGGCGACGATCAGCGCGTGGGTGGAGTCGAGCCCGCCCGAGACGCCGATGACGACCTTCGGCCGGCCGATCGCCCGCAGCCGCTGCTCCAGCCCGGCGACCTGGATGTTGTAGGCCTCGTAGCAGTCCTGCTCGAGACGCGCGGGGTCCGCGGGCACGAACGGGAAGCGCTCGACCTCGCGCCGGAACCCGATGTCCCCGGTGGACGGCTCGAGGGCGAAGCCGATCGTGCGGAACGCGCGCTCGTGGCGGCGGCGGTTGTCGTCGAACGTGCCCATCCGCAGGCGCTCGGAGCGCAGCAGGCGCAGGTCGACATCGGCGACGGCGTGGCGCTCCCCGGACGGGAAGCGCTCGGTCTCGGCGAGCAGGACGCCGTTCTCGTGGATGGAGGTCTGGCCGTCCCAGGAGACCTCGGTCGTCGACTCCCCCTCCCCCGCGGCGGCGTAGACGTAGGCGGCCGAGCACCGGGCCGAGGCCGAGCGCGCCAGCAGCTGGCGGTCGTCGGCGCGCCCGACCGTGATCGGGCTGCCGGAGATGTTGGCGAGCACGGTGGCCCCGGCGAGGGCGGCCTCGGCGCTCGGCGGGATCGGGACGAACATGTCCTCGCACACCTCGACGTGCAGCACGAGACCGTCGACGTCGTCCGCCGCGAACAAGAGGTCGGCGCCGAAGGGCACGTCGGCGCCGAGGAGGCGGATCGTGCCCTCCTCGCCGGCGCCGGCGGCGAGCTGGCGCGGCTCGTAGAACTCGCGGTAGTTCGGCAGGTAGCTCTTCGGCACCACGCCGAGCACGCGGCCCCGGTGCACGACGACCGCACAGTTGTAGGCCCGCGGCCCGCGGCGCAGCGGGGCGCCGACGACGAGCACCGGGGTCAGCCCGGTGGACGCGGCGACCACGTCGGCCAGCGCGTCGACCACGCCGTCGAGCAGCGTGTCCTGCATCAGCAGGTCCTCGATCGAGTAGCCCGAGAGCGTGAGCTCCGGGAACACGACGAGGCCCACCCCGTCGTCGTGGCACTCCCGGGCGACCGAGAGCAGCGACGCGGCGTTGGCCGCCGGGTCCGCGATGGTCGTGCGCAGCGTCGCGGCGGCGACCCGCACGAAGCCCTGGTGGTACACCGAGGTGAAGGGCGGGGTGGGCATCTCCGGGCGGTCCTCCTGCTGGTTGTCCCGTGACACGGCGGCCGGGCGAGCGTAGATCGCCCACCCGGTCGCCGTGGTGCGGTCACACCGCGGTGTCGGTGGACTCCGGCGGCGCGGTCGGGGGCGCCGGGGCCGCCGGCGTCTCCTCCGGCACCAGCGCCCAGGCGGCCAGGTAGGCGATCAGACCGATGAGGTGCCCGAAAACGGCGAGGAGTACCGCGAGGACGCGGACGAGGGTCGGGTCCAGGCCGGTGCGCTCGGCGATGCCGCCGCACACGCCCGCGATCCAGCGGTCACGCACGCTGCGGCGGAACCCGAGCGTGGACGGGGTCGGGGCGGCGGGGGTGTTCTGCGGTGTGGTCATGGCGTCGAGCCTGCCGCCGCGGACGCCACCCGCCCTCCGGGTCCGACCCCGGCCGGACCCGGATCCTGCGCCGGGAGCTCCTCGGGGTCGGTCGGGGAATGTGCGAGGTCGTCGCCCTGAAGGCCGCACCGACTACTGACACCGCGTAGTCATTTCACGCTAGACGGTCCCCTGTTCACTCTTTCAGCCTAGCTCTTTGATGGTGATCTGACTTACAGTGAGCGACACCGTCGGCCGAGGCCGGCGGACCACCACCGTGAGGTGCGGGGGGCGAGCGCCGCGGATGCGCGCGGGCCCACCCGCGGGAAGGGGCCGATCGTGCGGACGACCTATCGGGTGCTGGCCTGGATCCTCGCCCTGGAGGTGGTCGTCCAGGCGGCGGCCATCGCGTGGGCGGTGTTCGGGCTCACGGCCTGGATCGAGGGCGGCGGGGTGCTCGACGCCGCCGCGATCCAGAGCGACGTGCAGTTCGACGGCGTCGTGGGCTTCATGGTCCACGGGATGAACGGGCAGATCATCGTGCCCGCCGTGGCGTTGATCCTGCTGGTCGTCTCGTTCTTCGCCAAGCTGCCCCGCGGGGTGGCGTTCGCCGCCTCCCTCTTCGGCCTGGTCGTCGTCCAGGTGCTGCTGGGCATGTTCGCCCACGCGGTGCCGGCGCTCGGGATGCTCCACGGCGCGGTGGCCCTGGCCATCCTCGTGGTCGCCGTCATGTCCGCCCGCCTCACGGCCACGCCGACGACGACGTCGCAGGCGCCCGCGGCGATGGTCTAGGGCGGAGCACCGACGATGCTGCGGGCGCGGCGCCGGACCTGGGGCACCCGGGCCCACCGGCGGACCCTGGTGGCCGTCCTCGCCGCGCTCGCCGTCGTCGTCCCCGTCGGCTGGATGTGGGCCGACAGCCTCGTGCCGGCCCGCTACTCGGTCGAGGACATGGGGACCCCGGACTTCGGCGGCGGCCCGGCCGGCATGCCGGATCACGCCGGCACGGCCGGGATGGCCGGGATGGGCGGGACGTCGGTCGACCAGCTGCGTGAGCCCCCGGGCCCGGCCGACGTCGACGTCACGCTGGTGGCGCGCGCCGGGCGGGTCACGCTCGCGTCCGGCCGCGTGATCGACGGGTTCACGCTCAACGGCGTCACCCCCGGCCCGGAGATCCGGGCCGTGCAGGGCCAGATGGTCCAGGTCCGCCTCGTCAACGAGAACGTCACCCAGGGCGTCACCCTGCACTGGCACGGGTACGACGTCCCCTCGGGCGACGACGGCGTGGCCGGGGTCACCCAGGACGCGGTGCCGGTCGGCGGCTCGTTCGTCTACCGCTTCCGGGCCGGGCAGGCCGGGACGTTCTGGTACCACTCGCACCAGGTCGCCGACCCGCAGGTGCAAGGCGGCCTGTTCGGCGCGCTGGTGGTCACGCCGCCGGGCGGGCTCGGCGCGACCGGGGACGTCCTCGCGCTGACCCACGTCTACCAGGGCCGGCGGACCGTCGACGGGCGCGAGGGCGACGTGCCCGCGCCGGGCGCGCCGGGGACGCGCGTGCGCGTGCGGGTGGTCAACACCGACAACGGCCCGGTGCAGGCGTGGGTCGGGGGCGCGCCGTACCGCCTCGTCGCGATCGACGGCCACGACGTGAACGCTCCCGCGCCGACGACCGACTCGCTGTCGATCACGGCGGGCGCCCGCGCCGACCTCGAGGTCGACCTGCCCGCCGACGGCGCCGGCGTGCGCGTCGAGCTGGGCGGCGCGTCGGCGGTCACCTTCGGGCGGCCGCTGCCCCCGACACCCCGGCCGGCCGGCGAGCTCGACCCGCTGCGCTACGGCACGCCGGCCGCGCTGCCGTTCGACCCCGACGCCGCCGACCGCCGCTTCGACTACGACATCGGCCGGCGCATCGGGTTCCTCGACGGCACTCCCGGGCTGTGGTGGACGGTCAACGGCCACCTGTGGCCCGACGTGCCGATGTACGTGGTGCGCGAAGGCGACGTGGTGCGGATGCACATCGACAACCAGAGCGGCGAGCTGCACCCCATGCACCTGCACGGGCACCACGCCGTGGTCCTGGCGCGCGACGGCGTCCCGGCCACCGGCAGCCCGTGGTGGGTGGACAGCCTCGACGCCCAGACCGGCCACAGCTACGACATCGCGTTCGTCGCGGACAACCCCGGGCTGTGGATGGACCACTGCCACAACCTCGCCCACCCGGCCGAGGGCCTCATGGCGCACCTCATGTACGAGGGCGTGACGACGCCCTACCGCGTGGGTGGGGACGCCCACAACGACCCGGAGTGACGACACCGCCGTCCGGCGGGATACTCGTCGGTAACCCGAGCGGTCCGCCCGGATCGCGTGGAGGTGACCGATGTCCGCCCCGACCGCACTGCACGAGACCGGTGCCCCCTGGCTGCTCGTCCACGCCGGCGCGTGCGCCGAGGCCGTGACCAGCGCGCTCGACCTCCTCGAGGCCGACGACGTCGAGACCGTCGAGGACGCGACCGGCGCCGGCTTCACCCTGTGGGTGCACGCCGATCCCCTGCGCGCCGTCCGGGCGCTGCACTGGTCGGCCGAGCAGGGGTGGGCCGTGACGGGCGACTCGCCGCGGCGCGACCGTCAGCGCTGGTCAGCGCTGCCGCTGGACGTCGACGCCGACCCCCTCGACGTCTGCGACGCCGTGCGCGCCCTGGTCTGAGGGAGCCGCACCCGGAGGGTCGGCGCCGGTGCGGGCCCCTCGATCCGCACCGGCGATCCCGAGCCGGAACGTACCGGGCGGTCCCCTCGCGACCAAGGACGTCACCCGACGCGCGCAGCGCCCTGGGCCCGATGTACGCACATTGACGTACAGCGCCGCGGACCGCCGCCGCTCTAACCTTCGGGATCGACGCTCCGCGACCGCGGGCGCACGGGAGGCGACGATGGGCGACCGCAGGGACGATCACCTGATCCAGGAGCCGCGCATCCGCCGGGTCCTCCGCCGGACCCCGACCGCTCCCCCACCGTCGACGGGCGACGAGCCGGCCCGCGTCCCCGCGCCGCGCGGCGGGGTCGCCGACGAGAGCCCAGAGGACTGAGCGCCCCGATCACGTTCCCGGGCCCCGGTGAGGCGGGGGGAGCGGCTCAGCGACCGCCGTGCCCCCGGCCCTGGCCGCGGCCGTGCCCGTGGCCGTTGTCGGCCCCGTTGCCGTGGCCCCGGTCCGAGCGGGCCTGGGCGTCGCGGTAGCGCTCGAACCAGCGCTCCCAGGCCGCGGCCACCCGCTCGGCGTCCCGGTCGCGGGAGCGACGGGTGGTCGGCTCCGAGGTGGACGCGACCTCGTCGACGTCCTCGACGGCGGTGCGGCGCGCCGTGGTCGTGGTGGTCGTGGGGCCCGCCGGGATGACCGGCGGTGCGGCGACGGGCACCGGCAGCGGGGCGGGCAGGGCGGAGCCCGCGGCGTCCGGCGACGCCGCGACCGGCACGGGGTCGGAGGTGTTCGCGGCCACGAGGCCCCCGGCGGCGCTCAGGACGCCGACGAGGCCCGCGCCCGCGGCGACAGCACGCCGGGCGGGCCGGAGGCGCTCCGAACGCTTGCGGCGGGCCGACCGCGCGCCGACGGGGGTCTCCGCCCGGGTCACCGCGAGTGACGCGGCACCCGCGGGGATGGCGATCGGCCCGGTCAGGGCATCGCCGTCCGGGACGTCGGGGCCGTCCGGGCCGTTGGGCGGGACGGCTGTCCGGGCGGTCGAGGGCGGGACACCCACGTCGGTCGCCGGGTCACCGGACACGACCGCCGTGGCACCGGAGCCCGTCGCGGCGGACGCGGGGGCCGACGCGTCGCCGCGCAGCAGGCGGGCGGCCCGCGCGGCGTCCGGGCGGCTGGCGGGGTCGTGGGCGAGGAGGGCACGCAGGACCGGCGTCAGCTCGCCGGCGTGGCGCGACGGCTGGACGACGCCGGTGGCCACGCGGGAGAGCACCTCGAGGGCGTTGCCGCCGTCGCCCGCCGGCGGGGTGCCCTCCATCGCGGCGTAGAGCGTGGCGCCGAGGGAGAAGACGTCGGCGGCCGCGGTGGCCGGCCCGCCGCGGGCGAGCTCCGGGGCCATGTAGTGGGGCGTCCCGGCGACGAGCTGGTCGGCGGTGCCCGGATCCGTGTCGACGACCGCGATGCCGAAGTCGGCGACGGTCACCGTGTCGGCGTCGCCGATCATGATGTTGGCGGGCTTGACGTCGCGGTGGACGATGCCGCGCTCGTGCATGGCGGCGAGGCCCTCGGCGATCTGGGCCCCGATGGCCGCGACCCGCGCCGGCGGCAGCGAGCCCTCGCGCTCCAGGAGGTCGCCGAGCGAGGGTGCCGCGACGTACTCCATGACGAGGCAGACCTCGCCGTCCAGCTCGGTCATGTCGAAGATCGCGGCGAGACGCGGGTGGTGCAGGCGGGCGGCGACGCGGCCCTCGCGGTGCGCACGCTCGCGGACCTGCCGCGCACGGTTCTCGTCCAGCGCGCGGCCACCGTGCAGCCGCTTGATCGCGACGTCCCGGTCCAGCAGCTCGTCGTGGGCGCGCCAGACGGAGCCCGACCCGCCGCGCCCCACGGGGGCGAGCAGGAGGTACCGGCCGGCGACCAGGCGGCCGGGCTCGATGGTGGCCGAGGCGCTCGGCACCGAGGTCGGCGTCGACATGCCCCTCCCTTCTGCTCCGTGACCGCCTATCGCGGGCCGTGACCGATCCGTTACCGAATTCGCACCGGTTCGGGACCTGACCCCCGATCGAGTGGCGTCCCGCATCCTCGCCCACTCCCCCGGCGGCGTCGCACCGACCCGCCCCGCGCGGTGTGTGACCGGGGCCATGCGCCGTGTGGTGCGCAGGGACACAGCGACATCCGCACCACCTGCTAGGTACCGTCAGTACCGAGTACTTCACGTACTCCTATCCGATGCCCCCGAACGACGCGGAGGAACCGCCGTCATGGCCATCTCGGACATCAAGGAGTTCACGCACCTGAGCGAGGCCGACGTCGCGGCGATCGGGCGTGAGTTCGACCAGATCCGCCGCGACGTCGAGGCGTCGCGCGGCGAGGACGACGCCGCCTACATCCGTGGCGTCATCAAGCTCCAGCGCCGGCTGGAGATCGGCGGGCGGGTCGCGCTCGTCGGCAGCGTCCTGCCGCCGCTGTGGATCGCCGGCACCGCCGCCCTGGCCGCCTCCAAGATCATCGAGAACATGGAGATCGGCCACAACGTCATGCACGGCCAGTGGGACTGGATGAACGATCCGGAGATCCACTCGGCGCAGTGGGAGTGGGACAACGTCTGCCCGGCCGAGCAGTGGAAGCACTCCCACAACTACCTGCACCACACCTATACGAACGTGATCGGCAAGGACAAGGACGTCGGGTACGAGATCCTGCGCGTCCGGTCCGACCAGCCGTGGCACCCCTACTACCTGGGCCAGCCGCTCTACAACGCGCTGCTGATGTTCCTGTTCCAGTGGGGCGTCGCGCTGCACGACCTCGACATCGAGGGCGCGGCGAAGATGGACGCCGACCCCGAGGAGATGAAGGCCAAGCTGCGCCAGATCGGTCGCAAGGCCGGGAAGCAGGCGCTCAAGGACTACGTGGCCTACCCGGCGCTCTCGGGCCCGTTCTTCCCGGCGACGATCGCCGCGAACGCCACCGCGAACCTCCTCCGCAACGTGTGGTCCTACGCGATCATCTTCTGCGGGCACTTCCCGGACGGCGCCGAGGTGTTCACGGAGGAGGAGCTCGAGGGCGAGACGTGGGGCGAGTGGTACCTGCGCCAGCTGCTGGGCTCGGCCAACTTCACCGGCGGGAAGCTCATGCACCTCATGAGCGGCAACCTCGGCTTCCAGATCGAGCACCACCTGTTCCCCGACCTGCCGTCCAACCGGTGCCCGGAGATCGCGGAGAAGGTGCGCGACATCTGCGCGCGCTGGGACCTGCCCTACACGACCGGGCCGTTCCCGCGGCAGTTCTGGCAGTCGACCCGCTCGATCTGGAAGCTGTCGCTGCCGGTGGCGGGCGAGCTCAAGCGCTTCGTCGACCGTCTGGTCGGGCGCGAGAAGCCGACCGGGCCCGTCGACGTCCCCGCCCCGCGCGCGGAGACCCCCGCCGACGAGCGCCGCGTCGAGGAACCCGTCGCCGCCTGACCCCATGTGAGTGATTGGCGCCCCGATCGGGGCGCCAACCACTCACATTCCTAGGCCGCGGCGTCGACCACGACGAAGTCCTCGGGGAGCGGGCGGCCGTCGAGGTGGGCGGCGAGCATCTCGCGCACGCCCTCGGCGATGCGGTCCTGCGCCTCGAGCGTCATGCCCGAGCAGTGGATGGTCATGGCCTCGGAGCCGTCGGGCAGCGAGCGCCACGGGTGGTCGGCGGGTGCCGGCTGCGGGTACCAGGTGTCGCCGGCGTAGCCCGCGAGGTGCCCGGAGGAGATCGCCTCCACCAGCGCGTCGCGGTCGACGATCGCGCCGCGGGCGGTGTTCACCAGCCACGAACCGGGCTTCATGGCCTGCAGCCGCTCCGGCCCGAACAACGCCTGGCTGCCCTCCATCAGCGGCAGCGCCAGACAGATCACGTCGGACTTCTCGACCAGGGTGTCGAGCCGGGCGTAGCGCACGCCCAGCGACGCCTCCTCGCCCGCGGACCGGCGGTGGTTGGCGTAGTAGACCATCTCGACGTCGAAGCCCTTGAGCCGCAGCGCGGTGCGTGCGCCGATGGCGCCGAGCCCGACGATGCCGACGGTCTTGCCCTCGAGGTCCGTGCGACGGCGCGACGACCTTCGCGACGTCCCAGCCACCGTCGCGCGCCTCGGTGTAGGCCGGCACGAAGTTCCGGACCAGCGCGAGGATCTGCAGGACGTTGTGCTCGGCGACGCTGACGACGTTCGAGCCGGTGACCTCGGCGACGGTCACCCCGTGCTGCTGCGCGACCTCGGGGTCGGTGTGGTCGGACCCGATGCCCGCCGTGATGACGATCTTCAGGTTCGTGGCCTTCTCGATCCGCCCCTCGTCGAGGTAGACCGGCCAGAACGGCGTCGTGATCAGGACCTCGGCGTCGGCGAGCTCGGCGTCGAGCCCCTCCCCCGTGTCGGAGGTGGTGACCAGCTCGTGGCCCCGCGAGGTGAGGAACTCCCGGAGCCCGAGCGCGTTGTCGACGTCCGCTGGGACGGAGGCGCCCTCGGACGGTGGGTAGGAGACGTAGACGACCTTCATCGGGTCGGCTACCCGGGCCTCGACGCCGCCGACACGGCCGTGCACGACCGGACGCGTCACCCGGGGTGGGTCTCGCCGCCGGTCGGGGCGAGCACCTCGCCGCTGTAGTACGAGGAGAGCCGGTCGGCCGCGAAGAACACGTAGGACGGCGCGATCTCGTCGGGCGTCGCGGGCCGGCCGATCGGCGCCTGCGCGCCGAAGGAGTCGACCTTCTCCTCGGGCATCGTCGCCGGGATCAGGGGCGTCCAGACCGGCCCGGGGGCCACGCAGTTGACGCGGATGCCGCGCGGCAGCAGCTGCTGCGAGAGCGACATGGTCAGCGCGTGCACCGCGCCCTTGGCCGCGGAGTAGTCGAGCAGCGCCTTGTTGCCGCGCAGCCCGTTCACCGACCCGGTGTTGATGATCGCCGAGCCCTCGCCGAGGTGGGGCAGGGCGTCCTTGGTGATCCAGAAGAAGCTGGACACGTTCGTCGCGAACGTGCGGTCCCACTGCTCGTCGGAGAGCTCCTCGGGGCCGCTCACCGGGGTCTGGGTGGCGGCGTTGTTGACGAGCAGGTCCAGCCCGCCGAGCTCGTCGACCGCCCGCCCGACCATGCGGGCGCAGTGGTCGCGGTCGGCGATGTCGCCCGGCAACCGCACGCAGCGGCGCCCGCGGGCCTCGACCAGCGACTGCGTGTGCTTCGCGTCGTCACCCTCGGACAGGTAGCTGATGGCGACGTCGGCGCCCTCCTCGGCGAACGCCACCGCGACGGCGCGCCCGATCCCCGAGTCGCCGCCGGTGATGAGCGCCCTGCGGCCGGCCAGCAGGTCGCGCCCGACGTAGCCGGTCATCTCGTCGTTCGGCTCGGGGTCCATCGCCCCGGTGCTGCCGGGGTAGGTCTGCTCCTGCGGGGGAGGCTGCTCGGACGTCATGCCTGCAGGCCTTGACGACGGGACCCCGCCCTGAAACGGGCCCGGCAGCCATGTGAGCGAAATTCCCGGCCATGGCCGGGAATTTCGCTCACGTACGACGTCAGCGCAGGCTCTGGATCCTGTCGAGCACGGTCTTGCGGTTCTTCGTGCGCCGCTCGTAGGCGTCGATCTTGCCGAGGTCGGTCGCGGAGAGCCCGTCGAGCTTCTTGACGGCGTCGGCCGCGTTGAGGTCGTCGTAGTCCTTGATCGGGAGCTCCTGCTCCCGCGACACCGCGCCCTTCGCCTCGCCCTCGGCCGTCTTCGCGCCGGGGACCTTCCGCGCCTGGTCCGCGGCGCTGCCGGCCACCCCGGCGACGCCGCCGGAGATCCGCTGCAGCAGCGACGGGAAGGCCTCGGCCAGCTCGCGGGTGAAGGACGCCTGAGCTCGGGCGAACGCCTGGACCCACTCGGCCGTCCGGTCGCCCGCCGCCTCCTCGGCCTCGGCGAGGTTCTCGAGCAGTTCCTTGTACGCCCGCAGCGAGTCCTCGCCGCCCTGGCGGGCACGGCTCACGATCTGCTCGTTGAGCCCCCGGACCTGCTCGACCACCTGCTCGACCTTCGGGTTGCCCGCCATGGTTCCTCCTCGCGACCTGTGCCTCAGCGCACTCCGGACGACCTCCGCTTCCCCGCCGACCGTTCCGTCAAACGGGGTGACCGCGCGAGGGCGAGATGCCGGTCACCGAATGATGTATACGGGATCCGGGCCGACGATGTGACGCACCTCCCAGCGCCACCTACAGTGGTGAGCGCGGCGACACCCAGCGGTCCGGAGGTACTCCAGCCATGCGCAAGCCACGCCACGTGCGGATCACCGAGCCCCTCGTGCGGGAGAACGGTGCCCTGCGACCGGCGAGCTGGGACGAGGCGCTCGAACGCGCGGCGGCGGGTCTGCGCGGGGTGCCGGCCGACGCGTTCGGGATGTTCAGCTGCTCGAAGGCCACCAACGAGATGAACTACGCCGCGGAGAAGTTCGCGCGGGTGGTGATGGGCAGCAACAACGTCGACAGCTGCAACCGCACTTGACACGCTCCCAGTGTCGTCGGTCTGACGACGGTGTTCGGTGCCGGCGGCGGCACCTCCGCCTATGTGGAGGCGGAACACGCCGACCTGCTCGTGCTGTGGGGATCCAACGCGCGCGAGACGCACCCGATCTTCTTCCACCACGTGCTGCAGGGGCTGCGCAACGGGGCACGGCTGTACTCGGTGGATCCGCGCCGCACGTCCACGGCGCACTGGGCGGATGCCTGGCTGGGTCTGGACGTCGGGACCGACATCGCGCTGGCGAACGCGATCGGTCGCGAGATCATCCACGCGGGCCTGGTCAACCGTGCATTCGTCGACCGCTCGACCACGGGCTTCGACGACTACGCCGCCACGGTGGAGCCGTACACGCTCGAGCGCGCCGAGGAGATCACTGGCGTGCCGGCGGCGACGATCCGCGAGCTCGCGCACGCCTACGCCCGGGCCGACCGCGCCCAGATCTGCTGGACGCTGGGGATCACCGAGCACCACAACGCCGCGGACTACGTGTTCGCCCTGATCAACCTCGCGCTGCTCGCGGGGCACGTCGGGCGCTACGGGTCGGGTCTGGTGCCGCTGCGCGGGCAGAACAACGTGCAGGGCGGCGGTGACATGGGCTCGATCCCGGCCAAGCTGCCCGGCGGTTACGACGTCTTCGACGAGGACGCGCGCGCCCGCTTCGCCGCGGTGTGGGGCAGCGACGACTACCCGCGCGAGCCGGGCATGCACCTCTCGCAGATGTTCGAGGCGATGGAGCGCGGCGAGCTCAAGGCGCTCTACTGCATCGGGGAGAACCCGGCGGAGTCCGAGGCCAACGCCACCCACGCGCGGCACATGCTGGAGGGCCTGGACTGCCTGATCGTGCAGGACATCTTCCGCACGGCGACCGCCGAGCTCGCCGACGTCGTGTTCCCGGCGACGGCGGACTGGTGCGAGTACGAGGGCACGGTCACCAACTCCGAGCGCCGCGTGCAGCGCGTGCGCAAGGCGATCGACCCGCCGGGGCAGGCCCGGCCGGACACCCACATCATCTGCGGGCTGGCCACGGCGCTGGGCCACGACTGGGGGCAGCCCACGGCCGAGGAGGTCTGGGACGAGCTGCGCTCGGTGTCGCTGAACTGGCACGCGGGCATGAGCTACGCCCGCCTCGACGAGCTCGGCGGCCTGCAGTGGCCCTGCCCGTCGGAGGACCATCCCGGCACGCCGCTGATGCACGCGCGCCTGTGGGCCGACACCCCTGCCGAGCGCGGGAAGCCGGCGCCGTTCACCCCGGTCGAGCACGTGGCGCCCGTCGACGCACTCGACGCGGAGTTCCCCATCCGCCTCACGACGGTCCGGGTGCTCGACGCCTACAACTCCGGGGTGCAGACCGGCGGGTACGCCTCGCCGCTGCGCCGCCGCGAGTCGCTGCGCATCGACGCCTCCGACGCCGCCGGTCTCGGGATCGCCGACGGCGAGCGGGTGCGGGTCGTCTCGCGGCGCGGAGCGGTCGAGGCGCCGGTGGCGGTCGACCCGTCGCTGCGCCCGGGCCTCGCGTCGTTCACGCCGCACTTCACCGAGGAGGTCGACGTCAACGTCCTGACCAACGACGCCTGGGACCCGAAGTCGGGCACCTCGGAGTTCAAGGCCACCGCCGTCCGCGTCGAGAAGCTGTCCGACCAAGCAGACCGAGCAGACCGAGCCGAACGCGCCGAACGCGCCGAACGAGCCGCCGCGCTGCCCGCGGCAGGAAGCTGATTCCTTGGATCTCCACCTCTCCACCGCCGAGCCCACCGACGTCGAGCGCGAGGCGATCGACGTCGCGTTCGACGTGCTCGCCGACCCGGCGAGCACCGCGGAGGACCGGCCCACCCGCACCCACCACGCGGGTCACGACGCCCGCGCGCAGCGCCACCTGCTGCTGCCGGTGCTGCACGCGGTCCACGACGCCGTCGGCTGGATCTCCGAGGGCGCGCTGAACCACGTCGCCCGCACCCTGTCGGTGCCGCCGGCGGAGATCTACGGGGTGGCGACGTTCTACGCGATGTTCGCCGTCGAGCCCCGCGCACCGCGGGTCGTGCACGTCTGCGACGACGTCGCCTGCGGGCCCCACGGCGGCGAGGAGATCGCCACGGCGCTCACCGACGCACTGGGCCCCGAGGGCCAGGGCGAGCAGGCGTGCTGGGTCCGCAGCCCCTGTCTCGGGCTGTGCGAGCGGGCGCCCGCGGTGATGCACCAGCGGGCGGGCGAGCCCGACCTCAGCCAGGCCCCGGCGTCCCCGGACACGGTGCTCGCGGCCGCGCGGACCGACGACCCCGGGACGGCCGACGAGGCGGACGCGGTCTTCGACGACACCCGGGTCAGCGCACCCCAGGCCGGTCCCGGCGGCACACTGCCCGAGGGCGGGCCGCTGCGCCTGCTGCGCCGCGTCGGCGTCGTCGACCCGACCAGCCTCGACGACTACCGCGCCCACGGCGGTTACGCCGCGCTGCGCCGCGCCGTCGACCTCGGGCCCACGCGGGTGATCACCGAGCTGGAGGACTCGTCGCTGACCGGGCGCGGCGGCGCCGCGTTCCCCACCGGCGTGAAGTGGAAGGGCGTGGCCGGCGCGCCGGAACGCCCGCACTACCTCGTGTGCAACGCCGACGAGTCCGAGCCGGGCACGTTCAAGGACCGGGTGCTGATGGAGGGCGACCCGTTCGGGCTGGTCGAGGCCATGACGATCGCCGGCTACGTCACCGGCGCGCGCACCGGCTACCTCTACATCCGCGGCGAGTACCCCCTGGCCACGCGACGGCTGCTCGGGGCGATCGAGGCCGCGCGGGCGCGCGGCTTCCTCGGCGAGGACGTCATGGGCGAGGGCTTCGCCTTCGACATCGAGCTGCGCCGCGGCGCCGGGGCCTACATCTGCGGCGAGGAGACCGCGCTGCTCGAGTCGATCGAAGGGTTCCGCGGCGAGCCGCGGAACAAGCCCCCGTTCCCGAGCGTGTCAGGGCTGTTCGGCAAGCCGACCGCGATCAACAACGTCGAGACCCTCTACAACGTGCTGGGCATCCTCGACATCGGCGGCCAGGCGTTCGCCGAGATCGGCGGCGGGCGCTCCACGGGCACCAAGCTGTTCTGCGTCTCGGGTGCGGTGGGCACGCCCGGGGTCTACGAGGTCGACTTCGGGACGACGCTCGGCGGGCTGCTCGAGCTCGCCGGGGGCGTGCGCGGGGAGCTGCGCACCGTGCTGCTCGGCGGCGCCGCGGGCGGCTTCGTCATGGAGGAGAACTTCGACGTCGCGCTGACCCTCGAGGGCACCCGCGACATCGGCGCGACCGTCGGCTCGGGCGTCGTGCTCGTGTTCGACCAGCAGGCCGACCTCACCGGCACGCTGCGGCGGATCGCGGCGTTCTTCCGCGACGAGTCCTGCGGTCAGTGCGTGCCGTGCCGGGTCGGCACGGTGCGCCAGGAGGAGGCGCTGGCCCGCCTCGAGCGGGACACGCCGATCGGCTCGCGCGAGACCGAGATCGCCCTGCTTGACGACCTGGCCCGCGTCATGCGCGACGCCTCCATCTGCGGGCTCGGCCAGACCGCGCCCGCCGCGATCACCTCGGCCCTGCAGCTCGGGCTGCTCGACCGACCCGACGCCCGTTCCCCCAACGGCAAGGTGCCCCACTGATGACCACCACCAGCGGCAAGGGACCGGCCCCGGCCGGCAGTGGGTCCGCCGCGCCCGTGGGCGAGACGATCGACGGCGCGGACGAGGCCGTCGGGGGCGCGGCCGTCGGCGGCGACGGGAGCGGCCCGCCCCCGGGCGAGCGCACCGACGGCGACACCCACCCCCACACGGCGGTCGGCCCGACGGTCGTCGACCCCGCCGCGCCGGGCCACAAGCCCGAGGAGCGCCTGCGCACCGGCACGGTGATGCTCGGCCAGATCCAGCGTCGGGTCAGTGTCGAGCTCGACGGCCGCGAGGTCCGTGTGCCGGAGGGGACGACGATCCTCGGCGCGCTGCACGACGAGGGCACCCCGCAGCAGGCCGACACGCCGACGCTGTGCTGGGCGCCGAACATGGACCCCATCAACGCCTGCCGGGTCTGCGTGGTCGAGGTCGAGGGCTCGCGAACGCTGGTGCCGTCGTGCGCGCGCAAGTGCGAGGACGGCATGAAGGTCCGCACCGACACCGAGAAGGTGCGGCACAGCCGGCGCATGGTCCTCGAGCTGCTGACCTCGTCGGTGGACATGGACCGCGCCAGCGGTGACGTCCAGCGCTGGATCGGCGAGTACGGGGTCGACACCAGCCGCTACGGCCCGCCCGCCGCGCCGGCTGCCGCGGGCGAGCGCGACCGTCGCCACCCGGGCCACCACCACCTGCCCGACGGGGCCACCGCCGCCACCGTCGCGCAGCCCGTGAAGGTCGACAACGAGCTCTACGTGCGCGACTACTCGCGCTGCATCATGTGCTACAAGTGCGTCAACGCCTGCGGCACCGACGCGCAGTTCACCTTCGCGATCGCCGCGGCCGGGCGCGGGTTCGACGCCCGGATCGCCACCGAGTTCGACACCCCGCTGCCCGACTCGGCCTGCGTCTACTGCGGCAACTGCATCGGGGTCTGCCCCACCGGTGCGCTGATCTCCCGCGAGGAGTACGAGCTGCGCGAGGCCGGCGACTGGCACCCCGAGGACGAGACGGTCACGACGACGATCTGCTCGTTCTGCGGCGTCGGCTGCAACCTCGAGCTGCACGTCCAGCAGAACCGCATCGTCAACGTGTCCAGCCCGTCCGACCACTCCGTGACCCACGGGCACCTCTGCATCAAGGGACGCTTCGGGTTCCAGCACGTGCAGAACCTCTGACGGTCCCGCCCGGCGCTGGACCGCTCAGGGTCATCACCGAACGCGAACGGCCGAACACGCCCCGCCATCGGGCGCCAAGGCGGTGGGGGACCTTCTCGCCCGGGCACCCGCCTGATGAGGTGTGCGCAACCGAGGCCCGCTCGATGCGGTGTCTCGACGAAGGGAGTCCGCCGTGGCGAGCACGAAGAGCAGCAAGCGGGACCGGACGGCCGAGGTGGTGCAGGGTCTGCACCAGCTGGTCGAGGCCGGTCGGGTGGACGACGTCGAGGCGGTGCTCACGACGCTGATCGAGAGCGAGCCCGTCGAGGACCCGACCGTCGAGGAGCGCGAGACGCGGTCCTACGCCGAGGGGATGCGCGACGGGCTGGCGCTGGCCCGACGGGCCCACGACGCCACCGAGCACGGCTGACCCCGGCACCCCGCCATCCCCCGCGACAGCACCCCGACACCACCGAGGAGCACCCATGACGGCTGCGGCCGCGTCCGTTCAGGAGGTCGGCGGGCCGGCGGCAGCGTCCGCCGGCGTCGCCGGCACGGCGGCACCACCGTCCGCGGGGGAACGCCTCCAGCGCCTCGCGGTCGTCCTGATCGACCGGCTGGCCGCCGTGGCCGCGGACAAGGTCGAGGACTTCGCCGGCCGGCTGGAGGAGCTGAAGGCCAACGGCGGCGTCGGGTTGAACGCCCTGCTGGCCGGCGGGCTCGCGAAGCTGCAGGGCCAGAACCCGGTGTGGGCCGCGATCAAGGGCGCGGTCGGGGCCATGAGCACGACCACCAAGGTGCTGGTGGCGCTGCTGCTGATCCTCGTCGCGGTGCTGTCGCCGGTCGCGCTGCTCGTGCTCGCGCTGGTCCTGCTCGTGGCCGCGATCGTCGGCGCCGTGACGGGCTGATCAGGTGCCCTCGGTGGCGGCGGTCGCCGCGACCGACTGGGCCGATGGTGAACAGCGGCAGGCCGGAGATCTCCACGCCGTCGGAGCTCTCGATGGGTCGGGAGAACGCGAAGCTGATGTTCTTCGCCGGTCCCTGGCCCACGTTCTCGACCGCGAGGCTCAGCGCCCGCGTCCCGTGGTCGAACTCGTCGTGCACGGCGACGACCGGCCGGCCGGCGGCCAGGAACTCCTGGCGCACCTCCCGGACCGACTCCCGGGCGGCGCGCAGCTGGAACCAGATCACCACGATGAACGCGGCGTAGAGCAGCGGCGAGAGCGTCTGCGCGACGCTCGCGATGTCCTGGAGCACCGTCACCTCCGGGGGTGGAGACGCGGACGGCCGGACCCCGACGAGGGGGCCCGGCCGGGCGCGCGTGGGTCCGCTCAGCGGACGCCGGCGACCTCCTGGGCCAGCGCGGCGTGCCGCGTCTGCGCGGCGGAGACGACGCCGGAGCGGTTCTTGTTCGCCTCCTCGTAGACGATGACCTTGTTCAGGTCCTCGACCTCGTCGAGCTGCTTGATCTTCGACACGGCGTCGTTGACGCCCAGGCCGTCGTAGTCGCGGATCGGGAGCTCCGAGGCCTGGAGCGCCCCGAGCCGGGTGCGCGCCTCGTGCAGGGCGTCCGCGGCCGCGGTGTTGCCCTCGCGGCGGCTGACCTGCTCGGCGCGGTTCAGCGCGGCGTCGCGGCCGGTGGTCACGACGTCGCGGGCGTCCTCACCGAGACGGGCGGCGCGTCCAGCCGTGTCGGTGACGACGGCGCGGACCTGGTCGCCGCGCTGCTGCAGGCGGGCCGCCCAGCGGCTGACCTGCTCGCGGGCGAAGTCGACCGGCAGCCGCACGGCGCGCGAGGCGCCGCCGATGACCATCTGCACCGGCGTCGGCTGGATGGCCGGCGGGCCGCCGAGGGCGTGCTCGGCGAGCACGGTGGTCAGCCACGCGATGGTGGCGCTGTGGGCCTTCTCGAGCCGGTCGGCCAGCGAGCGCACGCCGGTGTCCTTCGCTGACTCGGCGAGGCTGCGCAGGTACACCGCGCGGTCGCGGAGCTGATGCTCCAGCGTCAGGTCGCCGAGCAGCGCGTCGTCGACCGGGCCGGCCTGCTCGACCGTGCTCTTGACGACCGCCCCGACGCGGCCCACCAGCGGGGACACGACGTCGGCGACGCCCCCGAGCCGCTGCAGCTCGCGCGTGATCTCCTCGGTCCGCCGCTCGGCGTTCCGGGCGTTCTCGGTCAGCTCCTTGCGCACCGCCTCGGTGCGGGCCTGGGCGACGCGGATGCGGGCGACCTGGATCTCGGCCTGCGTCAGCTGCAGCATCGCGCGGAGCTGGGCGATCATGTCGGTCTTCGTGCTCATACTTCTCCCCTGCTGGGTGGATGGCGAAGTGGCTCGCCGCGGGGACGGCCGCGGCGGATGTCGTGCCGGCCTCCCGGCCGGAAGTCCCCGGCTACCCACGGGTCGCCGCCGCCTATTCGTCGTCGGCCGGATCGCTCCGTGCGCTGGGGCGTCAGGCCGGTGCCTGGGCCCGGACCACGACGAGCTGCTCGGTGCGCTGGTCGGGCCGGGCGAGCCCACGCTCCTGCAGCAGCGCGCTGCGCGCCGTCAGCACCGGGCCGTACGGGTGCTCGTGACGGGCGACGACCTCGGCCGTGAGCCCCCGCTCCTCCAGCCGGCGGACGGTGAGCTCCGGATCGTTGAACGCCGAGTGCACGACGAGCAGGCGCCCGCCCGCGGTCAGGACACGCGGCGCCTCGTCGCACACGCGGTCGAGCACGGCGCGCCCGTCGCGGCCGCCGTCGAACGCCCGGGCGAGACCGTGGTCGGGCAGCTCGTCGGTCTCGGCCGGGACGTAGGGCGGGTTGGAGACCACCAGGTCGAACCGCTCCCCCGCCACCGGCGCCGTCAGGTCCCCGCGGCGCACCCGGACCCGACGGCCGTGGCGGACGGCGTTGATCCGGGTCGAGAGCAGGGCGCGCCGCGAGAGGTCGACCGCGGTGACCTCGGTGCACGGCACGCCGGCCGCGACCACCGACAGCGCGCCGGCGCCCGCACCGAGCTCGAGCACGCGGCAGGACCGGCCCGGCCCGCAGCCGTGGTCGGTGAGCTCGGCGCGCAGGACGTCGGCGAGCAGCCACGTGTCGCGCTGGACGGGGTAGACACCCGGCACGCGGAACACGCGGTGGTGGGGGCGAACGGCGGGCTGGGGCGCGACGGCGGTCATGGGACTCCTCGGCTCGGTGGTGACGAGTCGGGTCGCAGGCACCGGCAGCGGCGGATTCGACCTCGGCGTCGACCCGGGGCAGGCGTTACCCGCCCGCACCGCTCCGGGAGCCCGCGGGGCCGCGTCACGGATCTCACGTGCGGGGAGGCGCTGGGGCGGCGACCCGATCGGGTACCAGGTCGGCCGCCCAGCGGTCCGACGTCAGCGACACCGAAGGAGCCCTCCGTGCCCGTCCTGCCCCGCCCCCGCGGCCCGGTGTCGGCCGCCGTGCTCGACGTGCTCGGTGGACGGCGTGCGGCCGGCGACCTCCCGTCGCACCCCGACGGTGACCCGCTCGGCGCGGACGTACAGCTCGCGCTGTACTGCTGCTACGAGCTGCACTACCGGTCGTTCGACGGGGTCGCCGACGATCTCGAGTGGGACCCCGACCTGCTCCGCGTGCGGCGGCGCCTCGAGGACCGCTTCCTCGACGCCGTGCGGGCCGAGGTCGAGGGTGGCGACGACGTCGAGGCGGCGGTCGACGCGCTGCTGGTCGAACCGACCGAGGGCTCGGGGCCGTCGTGGCACCTCGCGCGGGACGGCGAGCGCTGGCAGCTCGACGAGTACGTCGCGCTGCGCTCGATCTACCACCTCAAGGAGGCCGACCCCCAGGCCTGGGTGATCCCGCGCCTCGACGGCGTGGACGGCCGGGCGAAGGCGTCACTGATGACCGTCGAGCACGACGAGTTCGGTGCCGGGCGGGCCGACCGCGTCCACGCCCGGATCTACGCCGACATGATGGCCGCTCTCGGCCTCCACACCGGCTACGGCGCCTACCTCGACGCAGCGCCGGCCGAGGTCCTCGCGACGGTCAACATCATGTCGCTGTTCGGCCTGCACCGCCGGTGGCGCGGGGCGTCGGTGGGCCAGTTCGCGCTCATCGAGATCACGTCACCACCCGGGTCGGCGCGGCTCGTGACGGCGATCGAGCGCCTGGGCCTGCCGGCGGCGGCGACCGCGTTCCACGCCGAGCACGTCGAGGCCGACGCGGTCCACGAGCAGGTGGTGCGCCGTGAACTGATCGCCGGGCTCCTCGAGCGCGAGCCGCAGCTCGCCGCCGACGTCGTCCTCGGCATCCAGGCCTCGACGCTGCTCGAGGACCGGTTCGCCGACTACCTCGTGCGCCGCTGGTCGGACGGGGAGTCGGCGCTGCTCGCCCCGGTGGCGTCGGCGGCCTCAGGGCGGACCTTGCGCCGGTGGCTGGTGTCGCAGAACGGGTAGCGCTTGGTGCGCCGGCAGGCGCACAGTGCCACGACCGGGCGCTCGCTGGTCACCGTGCTCCCGTCGGGGAGCTCCAGCTCGACGGGTCCCTCCACGAGGAACGGCCCGCCCTCGGTCATCGTGACGCGGGTGGGGCGTGCGTGGGACGGGGCAGCCATGGCGGGCGGCTACCCGCACCGGGGTCATCCCGAACGACGGACCACCAGCGCCGCGGGCAGCAGCCGGTGCTCGGCGGCGGCGCCCGACTCGTCGCGGCGCGCGCGCACCACACCGTCGAGCACCTCGACCAGCGTGCGGCCCAGCTCGTACTTGTCGGTGTGCACCGTGGTCAGCGGCGGGTCGAGGTCGGCGGCGAGGGTCAGGTCGTCGTACCCGACCACGGCGCAGTCGTCGGGCACGCGCCGACCCCGCTCGCGCAGGGCCCGGATCGCGCCGACCGCCATGAGGTCGTTGAACGCGAAGAGCCCGGTGACCTCCGGGTGCTCGCCGAGCAGCTGGGCGGCGGCCGCCGCGCCGCCGGTGATCGTCGGCGGCGCGGTGACCACGGGTGTGCGCGGCGCGGTGGCGGCGGTGAAGGCGTGGCGCCGGACGTGGTCGACGCCGACGGCGCCGTCGAGCATCCCGAGGTGCCGGTGGCCGCGGGCCTGGAGGTGCTCGACGGCCAGGCGGGTGCCGGTGGCGAAGTCGGACGACACGCTCGCGACCCCCGGGGCGGGCGCCCGCCGGTCGGCGACGACGAGCGGCACGCGCCGGTGCAGCCCGACCAGCTCCTCGTCGCCGAGGGCCTCGAAGAACCCGATGACGCCCTCGGCGCCCCGCTCGAGGATCTCGCGCGCGGCCGCCGACTCGCGGCCGGCGTGGGCGTCGGTGTTGTGGACGACCACCGAGAAGCCGAGGGCCGCGGCGGCGTCGAACACCCCGCGCGCGACGGCCGGGAAGAAGGGGTTCGCGATGTCGGAGAGGATCAGCCCGAGCGTCCCGGCCCGGTGGGTGCGCATGCCGCGGGCGAACATGCTGGGCCGGTAGTCGAGCTCCTCGATCGTCGCCAGCACCCGGCGGCGGGTGGCCGCGCTGATCTCGCCCTTGCCGTTCATCGCGCGCGACACGGTCTGGCGCGAGACGCCCGCCGCCCGCGCGACGTCGTCGATCGTCACCCGTACCGTCCCGGCGGCGCTGCCGTCGGCCCCGTTCGCTCCGTTCGCGCCGTCGGCTCCGTTGCCCATGGCCGTTCCCTCGTCCACGCACCCTCCCCCACCGGTGACCCTAGTCCCGGTCCCCGGGCGCCCACGCCTCGCGACGGGCGCCGCCCGCGGGGTGCACAGCCCGGACGACGGGATCGGGGTGACCGCCGTCGGCGGCGCGACGGCGCACGGCCGCGGTCAGCCGGTCGGTGGACGCGGCCGGCGCGAGCACGAGGACGCTGCCGCCGAAACCGCCGCCCACGAGCCGGGCGCCGAGCGCCCCGTCCTCGAGCGCCGCCTCGACCACGGCATCGAGAGCCGCCACCGAGACCGCGAAGTCGTCGCGCAGCGAGGCGTGCGACGCCGTGAGCTCCGGCCCGACGGCCTCGGGGCGCCCGGCGCGCAGGAGGTCGACGACCCGGTGCACCCGCGACTCCTCGGTGACGACGTGCCGCGCGCGCTTGAGCAGGTCGCCCTCGAGCGCGTCGAGCATCGCCGGCGTCGCGTCCCGCAGCGCGGGGACGCCGAGGGCCTCGGCCGCGGCGACGCAGGCGGCCCGGCGGTCGGCGTAGCCGCCGTCGGCGAGGTCGTGGCGCACCCGGGTGTCGACCACCAGCGTCGCGAGCCCGACCTCGTCGAGCCCGAGCGCGACGTCCTCGGACTCCAGCGTGCGGCAGTCGAGCAGCAGGGCGGCGCCGTCGCGGCACAGCAGCGACGCGGCCTGGTCCATGATCCCGACCGGGGCGCCGACGACGTCGTTCTCGGCCCGGCGTCCGGCGCGGGCCAGGGTGTGGCGGTCGAGGCCGGCCCCGCTCAGGTCGGACACGGCCAGGGCCACCGCGCTCTCCAGCGCCGCGGAGGACGACAGCCCGGAGCCCAGCGGGACGTCGCCGGCGACGACGAGGTCCCAGCCGTCGTCGCCCGGCACCCCGGCCTCGCGCAGCGCCCACACCGTGCCCAGCGCATACGCCGACCAGCCCCGGGCGTCCGCCAGCGCGCCGAGCGTCGTCGTCACGGTCGCGCCGGGCTCCTGGGCGGAGCGGACGGTGACCGTGTCGTCGGCGCGACGACCGACCGCGACCCGGCACCGGCGGTCGATGGCGAAGGGCAGGACGTGGCCCTCGTTGTGGTCGGTGTGCTCGCCGATGAGGTTGACCCGGCCCGGCGCCGAGAAGACGCCCTCGGGGTCGTGGCCGACGGCGTCGCGGAACGTCTGCGCCAGGTCGTGGGCGAGGTCGTGCACGGGCTCGCTCACGCCGGCACCACCGCCCGTCCGGCCGCCTCGCGCAGCCGCGCGGCCGCGACCTCGGGGGCGACGTCGGTGAGGAACGCGCCGCCGAAGGTCTCCGAGCCGGCGAGGTACTTGAGCTTGCCCCCGCCGCGGTGGGGCGGGCAGATCTCGAGGTGCAGGTGGGCGACGTCGCGGTCGGTGCCGTCGGTCGGCGCGGCGTGGATGCCGAGCAGGTACGACGTGCTGAAGCCGAACCAGGCGTCGCAGGTGGCGAGGACCTTCGCCAGCACGCGGGCGAGGTCGGCGCGGGCGTCGGCGGAGAGCTCCGGCAGCGACGGGACGTGCTCGCGGCTCCAGATGTCGACCTCGTAGGGGAAGCGCGCCCACGGCGGCACCGCGGCGACGAAGTGCTCCCCCGCCACGACCTCGCGCGCCCCGCCGGCCTCCGCGGCGACGACGTCGCAGAACACGCAGTGCCCGGTGCGCTCGTGGTGGCGCCGTCCCGCGGCCAGCTCCCGGGCGGGGCGGGGCGGCACGTCGGGGTAGGCGTAGATCTGGCCGTGCGGGTGGTGCAGCGTCACGCCGACCGCCTCGCCCTTGTTCTCGAAGGGCAGCACGTAGCGCACACCGGGGTCGGCGCCGAGGTCGGCGACCCGACGCGCCCAGGTCTCGACGAGCAGGGTCACCCGGGCGACGCCGACGGAGGCGAGCGTCGCGTCGTGGTCGTCGGTGAAGACCACGACCTCGCAGTGCCCGTACGCGGGCTCGACCGGGACCAGGTCGGTGCCCGCGACCGACGGCTCGGGCGGGTCGGTCGACAGCGACGGGAACCGGTTGTCGAACACGACGACGTCGAAGTGCTCGCGGGGGATCTCGGTCGGCTCGTGGCCGGGCACGGTCGGGCAGAGCGGGCACGCGGCCGCCGACGGCTTGTACGTGCGGTCCTGGCGGTGCGTCGCGAAGGTGACCCACTCGCCGTGCGTCGGGTCGTAACGGCGCTCGCTCACCGGTCGTCCCCCACCCAGGAGAAGAAGCGGATCGTCCGGCCGTCGGCGAGCTGTTCGACCTCCTCGGCGACCTCCCCGGGGATCTCGTCGTCCGGCACGTCGCACGCTCCGTGGTCGTCCAACTACCTCTCCCTCTTGACGCAAGCAACGTACCGGTATCAGTCTCGTGAACCATCACGTTAACGTTCACGGCGCGCTGTGACGACCCGCTTCTGCGACAGGAGACGCGATGCTGCGGCTCGACTTGGGATGGCTGGACTACACGCTGCTGGCGGTCTACTTCGTGGTCGTGCTGGGCATCGGCGTCGTCGCGCGACGCGCCGTGGGCACGAGCGCCGACTTCCTGCTCGCGGGTCGTTCGCTGCCCGCCTGGGTGACCGGCCTGGCCTTCGTGGCCGCGAACCTCGGCGCCACCGAGATCATCGGGATGGCGGCCAACGGCGCCCAGTACGGCGTCGCGACCGTGCACTACTACTGGATCGGCGCCATCCCGGCGATGGTCTTCCTCGGCATCGTGATGATGCCGTTCTACTACCGCTCGAAGGTGCGGTCGGTCCCCGAGTTCCTCAAGCTGCGCTACAACAACCAGACCCACGTGCTCAACGCCGTGGTGTTCGCGGTGGCCAGCGTGCTGATCGCCGGCGTGAACCTCTACGCGCTGGCGATCGTGCTGCAGGCCCTGCTCGGCTGGCCGCTCTGGGCCGGCATCCTCGCCTCCGCCGCCGTCGTCCTGATCTACATCGGCGCGGGCGGCCTCGGCAGCGCCATCTACGGCGAGGTGCTGCAGTTCTTCATCATCCTGGCCGGCCTGATCCCCCTCGCGATCGTCGCGGTGCGCTCGGTCGGCGGCTTCGGCGAGCTGGGACGCCGGGTCGAGGCGTCCGCGCTCGGCCCGAACGGGCTGCACGCGTGGTCGGGGACGGGCGTCGGGGACGTCAGCAACCCGATCGGCGCGAACTGGATCGGCATCGTCCTCGGCCTCGGCTTCGTGCTGTCCTTCGGCTACTGGACGACGAACTTCGCCGAGATCCAGCGCGCGCTGTCGGCCAAGGACCGGTCGGCCTCGCAGCGGACCCCGCTGATCGCCGCGTTTCCCAAGATCTTCATCCCGGCCGTGACGATCATCCCGGGCCTCGTCGCCCTCGTCGCGATCCCGAACTTCGGCAACGACGACACCGGCGGCCTCGAGTACAACGACGCGATCCCCGCGCTCATGGGCCAGCTGCTGCCGCAGGGCGTGCTGGGTGTCGCCGTCACCGGCCTCTTCGCCTCGTTCATGGCCGGCGTCGCCGCCAACGTCAGCTCGCTGAACACCGTCGTGACCTACGACCTCGTGCAGCCCTACCTCGCGCGGGGCCGCTCGGACGCCTACTACCTGCGGATGGGCCGCGTCGTCACCGCAGGCGGCGTGCTCATCGCGGTCGGCACCGCGTTCCTCGCGGCCGGCTTCAACAACATCATGACCTACCTGCAGTCGCTGTTCGGCATCTTCAACGCGCCGATCTTCGCGACCTTCATCCTCGGCATGTTCTGGAAGCGGACCACCGGCTGGGGCGGGTTCTGGGGCCTGCTCTCGGGCGTCGTCGCCGGGACCGCGGTGTTCGTGCTGTCCAAGGCCGGCGTGCTGACGTTCGGGTCGGACATCGAGGTGACCTTCTACCAGGCCGGCGCCGCGTTCTTCGTCGACGTGATCGTCACCGTCCTGGTGTCGCTGTTCGGCCGCGCACCGGCCCGCGAGCGGCTCGCCGGGATCGTCTACGGCGTCGCGGGCGCCGACGGCGTCGTGCCGACGATCAAGCAGCCGCGCGAGGCCGTCTGGTGGCGGCGCCCGATCCTGCTCGGTGGCCTGGCGCTCGCCCTGACCGTCGTGCTCAACATCCTGTTCGCCTGAGGGAGCCGTCATGACCGCTGACCACACTCCGGCAGAGAACACTCCCGCCGTCACGAGCCGGATGGCCCGCCTGTTCGACGTGCGCTACGTGATCGGCGGCCTGCTCGGGCTCTACGGCGTCGTGCTCGTGATCGTCGGGCTCACCGACGGGCCCGAGCAGTACGCCCAGGCCGCGGGGTTCGCCGTCAACCTCTGGACGGGCGTCGCCCTCGTCGTCGTCGCGGTGGCGTTCCTGCTGTGGGCGTCGCTGCGCCCCCTGGGCATCGAGGTCGACGCCGAGGCCGAGGACCTGGCGGCCGGTCCCCCGACCTGACCGCGACCGGCACGTCCCGCAGCTCGTGGGCGCGGTGCGAGCTGCGGAACGTGCCGCTCGCGGGGGGTCAGCCCCGCGGCTCGAGGAACTCGAGGCGGTTGCCGAAGGGGTCGTGGGCGTAGAAGCGGCGGAAGCCCGGGAAGTCGCCGTCCCAGGTCACGTCCTGCCCGGTGGCGGCGACGCGGCGGGCCACGTCGTCGAGGTCGTCGACCAGGATCCCCGGGTGGGCCTTGCGCGCCGGGCAGAAGTCGTCCTCGACCCCGAGGTGCAGCTCCAGCCCGCCGCCCCGGAACCACGCGCCGCCCCGCGCGGCGAGCACCGGCGGCTTGGCGATCTCGACCATGCCGAGGACGCCCGCGTAGAAGCCGCGCGCCGCGTCCTCCTTTCCGGCGGGCATGGCGAGCTGGGTGTGGTGGAGCCCGGTGAACACCTCACCAGTCTGGTCGGCGGCGGCGGGACGCCCATGATCGCTCCAGGTGCTCCGTCCACCCGATGTCACGGGGTCTGCGGAGCAGCGGGAGCGATCATGCTCGCCCGGAACCGTCGGCGAGGTGGTGCACCGACGCCGCGAAGGAGTCCGCGGCGCGCCGGCGGGCGGCGAGGGAGCGCGTGCCGACCTCGGTGAGGCGGTAGCGCCGGGGGTCGCGGGTCGAGCGCGAGACGAGCCGGTTGCGCTGGAGACGGTGCAGGCTCGGCACGATCCGCGAGTACGGCAGGTCGAGGGCGTCCCCGACCTGGGTGCGGAGGGTCTGCGCCACCTCGTCCTGGCGCTTCGGGCCGTCGGCGAGCGCGGCGAGGACGAGGGCGTCGATCTGGCCCCGGTCCCGGATGCGGGCCCGGGAGCCCGACGGTGCAGGTCGGGACGTCGTGGTCATGACCAGCAGGGTTACCGGGAAGTCGGGGCCGTGACACTCCCCCGGCGGGCTCAGCCGGTTGGGACGGGCGGGCCAGCGGGAGTGGACGCCAGCACCGGGAACCGCCTCGCCGCGGCGCCGGGCCGCGCCCTAGTCTGCGTCGCCGTGACCACGGGGAGGGAGACGGTACGGCGGGCCCTCGCGGCCGCCGGCGCACCACGCGACATCGAGGTCTTCACGACGCCCGTGCCCTCGGCCGCCGCGGCCGCCGAGCAGCTCGGCTGCGAGGTCGGGGCGATCGCCAACAGCCTGGTCTTCACCGCCGGCGACGGCGTGGTGCTCGTGCTCGCGTCCGGCGCGCACCGGGTGGACCCCGGCCGCGTGGCGGTGCACCTCGGCGTCGCCAAGCGCCGGGTGAAGCGTGCGGACCCCGACACCGTGGAGCGCGCGACCGGGCAGCGCGTGGGCGGGGTCGCGCCGATCGGGCACCCCGCACCGTTGCCCTGCGTCGTGGACGTCGCGCTGACCGCGTTCGGCACGGTGTGGGCGGGAGCGGGCGACGAGCACTCGATGTTCCCGACCACCGCCGCCGAGCTCGTCGACCTCACCGGCGGGACGCTGCTCGAGGTCGCCGACTGACGCGGCCGTCGGCGGCGACCGTCCGCGCCCTGGTCGACGACCAGTTCCCGCGGTGGGCCGGTCTGGCTCTCGAACCGGTCCCGGTCGACGCCGGGTCCGACCACGTCCTGCACCGCCTCGGCGACGACCTCGTCGCCCGCTTCCCGGTACGGGCCTCCGCGGCCGCCCAGGTGGCCGTCGAGCAGCGGTGGCTCCCGGTCCTCGCGCCCGCCGTGCCGGTCCCGATCCCCGCACCGGTCGGCCGCGGGCGGCCCGGGCACGGCTACCCCTGGCCGTGGTCGGTGCTGCGCTGGCTGCCCGGCGAGGACGCGACCCGGGCGCCGGTCGCCGACCCCCACGCGCTCGCCCGCGATGTCGCCGCCGTCGTCCGTGGGCTGCGCGGGGTCGACACCGCCGGCGGCCCGAACCCGACGGTTTCCGGACGGGGCGTCCCGCTCGCCGATCGCGACGGTGAGGTGCGCGCGGCCCTGGACGCGCTGCGCGCCGACCCCGAGCCGGGGATCGACCTCGCGGCCGCCGGGCGGGTCTGGGACGACGCGCGGGCCGCGCCCGTCCACGACGGACCCCCGTCGTGGCTGCACGGCGACCTCCTGCCCGGAAACCTGCTGATCGGCGGCGGGCGGCTGAGCGCGGTGATCGACTTCGGCTGTGCGGGCGTGGGCGACCCGGCGTGCGACCTCCTCCCCGCCTGGGCGGTGCTGCCGCCCGGCGCCCGGGCGACGTTCCAGGACGCGGTCGGCGCCGACGAGGAGTCGTGGCGACGCGGGCGTGGCTGGGCCCTCGCGTTCGGCCTCGTCGCGCTGCCGTACCACCGCACCCGCACGCCGGCCCTGGCCCGCGTCGCCCGGCGCGCCGTGATCGAGGCGGTCTCGGGCGCGTGAGCCCGCTCTCAGATATGGACGCACCGTTCTTTTCCTGCTTCGATATGAACACTTAGTCCACATCGTAGTCCGGGAGCAACCGATGAGCAGCACCGAGCCCAGCACCCGCGTCGCCCTCGTGACCGGCGGGTCCGGGGGGATCGGCCGGGCCGTGGCCGAGCGCCTCGCGGCCGACGACATGGCCGTCGGCGTGCACTACGCGGGCAACAAGGCGCGCGCCGAGGAGGTCGTCGCCGCGATCGAGGGCGCCGGCGGACGGGCGATCGCCGTCGGCGGCGACGTCGCCGAACCCGAGGAGATGGCGTCCGCGTTCGATGCCGTCGAGGAGGCCTTCGGCGGCCTCGACGTCGTCGTGAACACCGCCGGGATCATGACCCTGGCCCCGATCGCCGAGCTCGACCTCGACGACCTCGACCGCATGCACCGCACCAACATCCGCGGCACGGTCGTCGTCGCGCAGCAGGCCGCCCGCCGGGTCCGCCGCGGTGGGGCGATCGTCGCGTTCTCGACGTCGGTCACGCGGCTGTCCTTCCCGACCTACGGCGGGTACGTCGCCAGCAAGGGCGCGGTCGAGGCGCTCGTGCCGGTGCTCGCCCGGGAGATGCGCGGCCGCGACGTCACCGTCAACGCCGTCGCTCCCGGACCCACGGCGACGCCGCTGTTCCTCGACGGCAAGACCGACGAGCAGGTCGCGGGCCTCGCCGCCGCGCCGCCGCTCGAGCGCCTCGGGCAGCCCGCCGACATCGCCGAGGCCGTCGCGTTCCTCGCCGGGCCGGCCCGGTGGGTCAACGGCCAGACCCTGTTCGCCAACGGCGGGCTCGCCTGAGCATGGAGACCGGGGAACGGCGCGAGCGGCGGGGCCGCGGTCGCCGCCCCGCGGACGAGGTCCGGGGCGAGGTGCTGTCGGCGGCGGCGGAGCTGCTGCTCGCCGAGGGGATGGGCGGATTCACCTTCGAGCGGGTCTCCGCGGTCTCCGGGGCGAGCCGGACGACGTTGCACAAGTGGTGGCCGTCCCGCGGCGCCCTGGCCCTCGAGGCCTACTTCCGCACCGTCGAGAGCACCCTCGCCTTCCCCGACACGGGCGACATCGCCGCGGACCTGACCGAGCAGGTCACCGCCTTCGTGCGGCTGATGACGCGGACGGCGGCGGGACGGGTGATCGCCGAACTGATCGGCTCCGCGCAGACCGACCCGGAGCTCGCCGGGGCCTACCGCGAGCACTACTCGGCCCCCCGGCGGGCGCTGGCCGTCGCGGCCGTCGAGCAGGCCCGCGACCGCGGCGAGCTGCGGGCCGACGTCGACGCGGAGGCGGTGGTCGACCAGCTGTGGGGCGCCTGCTACCACCGCCTGCTGATCCCCGACCAGCCGCTCACCGAGGCGTTCGCGCGCACGCTCGTCGATCAGCTCGTGCACGGGATCGGGCGGGGCTGAGCACCGGCACAGCGATCGGAGGACACGCCCGCGAGCCGCCGTCTCGCGATCGTTGACCGGGGCGTAACATCGGTGTCGGTCCTTCTGGATCGATCCCGTTCCACCGTTGGAGAGAACGCCCGTGCCTGCCAGCACATCCCCCGAATCCGAGGTCGACGCCCTCGACACCGAGATCGCCGAGCTGCGTCAGATCCTCGACCGCCTCGACGGCCTCACCCACCAGGCGCGCACCCGCCTGCGCCGCATCGAGCAGCACCGCAACGGCGTCGACGCCCGCTGGATCGAGCGCTCCCTGCGCTGACGCCGCGCTCCGTCCGAGTCCCGGCCCGCCCCGCACGTCGTGGGGCGGGCCGTCGTGTGTCCGGAGCCGGAAACCTTGGGCATGCACGAAAATTTGGCATTCCCAAGGATTTGCGCCTACCGTGGCGCCGTGGCCGGGCTCCGGGAGCGCAAGAAGGCGCAGACACGTCAGCACATCGCCGACACCGCGGCGCGGCTGTTCGCGGCGCACGGCTACGACGAGGTCGCCATCGCCGACGTCGCCCGCGCCGCGGAGGTCTCCGACCAGACCGTCTACAACTACTTCCCCACCAAGCTGGACCTCGCGCTCGACCGGGCCGACGAGATCCGCGAGCAGCTGTCCAGCGCGGTCCTCGACCGGCCGGCGGGCACCACCCCCGCGGAGGCGCTCCGCGGCATCGCGCGCCGGGCCCTGGGCGTGCACCGACGCTCCGAGCTCGATCACGCCCGCGGCGAGCTCCCCGCCCTCGCCGCCGGCAGCCCCGCGATCCGCCGGGCCGTGCTCGAGACCTTCGACCGGCAGGTCGAGGCCGTCGCCGAGGCCATCACCGGGTCCGACCCGACGGTCCACCCCGCGGTCGCGCGGGCGCGCGCGGCGGGCCTGCTCTGGATCTTCCAGCACATCGCCGACCGCGTCGGACGCGGCGTCCTCGACGGCCGCCCACCCGCCGTCGTGGCCGACGAGCTCGCCCCCGAGGTCGAGGCGGTCTTCGACGACCTCGACCGCCCCTTCCGCAGCATCCAGGAGGACCCCCGATGAGCACCCCGGTCACCATCATCGGCGCCGGGCTCGGCGGGCTCGTGCTCGCCCGCGTCCTGCACGTCCACGGCATCCCGTCCACCGTGTACGAGTCCGAGATCTCGGCGACGGCCCGTGCCCAGGGCGGGCTGCTGGACATCCACGCCGAGGACGGCCAGCCCGCGCTCGAGGCCGCGGGCCTGTCCGAGGGGTTCCGCGACCTGGTCCTCGAGGGTCGCCAGCAGTACCGCGTCCTCGACATCGCCGGCACCGTGCTGCTCGACCGGCCCGACGACGGCACCGGCGGGCGTCCCGAGGTGCCGCGGGCCGACCTCCGCCGGCTCCTGCTCGACGCGCTGCCCGACGGCGCGGTCCGCTGGGGCCACCGGGTGACCGGCGTCCGCGGCCTCGGCGACGGCCGCCACGAGCTGACGTTCACCGACGGCGGCGTCGTCACGACCGACCTGCTCGTCGGCGCGGACGGCGCCTGGTCCCGGGTCCGGCCGCTGGTCTCGGACGCGGTCCCGGCCTACGTCGGCGAGTCGTTCGTCGAGACCTGGCTGTTCGACGCCGACACACGCCACCCGGCCGCCGCCGCGGCCGTCGGCGGCGGGTCGCTGTTCGCGCTCGACTCGGGGCAGGAGTGGATCGGCGCCCACCGGGAGGGCGGCGGGACCCTGCACGCCTACGTGGCGCTCTCCCGGCCGCAGGAGTGGTTCGACGCGATCGACTTCGACGACCGCGACGCGGCCACCGCCGCCGTCGCGCGGGAGTTCGACGGGTGGGCACCGGAGCTCACCGCGCTGATCACCGAGAGCGACGTGGCGCCGGTCCTGCGACCCCACCACACGCTGCCGGCCGGGCACCGCTGGGAACGGGTCCCCGGGGTGACGCTGGTCGGCGACGCCGCCCACCTGACACCGCCGAACGGCGAGGGCGCCAACCTGGCGATGCTCGACGGCGCCGAGCTCGCGGCCGCCCTCGCCGCCCACCCCGACGACGTCGAGGCCGCGCTCGCCGTCTACGAGGACGCGATGTTCGCCCGCAGCGCCGCGGTCGCCGCCGCCACGCAGGAGGCCGACCAGGGGAACCCGACCGTCCAGGACGTCGTCGCGTTCTTCAGCCGGGCCTCGTAGCCGGACCTCAGGCCGCGAGGGCCGCGTACCGGCCCTCGCGGTCGACCAGCTCGGCGTGCGTGCCGGTCTCGACGACGCGGCCGTGGTCGAGCACCGCGATCCGGTCGGCGTGGCGCACGGTGGACAGGCGGTGGGCGATCGTCAGCGTCGTGCGGTGTCGCGCGAGGTCGTCGAGCGCGAGCTGCACGGCGCGCTCGGTCTCCGTGTCCAGCGCGCTCGTGGCCTCGTCCAGGACGAGCACACGCGGGTCGCGCAGCAGCGTGCGGGCGATCGCGATGCGCTGCTTCTCGCCGCCGGAGAACCGGTGGCCGCGCGCGCCGACCATCGTGTCGTAGCCGTCGGGCAGGTCGGCCACGACCTCGTGGATGCGTGCGGCGCGTGCGGCCGCCTCGATCTCGGCGTCGGTCGCGTCCGGCTTGGCCGCGCGCAGGTTCTCGCGCACGGTGGTGTGCAGCAGGTAGGTCTCCTGGCTCACCACGCCGACGACGCCCGCGAGGTCGGCCAGGCGAAGGTCGCGCAGGTCGACGCCGTCGATCGTGATCCGCCCGGCGTCGAGGTCGTGGAGCCGGGCGACGAGTGCGCCGAGCGTGGTCTTGCCCGATCCCGTCTCCCCCACCAGCGCGAGCGTCGTGCCCGCCGGGATCGCGAGGTCGACGTCGTCGAGCGCGGGCCGGTCGCCGCCGGGGTGGGTGAACGTGACGCCGTCGATCGCGACGTCGCCGCGCACGTCGCCCAGCTCGACCGGGTGCTCCGGGTCGGCGATGTCGACGGTCAGGTCCTGGTACTCGAAGATCCGTGAGAACAGGGCCAGCGAGCTGGCCACCTGGACGCCGACGTCGAGCAGGCCGGAGAGCGGCCGGAAGATGCTGCCCTGCAGCGCGGTGAAGGCGACGAGCGTGCCGATCGAGAGCTCGCCGAGGGTCCACGGCAGGCCGGCGCCGAGATAGATCACGGCGGGGATCGCCGCGAACACCACGCTCATGGTGGCCATCCGCCAGCGCCCGGCGAGCTGGGAGCGGATCTCGAGGTCGGTGAGACGCAGCGAGGACGACGTGAACCGCTCGACGAGGGCAGGACCGGTGCCGAGCGTGCGGTGCAGCGCGGCGGCGTCGACCGACAGGCCCTCCTCGATGGTGACGTTGAGGTCGGCGAGCTCGCGCTGGCGCGCGGCGGTCAGCTCGCGGCGCAGGCGCGCGACGCGGCGGCTGATCAGCACGGCCGGCGGCAGCACGACGAGCGTGATCAGCGAGAGCTGCCAGGACAGGGCGACCATCGCCACGGCGGTCGCGACGACGGTGGTGAGGTTGGCGGCGATCGAGGTGGCCGTCGACGTGACGACGGTCTGCATGCCGCCGATGTCGTTGGTGATGCGCGACTGCACCTCGCCGGTGCGGGTGCGCGTGAAGAAGCCCAGCGACTGGCGCTGCAGGTGGGCGAAGACGTCGGTGCGCAGCCGGTGCATGACGCGCTGCCCGACGCCGGTGGAGATCCAGGTCTGGACGACGCCGAGCACGGAGGTCACCGCGGCGACACCGATCATGCCGGCGGCCAGCATCGCGAGCAGGGGTACGTCGCGGTGGGGCAGCGCGTCGTCGATGACGGCGCGCAGCAGGAACGGCGAGGCCAGCCCGACGACCGACGACGCCGCGATGACGGCGACGACGACGGCGAGCGGGCCGCGGTGGGGACCGAACAGGCGCGCGATGCGCCGCAACGAGACCCGGCGGGCCTCCTCGGCCTCGCGGGCCCGGGTCTCGGGTGGGGGTTCGACAGGGCGGGGCAAGGGGCGCCTCCGGGGAGGAGTGGTGGACCGAAGTTTGTTGAGGTTACCTCATCATGAGGTGACAACAGCATCCGGCGCTACGCTGTTCCCGTGCACGATGCGGCCCGCGACGACGGTTCGCTGGCCGACGCCTTCTGGCTCGTCGCCCGCCGGCTGCGCCACCAGTCGCGCGAGGCCCTCGCGCCCTACGGGGTCTCCCGCTCCCAGCTGCGGGCCCTCGACGTGCTGCTGCACCACGGCGCTCTGCGCCCGGGCGAGCTGGCCGAGCACCTGCGCATCGCGCCCCGCTCGGCCACCGAGGTCGTCGACGCCCTCGAGGAGCGCGGTCTCGTCGAGCGCCGGCCCGATCCGGCGGACCGCCGCGCCCGGCAGGTGACGGCGACGCCCACGGGTGCCGAGCTCGCCGAGGCCGTGCGGGCGACGCGGGCCGCCGAGGCCGACCGCGTGTTCGCCCGGCTCGACGACGCCGACCGGGTCGAGCTGGGCCGCCTCCTGCGCCGGCTCGCGGAGGACTGACCGCGCGTACGCTGATGTCAGGAACTGTCATCAGGGAGGCCGGCGTGAGCGGGAGCGAGATCTGGATCCTCGGGGCCACCGGGCGCAGCGGGCGCGCGATCGCGGCACGGGTCGCCGGACGCGGCGCGCCCGTCGCGCTGGTCGGGCGTGACGCCGAGCGCCTCCAGGAGGTGGCCGCCGGGACCGGCGACGGGACCGGCGGGGTCCGTTCGGTGGTCGCCGGGGACGTCGCGGCGATGGCGGAGCGCATCCGCAGCCAGCACCCCGCCGTCGTCGTGAACACCGTCGGACCCTTCGCCGCCACCGCGGTGCCCGTCGCCCGGGCCTGCCTCGCGGGCGGCAGCCACTACCTCGACCTCGCCAACGACGTCGCGTCCGCCGGCGCCGTGCTGCACCTCCACGACGAGGCGGTCGCCGCCGGCCGCACGGTCGTCACCGGCGCGGGCTTCGGCATCGTCGCCGCCGAGGCCGCCGTGACCGCGCTGTGCCGGGACCGCCCCGTGCCCGCGGCCGTCCGGACCGACACCGTCCCGTCCCTGGCGAGCGACGGCGGCCGGGTCGGCGAGGCCCTGGCCGCGTCGCTGATCGACGCGCTGCCCGACGGCGGGCGCCGCTACCGCGACGGGCGCCTGGTGCGCACCCGGCTCGGCGCGGACGCGGCCGAGGTCGCGCTCCCCGACGGCGACCGCGTCACCACGGTCGGCGCCCCGTTCGGCGATCTCGTGGCGGCCTGGCGCGCCAGCGGGGCGCCCGACGTCGTCGCCGCGACCAGCGAGCTCCCGAGCTCGCCGCCGGCCCGGGTGGCCCTGCCCCTCGCCGGCGCCGTGCTGTCGATCGGCCCGCTGCGCCGTGTCGCCCGCCGGCGGTTCGCCGAGGTGTCGCTGCCGGCACGGGACCGTCCCCGCGAGCACTCCTGGGCCCGGGCGACGGGGCGGTGGGACGACGGCACCGCGCGGGAGCAGTGGCTGCGCCTCGGCGACGCCTCCGAGTTCACGAGCACCGCGGCCGCGGTCGTCGCCACCCGGCTCGCGGCCGGACGGGCCCGGCCCGGCGCCGACACGCCCGTCGCCGCCCTGGGGCTCGACGTGGCGACCGAGGCCGGCGGGACGCTCCTGACGTGATCAGGCGCCGTCGAGGACCGCGCGCAGCGTGGCGGCGAACTCGTCGGGCTTGCCCGGCCAGCCGAACTCCCCGTCGAGGAAGCCGCCGTGGTGGCTCGGGAAGACGACGGCCTCCCGGCCGAGCGCCGCGGCCGTCGCCCGGCCCGTCCGCGCCGTGTAGGTGTCACCGGTCTCCTCGCCCACGGCGATCACGACGCGGGTGGGCACCGAGGTCAGCCGATCGACGTCGAGGACGTAGTCGGTGACGGCCAGCGACCGGTCGGAGAGCAGCGGGTCGTCGCGCGAGCCGTCGTCCTCGGTCGGCATCCCGAACATCCCGGGGTCGGGCGCGGGCTGGGCGAAGTACGCGTCGGTGAACTCGCCCGGCCAGGAGCCCAGCGCCATGAAGCCCGCCATGCCGTGGCCCCATCCTTTGGCCTGGTAGGCCTCGCGGAACTGCCGGCTCGCGCGGTGGGCGGCCTCGGCGTCCGGCAGGACGCCGGTGATCGGCGGCTCGTGCGCCACGAGCGTCACGACGTCCTCGGGGTGCGCGGTGACGAGCTGCAGGCCGGTGACCGCACCCCCGCTGCTGCCGAACACCTCCACCGGGCCGGCGCCGATCTCCGCGATCAGGGCGTGCAGGTCCTCGGCCTGGGTCTGCGGCGTGTTGTCGGTGCGGCCGTCGGAGCGGGTGCTGCGCCCGAGACCGCGGGGGTCGTAGGCCACGACGGTGCGGTCGGCGAACCGCGCGGCGAGCGCCCGGAAGCCGCTGGCGTCCATCGGCTGGCCGATCATCAGCAGCACCGGGCGCCCGTCGGCGGGCGGCAACGGCCCGTGGACGTCGTAGACGATCTCGGCACCGTCCGCGTGGAGCACCTTGGTCTCGGCCACGACCCGACCTCCCGGAGTACTGTTCTCGGACCAACGAGTTGTAGCGTTGCGTTCAACCGGGAGGTTGTCAAGAACGGGACTGCGCCCGCCGGGCCGCAGCGATCACCTCGGTGAGCGCCCCGTGCAGGTCGCGCAGCTCGTCGAGGCCCATGTCCAGGCGCTCCACGATCGCCGGCGGGATGCGCTCGGCCCGGTCGCGCAGCGCGACCCCGGCGGGGGTCAGGCGCACGGCCAGCGTGCGCTCGTCGCCCGGCGAGCGCCCCCGGGTGAGGTAACCGGCCGCCTCGAGGCGCTTGAGCAGCGGCGAGAGGGTGCCGGGATCGAGCTCCAGGCGACGGCTCAGCTCCGTCACCGACAGCGGCGCCTCACCCCAGAGCGCCAGCATGACCAGGTACTGCGGATGGGTCAGGTTCATCGGCTCCAGCAGCGGCCGGTACACCGAGATCACGGTGCGGGCGGCGACCGCGAGGGCGAAGCAGACCTGGTTCTCCAGGGCCAGCGGGTCGATGTTCTCGAGCGTGGCCTCCCGCGTGCTGTCGTCCATCCCACTCCTCCCGTGACCCGATGACGGTCATACTAATGGTGTGCAAACCCTTGGGGCACCAAGCAAGGAGGCTTACGTGCCCGGACCGAACGCCACGCGACCGAACCCGCTGCAGTGGCCCTGGTACGCCTACGGCGGCGGGCTGCCCGCGCGCTGCGCGCCGTGGGTCCTGCACGACACGACCTGCCGCACGTGGTGGGTGCGCCACCTCCTGCGCGCCGTCGTCCAGATCGCCCCGTTCGTCATCGCGATCATCGTCTTCGTCCCGGGCCCGCTCTGGCTGCGCACGATGTGCGCCCTCGGCGGGGCGATCATGGGCCTCATCTTCTCGGTGAGCTACCTGCACGAGACCGCCGAGCACCGCCTGGTCAAGGCCGGTTACCCGCCGGGCACCGGACCGGCCGCGCGGGCCGAGCGCACCGCGGACCGTGACGCCGCGGCCGCGGAGCGCTACGCCGCCCGCTACCGGACACCGCCGGGGTCCTGAGCAGCTCTCGCGAGGGGCAGACTGTGCCCCGTGAGCACGCCCGAAACCCCGGACTCCCTCGGCGGCGACGACCCCGACACCGTCGACGACACCTCGCTCGAGCAGCTCGACGAGGCCGAGTCGCTCGACGACCGCGACCTCGACGACCAGCTCGACGAAGGCGTCTCCCCCAACGAGCAGCCGTGGGGCACCGACGCCTGGGGCACCACGCAGGAGGAGGAGGAAGAGGGCGAGCCGCTCGCGGGCCGGCTGCGTCGCGAGGTCCCGGACGACGACGTCGACGACGAGGACGACGACGGCCTCGGCGACGCGAGCGACACGGACGGCGAGCTCTGGGACGACGAGGTCGGCGAGGCGCGCTCGGGGCGCCTGGTCCTGCGGGAGGACGGCGAGGACTTCTACGCCGACGACGTCGGCGTCGACGGGGCGGGCGCCAGCGCCGAGGAGGCCGCGATCCACCTGGTGGACGACGAGCGCTGAGCGATCACGTTCGCACCGGCACCGCGTCGTGCACGGGGAGCGTGTGGCTGATCGACGCGGCGGCCGCGGCGAGCTCCACCGAGGTCGGCTTCTTCTTGCGCCCGGCGCGGCGGGCGAGCGGGATGCCGAGGGCGCTGACGACGACCAGGGCGAGGCAGGACGCCGAGAACGCGGTGGCGAGGGCGTCGGGCGGGGACGCTCCCTGGGCCGTCTGGTTCGCGTCGACCGAGGTGTAGAGCCCGGCGACGACCGCGGTCACGACCGCGCCGCCGACGTAGCGGGCCATGTTCGAGATCCCGGAGGCCGCGCCGACCTGGGCCGGGGGCACCGACTCCGTCGCGGCGGACGACGCGGGGCCGTTGGACAGGCTCAGGCCCAGCGCGACGGCGAGCAGTCCGGGCAGGAACATGAGGTAGGACCAGCCGGCGCCCACGAAGGTCAGCAGGACGAAGCCGCCGGTGAGCAGCAGGAAGCCCAGGACGACCACCGGGCGGCCCCCGAAGCGGTGGGCCAGGGGGGCCACGGCGGGCGCCGCGATCACGACCACCAGCGCCACCGGCAGGCACGCGAGGCCGGCCTGCAGGCTGCTCATGCCGAACGCCGCAGGGCTCTGGAAGTACAGGCTGATCAGGAACGAGATCCCGGCGATCGCGCCGGCGCCGATGAGGATCGCGATCGTCGACACGACGAGCAGCAGGTTGCGCAACAGCGCGAGGTCCACCAGCGGCGCGGTCACCCGGCGCTCGACGAGGACGAAGCCGACGACCGCCAGCGCCGAGACGACGAAGCAGCCGATCGTCGCCGCGGAGCCCCAGCCCCACGTGCCGCCCTCGGTGACGGCGAAGACCAGGGGCGCGAGGATCGCGGCCACCAGCACCGTGCCGGCGTAGTCCACCGAGCGTGGGCGGTCCGGGTCCCGGGACTCCGGCACGGTCGCGATCACCCACGGGATGCACACCACGGCGATGGCGGCGTCGAGCCAGAACAGGCCCTGCCACCCGGTGGCCTCGTTGAGCACGCCGCCGAGCACCGGGCCGGCCGCGGCCCCCGCTGCCGAGGCCGCGCCCCACAGCGTGACCGCCCGCATCCGCGCCTGTCCCTCGGTGGCGACCGAGAGCAGGGACAGCCCCGTCGCGAGGATCCCGGCGCCCGCCGCGCCCTGGATGACGCGGCCGAGGACGACCATCTCGCCGGTGCGGGCGAGCGCGATGAGCACGCACGAGGCCACGAACAGCACCAGCCCGGCGACGAAGAGACGGCGACGCCCGAAGACGTCGCCCAGGACGCCCGAGGTGACGATGGTCGCCGCGCCGACCAGCAGGTAGCCGGTCACGGCCCACTGCAGCAGGTCGATCGAGGCGCCGAGGTCGGCACTGATCGACGGCAACAGGATGCTGACCGCCGAGGTGTTCGCGTTGACCACGAACGTCGACAGGCAGCTCGTGCCCAGCGCGCCGGCGGCCGCGGCACGCCCGACCCGGGCCGTCGTCGCCCCGGTGACCTCCATCCGGACCTCCCTCTCCCCGCCACTCCCCGCGGCCGGTCCGCAGTCTCGGGCGATCCGAGGGGTGGGCGCCTCATCCGCCGCGGGTGAGGGCGCGCCCACGGTCGGAGGACGCGGCTCCCGGCCGGGTCGGGCGCTCTCATCCGTCGCGGGTGAGGTCCGGCCGTGGCGCAGGGAGCACCGTTCCGCCACAGCGATCCGACGTGTGTCTGGAGGAGACCATGACCGAACAGCAGATCCCGACCCCGATGACAGGGTCCTCGATGCCCCGGACGGAGAACGGGGTGTCCGCCCCGGCGCGCTCCGGCGCCTGGATGGGATGGGTCCGCTTCGCGGGCGTCATGATGACGATCATCGGCGCGTTCGCCGTGGTCGAGGGCTTCTTCGCCCTGTTCTCGCCGACCTACGTGACGCTCACCGGCGCCGGGGTCCTGCTCTTCGACCTCTCGGCGTGGGGCTGGATCCACCTCCTGATCGGCATCCTGGTGCTGGCGACCGGCCTGGCGCTCATCGGCAGCGCTCCGGGGTGGGCCCGCGGAGTCGGCATCACCCTGCTGGCGATCAACACCGTGGTGCAGCTGGCCTTCATGCCGGCGTACCCCTTCTGGTCGCTGGTGCTGATCGTGCTCGACATCGTCGTGATCTACGCGCTGATGGTCACCTGGGGCCAGGACGCCGACCGCTGATCCGGCACGGGGAGCGCGGGGGTGGTCGTGGAGGCCGGAGGCGCCGAGACGCCGTCGTGGCGGCGGATCACGCTGGTCCTCACGCGGTCGCTGGCCACCGTCGCGCTCCTCGTCGTCGTGTACTTCGCGGCGCCCCTGCACCCGCAGGAGGACACCGGCACGCTGGTCCTCTTCCTGGCGGGGTTCGTCGCGCTGGTCGCGATGATCGTCTGGCAGTTGCGCGCGATCGTGGGCGCCCGCTACCCGGGCCTGCGGGCCGTGGAGGCCTTCGCGAGCGCGATCCCGCTGTTCCTGCTCCTCTTCGCGACGACGTACGTGGTGGTCGCCGCGGCGCGGCCCGACACGTTCACCGAGTCCCTGGACCGGGTCGACGGCCTGTACTTCACCGTGACCGTGTTCGCGACCGTCGGCTTCGGCGACATCGCCCCGGTGAGCTCGACGGCCCGCATCCTGGTGACCGTCCAGATGGTCGCCGACCTGCTGGTGCTCGGGCTGCTCGTCAACTCGGTGCTCGAGGCGGTCCGCCGCGGACGCTCCCGGCGCAGCTCCCCCGACCCCGCCCCCGACACCCCCGACACCCCCGCTGCCCCCGACCACCGTGAGGAGCCGTCGCGATGACGACACCGATCCGCCCTCCGAGCCGTGGGTGGCACGTCGACGTGCCGCTGCTGGGGCCGGTCGGCTGGCCGCCCACCGGGACCCTCGCCTTCGTGGTGGTCCTCGGCGGCCTCGCCGCCGCGGAGGTCGTGGCCTGGCCGGTGGCGATCGCCGTCGGCGTCGGGCACGTGCTCGCGCGCGACCACGACCACCGGGTGCTCCGGGAACTCGGCGAGGGGTTGGAGGTGGCGTGATGCTCGACGACGCCGAACGGCACGCCCTCGAGGAGACCGAGCGGGCGCTGACCCGGGCCGACCCGGACCTCGACCGCCTCCTGCGGGAGGGTCACTCCCGCCGGCAGCAGGTCATCGCCTGGGTCGGCGGCGTCGTCGGCGCGCTGCTGGTGATCGGGCTGCTCTGGCTCGCCCTCCCGGGTCAGGCACTGATCGTCGCCACGCTGACGACGCTGCTCGTCCTGCGGTACCGGGTGCCCCTGCGGCGGCCCCGCCGCGGCTGACCGTCACCCCTCGGGCCGGGCGGGCACCGGGTGCGCGGCCACGACCCGCAGCCCGAGCAGGTGCAGCTGCTCGAGGATGCCGTGCAGGTGGGCGTCGTCCACGACCGTGCCCCGCAGCACCGCGCCGGGCCGCGTCTGCCCGACGTCCGGATCGGCGTCGACGTCCATGTCGCAGAACGCGTCGCGGGCCTGGACGGGCAGGCGCCCGTCCACGCGGAACTCGTAGAACCGGTCCGTCATCCGTCCTCCCCGGGCTCACCCCCACCCTGGCGGCCCGCGGGTCGGCCCGGCCTCACCCGCCCAGGGTGGCCGGACCGTCGGGTGGACGTCGTTCATCCGGCCCGGGTGATCCGCGACGACCCGCCGACGTCGACGGTCGGGAGCGAGAGGGGCCGCCGGTGCCCCGCGACCTCCAGGAGATCGCACGATGAGCTCACCCGACCGCCACGTCCGCGCGATGCTGCCCATCCCGGACCGGCCGGCCCCCGGGCTCACGACGTACGACGCGAAGGACCCCGACACGTCCTTCGCCCCGATCGAGCCGCTGCTCCCCCCGTCCGGCGCTCCCCACGTCGTCGTCGTCCTGCTCGACGACGTCGGGTTCGGCGCCTCGTCGACGTTCGGCGGCCCGTGCCGCACCCCCACCGCCGACCGGCTCGCGACCCGGGGTCTGCGCTACAACCGCTTCCACACCACCGCGCTGTGCGCGCCCACCCGCCAGGCGCTGCTCACCGGCCGCAACCACCACTCGGTCGGCATGGGCAGCGTCACCGAGGCCGCGACGGCGGCACCGGGCTACACCTCGCTGCGGCCGAACACGAAGGCCCCGCTGGCGATGACGCTGAAGCTCAACGGCTACTCGACCGCGCAGTTCGGCAAGTGCCACGAGGTACCGGCCTGGCAGACCTCGCCGATGGGCCCGTTCGACGGCTGGCCGACCGGCGGCGGGGGCTTCGAGACGTTCTACGGGTTCATCGGCGGCGAGAACAACCAGTGGGAGCCGTCGCTCTACGAGGGCACGACACCGGTCGAACCGCCCGCCACTCCCGAGCAGGGCTACCACCTCACCGAGGACCTCGCCGACCGCGCCACCGGCTGGATGCGCCAGCAGAAGGCGCTCATGCCCCAGCGGCCCTTCTTCGTGTACTTCGCGCCCGGCGCGACCCACGCCCCCCACCACGTGCCGCGGGAGTGGGCCGACCGCTACCGCGGCGAGTTCGACGACGGGTGGGACGTCGCGCGCGAGCGCACCTTCGCCCGCCAGAAGGCGGCCGGGGTGATCCCGCCGGAGGCCGAGCTCACCGACCGGTGCGCCGAGATCCCGGCCTGGGACGACATGCCCGACGAGCTCAAGCCCGTGCTGGCCCGGCAGATGGAGGTCTACGCCGGGTTCCTCGAGCACACCGACCACCAGGTCGGCCGCCTCGTCGACACCCTGGAGGACCTGGGGATCCTGGACGACACGCTGATCTTCTACATCGTCGGCGACAACGGGGCCTCCGCCGAGGGCACGATCAACGGCGCGTTCAACGAGATGGCCAACTTCAACGGGATGGCCGGCCTCGAGACCCCCGAGTTCCTGCGCAGCACGATGGACGAGCTCGGGTCGCCGACGTCCTACAACCACTACGCGGTGGGCTGGGCCTCGGCGATGTGCACGCCGTTCCAGTGGACCAAGCAGGTCGCGTCCCACTGGGGCGGCACCCGCAACGGCACGGTCGTGCACTGGCCGCGGGGCACCGCGGGCCCCGGTGGCGTGCGCTCGCAGTTCACCCACGTCATCGACCTGGCCCCGACCGTTCTCGAGGCCGCCGGCATCCCGGAGCCGACGACCGTCAACGGCGTGCTGCAGTCCCCGATGGAGGGCACGAGCATGCTCGACACCTTCACCGAGCCGGACGCCCCGGAGCGCCACGACCTGCAGTACTTCGAGATGGCCGGCAACCGCGGCATCTACCACCGGGGCTGGAGCGCGGTGACCAAGCACCGCACGCCCTGGCTCATGGTCGGCCACCAGCCGCCGCCCTTCGACGAGGACGTCTGGGAGCTCTACGACGGCCACAGCGACCACAGCCAGGCCCGCGACCTCGCCGCGGAGAGGCCCGAGGTGCTCGCCGGCCTGCAGCGGCTCTGGCTCATCGAGGCCACCAAGTACGGCGTGCTCCCCCTGGACGACCGCCTCTCGGAGAGGATCAACCCGACCCTCGCCGGCCGCCCGACCCTGATCCAGGGCGACTCCCAGCTGTTCTTCCCGGGGATGGGGCGGCTCTCCGAGAACAGCGTGGTCAACGTCAAGAACCGCTCGTACGCCGTGACGGCGGAGGTCGACGTCCCGGCCGGTGGCGCGCGGGGCGTCCTCATCGCCCAGGGCGGGCGGTTCGGCGGGTGGGCGGTCTACCTGCACGAGGGCCGGTTGACGTTCTGCTACAACGTGCTCGGCATCCGGATCTTCACGACGCGCGCCGGCGACCCGGTGCCGGCCGGGGTGCACCAGGTGCGGGCCGAGCTCGCCTACGACGGGGGCGGCCTGGCCAAGGGCGGCGACGTGTCGCTGTGGGTCGACGGCGCCGCCGCCGGGACCGGGCGGGTCGAGATGACCCAGCCGATGATCTTCTCGGCCGACGAGACCACCGACATCGGCCGCGAGGAGGGCACGCCGGTCAGCCCGGACTACACCGGCCCGACGAGCCGGTTCACCGGGCGGATCCACTGGGTGCAGCTCGACGTCGGCAAGGACGACCACGATCACTACGTCGACCCCGAGGAGCGGCTCCGCGTCGCGATCGCACGCCAGTAGACCGCGGGCTGATCGCGCACAACGGGACCACCCGTGACCGGGCACTTCCGCGCCGTGGCGCACTGCTCCGAACGCCCGCGCGTGTGCGTCCTGTAGCCGCTCCGAACCAGGGAGTTGCCTGCTTCCGGGCCGATCCCGCAGATCCTATCGTGATCGAGGTCAGCGTCCGTGGCGTCGACCACCCGGGCGAACGGACGACCACCGCATCGGCGCGACGGCGCGCGTCACGACCCGGAGAGGACGCCGCATGGCCCAGGTCGGCCGGTCGCGGATCGGTCCACCGGTGATCCCGGCCGAGTACGTCCGGCGCCGGGACCTGGAGGCTGCCCTCGCCCGCGGCGCGGACCGCGACCTCGTGCTGGTGTCCGCGCCCCCGGGCTTCGGGAAGACCTCGCTGCTCGCCTCGTGGGTCGGCGACGACCACGGGCGGGGCACGGCCTGGGTGCGCCTGGAGCCCGAGGACCGCGATCCGCGACGGCTGTGGAACGCCGTGCTCGCGGCCCTCGCCGCGCTGCCGGCAGTGCCCCCGTCGAGCCGGCTGCACCGCCTCGTCGTCTCCCGGTCGACGGTGGCCCCGGAGTTCCTCGGCGAGCTGGCCGAGGCGCTCGCGTGCCTGCCGTCCCCGGTGCGGCTCGTGCTCGACGACGTCCAGCACGTCACCGACCCGCTCTCCCGGCGCGGGCTGGAGATGCTCGTGCGCGACGCCCGCCCGGGGCTGCGGCTCGTGCTCGCCGGCCGGCGGGACCCGGCGCTGCCGCTGCCGCGGCTGCGGCTCGAGGAGCGCGTCACCGAGCTGCGGGCCGCCCAGCTGCAGTTCTCGCCCGACGAGACGGCGGCGCTCGTCGACGCCTGCGGGCTGGCGCTCGACCCCGCGCAGCTCGCCGCGCTGCACGAGCGGACCGGCGGCTGGGTGGCGGGCCTGCGCCTGGCCGCGCTGTCGCTGCGCGACCACCCGGACCCCGACCGCTTCCTCGCGTCCTTCTCCGGCGACGAACGGCCCGTTGCCGACTACCTCGTCGACGAGGTCCTCGGCGGGCTCGCGGCCCCGCACGTCGAGGTGCTGCGGCGCACCAGCGTGGCCGGGCGGGTCCCGGCCGGTCTCGCAGCGGCGCTCGCCGGGCGCGAGGACGCCGCGCAGCTGCTCGACGAGCTCGCCCGCGACACCGGCCTCGTCGCGGGCACCGGCGCCCGCGGCGACCCGTACCACCTGCCCGAGCTCCTGCGCTCGTACCTGGCGGCCGACCTGGGGCGGCGCGGCCCGGCGGTCGCGGCCGGGCTCCAGGCCACGGCCGCCGGGTGGTGGTCCGAGCACGGCGACCCCGTGCGGGCGCTGCAGCACGCCGCCGCGTCCGGCGACCCCGCGGTCCTCGCCGGGTTGATCGGGCGCTGGGGCCCCTGGCTCGCGGGTCGCGGCGAGCACGGGCCGCTCGCCGCGGCGCTCGCCGCCGCGGAGCCCGAGGGCCGTCGGGATCTCCGTCTCGCGACCGCCTACGTCCACGTGCAGCTCGCCCGCGGGGACGCGGCCGGCGTTCGTGACACCCTGCGCCGCGCACGGCGCGCGCGCCCGGTCCGCGACTCCGAGACAGCCGACACGGCTGACCCGGCAAACACGGCAAACACGGCCGACACCGTCGCCTTCCGCACCGCCACCGAGCGGATGCTGGGACGCCGGGTGCCGGTCACGGGGACCGAGCGCGTCCCCGCCGACCCGGCCCTCGCCGCGGCGGTGCGCGTCGGGCGCGGCGCGGCTGCGCTGCTCGCCGACGACCCGGGACGGGCCCGTGCCGAGCTCGGGGCCGGTCTCGCGCTGGCGCACCGGCAGGGTCTCGACGTGCTGGCGCACCGCGGCCGCGGACTGCTCGCCGTCGCCCTGTGGGCGGCAGGCGACGTGCCCCGGGCCGGGGAGACGGCCGAGCGGGTGCTCGCGGCCGCCGACGCGGACGGACCGGCGGCCGCGCCGTGGACGGCGCCGGCCCGGGCGGTCGACGCCCACGCCTCGCTGCTGCGCGGCGACCCCGCGCGGGCACGGACCACGGCGGGCGGGGCGCTCGGCGACGACGACGGCGGCACCGCCGCGGCCTCCGCGACCTCCGGGGCCGCCCCGCTCGCCGCGGTGCGGTTCGCGCTGCGCGCCGCCCGGGGCGGGGCGGCGTTCGACCTGGGCGACCGGGCGTCCGGACTCCTCGAGCTGCAGGCCGCGCGGGCCGAGCTGGGCGACGTCCCCGTCCCGACGGCCCTCGCGGAGGTCGCGGCGCTCCTCGAGCACCGCGCGGCGGTCGCTCTCGGCCACCCGACCGCGGCGGTGGCCGTCGCCGCCTGGCTCGCCGGCCGTGTGCCCCTCGGACCGGCCGCCGCCCTGATGCGCGCCGGGGCCGCAGCGGCAGCGGGCGACCACGTCGCGGCCCGCCAGGCCGTGGCGCCCCTGCTGGCCCGGCGGTCGCGACCCACGCCGGACGCCCTCGAGGTCGAGGCCTGGCTGGTCGAGAGCCGCGGGCGCCTGGCGCGCGAGGACCGGCCCGGCGCCCGGACCGCGGCGCGCCGCGCCGTGGACCTCGCCGAGCCGCTCGACGCCCTGCGCCCGTTCGCGCACGCCGACGGGGCGGTGCGCGCGCTGCTCGTCGACGAGCTCGCGGCCGGGGCGGCCCGGGCCGGCTTCGTCGCCCGGGCGCTGGCCGCCGGCGCCGCGTCGACGGCCGGGATCGCCCTCAGCGGGCGGGAGCACGACGTCCTGGCCCGCCTGCCGTCGCTGGAGAGCCTCGACGAGATCGCGGGCGACCTGGACGTCTCGATCAACACGATCAAGACGCACGTCCGGGCCCTCTACGGCAAGCTCGGCGTCACGACCCGCCGGGACGCCGTGCTCGTCGCCCACGAGCAGGGTCTCCTGGGATGACCCGGCCGGACGGGACTGGCGGGATGGACGGGACGGACGGGACGGGCCCGCCCCGAGCGGTGCTCGCCCTGCTCTGCGGGCTCATGCTCCTCGACTTCGCCGACCGCCAGGTCCTCGTGGCCGCCTTCCCCTACCTGCGCCAGGACTGGGGGCTCGACGACACGGTCCTCGGGGCGCTCGTGTCGGTGGTGACCCTGACGGTGGCCGTCGGGGCCCTGCCGGTCGCCTCCCTCGTCGACCGGTGGAGCCGGGTGCGCGCCATCGCGGTCATGGGCACGGTGTGGAGCGCGGCGTCGGCGGCGTCGGGGCTCGCCGCGTCCCCCGCCGCGCTGTTCGCCGCGCGGATCGGGGTGGGGGCCGGCGAGGCCGGCTACGGCCCCGCGGGCGGCGCGCTGCTCGCGACCCTCTTCCCGGCGCGGCGGCGCGCCGCCGTGCTGGGCGCGTTCCAGGCCGCGGGCCCGCTCGGGACGGTCGTGGGGATGGCCCTCGGCAGCGCGGTCGCCGCGGTGTGGGGCTGGCGCTGGGCCGTCGGGGTCCTGGCCGTGCCCGGCCTGCTGCTCGCCCTCGCCGTGCTGCGGGTGCGGGACTACCCGACTGTGCCCGCCGTCGCGCGCGGCCCCCGGGCCGTGGCGGGCGTGCTGCGCACGCGGACCGTCGTCGCGACGGTCGCGGGCATGGCGCTCCTGCTCGTGATCGCCTCGTCGCTCTACACGTGGCTGCCGACCCTCCTCGAGCGCGAGCTCCACCTCGCCCCCGCGCGGGCGGGCGGCCTCGCGGCGGTGGTGATGCTGGCCGGGGTCGTCGGGACGGTGGTCGCGGGCCTGCTCGCCGACCGGTCGGCGCGTCGCGACCCGCACGCCCGGCTGCGCACACCGCTCCTCGCGGGGCTCGCGGCGAGCGCACTGCTCGTGCCGGCATTCGCCGTGGTGGCGGCCGGCCCGGGCCAGCTCGTCCTCGTCGTGCTCGGGTCGGCGGCGGTGACGGCGGCGGTCGGGCCCGCGGCCGCCGCGGTGGTCGACGTGACGCAGCCCGGCGTCCGCGCGACCGCGGTCTCGGTGCTGGTCGTGGCCCAGAACCTCCTGGGCCTCGCGGTCGGCCCGGTGCTCACCGGCGCCCTCGCCGACGCCCTCGGGCTCGGCACCGCGCTCGCCCTCGTGGCCGGGCTCGGGGTCGCGGCGGCCGCGGCCTTCGCGCGGGCGGGACGGACCTATCGCGACGACCGGGCAGCGGTCGGGCCCGACCTCCCCGACCGGCCGGTCGCCGGCGCGGGGACCGCCGGGCCTGCCGAGCCCGCCGGGAGCGGGGGGTAGCGCCGTGGTGACCTCCCCCGCCGAGCCCCACGGACCGGTCATCGAGGGGCCCTGGACGACCCCGCCCCGCCCCGCCGGTCCCGATCCGCTCGCCCGGCGCAGCGACCCGGAGCACGCCGCGCCGGTCGCGACCCACGTCGTCGGCCGACCGCGCCTGCAGGCGCTGCTCGACCGCGCCACCGCCGAGGCGGCGGTGACCCTCGTCGTCGGTCCGGCGGGATGGGGCAAGACGCTGCTCGTGGGCTCGTGGCTCGCCACGGGCGCGGGCGGGCGCGAGGCGGCCTGGGTGACGCTGGGCCCGGCGCACGACGACCCCGCGACCTTCTGGGCGGCGCTCGCCCGTGCCGTCGGGCCCCGCGCCGGCGCGGCCACCGCGGCGGCCCTGCGCCGGCTCGGCGGGCGCGGCACCGCCCCCGAGGAGCTGCCCGGGGTGTTCGCCCACGCCCTGTGGCAGGCGGAGCGGCCGGTCGTGCTCGTCCTCGACGACCTCCACGAGGTGTCCTCCCCCGCCGTCCACGAGGGCCTGCGCGGCCTCGCGGAGCGCCCGGTGCCCGCGCTCGCGCTCGTCGCCACCACCCGGCGGGACCCGCCGTGGCCCCTCACCCGGCTGCGGCTCGCGGGCCTGCTCGCCGAGGTCCGGCCCGACGAGCTCGCGTTCCGCGACGACGAGGCGGCGGCGCTGTTCGCCCAGCTCGGGGTGCCCGCCGAGGCCGGCCACGTCCGCGAGATGGTCGCCCGCACCGGCGGCTGGGCGGCCGGGATGCGCCTGGCCGCCCTCGACCTCGCGACCCGCCCGGACGTCGACGCGGCGGTCGCGGCGTTCTCCGGCGACGCCCACAGCGTGTCGGGCTACCTGCTCGAGGAGGTCCTCGGTCGCCAGCCCCCCGACCTCGTCGACTTCCTCGAGTGCATCAGCGTCGTCGACCTCGTGTGCGCCGACCTCGCCGACGCCCTGACGGGGCGCGACGACGGCGAGCAGCGGCTGGCCGAGCTCTCGGCGTCGCACCTGTTCGTGCAGGCCCTCGACCACCCGGGGCGCTGGTACCGGCTCCACCGGCTGGTGCTCGACCTCCTGCGGGCCCGCCCGGTCCCCCGGCGGACCCGGCGCGACCGCGACCGCCGGGCCGCGGAGTGGTTCCGCCGGGAGGGCATGCCGCTCGAGGCGCTGCGCTCCGCGGTCCGCGGCGAGCTCTGGTCGCTCGCCGCCGAGGTGGCGGGCGGGCACGTGGTCCCGCTCGTGCTGCGCGGCTCCGCCGACGAGGTCGCCCGCGTCCTCGACGACGTCCCCGACCCGGTGCTGCTCGGCCGCCCCGAGCTGGCGACGGCGCTGGCGGGCGCGCGGGTGGTCGGCGGCGACACGACCCGGGTCAGCGAGCTCGTCGCCGCCGCGCGCCGGGGCGCCGGGGCGCTCGACGAGAACCGCCGCCGGCGGCTCGCGGTCTACCACGGGCTCATCGAGGGCGCCCGCGCCCGCGCGGAGGGCGACCTCGCCGCGGTGGCCAGCGCGTACCGGTCCGTGCCCCTCGACGTGGGCCTGCTCGACGGCTGGGGCGTGCTCGAGCCCGCGATCGTCCCGGCCGTCGTGCTCGCCAACCTCGGCACCGCCGAGCTCTGGACCGGCGACCTCGAGGCCGCGGATCGCCACCTCCGGACGACGGTGGACGAGTCGGGCGCCGGCCGCCCACCCACGCTCCCCCGCGTCAACGCCGCGGCCCACCTCGCCCTGCTGGCGTGCGAGCGCGGCGACCTCGACACCGCCGTGCAGCGGTCGCACGACGTGATCGCGGCGGCCGGCGGGTCCGGCTGGGAGCGCACCCCCCAGGTCGGGCCCGCCTACCTCACGCTGGCCCGGGTGAGCGTCGACCGCGACGAGCTCGGCGGCGCGGACGACTGGCTCGCGCGGCTCGCCGACGTCGAGGAGCTCGCCCCCGAGCCGCACGTCCTGCTCGCCCGCTCCCTGGCGCTCGCCGCCCTCCGCGAGGCCACCGGTGACCGGGAGGAGGCGCTCGCCGTGCTCCGGGCCGCCGGCGCGCGGGCGGGGTCGTGGGTACCGCCGCGTCCCCTGGCCGAGCGGTGGACGCTGGGCCAGGCCGGGCTCCTCGCCCGCAGCGGCAACCCGGAGGCGGCCCGGGCGCTCGCCGCCCGCCTCGGCGCGCCCCGCACCGCGGAGGGCCGTGTCGCGGCGGCCCGGCTGCGCCTGCACCTGGCCGGCTCCGCGGACGTCGGCGAGATCGCGGAGATCGACGGGCTCCTGGGCGGGACGGCGGCGAGCCCGCTGCCCCGGGTGCGGGCGGGTGCGGGCGTCGTCGCCGCCCTCGTCGCCGAGCACACCGGCCTCGCGGACCGCGCGACCGATCTGCTGGAGAACGCCCTGCTGGCCGCCGCCCCGCACGGGCTGCGCCGGCCGTTCCTCGCCGAGCCGGCGGTCACCGTCGTCCTGCGCCGGCGCGTCGACCGCGGCAGCGGGGCCGCCTCCTTCGCGGTCGACCTGCTCGAGCGGCTCACCGGCACACCCCCCGAGCCGGGAGCACGCCGGCCCGGCCTCGCCGAACCCCTCACCGGGCGCGAGGCGACCATGCTGCGCTACCTCGCGAGCACCCTGTCGAACACCGAGATCGCGGCCGAGCTCTACGTCTCGGTGAACACCGTGAAGACCCACCACCGGGCCGTGTACCGCAAGCTCGGCGTGACCGGCCGCCGGGAAGCCGTCCACCGCGCACGCCTCCTCGGTTTGCTCTGAGTGACCGGAGCGCGGATCATCCTCCCCCATTCGCCTCATCCTCTCGGTAGGACGCCGTCTCACCCGCCCGCGCGACACGCTCCGTGTCTGCGCGAGCAGCGAGACGGAGGTCGCCCGAGATGGTCCGGATTCCCGCGAGCAGGACGGCCGTGCCGTCGCTGCCGGCGTGGTGCGTCCCCCGACCGGCGCTGTGGCAGCGCCTGGAGGCCGCCGACGCCGGGCAGCTCGTCGCGGTGATCGCCCCCGCGGGGAGCGGGAAGACCGTCCTGCTGGCCGAGTGGGCCCACCACGGCGACGGCACGCCGACCGCCTGGGTGGGCCTCGACCGGGACGACGCCGACCCCGACCGGTTCTGGTCGGCGGTGCTCGCCGCGGTCCTCGGCTCCGGCGCGGTGCCCGCCGACAGCCCGCTGCACCGCCTCGACGACCTGGTCACCGCGGAGGACGAGACCGTGGACGCCCTGCTCGACGGGCTCGCGGCACTGCCGACCCCGATCCGTCTCATCCTCGACGACGTCCACGTCCTCGCCACCCGGACCACCGGGAGCCGGGCGCTCGCCCGGCTGGTGCGCCACCGCCCCGCCGGGGTGCGCCTCGTGCTCGCGGCGCGCTCCGACCCGGCCGTCGGCCTGCCCCGGCTCCGCCTCGACGACGGGCTGCGCGAGCTCCGCGCCGACGGTCTGCGGTTCAGCGCCGAGGACACCGCCGCCCTCGCGGCCGCCTGCGGGGTCCTCCTCGACGCCGAGGAGGCCGCGACGCTGCACCGGCGTACCGAGGGCTGGGCGGCCGGGCTGCGGCTCGCCGTGCTCGCGCTGCGCCGCGACGGCGGCGCCGAGGGGACCCGCGCCTTCCTCGCCCGCTTCTCCGGCGACGAGCGCTCGGTCGCCGACTACCTCGGCGGCGAGATGCTGGACGGTCTGCCCGCGAACGACCACGAGCTGCTGGGCGACCTCAGCGTCTGCCGCCGGCTCCCGGACCCCCTGGCGGTCGCCCTGAGCGGCCACGCCGACATCGCCCGGCGGCTCGCGGAGATCGCCCACGGGCTCGGCATGATCGAGCGCAGCCGGACCGGCGAGCCCGGCGAGCATCACGTGCACGCCCTCCTCCGCTCGCACCTCGCCGCGGACCTCGCCCGCAGCCGGCCGGCCCGGTTCCGTCGACAGCACGCCGTCGCGGCGCGGTGGTGGGCCGAGCACGGCGAGCCGGCACACGCCCTGCGCCATGCCGAGCGGGCCGAGGACCCCGACCTCACCGCCGCGCTGCTGGGCCGCGTCGGCGTCCCGCTCCTGCTGCACGGCGAGCTCCCCGCGGTGCGCCGGGCGCTGCGGGGGCTCGGGACCCCCGACACCGCGACGACGGGCGGCGACCCGCGACTCCCGCTGATCGCCGCGCTCGCCCATCTCGAGGCGGGCGAGCCCGCCGCCGCGTCCGCCCAGCTGCGGCGGGCCCGGGCCGTGCGAGCCGTGCGAGCCGTGCAGCCGGGCGCGGACCCGGAGCTCGAGGCGCTGAGCGCGGCGACCGAGCTGTTCGGGGTCGCGGCCGGGCTCCCGCCCGCGGTGGACACGGGGAACCGGGCGGACCCGGTGGACCCGGTGGCCACGGCCGACGGGCTCGACACGGGGACCGCGGCGCACGCGGTCGCGGTGCCGGGCGACCCCGCCACGGCCGGCCTGCTGCACCTCGCCCGCGGCACGGCGCTGCTCGCCGCGGCCCCGCCCGGCGATGCCGCCGAGGCCCGCGTGGAGCTGCACCGCGCGCTGGCCCGGGCCCGCACCGGGGGCTTCGCCGGCCTCGCGGCGGGCGCGTTCGCCGAGCTGGCGCTCGCGGCCGTGGTCGAGGGCGACCCCGCGGGCGTGGCGGCCGCCGCCGACGCGGCCCTGGACGCCGGCCGGCGCGGACCGCGGCCCCCGCGCGGAGGGTCCGTCCCGTCCGCGCGGACCGTCGCCCTGCTGGCCTGGGCCGACCTGCTGCGCGGCGCACCCGACCGCGCCGCCGACCGGTGCGCCGAGGCGCTGGCGGACCACGGGGCGCTCGCGGCGGCCGACCGCTACGCCCTGCACGCCGTGCACGGCGCGGCGGTCGGCGACCTCGGCCGTCGCGGCGAGGGCGTGGCCGAGGCCCGGGCCGCCCGCCTCGCGCTCGGGGACGCGGCGCTGCCGGGCCCGGTCGCCCGCGCCCTCGCGCTGCTGGAGCACCGGGACGCGCTGCTGCTCGGCAACCTGCGGGCCGCCGGCGAGGTCGCGGCGTGGCTGGCCCGGCGCGCGGGCGGCGGCCGGGAGGGCGAGCTGATGCGGGCGTGGTCCGAGGCCGCGACCGGGCGGTGGGAGGCGGCCCGCACCGCGGCGCTCCCCCTGTCCCGGGGCACCCGCGCGCCCGCCACGCTCGCCGTCGAGGCCGCTCTGGTGGAGACCGAGGCCGCGCTGCGTGGCAACGATGCCGTCCGGGCCGGCACGGCCCTCGCCGCCGCCCTCGACGCCGCCCGCCCGCGCGACCTCCTCCGGCCGTTCACCCTCGCCGGGCCCCGGACCCGGGCCCTGCTCCTCGAGCGGGACGCGGCCGGGGGCGCGCCGTTCGACGCCCGGGTGGCCACGGCCTGCGCGGCGGTCACCACCCACGCGGCGCCCCCGCTCTCGGAGCGGGAACTGATCGTCCTCGGGCTGCTCCCGTCCCTGCTCGACGCGCCGTCGATGGCCCAGGAGCTCGTGGTCTCGGTGAACACCGTGAAGACCCAGATCCGGTCGATCTACGCCAAGCTCGGGGTCTCGACCCGCCGGGGCGCCGTGTCACGCGCGCAGGAGCGCGGGCTGTTGGTCTGAGCCGGCCCGCGCGCGGTGTTCGGCCTGCTGTCGGGTGCCGTTCACCTGGCCGGGATGAGGCCGCCGAGGGGTGCCGGCCGCGACGATCGCGGTGGACGGTGGCCGCCGGGGTCACCCCGGCGGCGAGGAGACGGCCGTGGCGGGACGCTTCGAGATCCGGGTCAGCGGCCGGCTGTCCGACCGGGCCCGGGCCGCCTTCCCCGGTCTCGCGGTCGAGGAGGTGCCGGCCGAGACCGTCCTCACGGGCTGGTCGCAGGACGACGACGACGTCCACGGCGTGCTCGACCGGATCCAGTCGCTCGGGCTCGAGCTCGTCTCCCTGCGGCAGACCCAGGACCCCGACGAGGGGTGACCGGCACAAAGGAGCCCGCCGGCGGGGGCGGTCCCCCACCGGCGGGCGGTGATCGGTCGTGCTCAGGCCTTGACCGACGCCGGGTCCTCGGCGTCGCTCTCGGCGAACACCTCGCGCAGCTGCGCCTCCTGCTCGCTGGAGAGGTTGGTGTGCAGCAGCTCGCCGTGGTGGCCCCGGAACGCCTCGGCCACCTTGTCGGTCACGGCGTTCGACGTCAGCGCGAACAGCGCCGACGTCCCGGACGTCACCTTCGAGCGCACGTCGTCGATGAAGTCGTCGTCGATCCCGACATCGTTCATCGACCCCGCGGCTGCGCCCGCCGCGGCGCCGACGACCAGGCCGAGCAGCGGCACGAAGAAGATCAGGCCGAAGAGCATGCCCCAGAAGCTCCCGCCGAGGGCGCCGGCGCCCACGAGGTTGTGCAGCTGGCGCGTCTTCGGCCGCTTCCGGTCGGCGGGCCAGCTCACGACGGCCGCGTCCTCCACCCTGATGAGCTCCTCCTTCTGGAGCCGTTCGAGCGTCGCGAGGGCCTCCTCCGCCCCCTCCGGGGTCGGGAACTTCCACGCCGTCAACGTCGCCATCGGTCGTCCTCCTCAGATACCGGGAGCCGGTGCGGTCGGCTCGCCCGGACTCTCGTCCGGACCGTCGGCTCGGGCCTCATCCCCGCCGGGTGACGGCGTGACCGGGACGCCGAGCCTGCCGACCGCGACGAAGTGGCCCACCAGCGCGCCGCCGAGCATGACCACGCCGAAGGAGACGAGCCAGGAGAGGATCACGAAGACGATGCCCAGCGGGCCGTACTGCCGGTAGTGCGAGGTGATGCCGGGCGAGAGCACGACCGTCGCGGCGAGCCGCAGGGCGACCAGGCCGATCCCGATGAGGATCGCGCCGGGCAGCAGACGCGCCCACGCGACCCGCCCGGCGAGCAGGAGGTGCTGGGTCCACCACGCCCACGCGACCGCGAGCGGCGTGCCGACGACCACCACGAGCACGAGCCGCGCGTCCCGGTCGACCACGGGCTCGACGACCGCCAGCGCCCCGGCGAACACGAGGAAGCCGCCGAGCCAGGCGAGCGGCCGCCACAGGGAGCGCACGCCCCGGTGCGGCAGACCCCACACGAGCTCGTAGCCGCGCTGGAGGGCCAGGGGCCACCGCACCGTGAGGATCACCGTCAGCACCAGCCCGATGCTCGTCGTGGCGCCCGACACCGTCGTGGTCGTGGGGAAGAGCTGCTGGAGGTCGTGGGTGGCCTGGGGCGTGAGCCCGGCACGCCGGACGAATCCCTCGAGCGCCCCGCCCGGGCGCCCCAACGGCATCACCGCGGCGAGCGTGACCAGCGCCGGCACCACGAGCATGAAGGCCAGCGCGGCCAGGATCAGCGCCTGCTTGGTGAGCTGGACCTCCACGATCCGGCGCTGGAGCCGCCCGAGGTGCGAGCTCTCGTACCGCGTGCGCGTACTCCGCAGCCGGTCGCGCCAGGGTGGCGGGACCTCGTCCGCGGGCGCGCTCGGCGGGGACGTGGTCATCCCCGGCCACGCTAGGCAGCGGGCGTCCCGGAGCACTCACCCCGTGCGGGTGAGCCGGACACCGGGCCGCGTTCCTACCGTCCGGGGCATGTCGACTCCCACCTCGGCGCCCGGCGCCGGCACCGACCCACCGGCGGACACGTCCGCCACCGGTGCGCGGGCCGGCATCCCCCGCGACCTGATGCTGCTGCTCGGCGCGGCCGCGATCGTCGTGATCATCGCCGGTCTCCAGGCGGCCGCCTGGCTGGTCGCGCCGATCCTGCTCGCGCTCGTGATCGTGATCGCCGTGGCCCCGCTCCAGGGGTGGATGCGTCGCGTCGGCTTCCCCGCCTGGTCGACCGTGCTCGCGCTCGTCATCGTGATCTTCGGGATCGTCATCGGGCTGGTCGGGGTGCTCGTGGCGTCGGTGGGACGGCTCGTGGGCCTCATCCCGCAGTACTCCCAGCAGATCGACGCGCTGACCCACTCGGTGACCACCGCGCTCGCCAAGGTCGGCTTCGACCCGAACCAGGCGCGGTCGGCGGCGTCGTCGATCAACGTCGGCCAGGTCCTCAACGCCGTCGGAGGTGTGCTCTCAGGCCTGAGCGGGGCGCTGACGAGCCTGGTGTTCATCCTCGCGCTGCTGCTGTTCCTCATCGCCGAGGCCGGGGGCGCGAGTCGGCGCCTCGAGGCGATCGGCGCCGACCGGCCGCACATGGTCGACGCGCTGCTGAGCTTCGCGTGGGGCACGCGACGCTACCTCGTCGTCACCGCCGTCTTCGGGCTGATCGTCGCGGTGCTCGACTCGGTGGCTCTCGCGATCATGGGCATCCCGCTCGTCATCCTGTGGGGGCTGCTCTCGTTCATCACGAACTTCATCCCCAACATCGGCTTCATCATCGGCGTGATCCCGCCCGCGCTGCTCGGGCTGCTCGTCGGCGGCTGGCAGCTGGGTCTCGCGGTGCTGATCGTCTACTGCATCCTCAACGCGATCGTGCAGTCGCTCATCCAGCCGCACTTCACCGGCGACGCCGTCGGGCTCTCCACGACGATCACGTTCGTGGCGCTGCTGTTCTGGGCGTGGATCCTCGGCGGCCTCGGCGCCCTGCTGGCGATCCCCGCGACGCTGCTGGTCAAGGCCGTCCTGGTCGACTGCGACCCCCGGGCCCGCTGGGTCGACGCGCTGATCGGGGCGGCGAGCCCGGATCCGGAGAAGGAGGCGCGGCGCCAGAAGCGCCGGGACGCGAAGGCCGGAGCCAACGGGACCGACGGGGCCGACGGCGAGGCCGAGGCCGAGCCCGACACCGATCCCGAGGTCCCGCCCACCCCCCGCAGGCCGGGACCGCCGGAGGCCGCGCAGCCGGTGTGAGCGCAGTCAGCGCCGTGGGTCAGGGTGGGCCAGGTCCGACAGGGTGACCGCGGTCAGGCCGCGACGGGTGGTCCGGGCCAGGAGGCCCGCGGTCGTCGCCGCGACGGCCGCGCGTCCGGCACCCTCGTGCAGCACGAGCACCGACCCCCGCCGGACGACCGCGTCGAGCCACGGTGCCGTGCCCGCCGTCCCGGCCCCGGAACCGGCGACGGCCACCGCGCTGCCGAGCGCGCAGCGCAGCCCGGTCTCCCGCGCGATCGCGAGGTGCGGCGCGGTCGGCCACCCGGAGCCCGGCCGGAACCAGCGCACCGGACCGAGCGCCCCGAGGAGCTCCTGGGTGGCGCCCAGGCTCGCGCGGAACGCGGCCTCCGGGAGCTGCCAGGTCGGCTCGTCGCGCCAGGTGTGGTTGCCGAGCTCGTGGCCCGCGTCGACGACCCGGCGCGCGAGGTCCGGGTGGCGCTCGACCCGCTCGCCGAGGAGGAAGAACGTCGCACGGGCACCGTGGCGCGCCAGGACGTCGAGCAGCGCCGGCGTCGTCGCGGGGTCGGGGCCGTCGTCGACCGTCAGCGCGAACCGCGGCGTCCGGGTGGGCACGGCGAAGAGCACCCGGCCCCGCAGCACGGGGCCCACGGCCTGCGCGAGGGGGATCACGAACGGCGGCCCACGCGCGCGAGCAGGACGTCCTGCGGCTCGGTGCCGCGCGGGCTCACCGGGTCGGCGAAGAGCCCGGGGCCGGAGAGCATGACCGGGGTGCCGTCGAGGTAGGCCAGCGCGCGCTCGACCCCGGCCGGGTCCACGCGCTCGTCCAGCCCGGCGCCGCGGGCGAGGTCCCACTCGTGCACCGTGAGGTCGAGCAGCATCTGTTCGGCGTACTCCTCGACCGGGATCCAGCCGAAGATCGTGTGCACCCGCGGGGCGTGCTCGGCCGTGGCGGTCCAGCGCGGGCGGGAGCGCGCCGCCGCCCTGTCCCAGGCGCCCACGGGGTCGTCGGCGAGCAGGTCGCCGTCGTAGCGGTCGCCGACCTCCTCCATCGACTCGCCGGCCAGCTCGTGCGGAGCCCACGCGTGCTCGGAGCACAGGTGGTTGACGAGGTCGCGCACGCTCCACGCCGAGCACGGCGTCGGGGCGTCCCACCGGTCGGGGGCGACGGCGTGGACGCGGGCGGTGAACCGGTCGATGGCCCCGGGCAGCAGGACGCGGGCGTCGGCGGGCACGGGATGGGCTCCTGTCACGACACCGACCCTGGCACGGCACCCGCCCTGGCACGCGCCGCGACCGCGTGAGAGAAAACGGTCATGGCCGACGTGCACGACGTCCGCCGTCTCGCTCTCGGTCTCGACGGTGTCGAGGAGATCGACTCCGACGGCTTCGACTTCCGCGTGCGCGGGCGCGGGTTCGTCTGGTCCTACCCCGACCGCAGCAGCGGGCGCCGGGTCCTGCGCACCGACGTCGCGGTCCTCTACGTCGGCGACGACGCCGAGCGGCAGGCCCTGGCGCTCGGCGAGCCCGATCTGTTCTTCCTCACCGCGCCCTACGACCGGCTCCCACTGGTGCTCCTGCGCCTGCCGCCGGTCGACGTCTCCCGGCTCGGCGAGCTGATCACCGACGCCTGGCGGATGCGCCTCGAGGAGTGACCTCCTCACGCGCCCCGGAAGGTCGCCTTCCCGTGGCCCTGCTCGACGAACGAGGTCATCGCGTCCGCGAGGTCGGTGGTCGAGAACAGGTCGCCGGCGGCCCGCGGGGTGACCTCGTTGGCCGCCTCGAGCCCGTCCTCGGCGAACGCGCGCAGGATCTCCTTGGTGGCGGCGTGCGCCCGGGTCGGACCCGCGGCCAGTGACGCCGCCAGGGCCCGCGCGGCGTCGTCGAAACCGTCCTCGGGGATCAACCGGTCGACGACGCCCCAGCGCTCCATCTCCTCGGCGCCGAAGCGGCCCGCGGTCATCACGAAGTAGCGGGCCCGCCCGATCCCGGCCCGGGCGGCGAGGCGCTGCGTCCCGCCCATCGCCGGGGTCAGCCCGACCGTCGCCTCGATCAGCCCGAACGACGCCCGCGGCGTCGCCACGATGAGGTCGCAGGCGAGCGCGACCTCGAAGGCCCAGGTCAGGGTCAGCCCGTGCGCGGCGAAGACCGTCGGGAAGGGCAGGTGGTGCAGGCGCCGCCCGGTCTCGACCAGCTCGGCGAACATGCCCGTGCCGCCCTCGACGTCCCCGGCCTGCGCCAGAGGGTGGAAGATCTGCTTGACGTCGACCCCGCCGCTGACGACCTTCCCCTCCGCCCGGATCAGCGCCGCCCGCGGCTGCGCGCGCTCCAGCTCGGCCACGGCGTCGCGCAGGGAGGCGTGGACCGCCATGTCGTAGAGGTTGAGCGGCGGGTGGTCGATGGTCACCACGGCGAGACCGGCGTCGTCCACCGCGACCGTCACGGGAGGGGTCGTCATGGCCCGCGATCCTGCGCGACGCACGGGGTGTTGTCAGTGTGGCGTCCACGCTGACGCTCAACGTCAGAAGAGCCACCTCGATCACCGCCGGCGGGCGACCTGGCGCGGCCTCAGGGCACCAGCACCGCCGCGCCGGTGATCCGACCGCCGGCGAGGTCCGCCAGCGCGTCGCCGGCCCGCTCGAGCGGGTAGGACGTGGTCGTCACCTCGAGGTGGTGCTCGGCGGCGACGCGCAGGAACGCCCGGGCGTCGGCGCGGGTGTTCGAGGTGACGCTGCGCAGGCTGCGCTCACCGAACAGGTGGCGCTGGTAGTCCAGCGGCGGC
>NZ_BSTS01000011.1 GCF_030269665.1 Actinomycetospora sp. NBRC 106375
GAACATATTGAATCAGATCTTCGCGAAAGATTCTTTCGACGCGCCGCGAGGCAGAGAGACTATTAAACGACCAGACACTATTCCGCTGCAGTCGCCTCCCGCGGCGGACCCTAAGTCAGCGGCATTGGGATCGACCCCGACCGACAACCCCGGCCCGGTGGACGGGCACGGGTCGCGGCATAGACCGGGGATCACTTCGGCTTCCGGAGCACCTCCGCGACCCGGCCTTGCCCGGGAGCTGTCGGCGTGCCGACACTCCGGTGTGCCGGACAGCATGAGGTCGGTGACGCCGCGGATGGTCGTGAGCGACCCCGCGGGTGCGGTGGAATTCCTACGCGAGGTCTTCGACGCCGAGGGCGAGGTGGCCGCGGGCCGCCCGACCGAGGTCGTGATCGGCGACTCCGTGATCATGATCAGCGGGATCGGCGAGCGCGAGGCGTTCCCGGCGTTCCTCTACGTCCTGGTCCCCGATGCCGACGCGGCGTTCGCCCGAGCGCTCGCCGCGGGCGCGACCGCGGTGGAGAGCCCGCTCGACACGCCCTACGGCGACCGTCGGGCGATGGTGCGCGACCCGTTCGGCAACGTCTTCCAGATCGCCCACCGTCTCGGCGCCTGAGCAGGCCATACTCCGAGCCGTGGCCTACGACGAGGATCTGGCCGAGCGACTCCGCGAGCGCCTGGACGGGCGGCAGGACGTCGCCGAGAAGCGGATGTTCGGCGGGCTCGCGTTCCTGCTCGGCGGGCACATGGCCGTGTGCGCGAGCAGCCGCGGCGGGCTCATGGTCCGGGTGGACCCGGCGCGGGCCGAGACGCTGATCGACCCGCCGGGCGTCGACAACATGATCATGCGGGGGCGGCCGATGGCCGGGTGGCTCCACGTCGACCGCGACCGGCTGGGCGGGGCGGCGCTGGACGGCTGGGTCGACGAGGGCGTCGCGTTCGTGCGGACGCTGCCCCCGAAGTAGGGACGGCGACACCGGACGAGCGCGCCGCCGGAGGAGCGACACCGCTACACCGGACGGAACGCCGCCGCCGCGTCGCGTCCCGCCGCGGGCGCGTCGTAGCCGTAGACCCAGGACAGGTCGTCGTTCTCGCCGCCGGAGGTGGGGTGACGGGCGCCGGCGAAGCGTTCGCCGTTGCGTCGCGACTGGCCCTGGACGCGGTCGGTCCGTGGTCGGCGCGTGGCCTCGTAGGCGGCGAGGCGGTCGGCGACGTCGGCCGGACCGCCGGCCTCGTCGAGCAGGGCCGCGAGGACGGCGCCGTCCTCGATGGCCTGGTTGGCCCCCTGTCCCATGTGCGGCAGCATCGGGTGTGCGGCGTCGCCGAGCAGGACGACGCCGGCCCGCGCCCAGGGGGCGAACGGATCCCGGTCGGCCAGGTCGTAGCGGTACACCTCGCGCGCCTGGGCGAGGATCGCGGCGGTGTCGGGGTCCCACCCCGCGAACGCCCCGCGCACGACCTCCGGGTCGACGCGGAACGACCACTCGTCGGCGCTCCCGGCCGGCCGGGGCACGAACGCCGCGAAGTTCACCGTCCCGTGCTGGTCGACGGGGTAGGAGAGCAGGTGGCGGTCGGCGCCGAGCCACGCGTTCTGGTCGGCGGCGAGGTGCCCGGGCAGCCCGCGGCCGTCGATGAAGCCGCGCAGCGCCGACATCCCGGACGGGCGCAGCGGCGGCCGGGTGGCGACGGCGGCCGCGACCCGGGAGCGCAGGCCGTCCGCCACGACGACGACATCGGCCTCCGTCGACGACCCGTCGGCGAAGCGGACGACCGGCCGCGTGGTGCCGGTGCCGGTGTCGGTGCCGGCGCCGGTGCCGGCGCCGGTGTCGGTGCCGGTGTCGGTGCCGGTGTCGGAGCCGGTGTCGGAGCCGACGTCGACCGCGACGCACTCGCGACCGTGGTGCACGACGCCCGTCCCGAGACCGTCGAGGACGATGCGCACCAGGTCCGCCCGGCGCATCCCCAGCAGCCGCCCGGTGTCGTAGCGCGCGATCTCCGTGCCGTCGGGGCCGAGCAGCAGCATCGCGGAGATCGGGGCGCCCGTGGCGTCGAGCGCGGGCCCGAGGCCGAGATCGGCGAGCACCCGGTACCCGTTGCCGGCGAGCCCGAGGCCGGAGCCGACGGGCGGCACGGTGTCCCGCCGCTCGTACACCGCCACGTCGACGCCGTGGCGCCGGAGCGCGAGGGCGGCGGTGGCGCCCCCGATCCCGCCGCCGACGACGGCCACACGCAGCCCGGTCACCCCGACATCGTCGGGTCCCGCCGGGGCGCGGCGGAAGGGTCTCCCCGTCAGCCCGGCCGTCGGCACGGCGTGCCGATCCGGGGCGGGTGCTCGACCCGGCCGCGGCGGAAGCGGTCCGCCCGTCAGCCGCCCGCGAGCAGGGCGCGGACCGCGGCGCGGTCCGGCTTGCCGATCCCGCGCAGGGGCAGCGCGTCGAGCACGGTGACCGCCCGCGGCGCGGCGCGGCCGAGCCCCGGGGCGACGGCCGCGCGCAGCGCCTCCGGGTCGAGGTCGTCGCCCACCACCGCGGCGACGACGCGGGCGCCCCACTCGGGGTCGGGCAGACCGACGACGCAGGCCTCGCGGACGCCGACCTGGGCCAGCAGCGCGCGCTCCACAGCGGCCGGGGCGACGTTCTCGCCACCGGTGACGATCACGTCGTCGGCGCGCCCGAGGACCTCGAGGCGGCCGTCAGGGGTCCAGGCGCCGAGATCGTTGGTGCGGAACACGCCGCCGTCGAAGGCGGTGGCATCGGCCGGGGAGACCGCTCCGCGGTAGCCCGCCGCGAGCGTCGCCCCGCCGAGATGGATGCGGCCGCCGGTGTCGGAGGAGCCGTCCGCGAGCGTCACCGTCACGCCGTCGAGCGGCCGGCCGTCGTAGACGCACCCGCCGCAGGTCTCGCTCATGCCGTAGGTCGTCACGACCGGGACCCCGGCCGCTCGGGCGCGGTCGAGCAGCGCGGGGTCCGCCGCGGCGCCGCCGAGCAGCACCGCGGTGAACGACCGCAGCGCGTCGAGCGCCCTGCCCCCGGCGTCGAGCAGGCGCACGAGCTGGGTCGGCACCAGCGAGGTGTAGGCCGCCGACCCCGCGAGCGCGGCGAAGGCGTCGGGACGGAACCCGTCACGCAGGTCCATCACCGCGGCCGGGACTCCCGCCCGCGCCGAGCGCAGCAGCACCTGCAGGCCGGCGACGTGGTGGGCGGGCAGTGCGAGCAGCCACCGGCCGGGCGGTCCGATGCGGGCGGTGGTGGCGTCCGCGGAGGCGATCAGCGCGGCGGCGGGCAGGAGGACGGCCTTCGGCGCGCCAGTCGAGCCGGTGGTCGTGACGACGGCGGCGACGGTGTCGTCGACGGGCGCGAGCAGATCCGGGGGCGGGGGCGGGTCGTCCGGGCCGGTGGGCAGCACTGCCGGGCCGCGCCCCGCGAGGGCGTCCGCGGCCGCGTGGCCGAGCCGGGTCGCGGCCTCCGTGCTCCCGTCGGTCGGGACGGTCTCCACGGCGCGCATCCGTCCTAGGGTAGGACCGATGATCGACCCCGGTGCTGTGTCGAGCGCGGACGTGTCGGCCGCGGACGTGGCGGTCGCCGCGCTGCCGCTGCGGACCCGGTTCCGCGGCATCACGGTGCGCGAGCTCGCGCTGGTCCGCGGCCCGGCCGGCTGGGGGGAGTTCTGCCCGTTCGTCGAGTACGACGACGCCGAGGCGGCCGCGTGGTGGCGCTGCGCGCGCGAGGCCGCGGAGGTGGGCTGGCCGGCGCCGGTACGCGACCGGGTCGAGGTCAACGTCACCGTTCCGGCCGTCGACCCGGAGCACGCCCACCGGATCGTGACCGAGGCCCGCTCGCGCACCGCGAAGGTCAAGGTCGCGGAGAAGGGCCCGGACGCGGCGCAGACGATGAGGGACGACCTGGCGCGGGTGGAGGCCGTCCGGGACGCCCTCGGGCCCGGCGGCCGCGTGCGGGTGGACGCCAACGGCGGGTGGGACGTCGACGGCGCCGTCGCCGCGGTGACGGCGCTCGCGCGGGCCGCGGGCGGGCTGGAGTACGTCGAGCAGCCCTGCGCGACCGTGGAGGAGCTCGCCGCCGTGCGCCGGCGCGTCGACGTCCGCGTCGCCGCCGACGAGTCGATCCGTCGCGCCGAGGATCCGCTGCGCGTCGCGCGGGCGGAGGCCGCCGACGTCGCGGTGCTCAAGGTCGCGCCCCTGGGCGGCGTGCGGGCCGCGCTGCGGATGGCCGAGGTGATCGGGCTGCCCTGCGTGGTGTCGTCGGCCGTCGAGAGCTCGGTCGGGCTGGCCGCGGGGCTGGCGCTCGCCGGGGCGCTGCCCGAGCTGCCGTTCGCCTGCGGGCTCGGGACCGCCGACCTGCTCGCCGCCGACGTCGTCGCCACCCCGTTCCACCCCGTCGACGGGGTGCTGGCCGTACCGCCGAGCCCGCCCGCGCCCGACCCGTCCCTGCTCGCGCGGTACGCCGCCGAGCCCGCGACCCGCGACTGGTGGACCGCGCGGCTGCGCCGGGTACAAGCTCTCGCACGCGAGGACAGCGCCGTCCCGGACCGCCCGACGTGAGGAGACCGCGGACATGAGCGACAAGGACGACCGTCTCGAGGCCGGCCGTGACATCGTGCGCGCCAAGGAGGCCAAGGGCGTGAGCTGGGGCGACCTGGCCAAGGCCCTCGACCGCTCGCTGGTGTGGACCACGTCGGCGCTGCTGGGCCAGCAGCCGCTCGACGCCGACCAGGCCGCGGCGGTCGGCGACCTGCTCGACCTCGACGAGGACGTCGTCGAGGCCCTCACGCTGCCGCCGGTGCGCGGCGACGCCGCGATGGACCCGACCGAACCGGTGACCTACCGCCTGCAGGAGGCGCTGCAGGTCTATGGCACGAGCCTCCACGAGCTCATCCGCGAGGAGTTCGGCGACGGCATCATGAGCGCCATCGACTTCACGCTCGACTTCGAGCGCGTCGAGGACCCGAAGGGCGACCGGGTCAAGCTGACGTTCAACGGCAAGTTCCTGCCCTACAAGGTCTGGTGAAACCCAGACACGCCGATCCGCGCTGAGGGGGTCGCTCCGCGCGCGCGAGTAGCGTGCGGAGCGTGACCGCCGCGCCTCCGCACAGCACGGCGTCCTCGGCCGGACAGCCGGGCGAGGACGTCGACCGAGGCAGTGCGGCCGGGTCGGCGGCCGGGTCCGATCCGCGGTTGGCGTACGGCCCGCCCGAGCACGTGCGGACGGCGTTCGGGGTGCGCGAGTCGGTGCCGCGCCCGCGGCCGGACCTCCCCGGTCCGGCGTGGTGGTGCGACGGCCTCGTCCTCCGGCCCGTGGCGGACACCGTGCTCGCCGCGTGGTCGGCCGGCGCGGTCGAGGAGCTCGCCGGGGTCGGCGTCGACGGGCTGCGCCTCGCGCGCCCCGTCCGTGCCAGTGACGGCCGCCGCGTGGTGGCCGGCTGGGCCGCGAGCCACGACGTCGCCGGACGCGTCGAGCCCCGTCACGACGACGTCATCGCCGCGTCGCTGCGGCTGCACCGGGCGACCGCCCGGCTCGAGCGCCCGCGTCTCGTCGACGACCGGGACGACCTGCTGGCCCGCGCCGACCGCGCCGCCTTCGGCGAGCGCGAGGTCGCCCTCGACGAGGAGACCGGCGGCACGCTGTTCGCCGAGCTGGCGCGTCGCCGCCGCCCGATGGAGCGGCCGTCGCAGCTGGTGCACGGCGACCTGTTCGGCACCGTGCTGTTCGATCCGGCCGACCCCGGCGCCGCGCCGGCCGTGCTCGACCTCGTGCCGTTCTGGCGCCCCGTCGAGTGGGCCGCCGCCGTCGTCGTCATCGACGCGCTGGCCTGGGGTGGCGCGGACCCGGGCATCATCACGCGCTGGTCGCACCTCGCGTCGTGGCCGCAGGCCCTGCTGCACGCCCTGCTCTTCCGGCTCGCGGTGCACGCCCAGCACCCGTCGTGCACCCGCGAGTCGCTCCAGGGCCTCGAGCACGCCGCGCGTCTCGTCGGCAGCCTGCTGCCCGCCTGACCGTCGCTCACCCCGCAGGGTGACGAGCCCCGCACGGTCCGTTCGCGCCGCTGCAACACGCGGTCATCAGCACGTAACACGCGGTTCCTAACGTCCGCCGCACAGGCGAGGGGTCGACCGACCGGCCCCCGTCGCGCGCGGACGGGGTCTTTCTCTCCTCGCCGTCGCTCCCCACCACGAAGGCCCCGGCGAGGAGGCGAGACCCATGACCGCAGCGCAGCCGACAGGCAGCCTGCTGCGTGGTCGCTGGATCGACGACTGGCGTCCCGAGGACGAGTCGTTCTGGCAGAGCACCGGAAAGAAGATCGCCAACAAGAACCTGTGGTTCTCGGTGTTCTCCGAGCACATCGGGTTCTCGATCTGGACCCTCTTCTCGGTCCTCGTGCTGTTCATGGGGCCCGCGTACAACATCGACGCCGCGGGCAAGTTCCTGCTGGTCTCGATGGCGACGCTCGTCGGCTCCCTGCTGCGCCTGCCCTACAGCCTCGCGGTGGCGGTGTTCGGCGGCCGGAACTGGACGCTGATCAGCGCGTCCCTGCTGCTGATCCCGTCGATCCTCGCGGCGATCTACATGGAGCCGGGGACCTCGTTCACCACCTTCATGGTCATCTCGGCGCTGGTCGGGCTCGGCGGCGGCAACTTCGCGTCGTCGATGACCAACATCAACGCCTTCTTCCCCGAGAAGAGCAAGGGCGCCGCGCTGGGCATCAACGCGGGCGGCGGCAACCTCGGTGTCGCGGTCATCCAGCTCGTCGCGCTGCTGATCATCGGGACGGCGGGTACGAGCGCGCCGCGCCTGGTGCTGGCGGTCTACATCCCGCTGATCGTGCTCTCGATCGCCGGCGCCGCGTTCTTCATGGACAACATCTCCTCGGTGCGCAACGACACCGGCGCGCTCAAGGAGGCCGCCGGCGACGCCCAGACGTGGGTGATGTCGTTCCTCTACATCGGGACGTTCGGGTCGTTCATCGGCTACAGCTTCGCCTTCGGGCTCGTGCTGCAGAACCAGTTCGGGCGCACGCCGCTGCAGGCCGCCGCGGTCACGTTCATCGGTCCGCTGCTCGGCTCGCTCATCCGCCCCGTCGGCGGCTGGCTCTCCGACCGCATCGGCGGCACGAAGGTGACCTTCTGGAACTTCGCCGCGATGGCCGTCGCGACGCTGATCTGCATCTGGGCCTCGGGCATCGACTCGCTCGGACTGTTCACCGCGGGCTTCGTGCTGCTGTTCATCACCTCGGGCATCGGCAACGGCTCGACCTACAAGATGATCCCGTCGATCTTCCGGACGAAGGCGCTCGCCGCCACCGAGGAGCGCGGCTGGGACCAGGCCGAGGCCCTGCTCTGGGCTCGCCGCATCTCCGGGGCGGCGATCGGGATCACCGCGGCGATCGGGGCGTTCGGCGGCCTGCTGATCAACCTCGCGTTCCGCTCGTCCTTCCAGGCGACGCAGTCGGGGGCGCCGGCGTTCTGGGCGTTCCTGGCCTTCTACGCCGTGTGCATGGTCGTGACGTTCGTCGTCTACCTGCGCAACGCGAAGTCCGCGACCGACCCGAAGACCGGCACGCGGGTCTCGTACGCGGAGGTCTGACGGTGACGGCAGAGCCCCGGACGCGGAGCGCAGCGGAGCCGGACCGATCAGCCCGCACCGTCGTCGTCGTGGGCCACGGGATGGTCGGGCACCGCTTCGTCGAGAGCCTGCGCCGCCGTGACACCGACGGGGCGTACCGGGTCGTGCTGCTGGCCGAGGAGTCCCGGCCCGCGTACGACCGCGTCGCGCTCTCCTCGTACCTGGGCAAGGCCTCCGAGGAGGAGCTGGCGCTCGCCGACGAGGACTTCCTCGCCGACGACCTCGTCGACCTGCACCTCGACGACCGCGCCGTCGACGTCGACCGCTCCGCCCGGGTGGTGACGACCGCGGGCGGGCGCCGCGTGCCCTACGACGAGCTGGTGCTCGCCACGGGCTCGGTGCCGTTCGTGCCGCCGGTTCCCGGGCGTGAGCTCGACGACGTCTTCGTCTACCGCACGCTCGACGACCTCGACGCGCTGCGCTCCGCCACCGAGGCCGCGACCGCCCGCGCGGGGGCCGGGCGGCATGCCGGCGTCGTCGTGGGCGGCGGGCTGCTCGGGCTGGAGGCCGCCGACGCGCTGCGCACCCTCGGGCTCGTCCCGCACGTCGTCGAGATGGCGCCGCGGCTGATGCCGGTGCAGGTGGACGAGGGCGGCGGGGCGCTGCTGCGCCGGCTCGTCGGCGACCTCGGACTGCGGGTGCACACCGGCGTATCGACCTCGGAGATCCGGCGCGACCACCGGGGCGGTCTCACCGTCTTCCTCTCCGACGGCACCGAGCTCGACGCGTCGGTCGTCGTGTTCTCCGCGGGCATCCGCCCAGCCGACGCGCTCGCGCGCGACATCGGGCTGCCGGTGGCCGAGCGCGGGGGCGTGCTGGTCGACGGCCGGTGCCGCACGCAGGACGAGCACGTGTGGGCGATCGGCGAGGTCGCGGCTGTCGACGGGAAGACCTACGGGCTGGTCGCTCCGGGGTACGCGATGGCCGAGGTCGTCGCCGACCGGCTCACGGGCGGCGGGTCCCGGTTCACCGAGGCCGACATGTCGACCAAGCTCAAGCTGCTCGGGGTCGACGTGGCCTCGTTCGGTGACGCGCACGCGACCGCCGGCGGGGCGCTGGAGGTACGTCTCGACGACCCCGTCGCCGGGACGTACTCCAAGCTCGTGGTGACGGACGACGGCCGGACGCTGCTCGGCGGCGTCCTCGTCGGCGACGCGTCGAACTACGAGACGCTGCGCGGGTTCCTCGGCGAGGCGCTGCCCGGCGACCCGATGGCGCTCATCGCGCCGGCGGGCGAGGGCGCCGTGGGCGTCGGGATCGACGCGCTGCCCGACGGCGCGCAGATCTGCTCGTGCAACGCGGTGACCAAGGGCGCGCTCGTCGAGGCGATCGCCTCGGGCGAGGCGTCGACGGTGCCCGAGCTGAAGGCCTGCACGCGGGCCGGGACGACGTGCGGCTCGTGCGTCCCGACGCTGGGCAAGGTGCTCGCGTCGTGCGGGGTCGAGGTCTCGACGGCCCTGTGCGAGCACTTCACCCAGAGCCGCGCGGAGCTCTACGAGATCGTCATGGCGACGGGGCTCACGACGTTCTCGCAGATCGTCGGGGAGTACGGCACCGGGCGTGGGTGCGACGTCTGCAAGCCCGCGGTCGCGTCGATGCTCGCGACACTCGCCGGTGGGCACGTCCTCGACGGCGAGCAGGCCGTCCTGCAGGACACCAACGACCACTTCCTCGCGAACATGCAGCGCAACGGCACGTACTCGATCGTGCCGCGGCTGCCCGGCGGGGAGGTCAGCGGCGAGGGCCTCATCGTCATCGGGGAGATCGCCCGCGACTTCGGGCTCTACACGAAGATCACCGGTGGCCAGCGGATCGACATGTTCGGCGCCCGCGTCGAGCAGCTGCCCGCGATCTGGCGGCGGCTCGTCGACGCCGGGTTCGAGTCCGGGCACGCGTACGGCAAGGCGCTGCGCACCGTGAAGTCGTGCGTCGGCACGGACTGGTGCCGCTACGGCGTGCAGGACTCGGTGTCGCTCGCCGTCGCGCTCGAGCTGCGCTACCGAGGGCTGCGGTCCCCGCACAAGCTGAAGTCCGGGGTCAGCGGGTGCGCCCGCGAGTGTGCCGAGGCGCGGTCGAAGGACTTCGGGGTGATCGCCACCGAGCACGGCTGGAACCTCTACGTCGGCGGCAACGGCGGCTTCACCCCGCGGCACGCCGAGCTGATCGCATCCGACCTCGACACCACGACGCTCGTGCGCACGATCGATCGGTTCCTCATGTTCTACGTGCGCACCGCCGACCGGCTGCAGCGCACGGCGCCGTGGATCGAGGGGCTGGAGGGCGGCCTCGACCACCTGCGCGAGGTGATCATGGAGGACTCGCTGGGCATCTGCCCGTCGCTCGACGAGCAGATGGCGCGGCACGTGTCGTCGTACGCCGACGAGTGGGCGGCGGTCCTCGACGACCCGGAGAAGCTCGCGCGGTTCACCTCGTTCGTCAACGCGCCGGGCACACCGGACCCCAGCGTCGAGTTCGTCGACCACCGCGGGCACCGCGTGCCCGCCGGGATGCGGGACGGCCAGCCGACGGAGGTGCCGGAGCTGGGGTTCGGGCCCCGGGTGATCGCCGGCCCGCGTCTCCCGGTGCACGACTCCGCGTCCCGATCCCCGGAGGAGGTGGGCGTGTGACCGAGCCGAGTCGATGGTCGAGCTCCGCTGCGCTCCGTCTGCGGGAGCACCCGACCGGCACCACGGCCGGCGCCGAGGCGAAGGACCCGTCGCCGGCCCCGGTGGCCGTGGCGACGGGTCCGGTGACGACGCCGTCCGGGTGGACCGAGGTGTGTCCGCTCGAACGCGTCCAGCCCGAGCGGGCGGTCGCGGCGCTGGTGGCGGGGGAGCCCGTCGCCGTCGTCCGCACCCACGACGACCGGATCTTCGCGCTGCACAATCTCGACCCGTTCTCGGGCGCGTCGGTGCTCTCCCGCGGCATCGTGGGCGACGTCGGCGGCACGCCGGTGATCGCGTCGCCGATCTTCAAGCAGCACTTCGCGCTGGCGGACGGTCGCTGTCTCGAGGACGCCGACGTCGCGGTGGCGACCTATCCTGTCCGGGTGGTGGAAGGCGTCGTCCAGGTCGGTCACGCGTGACGGGCCGCCCGCTCGAGGGGTGGCGGGTCGGCGTGACGGCCGACCGACGCGCCGACGACCAGCTCGACCTCCTGCGTCGCAAGGGCGCGGAGGTGGTGCACGGCCCGACGATGCGGATCGTGCCGCTCGAGGACGACGCGGAGCTCGCGGAGACCACGCGGGCGCTCGTCGCCGCGCCGCCGGCGGTCGTCGTGGCCACCACCGGGCAGGGGTTCCGGGGGTGGCTGGAGGTCGCGTCGTCGTGGGGGCTCGCGTCCGAGCTGCACGAGGTGCTCGGGTCGGCGACGGTGCTGGCTCGCGGACCGAAGGCGCGTGGGGCGATCCGGGGCGCCGGGCTGCGTGAGGCGTGGTCGGCCGACGAGACCGAGTCGTCGCCCGAGGTGCTGTCCCATCTGCTCGCCCGGGGCGTCGACGGCGTCCGCGTCGCGGTCCAGCTGCACGGCGACCCGATGACCGATTTCCTCGCCGCGCTGCGCGCCGCCGGCGCCGACGTCGTCACCGTGGCGGTGTACCGGTGGGAGCCGCCGCCCGATCTCGCGGCGGTCGACGCGCTGCTCGACGCGATCGTCGCGCGCGAGGTCGACACGGTGACGTTCACCAGCGCGCCGGCGGTCGAGGGCCTCGTACACCGTGCGACGGCGCAGGGGATGCGGGACGAGGTGCTGTCGGCGCTGGCGTCGGGCGAGGTGCTCGCGACCTGCGTGGGGCCCGTGACCGCGGCGCCGCTGGAACGTCTCGGCGTCGTCGGCATCGCACCGGAGCGCTTCCGGCTCGGGGCGATGGTGAAGCGGCTGGAGGAGCACGCGGCGGCGGTGGCCGGTGGTGCTTCGGGGTCATCGGGGTCGTCGGGGTCGTCGGGGTCGTCGGGGTCGTCGGGGGCTGTCTCGGAGGCGCTCGGTTCGTGACCTCACCTGCTCTGCTCCTGCTCGCCCACGGCACCGAGGACCCCGCCGGGCGCGCGACCTGGGACCGGCTCGCGGTGTCCGTGCAGCAGGCGCTGCCCGAGGTCGCGGTGCGCCTGGCCTACGCCGGGGTCGCGAGCCCGTCGATGGCGTCGGTGCTCGCGGAGATCGCCGGCCCCGTCGTCGTGGTGCCCGCGTTCCTGGCGTCCGGGTTCCACGTGCGCGTCGACGTCCCGGAGCAGCTCGCCGCGATCGGGCGCGACGACGTCGTCGTGGCCGATCCCCTCGGACCCGACCCGGCGCTGGTGGGCGCGGTGCTCGACCGGCTCGCCGAGGCCGGCGGGCAGCCCGGCGACACCGTCGTGCTCGCCGCCGCCGGCTCCACCGACGCCGTGGCGCAGGACGACCTGCGCACCGCCGCCGCGCTGCTGACCGCGCGGGTGGGCCACGAGGTGCCCGTCGGCTACATCGCCGGCGGCGAGCCCCGGGTGGCGGACGTCGTCGCGTCGGCGTTCCCGCGCGGGCCGCGGGTCGTGCTCGCGACCTGGCTGCTCGCGCCCGGCGCGTTCTTCCGCTGGCTCGGCGACGCCGGCGCCGGGGTCGTCGCCGCCCCGCTGGGCGAGCACCCGGCGGTCGTCGGGGTCGTCGTCGAGCGGTACCGGGCCGCCGCCCCCGCGGGAGTGCGCCCGTGAGCCCCGGGCTGCCGCGGACGCCCCGCGCTGACCCCGGCATGGCCGTGCACCTCTACGCGTCCGACGGGCGCTGGATCGCGTGGTACCGGCCGGGCCTGCCGTACGTGTGGAGCACCCGCGACCGCTGGATCGGGTGGTTCCCGTGGTCCCACGAGGCGTCGCCCGAGCCGCGCGACGACGTCCTCGACCCCGACGACACGTACCTCGGCACGATCGTCGGCGACCGCCTCTTCGCACGGACCGCGCGCCGTCCACGTCCGATCCCGCGCCGGGTCGCCGAACCCCAGCGACCCGTGGGACCACCCGACGTAGACCGTGCGCAGGCCGTTCCTCCCCCGATCGGCTTCACCGACGTCGAGCTTCATCGACTTTTCGGCGACTGAGTGCCACCCCGATGTTTACCCCGCGTCACGATGGGGCGATGCTGTCCGCATGGCCCGCGTGATCGGCACGATCGTGATATTGCTGGTGCTGTACGCGATCATCTCCAACCCGCAGCAGGCGGCGTCGACGACACGCAGCGGCGCGTCCACGCTCGCCGACGCCGGGTCCTCGATCACGGTGTTCCTGTCGAACGTCGTCAACGACGTCGCCGTCTCCACGGGCTCGTCGACGAGCAACGGCACCACGACCTATCCCCACGGCGGCATCGAGACGGGCGACGGCTCCACCCCCATCGACCGCTGACCGTCTTTCCGGGCGTCTGACCCGCGCCGGCGATTCGAACAGCTGCGCTGTTCGAGCAATGCGGCTTTCCTGGCGTCTGACACCAGGATCGCCACATTCTCGCCGGCACGACACGCCGGTGAGCGAAGCGGGCTCACGCCCCCCGCTGCCAGTCGTCCCGTTCCACGACCCGGATCTCCGGGGGAGGCAAGAGGGCGGCGACCGTGAGTCCGTCGTCGATGTCCTTCTCGACGCCGTCGGGATCGTCGCGCACCTGCGTGGGACGAGAGCCAACGATGGTCACGCCGGCGTCGCGCAGGGCGCGGCGACGTCGAGCGGTCGACTCGACCTGGTCCGCCGTCGCGAAGTGCGCGTCCACCGAATCGATCTCCCAGGCGAACCCGGTCTCTTCGACGTAGGCATCGACGACGCCGAGGAGGCGGCCGTTCCGATCGACGAGCCGGACGTTGAACTGCGCCGGCGGGAGGGCCCGGGACAGCCACCATTCCCGGGCGTCGAACTCGGCGGCCGAGTGCACACCGGCACGAACGGCGCGCAGGACCGCTCGCGGCGCCGCTGTCCCTCGTCGGCACCCGGCCTCGAGCTCCTCTTCCAGCTGCTCGATCTGGAGCATCCGCCGCTGCACGGGCTCGGCCACGAGGGCGGAGATACTGGTCGGATCGCGCCGGCGCCGCGCTTCGTCGAGGACAGCGCGCACCAACGGCGCCACCGCGAGCCCGTCGCGCTCCACCGGGCGGGGTGGCCGGGTGGTGCGCTCCACCACGACGAACCCGACGCTGCGCACCTGGCGGTGCGCCGGGACGAGCACGTGAACGGTCTCGTCGTCCGGGAGGCGTCGGAGGCCGTGGTGGCGTGCCGCCGCCACTCCGGTCAGCATCGCGTCGGGGCCGCAGTACACGAGAGCGGCGATCTCACGCTCGCGTCGGGTCGGCGTGCCGTTGTGCAGCAGCACGGTCCCCGGCAGGAGGCGTTGCCACGGACCGTCCTGACGACAGCGTCGGTAAGCCGTCGTCTCGTCGACGCCCAGTTCGACGAGGGTGCGGACAGCGATCACACCTTCGGTGCTCGCCTCCCGCAGCACACCGGGACTGACCGTCCACTCACCAGGTCGCACGCGGGAAGGGTCACCCGCCGTGCCCGGCCGTGCGAAGCGCGGCGGCCGCGCCTGTGGACGGTTTCGCGGACTGGGGACGCACGCGGGCCTTGGTGCGCCGTCCGCTCTTCTGTTCGGAGCAGCCCCGTCGTTCTGGGGGCGTTCCGTGGTCGAGGGAAGCGTGCCCCCTCTGTCCCGGCGTGTCGCGGAGCCGAGGATGTGGCGATTCTGGCGTCACGCGCCAGGAAAGCCGCATTGCTCGAACCTCCCGAGTCACGGCGCTGAAACACATCGCGGAGGACGACTCGGCCTCGTAGTCACGAGGAAACACTTCGGAAATCGCCGGTTGGTGTGCTGAGTCGCAGCGAGGAACCGGATCGCACGGTCCCGCATCCGGGGTCGGCGAGGACCCCGCCGTCCCCGAACTCTCCTTCCCCAGGGGCTGCCCGTCGCATCGCGGGCACCGCCGCACACCAGCATCCCGCGAGGAGCACAGCATGACGAGCACCGAGCTCTCCGACGTCGAGAAGAAGAGCCTCGAGGAGATCCCGCACCCCTCGCTGCCCGAGGGCTCGAGCATCTACGGCGGGACGAAGGTCTTCCCCGACCTGCAGGCCGAGGGCGGCGAGACCTACTTCACGCTGGTCCACGGCATCGCGCACGAGTCGTCGGTCAGCTTCGTCGCGGTCCTCCAGGCCACGCGCGCGCTGCGCAAGGGCTTCGAGTCCGCGATGTACTTCTACGGCCCCGGCTCGCTGAACTGCCTGGCCACGCGCGGGTTCCCCACCACCGGCACCTCGGCGTTCCCCGGTGAGCACAACATCAACGACCAGCTCAAGACGTTCATGAGCGAGGGCGGCAAGGTCTACTGCTGCCGCTTCGGCCTGTCGCTGCACGGCGCCCGCGAGGAGGACCTCATCGAGGGCGTCATCCCGACGCACCCGCTCGACGTCCAGGACGCGCTCATCTACTACGCGCGCAAGGGCGCGATCATCAACTCGACCTACCAGCTCTGACGTGACGCGGCCGGCGCGGGGACACCCGCGCCGGCCGTGACCACCCCCGATCCAGAGCACAGGAGGTCAGCCGATGTCCCCGCAGCCCGACCTCGGGTTGTCCGCCCGCTCCGAAGTGGCCGTCCGCGGCGTCGCGCTCGACCTCCCGTCCGACACTCCGGGCACCACGACAGACCTCGGTGCCTCCATCCCCCTGCGCCGCCCCGGTGGCGCCGGCCCGTCCGCCGACGGCCACGTGCTCGTCGACGGCCTCAAGACGGCGATCCCGATCAACCCGGCGAGCCCCTACCGGCTGCGCGACGGCCGGCTCGTGCGCACCGGCCCCGACGGGGGGATCACCGACCTGGGCGTCGAGGTCGACACCGTCGCCCGCCCCGCCTTCTACGACCTCACCACCGCCGACGGCGTCCCCTACGAGAAGCTCGCCCGCCTCCACGGCAACGACGTCCTCGCCACGACCGCCGTCCAGACCTGCGTGCGCTACGGCGAGCAGGATCGCTGCCGCTTCTGCGCCATCGAGCAGTCGCTGCGCAGTGGCGCCACCACCGCCGTGAAGACCCCCGACCAGCTCGCCGAGGTCGCCGAGGCCGCGGTCCGCCTCGACGGCGTCAAGCAGATGGTGCTGACCACCGGCACGTCCAACGGCCGCGACCGCGGCGCCCGCCACCTCGCCCGCTGCGTGCGCGCGATCAAGGCGGCGGTGCCCGACCTGCCGATCCAGGTGCAGTGCGAGCCGCCCGCCCCCGAGGACCTGGCCGCGCTGCAGGAGCTGAAGGACGCCGGCGCGGACGCCGTCGGCATCCACGTCGAGTCGCTCGACGACGCCGTGCGCGCCCGCTGGATGCCCGGCAAGGCGACCGTCCCGCTGTCCCAGTACCGGCTCGCGTGGGACGAGAGCGTGCGGCTCTTCGGCGCGAACGCCGTGTCGACCTACCTCATCGTCGGCCTGGGCGAGGACCCCGACGAGCTCGTCGCCGGCGCGGCCGACCTCGTCGACCGCGGCGTCTACCCCTTCGTCGTGCCGTACCGCCCGATCCCGGGCACGCTCGCCTTCGCCGACGGCGACCCCGCGCCGGACCCGGAGCTGCTCGCCGAGGTCACCGCCCGCGTCGCGAAGATCCTCCAGGCCGCCGGCATGCGCGGCGCCGACCAGGCCGCGGGCTGCGCGGCGTGCGGCGCCTGCTCCGCCCTGTCCGCGGCGGGGGGCTGAGCCGGTGTCGCTGCTCGACGACCACTCACTCGGCGAGATGGGCGCCGCCGACGAGATCCTCGGCGGCCGCACCCGCCGGCAGGCCCGCGACGTCACCATCGCCGAGGCCCCGGCCATCGACGCGCGCCACCCCGACGTCGTCGCCTACCGGGCGCTGCGGCGCGCGGTGTTCGTCGACGAGCAGGGGCTCTTCCGCGACGACGGTGTCGGCGACCTCGACGAGCACGACCACGACCCGCGCGCGATCGTCCTGGTCGCCCGCGACGCGACCGGCGAGGTCCTGGGCGGCGTCCGCCTCGCGCCCGTCGACGCCGACACCGCCCGGCCCGACCTGGGGTGGTGGACGGGCAGCCGTCTCGTCGTCGCGCCGCTGGCCCGCCGGCGGGCGAGCGTCCGGGTCGGCGCGGCCCTGGTGCGCGCGGCCTGTGCCCGCGCCGAGGCCGCCGGCGCGCTGCGGTTCGAGGCCGACGTCCAGGCCGCGAACGAGACGCTCTTCCGCCGCCTGGGCTGGCAGCGCGTCCGCGACACGACGGTCGCCGGCCGCCCCCACGTGCACGTGCGCTGGCCCGTGGGGCGCTTCGCGGCGCTGATCGCCGCGACCAAGGCCCCGCTGGGCGAGCTCGTCGCGGGCATGGCCGGGACCGGGTTGCACGTCGGCGACGACGGCGCCCCCGTTCCCGGGACCGACATCGTCGCGGCCTGTGACGCGATCCTGCCGGCGATGGTGGAGCGCGACCCGGAGTGGGCCGGCTGGTGCGGGGTGCTGGTCAACGTCAACGACCTCGCCGCCATGGGCGCCGCGCCCACCGCCCTGCTCGACGCCGTCGGTGCCCGCGACGCCTCGTTCGCCCACCGCGTCCTCACCGGCCTGCGCGCCGCGGCCGACGCCTACGGCGTGCCGGTCGTCGGCGGGCACACGCAGCTCGAGGTCCCCGCGTCCCTCGCCGTCACCGCCCTCGGGCGGACACCGGCGCCCGTCCCCGCCGCCGGCGGCCGACCGGGCATGGCCGTGCGGCTGACCGCCGACCTCGGCGGCACGTGGCGCCCCGGCTACACCGGGCGGCAGTGGGACTCGACGTCGACGCGCACGCCCGCCGAGCTGCGGGCGATGGTCGCCGCGATCGGACCGGACGAGCCGCATCGGCCGGCCGCGGCCAAGGACGTGTCGATGGCCGGGGTCGTCGGCACCCTCGGCATGCTCGCCGAGGCCTCGGGCACGGGCGCGGTGCTCGACGTCGCCGCCGTGCCGCGCCCGGCCGGCGCGACCGTCGCCGACTGGCTGACCTGTTTCCCCGGCTTCGCGCTGCTCACCGCCGACGCGCCGGACGCCCCGGCCCCGGCGGCCGGCCCCGCGACGAGCGCGGTGTGCGGGGAGCTGACCGCGAGCACCGGCGTCGCGCTGCGCTGGCCCGACGGCGAGATCACCGAGGCCGTCGCCAGTGGTGTCACGGGCCTGGGCGCGGCGCCGCGCCGCGGAGCCGGCGCGGGCGACGTGAGGGCGGCAACGACTGGAGGGATCCACCCATGACCGTCAGGACGTTCGCGGCCGCGGCCGCGGGCTTCGGCCGCGACCTCGACGAGGACTTCGCCACGATCGAGGCCCTGCTCGGGCGGGCCCGGGCGGCGGGGGCGGACCTGCTCGCGCTGCCCGAGGCCGCGCTCGGGGGCTACCTGTCGTCGCTGCACGACGATGCGGCCACGATGGATTCGGCTGACGTCCCGCCGCAGCTCGAGATCGACGGCCCCGAGGTGCGCCGGCTCGTCGCGCTCGCCGGCGACACGGTCGTCACGGCCGGCTTCTGCGAGCGGGGCGACACGGCGTCGGGGGGCCTGCCCTACAACAGCTGCGTGGCCGTGACCGGCGACGGCGTGCTCGGCCACCACCGCAAGGTCCACCAGCCGCTGAACGAGAACAACTCCTACGCGGCGGGCGACCGCTTCGCCGCGTTCGACACGCCGATCGGCCGGCTCGGCATGATGATCTGCTACGATAAGGCGTTCCCCGAGGCCGCGCGCGCCCTGGCGGTCGACGGGGCGCGGATCGTGGTGTGCATGTCGGCCTGGCCTGCGTCGCGCACCAACCAGGCGCCGGTCCTCGCCGACGACCGCTGGACCCGGCGCTTCGACCTGTTCGACCGGGCCCGCGCGCTGGAGAACCAGATTGTCTGGGTGTCGGCGAACCAGGCCGGGACGTTCGGCGACATGCGTCTCGTCGCCAGCGCCAAGATCGTCGACCCGGGCGGGGAGGTCCTCGACACCACCGGCACGGACGCTGGACTCGCCGTCGCCTCCGTCGACGTCGACGACGCCGTCGAGGCGGCCCGGCGGTTCATGGGGCACCTGCGCGACCGGCGCCCGGCGTCCTACGACCTCGCCCCCGTGCCCGTCGCGGCGCGGGCCGGCTAGGGTCCGCCGGTGGTCCGCCTCGCCGCCGCCGCGGCCCACTTCACGCGCGACATCGGGTTCGACCTCGACCGCATCAAGATGATCATCGCGCACGCCCGGGACGCCGGGGTCGAGATGCTCGCGCTGCCCGACGGCGCGCTCGGGGGCTACCTCACCGACCTGCGCCACCCCGACATCGAGTGCCTGCCCCCGCTGCTGGAGCCCAACGGCGACGAGGTCCGGTCGGTGATCGACATCGCCGGCGACATGGTCGTCTGCCTCGGGTACTGCGAGCTGGGGCCCGAGGACGACACCGACGAGGGCGCCGGGCCCGCGCGCTACGACGCCGCCGTGTGCCTGTCCGGCGACGGGATCCTCGGCCGGCACCGCAAGGTGCACCTGCCGGCCGGGATCGCCCCGCTGTTCCGGGCCGGTGACGGGTTCGCGGCGTTCGACACGCCGGTGGGCCGGATGGGGCTGCTCATCGACCACGACAAGACCTTCCCGGAGGCGTCGCGGGCGCTCGCGGTGGACGGCGCGGAGATCATCGCGTGCCTGTCGGCCTGGCCCACGTCCCTGACGAACCGGGCGCCGCGGATGGCGCAGGACCGCCAGGCGCGGCTGTTCGACCTCTACGACCAGGCGCGGGCGGCCGAGAACCAGGTGGTGTGGCTGTCGTCGAACCAGAGCGGACGCAACGGCGCGCTGCACTTCCTCGGCCGCGCGAAGGTGGTCGGACCGGGCGGGGAGATCCTGGCGCGGACCTGGTCGAAAGGTGGCCTGGCCGTCGCCGAGGTCGACCTGCCCGGCGCCGTCGGCGCGGCGCGCGCCGTCCTGCACCACCTGACCGAGCGGCGACCCGAGACCTACGGGCCGTGACCCCGTGAAGATCGCCCTGCTGACCTACTCGACCAAGCCGCGCGGCGGCGTCGTCCACACCCTCGCGCTGGCCGAGGCCTTCGCCAGGGCGCGCCACGACGTCACCGTGTGGGCGCTGGCCCGCGGCGGGGACACGGGGTTCTTCCGGCCGGTGCGCGACGCGGTGACCGTGCGGCTCGTGCCGGTGCCCGAGATCGAGGGGGAGTCGGTCGGGGACCGGATCCTGCGCTCGATCGCGCTGCTGGCCGAGGCCCTCGGTGCGTTCGAGGGCTCGTTCGACGTGGTGCACGCGCAGGACTGCCTGACGGCGAACGCGGTCGGGCGGGCGCGCGGCTACGACGGTCTCTGGCGCACCGTGCACCACCTCGACCGGTTCACCACACCCGAGCTCGCGGCCTGTCACGAGCGCGCGATCGTCGAGCCGGCGGCGCTGGTGTGCGTGTCGGAGGCCGTGGCCGGCGAGGTGCGGTCCGGGTGGGACCGGTCGCCGGCGGTGATCGGCAACGGGGTCGACGCGGCGCGGTTCGCGGCGGCGGCGTCCTCGGGAGCGGGGGAGCCGTGGCGCGCGGAGTACGGGCGCTACGTGCTCGCGGTCGGCGGGATCGAGCCGCGCAAGGGGACCCTCGAGCTCGTCGAGGCGATGGCGCTCCTCCCGGACGTCCCATTGCTGATCGCGGGCGGGGACACGCTGTTCGACTACCGCCCGTACCGCGCCGAGGTCTTCGCCCGTTCCGACGAGCTGGGCGTCGCGCCGGTGGTGCTCGGGCCGGTCGACGACGGGGAGCTGCCCGGTCTGGTGGCGGGCGCCTCGGTCTTCGCGTTCCCGTCGACGAAGGAGGGGTTCGGGCTCGCGGCGATGGAGGCCCTCGCGGCCGGGGTCCCGCTGGTGACCCGCGACCTGCCCGTGCTGCGCGAGGTGTTCGCCGGCGCGGCGCGCTTCGCCGACGGGCCCGAGGGGTTCGCGCGGGAGATCGGCCGCGTGCTCGAGGGAGCCGATCCGGACCTCGACCCCGCCCACGCGACCGTCGGCCGCGCCCTCGCCGCCGCGCACACCTGGGACGCGGCGGCCGCCGCGCACCTCGACCTCTACCGGCGAGGCCTCGCGTCAGGCGGCTGAGACCCGGGGTGGTGTCGGCGTCGGGGCAGCGTGTGTACGAGCAATGCGGCTTTCCTGGCGCCTGACGCCAGGATCGCCACATCCTCGCGAGCGCGACACGCCGAGAACCGCTGAGGCGCGGTCGGTGTCAGCGTGGCGTCCACCGGCGGCACGCAGCGAAGCGGAGCTGCCGCGACGGAGGCCGAGTACTGACGTTCAGCATCAGGAAATCCACCCGCTCGCCACGCGGTGGTTCGCGAGCACGACACGCCCGTCGCGGATCTCGACGCCCTCGGCGCGCAGGCGGGCGTGCTGCTCGTCGAGGATCTGGGGGGCGCTGGAGCCGTCCGCGCGCAGCACGCGGTGCCACGGCAGGTCGGCCCCGTCCTCGCTCATCACCCGCCCGACGAGGCGTGCCGAGGCCTCGCCGACCTCCCGGGCCACATCGCCGTAGGTCGCGACGGAGCCTTCGGGGATCGCGGCCACCGCCGCCCGGATCCGCTCGTGCCGCGCCTCGTCCACACCGACGAGTCCAACACGGGAGTTCCGGGCCCGGAGCGCCGGTCCCGGCGTGTCGCGCGCGCGAGGATGTGGCGATCCTGGCGTCTGACGCCAGGAAAGCCGCATTGCTCGCACACCCCGTGTGCGTGGGCGTCAGTCGCGACCCAGGTCCACGGCGGTGTCGGGGGGACGTGGTGAAGTGGTCGCCGTGAGTTCCCCGACGCGTGCCGACCGGGCGCCGGAGCTGCGGCGCGCCGCGGCGTGGGTGCCGGGCGAGCTGGTGCTCGACGAGGCCGCACGCCGGGTCGTCGAGCACGACGCCGGGTTCCTCCGGGTGCTGGGTGGTCCGGGCACGGGCAAGACGACGCTGCTCGCCGAGCGGGTGGCGCGCCTGCTGCACGCCGAGCCGGACGCCCGCCCGCTCGTGCTCGTCGGCGACCGCCGGGCCGCGGCGGGCCTGCGGGAACGGATCGGGGCGCGCCGCCGCGCGCTCGCCGGCGGCACGGAGAGCGCCCGGGCGGCCGCCGAACCCCTGGTGCGCAGCGTGCACTCCTACGCCTTCGCCGTGCTCCGCCGCCACGCCGCGCGCCGCGGCGAGGCCCCGCCGCGGCTGCTGCCCGGCGCCCAGCAGGACGCGATGGTCCGCGAGCTGCTCGCGGGCGAGGTCGCCGGGGCCGGGGTGCCCTCGGGCTGGCCGCTGCGCATGCGCCCGGCCCTCGAGGCGCCCGCCTTCGCCGGCGAGGTGCGCGATCTGCTGCTGCGGGCCGCCGAGCGGGGGCTGGGGCCGAAGGAGCTCACCGATCTCGGCAAGCGCTTCGGCGTGCCGGCGTGGCTCGCCGCCGGCCGCTTCTACCGCACGTATGAGGAGGTCACGCTCCTGCGCGCGGCGGCCGGGTCGGCCAACCCCCTCGCGAGCGCGCCGCCGCTCGACGCCGCCGAGCTCGTCGCCGCGGTGCTCGACGCCTTCGTCGCGGACCCCGAGCTGCTCGAGGCCGAGCGCGCGACGGTCCGCCACCTCGTCGTCGACGACGTGCAGGACATGGATCCCCAGCAGGTCGAGCTGGCCCGCGCGCTCGGCGAGGCCGCCGACGACTGGGTGCTCGCCGGCGACCCCGACTCCTCGGTGCTCGGGTTCCGCGGCGCCGACCCGGCGCTGCTGCGCGACGCCGACCCGGGCGGGCTCGCGACCGTCGTCCTGCGCACCGACCACCGCAGCCGCCCGGTCCTGCGCGACGCCGTCGCCCGCGTCGTCGCGGCCCTGCCCGGCGCCGGTCCGGGGCGGACCCGAGCGGCGCCGCAGGACGATCAGGACGATCAGGACGACCCCGGCCGGCTGACCGTCGACGTCTACGCCACGCCGGGACGCCAGGCCGCCGCGGTCGCCGACCGGCTGCGCCGCGCCCACCTCACGGACGGCGTCCCGTGGTCGCGGATGGCGGTGCTCGTGCGCTCGGTGTCCGGCTCGCTCCCGCCGCTGCGCCGGGCGCTGCTCGCGGCCGGGGTCCCGCTGGCCGTGCCCGCGGACGACACCCCGCTCGCGGCCCTGCCCGCGGTCGCCCCGCTGCTGACGGTGCTGCGCTGCGCCGCCGACCCGCCGCGCCTCGACGCCGACACGGCCCTCGCGCTGCTCGCCTCCCCGCTCGGCGGGGCGGACCCCTTGGCGGTGCGCCGGCTGCGCCGCGGGCTGCTCCGGCGCCACGAGGCCGGCGGCGGCGCGGCGGACACGCCGAGCGACGCCCTCATCGTCGACGCCCTGCTCGACCACGTCGAGGAGGCGAAGAACCCCCTGGCGCTGCTGAGCACCTCGGAGGCCGCCCCGCTGGCCCGTGTCGGCGAGCTGCTCGCCGCGGCCGCGCACGCCATCCGCGACGGCGCCTCGGTCCCCGACGTGCTCTGGGCGGTGTGGGACCGCAGCGGTCTGCAACGGCGCTGGGTCGCCGCGAGCGAGCGCGGCGGCGTCACCGGGGCCCAGGCCGACCGCGACCTCGACGCCGTCGTCGCCCTGGTCGAGCGGGCCGCCCGCTACGTCGAGGACCTGCCCGGCGGCACGGTCGCGGGCTTCGTCGCCCAGGCCGACGACCAGCGCATCCGCGCCGACACCCTCGCCCCCCGCGCGCCCGACGGCGAGGCGGTCGCCCTGCTCACCGCCCACGCCTCGCGCGGCCGCGAGTGGGACGTCGTGATCATCCCCGACGTCCAGGAGGGCGCCTGGCCCGACCTGCGGCGGCGCGGCACCCTGCTCGGGGTCGAGCGACTGGTCGACGTGCTGGCCGGCGTGCCGGACGACCCGGCGGTCTCCGGGCAGGCGCCCCTGCTCGCCGAGGAGCGCCGGCTTTTCGCGGTCGCGCTGTCGCGGGCCCGGCGCGCCGCGCACGTCAGCGCCGTCGAGGCGGAGGACGTCACGCCGTCGCGGTTCCTCGACGACGTCGACGGCGGCCCCGTCACCGACGACCCCGCGGAGGCACACCGCCCGCGCAGCCGCCCCGGCCGCGCGCTGGTGCTCGCCGAGCTGGTCGGGGAGCTGCGCCGGGCCGTCACCGACCCCGACACCACGCCCGAGCGTCGGGAACGCGCCGCCGAGGGGCTCGCCCGCCTCGCCGACGCCGGCGTGCCGGGGGCCGACCCCGACGACTGGTACGGCCTTCTCGGCCCGTCCACCGACGCCCCGCTGCGGCCGGCCGGCTCGCCGGTCGCGGTCAGCCCGAGCGCGGTCGAGACGATCCTGACCTGCCCGCTGCGCTGGGCGCTGCAGACCCATGGCGGCGACGACACCGATTCGCTCGCGTCGGTCACCGGGTCGCTGGTCCACGCGCTCGTGCAGCGCGCCGCGGAGGGCGCGGGGGAGCGCGAGCTGCAGGAGGCCCTCGACGTCGCGTGGGCCTCGGTCGACGCGGGCGCGCCGTGGTTCTCGCGCCGGGAGCTCGCCAACACCCGGCGGATGCTGGGGTCGTTCCTCGCCTGGCGCGAGCAGACGCGGGCGCACCTCACCGAGGCGGCGGTGGAGCGCGAGCTCGAGGTCGCCGTGGCCGAGGGGGTGCGCGTGCGGGGCCGCGTCGACCGCCTCGAGATCGACCCGCACGGACGCCCGGTGATCATCGACGTGAAGACGGGCAAGACGCCGATCTCGAAGGCCGACGCGCAGCTTCACCCCCAGCTCGCCGTCTACCAGCTCGCGACGGCGCTCGGCGCGTTCTCCGAGGTCCTCGCCGGGCCGGACCGCACCGACGCGCGCAGCGCCCCCGGCGGGGCGCGCCTGGTCTACCTCTCCCGCGCCGGGGGAGCGGCCAAGGAGCGGGCCCAGGAGCCCCTCGACGACGAGGGCCTGGCGCTGTGGCGCGACGCCGTGGCGACGGCCGCCCGCGCCACCGAGGGCCCGGGGTTCCTCGGCCGCGAGAACGACACCTGCGACCGCTGCCCCGTCCGCACGGCCTGCCCGGTGCACACCTCGGGGAGGCAGGTGCCGTGACCGCGATCGCCGTGCCGGCCACCGAGCTGATCGACCCCGTCGAGCTCGCCGAGCGCCTCGGCCTGCGCCGCCCCACCGACGAGCAGGCCGCGGTCATCGGCGCGCCGTCGGAGCCCGCGCTGGTCACCGCCGGGGCGGGCTCGGGCAAGACCGAGACCATGGCCGCGCGCGTCGTGTGGCTGGTCGCCAACGGTCTCGTGCGGCCCGAACAGGTGCTCGGCCTGACGTTCACGCGCAAGGCCGCCGGTCAGCTCGCCGACCGCGTGCGCCGCCGCCTGCGGGTGCTCGGCGCGTCGACGCTGCTCGACGAGCTCGACCCGAGCGGCGACCGGCGCCTGGCCGCGCGCGCCGGCGAGCCGACGATCTCGACCTACCACGCCTACGCCGGACGGCTGCTCACCGAGCACGGCCTGCGCCTGCCCGTCGACCCCGGTGCGCGGCTGCTCTCGCCGACGGCGTCGTGGCAGCTCGCGCACCGGATCGTCGCCACCTGGGCCGCCGACCTCGACACCGACCGTGTCCCGGCCACCGTCACCGCGCTGGTGCAGTCGCTGGCCGGCGAGCTGGGCGAGCACCTGGCCGACGCCGGCTCGCTGCGCGACCACGCCGAGCGCTTCGCCCGCGCCGTGGAGAGCGCCCCGCCGGGCAAGGGCCAGCGGGCCGCGCTCCCGCAGGCGCTCGCCACCAAGGTCGCCGCGCAGCGGTTCCGCGCGGACCTGCTGCCGCTGGTCGAGGAGCTGGCCGAGCGCAAGCGCGCCGAGCGCTGCCTCGACTTCGCCGACCAGATGGCCGCCGCCGCGCGCCTCGCCGAGACCCACGACGAGGTCGGGGAGGCCGAGCGGCTGGCCTACCGCGCGGTGCTGCTCGACGAGTACCAGGACACCGGCCACGCCCAGCGGATCATGCTGCGCTCGCTCTTCGCCGGGGATGGCGACACCTCGGTCACGGCGGTCGGCGACCCGTTCCAGTCGATCTACGGCTGGCGCGGGGCGAGCGCGGCCAACCTGCCACGGTTCGTCACCGACTTCCCCCGCGTCGACGCCGACGGCGAGACCGCGGGAGACGGAGCGCAGCGGAGCTCGACCCGGGAGTGGGTGGCGGCCGCCCGCCACGGGCTCCTGACGAGCTTCCGCAACCCGCCCGAGGTGCTCGCCCTCGCCAACGGCATCGCCGAGCCCCTGCGCCACGCCGGGGTGCCGGTCGACGAGCTCCGCCCGCGCCCCGGGGCCCCGGCCGGCGACGTGCGGGTGGCCCTGCACACCGACGTCGAGACCGAGCGGGCGTGGATCGCGGACGCGGTCGCCGACCGCTGGCGCGCGGCCGCCGACGCCGAGTCGGAGCCCCCGACCACCGCGGTGCTCGTGCGCCGCCGCGCGGACATGAGCGGGCTGGCCGCCGCGCTGCGGGCCCGCGACCTGCCCGTCGAGGTCGTGGGCCTCGGCGGCCTGCTCGACGAGCCGGAGGTCCGCGACGTCGTCTCGGCGCTGCGGCTCGTGGTCGACCCGCTGGCCGGCGGCGCCGCGGTCCGGCTGCTCACGGGCGCGCGCTGGCGCATCGGGGGCGCCGACCTCGCCGCGCTGTGGCGCCGGGCCCGCGAGCTGGCCGCGCCGGCGAGCGACGAGGGGACCGGCCCCGTCAGCACCGCCGTCCCCGACCCCGTGGCCGCCGCGCTGCCCGGCGAGCACGCCGAACGCGCCGGGCTGGTCGACGCGCTGGACGACCCCGGCCCGGCCGCGCGCTACTCCGCGGCGGGCTTCGACCGGCTCAAGCACCTGGCGCACGAGCTCGCCATGCTGCGCCGGCGGGTCACCGCCCCGCTGGTCGACCTCGTCGCCGACGTCGAGCGGGTGCTGCTGCTCGACGTCGAGACCGCCGCGCGCCCCGGCCCCACCGGCCGCGCGCACCTCGACGCGTTCGCCGAGGTCGTCGCCGACTTCGCGGCCGGCGCCGCCTCGTCGGGAGGTACGGCGACGGTCACCGCGCTGCTCGCCTACCTCGACGCGGCCGAGGACGCCGAGGACGGCCTCACCCCCGGCGAGGTCGACGTCGCCGACCCCGCGACCGGCGGCACCCGCGTGCAGGTGCTCACGGTGCACGCCGCCAAGGGCCTCGAGTGGGAGCTGGTCGCGCTGCCGCACGTCGTCGACAAGGTGTTCCCCGCCTCGAAGCGCTCCGGATCGTGGCTCACCTCGGTCGCCTCGCTGCCGGTGCACCTGCGCGGCGATCGGCCCGACCTCCCCGATCTCGATCTCGACGGCGCGGCCGACCGCAAGGAGGTCCAGGAGCGCCTCGACGCCCACGAGCGCGCCTTCGACGACCGGCGCCTGATCGAGGAACGCCGCCTGTTCTACGTCGCGCTGACCCGCGCCGAGCACGGCCTGCTCGTGTCCGGGCACTGGTGGGGCGACACCGGCGACACGCCACGTGGTCCGTCGGACCTGCTCGGCGAGGTCGGCGAGCTGGCCGCTGCCGGCCGGGGGCGCTGCGGGGTCGTCGACCACTGGGCGGAGCCGCCCGCGGAGGACGAGACCAACCCCATGGCCGCGGCCATCCACCAAGCGGCGTGGCCGGTCGACCCGCTGGGCCACCGCCGGGCCGCGGTCGAGCAGGGCGCGGCGCTGGTCCGGGCGGCGCGGGATCGCCGGTCGAGCGAGCCCGCCGGGCCGGCCGAGCCGGCCGGACCCGGCGGGGCAGCCAGGACTGCCAAGGCCCCCGCCGACACGCCGGAGCTCGATCTCGGCCTCGACGAGCCGCCGGAGCGCGAGACCCCCGACCCCGAGGGCTGGGCGGCCGACATCGAGGTCCTGCTCGCAGAACGCGCCGCGGCGCGCGACCGCCACGCGCGGGTCCTGCTGCCGCCGCAGCTGTCGGTCAGCCAGCTCGTCGACCTCGCCGCCGACCCTGGCGCGCTGGCGCGGCGGCTACGCCGGCCGGTGCCGCGCCCGCCCGATCCGCGGGCGCGGCGGGGCACCGAGTTCCACGCCTGGTTGGAGCGCTGGTTCTCGGCCACCGAGCTGCTGGAGTTCGACGAGCTGCCCGGCGCCGCCGACGAGGACGCGGACGCCGCCGCCGACCCCGCGGGCGCGGCCGACGCCGCCGAGCTGCGCGACCGCTTCACCGCGAGCCGGTGGGCGAACCGCACGCCGGTGGCGGTCGAGGTGCCGTTCGAGACCGAGGTCGCGGGCACGCTCGTGCGGGGCCGCATCGACGCGGTCTTCGCCGACACCGACGGCGGCGCGACCGTCGTCGACTGGAAGACCGGCGCGCTGCCGCGCGACGAGGCGCTGCCGGCGCTCGCCGTCCAGCTCGCGGCCTACCGGCTGGCGTGGTCGTCGCTCTCGGGCGTCCCGGTCGAGCGGGTGCGCGCGGCGCTGCACTACGTGCGCCACGACCACACGGTCGCGCCCGCCGACCTGCTCGACGCCGACGGCCTGCGCGCGCTCGTCGCCGCCGTCCCCGAGGAGCAGCGGGCGCCCGAGGGCGACCCGGAGCCGCCGCCCGCCGGTACCGGGGGCCCCGGCACCGACGACGACCCCGATCGCGACGACGGGCCGCCACCCGACGTGGACATCGACCCCCGCTGACCCCGCCCCCCTGCTGACCCCGCCCCCCCGCTGCCCCGTCGACCCCGACGCGTCCGGTCCGGCGCGGCACACTCGAGGACGTGAGCAACACCGAGACCGCGCCCGCCGAGGTCGCGTGCGCCCCCGGAGGGAGCGCCGCGACCGTCGAGGTCCTGACGCCACGGGCGGTGCCGCTCGGCGGACCCCGGGCGATGACCGTGCGCCGGACGCTGCCGCAGCGGCAGCGCTCGCTGGTGGGGGCGTGGTGCTTCGTCGACCACTACGGCCCCGACGACACCGCCGCCACGGGCGGGATGGACGTCCCGCCGCACCCGCACACGGGTCTGCAGACGGTGAGCTGGCTGTTCACCGGCGAGGTCGAGCACCGCGACAGCCACGGCGTCCACGCCGTCGTGCGGCCCGGCGAGCTCAACCTCATGACCGGCGGGCACGGCATCGCGCACTCGGAGGTCAGCACGCCGGGCACGACCGTCCTGCACGGGGTGCAGCTCTGGGTCGCGCTGCCCGAGCACGCCCGGGACGCCCCGCGCGACTTCGCCCACCACGCGCCCGCCCCCGTCGAGATCGACGAGCACGCGACCGCCCGCGTCTTCCTCGGCACCCTCGCCGGCGTCACCTCCCCGGTGGCGACGGCGACCCCGCTGCTCGGCGCGGAGCTGCTCCTCGCGCCCGGCGCGCGGGTCACGCTCGCCGTCGACCCCGGCTTCGAGCACGGGCTGCTCGTCGACCGCGGCCGCGTCACGCTGCAGGGGCAGGCCCTGGAACCGGCGGAGCTCGGGGCCGTCCCCGCGGGCCCGGCACATCTCGAGATCACGGCCGACGGGCAGGCGGACGAGCCCGTCCGCCTCGTCCTGCTCGGCGGCCCGCCGTTCGGCGAGGAGATCGTCATGTGGTGGAACTTCGTGGGCCGCACCCACGACGAGATCGTCGCCTTCCGCGCCGACTGGGAAGCCGGTAGCGAGCGCTTCGGCGACGTCGCCGGCTACGTCGGCCGCGACGGGCGCACCGGAGACCCGGCGCGGCTCCCGGCGCCCGCCCTGCCCCACGCGACGATCCGCCCGCGCGGCAACCCGCGGGGCAACCCGCGCTGACACGCGGGCGCGCGGCGGTCAGGCGGTCAAGCGGTCACGCCGCCTCGCGCCGCACCCGCAGCGCGTGGGCGATCATCGGCGCCTGCAGCGGCAGGCGCCCGAACGCCACGGTGCGCCACGGCCAGGCGCGGCGCCGCCAGTCCCACGCCATCTGCACGTTCGCGGGGAACACCGCGACGAACAGCGCGGCCGCGCCGAGCGCTCCGAGCCGGCGGGTGCGGGGCACGGCGACGGCGGCCCCGACGGCGACCTCGGCGACACCGCTCGCGTAGGTCCAGAACCGCGCCGACCCCGGCAGCCACGGCGGCACGATCGTGTCGAACGGCTGCGGCACCACCCCGTGCAGCACGCCCGCCGTGAGCAGCAGGCCGGCGAGCGCCGCCGGGGGAGCGGACGAGGCCGACGGAGCCCTCCGCGAGCGCGTGATCATGCTCGGCACCCTGGCAGAGCCGCGACGACCCCGCCGGGTCGCGACGCGCCGTCCGGCTCACCGCCCGACCGCGTACCCCTGCATCCCGCGCGGGTTCGCCGCGGCCCACCGCAGCCCGCGGGCCCGGTCGATGCCGACCGCCGAGAGCCGGCCCAGCGACCACGGCCCGCTGCGGGTGACGCGGTGCCCGCGCCGGGCGAGGCCGTCGATGACGGCGTCGCCGAGCCGGTCCTCCACGACGGCGCCGCCGGGGACCCGCCCCCGCGGCCAGAACGAGCCGGGTGACGACGTCGTGTGCAGCGCGGGCGCGTCGATGGCCTGCTGCGGGTCGTACCCGCCGACGAGCGTGCGCAACAGGTAGAGCAGCTGCCACTGGTCCTGCTGGTCGCCACCGGGGGTGCCGAGGGCGGCGACCGGTCCCTCGTCGTCGAGCACGAGCGTGGGGGACAGGGTGGTCCGGGGACGCCGTCCCGGGGTGAGCGTCGAGGGCAGCCCCTCCTGCAGCCAGGTCATCTGCAGCCGCGTCCCCAGCGCGAACCCGAGCTCGGCGATCGCCGGCGACGACTGCAGCCAGCCGCCCGACGGGGTCGCCGAGACGATGTTGCCGGCGCGGTCGACGACGTCGACGTGGCAGGTGTCGCCCTTCGTCTCGCCGGCGAGCGTGACCGTGGGCTCGCCGATCGTGCCGTCGGCCGTCACCCCGACGTCGCCGGCGAGGGCGAGGTCGGCGAGCACCGGGTCGCGGCCGCCGAGCCGCCCGGGGCGGACCTCGCAGGAGGCCTCCGGCCCGATCAGCGCCCGGCGCGCGGCGACGTAGCCCGGATCGAGGAGGTCGGCGATGGAGAGGGGCCCCGCGGCGTCCCCGAACCACGCCTCCCGGTCGGCCTGGGCGAGCTTGGTGGTCTCGAGGACGAGGTGGGCGCCGTGCTCGGTGGACGGGTCGAGGTCGGCGTCGCCGAAACCGTCGAGCACCGCGAGCGCGGCGAGCAGCGTCGGTCCCTGCCCCCACGCGGGCGTCTTCGCGATCCGGTGGCCCCGGAACGGCCCGACCGCGGCGTCGTCGAACCGCGCCCGGTACCCGGCGGTGTCCGCGGCGGTGAGGACGCCCGTGTGGTGGGTGCCCGACGCGTGGCGGTGCGGGACGCGGCACGACGCGGCGATCGCCTCGGCGACGAAGCCCTCGGCCCACTCGGTGCGCACCGCGTCGACGCGCGTGGCCCGGTCCGTGCCCCGCGCGGCGTCCGCGAGCCGGCCGAGGGCGTCGGCCCAGGCGGGGTTGCGGACGACCTCGCCCGCCCGCGGCGGCCGCCCGCCGGGCAGCCACAGCGCGGCCGAGGTCGGCCAGTGCTCGCGGAAGAGGTCGGCGACGGCGGCGACGGTGCTCGCGAGCCGCGGCACCGCGGGCACGCCGTCGCGGGCGTAGCCGATCGCCGGGGCGAGGACGTCGCCGACCTCCCAGGTGCCGTGGTCGCGCAGCAGCAGCAACCACGCGTCGACCGCGCCGGGGATCGCCGCGGCCAGGGCCCCCGCGCCGGGGACGCGGTCGAGGCCCTCCGCGCGGTAGCGGGCCGCGGACGCGCCCGCCGGCGCCGGACCCTGCCCGTCGAGCACGCGGGGGGTGGGGTCGTCGGCGGTCGCGAACACCGCGGTCATGTCCCCGCCCGGCCCGTTGAGGTGGGGCTCGGTGACGTGCAGGACGAACGCGGCCGCGACCGCGGCGTCGAACGCGGTCCCGCCCCGCTCGAGCACACCCATCGCGGTGGCGGCCGCCGCCCAGTGCGTCGCCGCGGCCATCCCCACGGTGCCCTCGAGCACAGGTCGGGTCGTGAACTCCGGTGGGGCCGTCCATCCCGCGGGTGTCACCACCACGGGAGCGTTGCCGACCGCTCACGGCCCATGCAAGTACGAAAGAACAACGAGAAGGTATTGACGTAGGACTAGAAGTCCGACACGCTTCCCTCATCGCACCCCGCCCCTCCAGGAGGCCCTCGATGACCACGGCGACCGCCACGACCGTCACCCCGGCGAGCACCCCCATCCGCACGCGTCCCGCGACGATCGGCCTCTGGACGCTGCAGGTGCTGCTCGGCGCGATGTTCGTCGTCGGCTCCGGGGCCCCGAAGCTGTTCGGGGAGGCCTACGCGGTGCAGATCTTCGAGGACCTGGGCACCGGGCAGTGGCTGCGCGTGGTGATCGGTCTGCTCGAGATCGCCGGCGGCATCGGCCTGCTCGTCCCGCGCCTCGCCGGCCTCGCCGCGGCGTGCCTGGTCGCGCTCATGGTCGGGGCGACGGGCGCGCAGCTGTTCTTCCTGTCCGAGGGCTTCTGGTACACGCCGGTGATCCTCGGGGTGCTGCTCGGCGTCGTCGCCGTCGCCCGCCGCCACGAGATCCCGCGGGTGCTGGCCCGCCGCTGAGAGAGCTCCCCGCCCGGTCACCGCGCGACGCGGTGGCCGGGCGGTGTCGTGCGTGGCGAACGGGTTTGCGTTCGAGCGCGCTCGAAGTCCTAGCGTCGGATGCGTGACCACCGCAGCACAGCACCCGATCGGCTCCGGCTTCGGAGCGCACACCACCGCCACCGAGGTCCTGGACGGCATCGACCTCGGCGGCCGTCTCGCCGTCGTCACCGGCGGCTACTCGGGTCTCGGGCTCGAGGCGACGCGCGCGCTCGCCGGCGCCGGCGCGCACGTGGTCGTCCCCGCCCGCCGCCCCGACGCCGCGAAGGAGGCCCTCGACGGCCTCGACGGCGTGGAGACGGACGCGCTCGACCTCGGCGACCAGGACAGCGTCGCCGCCTTCGCCGACCGTTTCCTCGCCTCGGACCGCGCGATCGACATGATGATCGACAACGCCGGGATCATGGCGACACCCGAGACCCGGGTCGGCCCGGGCTGGGAGGCGCAGTTCGGCACCAACCACCTCGGTCACTTCGCACTGGTCAACCGGCTCTGGCCGGCGATCGCGCGCGGGCGGGACGCGCGGGTGGTCTCGGTGTCCTCGCGCGGCCACCACCGCTCGCCCGTGCGGTTCGACGACCTCGACTGGCGTGCCGAGCCCTACGACAAGTGGCGCGCCTACGGGCAGTCGAAGACCGCGAACATCCTGTTCGCCCTCCGGCTCGACACGCTCGGGGCGCCGCACGGCGTGCGGGCGTTCTCCCTGCATCCCGGCGGCATCATGACCCCGCTGCAGCGCCACCTCGAGCGCGAGGAGATGGTCGAGCTGGGGTGGATCGACGCCGACGGCAACCCCACCCCGCAGGCAGCGGCGAGCTTCAAGACCCCCGAGCAGGGCGCGGCCACCGAGGTCTGGGCGGCCACCTCGCCGCAGCTCGCCGGGCGCGGGGGGCTCTATCTCGAGGACTGCGAGGTCGCCGAGGTGGTCGACGGGGACGCCTCGGGGCGCGACGGCGTCCGCGACTACGCCGTCGACCCCGAGGCGGCCGCGCGGCTGTGGGCGGTCTCGGCCGAGCGGACCGGGGTGGACGCGTTCCGCTGAGCCCGGCGCGGACCCGGACAGAACCTCATCCGGACGTGTGACGGGTGCGGCGGCGTGCCGGGTGGAGCGCCGCCGCGTCCGGGCTCGTCACCCACGCGCCCGAACGAGACGACGCATCGTCGCCGGGCGGGGCATCACGGCCCGGCGGGGCGCCGGGATCGGCCCATCGAACGCCCCCGCACGGCCGTAGCAGACGCCTGATCGTGAGCGCGAAGGATGCCTCGATCGTGGGACCGTCGCGGGTGTTTGAATCCCGCCCGTGTCACTCACGGGGGCTGCGACGGGAACCACGGCGGACTCGGCTCTGGATCGTTCCCACCTGGTGCGGGGCGGGAGCCGATCGCGGCCCGCGCCGCGCCACGGCCGGGTCTTCGGCGTCCTGCTCGCGGTCGCCGTCGGGGCGGGCCTCGCCCTGTGGCTGATCCTCGCGGCGTTCCCCGTCGGGGCGCGGGGCGAGGGCCGTGACGGCGGCACCGCGCCGGCCACCGTCGAGACCGTCGGGCCGGCCACGGTCGTGGCCACCAGCTCCTGCGTCGGCGAGGACCCCCGCGACACGGTGGCCGTCGACGGCCCCGCGGGCCGGCGGTTGATGCCGCTCGACGCCTGCGGCACCCCGGGCGGCAGCCGGATCACGGTGCGTATGGCCTTCGTCGGCGCCGAGCCCGCCGACACCCCGGCCCGCGTGCTCGGCACCGGGTCGTCGGCCGCGCTCGCCGCCACCGAGCCCGCCGAGTCCCCGCTGACGGGCCGCCTGGAGATCCTGCTCACCGGCGTCGCCGGGCTCGGGATGGCCGGCCTGCTCGTCGCGATCGCCCGCGAGCGCTCCCGCCGCACGGCGTCCGCTCCGCGCCGCCCCGCGGGGCCCGTCACGACCACCACGCGGCGGGGCCCCGAGTCGCGGGGGCGCGCCGGGACGGCCCACCGCCCGACCGCGCGCCCCGGCCGGACCGCCCGGGCCGGACGGCCCGCCGCGCTCGACGCGGGCCGCCGGCTGCCGGGGTCGCGCGAGAACGCGGGCGGGCGCGGTACCGCGCGGTCGCGCGGCCGTGGTCACGGCGCCGGGCCACGTCGCCCGGCCGCCGGTCCGCACCGCGGTTAGGTTGGGCCGTGTGACCTCCAGCGTGACCGCCCCTGGCAGCACCGACAGCACCGCCCAGGGGCTGCACCGCCGCGTGCTCGACAACGGGCTGCGCGTCCTCCTCGTGCCCGACACCGCCGCCCCCGTCGTGGGCGTCGCCGTCCACGTCGACGTCGGCTTCCGCTCCGAGCCGGAGGGCCGCACCGGGTTCGCGCACCTCTTCGAGCACCTGATGTTCCAGGGCTCGGAGAGCCTGGAGAAGCTCGCCCACTTCCGGCACGTGCAGTCGTCCGGCGGCGTGTTCAACGGGTCGACCCACCAGGACTACACGAACTACTTCGAGGTCCTGCCCTCCGCGGCGCTCGAGCGCGCGCTGTTCCTCGAGGCCGACCGCCTGCGCGCGCCGCGGCTGACGGCCGAGAACCTGCGCAACCAGGTGGACGTCGTCAAGGAGGAGATCCGGCTCAACGTCCTCAACCGGCCGTACGGCGGCTTCCCGTGGATCCTGCTGCCGCCGGTGCTCTACGACACCTACCCCAACGCCCACAACGGCTACGGGGACTTCACCGACCTCGAGCAAGCCGACCTCGACGACGCCGCGGGGTTCTTCGACGCCTACTACGCGCCGGGCAACGCCGTGCTCACCGTCGTCGGCGACCTCGACCCGGACGACGCGGCCGCGCTGGTGGAGAAGCACTTCGGTGACATCCCCGCCCGGGCCGTGCCAGAACGGCCGAGCTTCGGCGAGCCACCACCCGACCGGGAACGTCGGGACACCGTCACGGACGCGAACGCCCCGATGCCCGCGCTCGCGGTCGGGTACCGGCTGCCGGACCCCGCGACCGACCTGCCGGGCTACCTCGCCCACGCCGTGCTGGCGAGCCTGCTCACCGACGGCGAGGCCGCGCGCCTGACCCAGCGCCTGGTCTACGGCGACGAGCTGGTCACCGACGTCTCGGCGTCCTGCGGGCTGATGGGCGCGCCCCTGGACGCCCGCGACCCGGACACGTTCACGCTCACCGCGGTGCACCCAGCGTCGGTCGAGCCCGACCGCATCCTCGGCGCCGTGGACGAGGAGCTCGCGACCCTCGCGGCGCAGGGCCCCGACCCCGAGGAGCTGCGCCGGGTCACCGCGCGCTGGGCGTCCTCGCTGCACCGCGAGCACGACCGGCTGATGAGCCGCATGCTCGCCCTCGGCTCCGCGGAGCTGGTGCAGGGCCGGGCCGAGCTCGCCGACGAGCTGCCCGGCATGCTCGCCGCCGTCGAGCCCGCCGCCGTCGCCGCCGCGGCCGGATCCCTGCGTCCCGACTCGCGCGCCGTCCTCACCGTCACCCCCGGAGGAGCCGCGTGAGCGCGCCCACCCGCCGCAGCGCCGAGGAGATCGGCAGCACCCCCACCGGCCCGCGCCCGCTGCCGGATCTCGGTCCCCAGCGCGCCGTGCCCGCCCCCGACGAGGTCGACACCGTCCTCGGCTCGGGGCTGCGCGTCATCGCGGTGCGCCGCGCCGAGGTGCCGATGGTCGAGCTGCGCCTGCGCGTGCCGTTCGCCGATCCCGCCGGCACCGGCACCTCCGACCACGCCGCGGTCGCCGAGGTCCTCTCCACCACGATCCTCTCGGGCACCCGCACGCGGTCCCGGGTCGGGATCGACGACGACCTCGCCGGGGTCGGCGGCGAGATCGGGTTCTCGGTCGACCCGGAGCGCCTCGCGGTGTCCGGGCACGCGCTGGCCGAGGGCCTCGACACGCTGCTCGACGTGCTCGCCGACCTCGTGCTGGCCGCGACCCACCCCGACGACGAGCTCGCCCGCGAGCGCGACCGTCTCGTCGAGCGGATCGAGCTCGCCTCCGCGCAGCCGTCGGTCATCGCCCGGCGGGCGCTGCAAGAGCGCCGCTACGGCGACCACCCGGTGACCCGCGAGATGCCGCGGGCCGAGGAGGTCACCGCGGTGACCGCCGACGCGGTCCGCGCGCTGCAGGACGCGGCGCTACGTCCGGGCGGCTCGGTGCTCGTGGTCGTCGGCGACGTCGACCCGGGCGACGCGGTCGCGCGGGTCGAGAAGGCGCTGGCCGGCTGGACCGGCGGGCGGGCCGAGTCCCTGCCGGCGCTGCCGGCGCTGACGGCCCGCGACCTGCTGCTCGTCGACCGCCCGGGTGCGGTCCAGTCGCAGCTGCGGCTCTCCGCGCCGGCGGTGGGGCGGACCGACCCGCGCTATCCCGCGCTGCAGCTGGCGAACCTGTCGCTCGGCGGCTACTTCTCCTCGCGGCTGGTGGAGAACCTGCGCGAGGACAAGGGCTACACCTACCACGCGTCCTCGAGCCTCGAGCTCGACGCGCACGGCGCCGCGCTGCTGGTCGAGACCGACGTCGCCTCGGAGGTGACCGCGCCGGCGCTGCTGGAGACCCGCTACGAGCTGGGGCGGCTCGCGGTCGTGCCGCCGACGGCCGCCGAGGTGGAGTCGGCGCGGCGCTACCTCGTCGGCTCCCTGCTGATCTCGATGACCACGCAGGCGGGCTACGCCTCGACGGTCGCCTCGCTCGCCGCGCACGGCCTGTCGTCGGCGTGGATCCGCGAGCACCCGGCGCGCGTCGAGGCCGTCACCGTCGACGAGGTCGCCGCGGCGGCGGCCGAGTTCTTCGCGCCGACCCGGTTCACCGGGGTCGTCGTCGCGGACGCCGCCGCGAGCGCCGACGGGCTGCGGGCCCTCGGCGGCGTGGAGATCCCGTCGTGAGCTCGGGGACAGCGGGTCCGGACCTGCGCGCCGCGTTCCACCTCGACGCCGATCCGTCGCTCTCGCGCTCGACGGTCGACCGCCGCGAGCAGCTGCGCGTCGACCCGGACCACGCCCGGGCGCTGTGGCCGGACGCCCGGGTGGTGCTCGTCGACCCGCACGGCCGGACGCCGGTCGCCCGCGGCGCCGACGGCACGCTGACGCTGGCGTTCGCCCCGACGTCGGTGCTGGGGACCGACATCCCCGACGGCGCGGTCCTGCTCGGCGAGGAGAGCGGCACCGCGTTCTGGGCGGTGCGCGTGCCCGACCCGTCCTCGGCGGACGGCAACGACGCCGGCTCCGGGTTCATGACCGCGGAGCAGTGGGAGCGTGCCGGGGGCGGCCCGGACCACGAGAACTGGACCGACCTGCGCAGCTCGGGCGCCGACCTCGACGCCCGCGGCGCGGGCCTGCTGACCACCGCGGTCGCGCTGCTGAACTGGCACGACCGTGCCCGGTTCTGCGCCCGTGACGGCTCGGAGATGCGCGCGATCAAGGCGGGCTGGGCGCAGCTGTGCCGCGCGCACGAGCACGAGGAGTACCCGCGCACCGACCCGTCGATGATCTGCCTGGTGCACGACGGTGCCGATCAGGTGCTGCTCGCACGCCAGCCCATCTGGCCGGCCGGGCGCTACTCGGTGCTCGCCGGGTTCGTCGAGGCCGGCGAGTCGCTGGAGGCGTGCGTCGCGCGGGAGTGCGCCGAGGAGGTCGGCGTCGACGTCCACACGGTCTCGTACCTCGGCTCGCAGCCGTGGCCGTTCCCGCGCTCGCTGATGATCGGGTTCACCGCGGTCGCCGACCCGGCGCAGCCGCTGAAGCTCCAGGAGGGCGAGATCGAGGGCGCCCGGTGGGTCACCCGCGCCCAGCTGCAGGAGGCGCTGGACGCGGGCGCGTGGTCGCACCGGGACGGGGCACCCAGGGGTGCCGCCGGCGTCGGCGGCACGAACTTCGAAGCGGGCGCCGGCCGCGACCTCATCCTGCCCGGCGGGGTCTCGATCGCCCGGGCGATGCTCGAGGCGTGGGCGGCGGCCGGCTAGGAGATCAGGACGCGGCTTCGACGCGCGCGAGCGTGTCCTTGACCTCGGCGAAGCTCGGGTTCGTGGCGGCGCTGCCGTCGGGGTAGACGACGGTCGGCACGGTGCGGTTGCCGCCGTTGACCTTCATCACGATCTCGGCGGCGTCGGGCTCGCGCTCGATGTCCACCTCGTCGTAGCCGATGCCCTCGCGGTCCAGCTGCATCTTCAGCCGCCGGCAGAAGCCGCACCAGGCGGTCGTGTACATCGTCATCTGTGCCACGTGGGGTGCAACGCACCGATGACCTTCAGGCTTCCACGTGCCCGAACCGGTGACGGGTCACACTGATCGCCTGCTCCCGCAGCACGGTGAGCATCTCCCGGCGCCCGTCGGCCACCACGGGGGCCTCGACCAGCGACGCGCCGGCCGTCGCGGCCGCTCGCCGCAGCCATTCCGGGGGCGTCCCGACGACGCGCAGCCGCTCGGCCGGGCCCGGGGCGACATCGTCGGGCGCCGCCACCGTCACCGGGACGCCGGCGCACGCCGCGGCGAGCCGGACCCGCAGGACGTCGCGGTCGGCCGCGTCGGGTGCGACGACGAGACGCAGGGAGGGCAGCGGGCGGTAGCGGAACACGTTGGCCTCGACCCGCAGCCCCGTCGGGTCGTGCTCGACGGCGAACTCGTCGCGCCACGCCGCCGCGTCCGAGCCGGCCGCGGCGCGCAGCCACGCGAGGTCGTCGGCGCCGGTCGCCGGGGCGGCCGCGGCCAGCAGGTCGGCGACGGCGGGGGCGAGCGGCGCCGACGGCAGCGCGTCGACCGGCCCGTCGTGCCACGTCCCGAACTGGGCGACGTAGTTCGGCCCGCCCGGCTTCGCGCCCGGCCCCACGACGGAGCCCTTCCAGCCGCCGAAGGACTGGCGTTGGACGATCGCGCCGGTGATGTGCCGGTTGACGTAGGCGTTGCCGACCTCGACGGCGTCGCTCCACCGCGCGATCTCGTCGGGGTCGAGCGCGTGCAGGCCGCCGGTGAGCCCGTAGCCGGTGGCGTTCTGCAGCGCGATCGCCTCGTCGAGGTCCGCGGCGTGCATGAGCCCGAGGACCGGCCCGAAGCACTCGGTGCGGTGGAACCACGAGCCCGCCGCGACCGGTTCCTTCACCCCGGGCGACCAGCGTGTCCCGCCGAGGTGGCGCGGCTCGACGAGCCAGCGCTCGCCGCGGTCGAGGCGCGTGAGGGCCCGCGCGAGCTCGTCGCCCGGCGGACCGATCAGCGGCCCCATCGTCGTCGACGGGTCGCTGCCCGGGCCGACGCGCAGCGTCCGGACGGCGTCGGTGAGCTGGCGGTGGAACCGGGCGCCCGCCGCCGTTCGGGAGGAGCGCACCGAGCCGACCAGGATCGCCAGCGACGCCGCCGAGCACTTCTGCCCGGCGTGCCCGAAGGCCGAGCGGACCAGGTCGGCGACGGCGAGGTCCGGGTCCGCGCTCGGCGTGATCACCAGCGCGTTCTTGCCGCTCGTCTCGGCGACCAGACGCAGGTCGGGGCGCCACGACCGGAAGAGCGCCGCGGTCGACGACGCCCCGGTGAGCACGACGTGGTCGACCGACGGGTGGGTCACCAGCTGCCGCCCTGCGTCCCCCTCGTCGGTGTGCACGAGAGCCACGGCGTCGGCGGGGATCCCGCCGCGGTGCAGCGCCGCGACGCCGACCTCGGCGCAGGCGCGCACCTGCGGCGCCGGCTTGATCACCACCGACGCACCGGCCGCGAGCGCGGCGAGGCAGCCGCCGAGGGGGATGGCGATCGGGAAGTTCCACGGCGGGGTGACGACCACGACGCGGTCGGCGGTGAAGGGCGCGCCGTGGAGCTCGTCGGCCCGGTCCGCGTAGTAGGCCGCGAAGTCGATCGCCTCGGAGATCTCGGGGTCGGCCTCGGCGATGGTCTTGCCGGCCTCGCCGACCATCACCGTGAGCAGCTCACCGCGGGCGGCGGCGAGCGCCCGGGCCGCGTCGCGGAGCACGGCGGCGCGCTCGCCGGCCGGGCGGGCGCCCCAGGACGACGCCGCCGCGCGCTCGACCACGGCGTCGACGGCGCGGGGATCGGCGATCTCGGGGGTGCGCACGGGCGGGGCGGGCGTGCTGATCGCCGCCAGCGCCCACGCGCGGTGCTCGGGCAGCGAGGGGTCGGTGTCGGGCTCGTTGCGGAACGACCCGCCGATCGCCACCCGCTCCCGGGACCGGCGCGGCGCGGCGGGCACGGCGTCGCGGTCGCGCACCGAGGCCCGGAACCGGTCGACGTAGCTGCCCGGGCCCGCGTCGGAGAACAGCGCGTACAGGTAGTTCTCCGGCGACGCGTTCTCCTCGAGGCGCCGCACGAGGTAGGAGACGGCGGCGTCGAAGTCCTCGGCGTGGACCACCGGCGTGTAGAGCACGAGCTGCTCCCGCACGTCGCCCGACACGACCTTCGCCTGCGCCGGGGCCATGCCCTGCAGCATCTCGACGTCGATCTGGCGCTCGGCGCCACGGGCGGCGGCCAGCTCGACGGCCAGCGCGACGTGGTGGAGGTGGTGGCTCGCGACGCCGATCCGCAGCGCGTCGACGAGGTCGCCGCCGATCGCGTGGTCGAGCAACCGCACGTAGTTCGCGTCGACCTCGGCCTTCGTCGGGTACGGGGCCTGCGGCCAGTCGTGCAGCTCCGCGTCGACCTGCTCCATCGCGAGGTTCGCGCCCTTGACCAGCCGCACCTTGATCGGCGCCCCGCCCGCGGCGACGCGCGCCCGGGCGAACGCGGCCAGCTCGGTCAGCGCGCCCAGCGCGTCGGGCAGGTAGGCCTGGAGCACGATGCCCGCCGACATCCCGGTGAGCTCGGGGCGCGCCAGCAGCGTGGTGAACAGCGCGACGGTGAGGTCGAGGTCCTTGTACTCCTCCATGTCGAGGTTCACGAAGGTCCCGGTGTCGCGCGCGAGCGTGAACAGCGGCAGGAGCTTCTCGACAAGCCGGTCGCGGCTGCCCTCCAGGTCCCACGGCACGAGCTGGCTCGCCACCGACGACGCCTTCACCGAGACGTAGTCGACGTCGTCGCGGCGCATCAGGTCCGTGATCCGCCGCAGGCGCCGGTCGGCCTCGTCCTCGCCGAGCACGGCCTCGCCGAGCAGGTTGAGGTTGAGCCGGAAGCCCTCGTCGCGGGCCTGCTGCAGGCGCCGGGCGAGGTCGGGGCCGTCGGCGTCCACGATGAGGTGTCCCACCAGCGCCTTCATCCGCCGCCGCGCGAGGGGCACGACGGCCCGGGGCAGGCGCGGGGCGAGCACCCCGCCGGCGCGCAGCAGCAGGCGGTCGAGGCCGCGGACGAAGGCGGGGAGCTCCCCGCCGCGGCCCGCGAGCCGGGCGAGCTCCCGGGCCGCGACACTCTGGTCGGCGGGCCGGGCGACGCGGTCGACGAAGCGCAGCGTGAAGTCGACGCCCGCCGGGTCGTGCATCAGCGCGGCGAGCTGGGCCGACGGGCCGCTCTCGGTGCCCGCCGCGCCCGCGCGCGCCCAGCGATCGGCGCGGGCGACGGCACGCTCGACGAGGTCGTCGGGGATCCCGCCGGTCCCGCCGGGCGACGTGCCGGGCGCGAGCTGCTCGGTCATGCCCCCATCGTGCTCCGGCCCGGCGCCGGCGTCCCGTCCGTCCCGTTCCGGGCCTCCGTTCGCCGACCCAGGACCCGCGCCTCAGACCCGCGTGCGCAGCGCCCAGACCGCGAGGGGCCCGAACACCGCCGCGAACGCGGCACCCCACAGCAGCGTCGCGATCGCGTTGGCCGCCACCGGCCCGCCGACGAGCAGGCCGCGCAGGGCGTCGGCCATGCGCGACACGGGGTTGATCGACACCCAGGCCTGCAGCCAGCCGGGCATCGTCTGGGTCGGCGCGAAGGCGTTGCTCGCGAACGTCAGCGGGAAGAGCACGGTGAACCCGTAGATCTGCACCTTCTCCGGGTCGCGCGCGAGCACCCCGAGCAGCACCGACGTCCACGAGAACGCCAGCGTGAACGCCACGAGCAGCCCGAAGGCCCCGAGCACCGCGAGCGGGCTCGTCGTGATGCGGAAGCCGAGCACCACCCCGACCACGAGCAGCACGACCAGCGACCACAACTGGCGCAGGACGTCGCCGAGGATGCGCCCGGACAGCGGCGCGGACCGGGCGATCGGCAGGCTGCGGAACCGGTCGAACGTGCCCTTCTGCAGGTCGGTCGCCAGCCCCGTCGCCGTGTAGATCGTGAGGAACAGCGCGTTCTGCGCGATGAGCCCGCCCAGCGAGAACTGCAGGTAGGCGTCGGTGGAGCCGCCGATCGCGCCGCCGAACACGAACGTGAACAGCAGCACGAACATGATCGGCTGGATCGACAGGTCGAGCAGCTCGGAGGGGTTGTGCTTGATCTGGACGATGCTCCGCCAGGCCATGGTGACCGACTGGCTCGCCCACTGGGCGGGCGTCGCGCGCCGGGACGCCGGCGGGGACGGAGCGGGGGCGGTGGCCGGATCGCGGGGCACCGTGCGGTCGAGGGTCACGCGGTCTCCCGGACGTCGGTCTGGTCGGCGGTCGCCACGTCCACGGCGCGATGGCCGGTCAGAGCGAGGAACACCTCGTCGAGCGTGGCGCGGCGCAGCGTGAGCTCGGCGAGCCGCACGCCGACGTAGTCGAGGCGGCGCACGACCGCGGGCATGAGCGCCTCGTCGGCGGCCGGGACGGCGACCGTGCCGTGCTCGACCGTCGGCGTCGCGCCGGCCAGCTCGCCCGCCACGCGCCGCACCACCTCCAGCTGCTCGCCGTGCGCGGGACGCATCTGCAGGACCGCGGCTCCCGCGCGGGCCTTGAGCTCGTCGGGCGTGCCCGTCGCGACCACCGTGCCGCGGTCGATGACGACGATGTCGTCGGCGAGCTGGTCGGCCTCGTCGAGGTACTGCGTGGTCAGCAGCACCGTCACCCCGCCGCCGACCAGCGAGCGCACCATGTCCCACAGCTCGTTGCGGCTCGCCGGGTCGAGCCCCGTGGTCGGCTCGTCGAGGAACAGGATGCGCGGGCGGCCCACCAGCGACGCCGCGAGGTCGAGACGCCGGCGCATGCCCCCCGAGTAGGTGCGCGCCGCACGCCCGGCCGCGTCGGTGAGCCCGAACTGCTCGAGCAGCTCGGCGGCCCGGGCGCGCGCGGCGGGCCGGGGCTGCCCGAGCAGGCGGGCGATGAGCACGAGGTTCTCGGTGCCCGTGAGCGCCTCGTCGACCCCCGCGTACTGACCGGTGAGCCCGATGAGCGAGCGCACGCGGTGCGGCTCGGTGACGACGTCGTAGCCGCCCACCGTCGCCCGGCCCTCGTCGGGCGCGAGCAGCGTGGCGAGCACCCGCGTCGCCGTGGTCTTGCCGGCGCCGTTGGGCCCCAGCACGCCGAGGACCGTGCCCTCGGCGGCCGCGAGGCTCGCCCCCGCGAGGGCGGTGGTGGCGCCGAAGCGCTTGACGAGACCGTCGGCCTCGATGGCTGGTGGCACGTCCTCCACCGTTCCACGGGGGTCCGACAGCGTCATGGAGATTTCGGACCTTCCGGCCCCGTCCGCGCCACGGCCGTCGGGCCGGGTTGAGACGATGGGGGCGTGGGTGGTGACGCGACGACCGGGCTCGACCCCGAGCAGACCCAGGCCGTCCTCGCGCCGCGCGGCCCGGTCTGCGTGCTCGCGGGCGCGGGCACAGGCAAGACCCGCACGATCACCCGCCGCATCGCCCACCTCGTCTCGGCCGGGCACGTCTCGTCGGGGCAGGTCCTGGCCGTGACGTTCACCGCGCGGGCGGCGGGGGAGATGCGCACGCGGCTGCGGGATCTCGGCGTGGGCGGCCCGGGGCAGCCGCCGGTCCAGGCGCGCACCTTCCACGCGGCCGCCCTGCGCCAGCTGCGGTACTTCTGGCCGCGCGTGGTGGGCGGGGCGCCGTGGGAGGTGCTCGAGGGCAAGCTGCGCATCGTCGGGCAGGCGGCCCAGCGGGCGGGCGCCCCGACCACGCGCGAGTCCCTGCGCGACCTCGCCGGCGAGATCGAGTGGGCCAAGGCCTCGCTGGTGCCGCCGGACGACTACCCGGCCGCGGCCGGGCGGGCGGCGCGCGACGTGCCGGCCCCGGTCGAGCAGGTCGCCGCGGTCTACGAGACCTACGAGACGCTGAAGAACCGCGCCGAGCTGCTCGACTTCGACGACCTCCTGCTCCACACCGCGGCCGCGCTCGAGGAGCACCCGGAGGTCGCGCACGAGTTCCACGAGCGGTACCGCTGCTTCGTCGTCGACGAGTTCCAGGACGTCACCCCGGCCCAGCACCGGCTGCTCGCGGCGTGGCTCGGCGGGCGCGACGACCTCACCGTCGTCGGCGACGCCAACCAGACCATCTACTCGTTCGCCGGGGCGAGCCCGTCGTACCTGCTCGAGTTCCCCCGGGTGTTCGCCGAGGCCACCGTCGTGCGACTGGTGCGCGACTACCGCTCCACCCCGCAGGTGGTCGCGGCCGCCAACACCGTCATCGGGGCGGCGCGGGGCCGCGCGGCCGGGTCGCGGCTGCGCCTCGAGGGCCAGCGCCCGCCCGGCCCGGCGCCCGACTTCGCCGAGCACGACGACGAGCCCGCCGAGGCCACCGCCGTCGCGGCGGCGATCCGCGAGCTGGTCGACGACGGGGTGCCGCCGGCCGAGATCGCGGTGCTCTACCGGGTCAACGCGCAGTCCGAGGTCTACGAGCAGGCGCTCGGCGACGCCGGCATCGCCTACCAGGTGCGCGGGGGCGAGCGGTTCTTCCAGCGCACCGAGGTCCGCACCGCCGTCGCCGCCCTGCGCACCGCGGCGACGCGCGCGCCGGAGGACGCGCGGGGCGAGGGCATGGTCTCGCTCGTGCGCGCGGTACTCGGCGAGCAGGGGCTGACCGACGCCCCGCCCGCCGGTGCGGCCGGGCAGGGCGCGGCCCGCCAGCGCTGGGAGTCGCTGCGCGCGCTCGCCGAGCTCGCCGAGGAGCTCGTCGCGTCGGTGCCCGACGCGGGCCTCGAGGTCTTCCTCGCCGAGCTCACCGCCCGCGCCCAGGCCCAGCACCCGCCGACAGTGCAGGGCGTCACGCTCGCGTCGCTGCACGCCGCGAAGGGCCTCGAGTGGGACGCCGTGTTCCTCGTCGGGCTGACCGACGGGACGCTGCCGATCCAGCACGCCGAGGGCGACGACGACGCGATCGAGGAGGAGCGGCGCCTGTTCTACGTCGGCGTCACCCGCGCGCGCGTGCACCTGCGGATGTCGTGGGCCCTGTCGCGCAACGCGGGCGGGCGACGCTCGCGGCGGCGCAGCCGCTTCCTCTACGGCCTCGTCCCCGACGAGCACCCGGCCGCGCGCGTGCCCACCGGCGGCCAACAGAACGGCGGCGCGAAGGGCAAGGCGGTGTGCCGGCTGTGCGGCAAGCCGCTGCCCGACGCCGCGTCCGCCAAGCTCGGCCGCTGCAGCAGCCACCCCGTCGACGTCGACGAGTCCCTGCTCGACGCGCTGAAGGCCTGGCGCTCCGCGGAGGCGAAGTCGCGCTCGGTGCCCGCCTACGTCGTGTTCACCGACGCCACCCTCATCGCCCTCGCCGAGCAGCGCCCGCACGACCCCTCGGGCCTCGTCGCCATCCCCGGCATCGGGTCGTCGAAGCTCGAGCGCTACGGCACCGAGGTCCTCACGCTGCTGCGGGAGCACGCCTCGTAGGTCACGGGGGTGCGCCCTCCTTCCCCGAGATCAGGGGTGCGCTGTGCACCGCGCGGTGCGCCCGCAGGTGGATGAGGTGCTCGTGATCTCCTGGTGCCGCCGCGGCACCGGGTCCCGCCGCCGCGAGCCGCATCGCCCGCAGCCCGACGCCGCTGTCGATCACGCGCGACGTGCCGCTCGCGGCTCGGGTGGCCGACGCACCGCGGTCGTCCGTGTCCGGTGCGAAGATCTTGAAGAAAACTTCCGGAAAATACGTTGCCCTGCTCATCGGGACGGTCCTACGGTCGATCACACACCGGCGCACGAGGCTGCCGGTCGGGCGGTTCGCCGCCACGTGGTGACGCAGGAAGGGGGCTCGTGACGATGGACATCGTGACTCTCGCGGGCACCGGTCGCCACGTCGGAAGCTGGCGCTCGTACGTCGCCGTGACGCCGTTGGTCGGCGTCGCCACGTGCGAGCCGCAGGGGCAGCAGGTCGAGATGCCGCGCCCCCGCATCCGCCGGCGCGATCAGCGCGATCTCCCGACCTTCCGTCCGCAGCGACCGTCCGCGCCCTCGCGGTGGGGGACCTGACACCAGGCCCACCACCAGCACCTCGAGGCCGCGGACCCGCACCAGGGACCGCGGCCTTCGTCGTTTCCGAGCACTGTCCGGACACGACTCCGCGGCTCCCGGCCCCCGCCGAACCGTCACCGGAGGTAGACCGTGTCCCCCGCCGGACTCGCCGCCGCACCGACCATCCCCGAGACCGGACCCGAGACCCCCGACATCGACCTGTTCGACGCGCTCACCGTCGTGGACGACCTGCCGTGCCGGCGGGCGGAGGAGGACCTCTGGTTCTCCGACCTGCCCGCCGACCTCGAGCGGGCCAAGGCCCTCTGCGGTGACTGCCCGGTCCGGCGCGCCTGCCTGTCCGGCGCGCTGGAGCGCCGCGAGTACTGCGGCGTGTGGGGCGGGGAGATCCTCGACCGGGGCGCGGTGATCGCCCGCAAGCGGCCCCGGGGCCGGCCCTCGAAGGCCGACCTCGCCCGCGACGCCGAGATCGCCGCGGCCCGGGCGGCCGCCGGGGTCGCCTGACGATCCCGCCCCGCCGGGCCCGGGTCGGTGGAGCGAGGGCGTCCTTCGCTGCGTGCCACGCAGCGAGGGCGTCCCTCGCTCCGTCACCCCGCGCCCGGCCCGAGACCCCCGTGCGAGGGGGAGAGGGGGGCCCGGTGCGCCTCGGGGGCGCACCGGGCCCCGCAGGAGAACGCAGGAGAACCGGGTCAGAGGGCGAAGCCCGGCTGCCACTCCTCGAAGACCGCGCGCATCGGGACCTCGGCGTCGAGCTGGCACAGCACCGCCACCGACGCCAGCGTCACCCGGTGCACGAGCAAGTACTGCGGCGGCAGGTTGAGACCGCGCCCGGTGGTGAACTCGGGACGCCGCAGGTCGCCGAGCCGCTCGGCCTGCCCGCGCAGCCACGCGCGCGTGAAGTGGAACTTCTCGGTGCGCAGCGGGTCGGTCAGCGGCCCCAGGTAGGCCATCGCCTCGTCGGGGCCCATGTCGACGCCGGGCAGCACGAAGTTGAGCTCGCGCAGCAGCTTCAGCAGGTCGTCGGCGCGGTCCTCGACCGCCAGCCGCAGCATGTGCCCGAGCTCCTCGGGGAGCCCGTCGGGCAGGCGCGCGACGGCACCGAAGTCGATCACGCACAGCCGCCCGTCGGGCAGGATCTGGAAGTTGCCGGGGTGCGGGTCGGCGTGCAGCAGCCCGACGCGTGCCGGCGAGGAGAAGTGGAACCTCGAGAGCAGCAGGCCCACGCGGTCGCGCTCCTCGGGCTCGCCGGCGCGGATGACCGCCGACAGCGGCGTGCCGGTGACCCACTCGGTGACCATCGCCCGCGGCGCGGACGCGACGACCCGGGGGACCACGACGTGCGGGTCGCCCTCGTACGCCGTCGCGAACGCCCGCTGCGCGTCGGCCTCGTCGCGGTAGTCCAGCTCCTCGGCCATGCGGTCGCGCAGCTCGGTGAGCAGCGGCTTGATCTCCATGCCCGGCACGAGCGGCTGCACCATGCGGCTGAACCGCTGGAGCTGGCGCAGGTCGGCCATGACGGCCTCGTCGGCCCCGGGGTACTGCACCTTGACCGCGACGTCCCGCCCGTCCTGCCAGACCGCACGGTGGACCTGACCGATGCTCGCCGAGGCCGCCGGGGTGTCGTCGAACTCGCGGAAGCGGTCGCGCCACCCGCGGCCGAACTGCTCGGCGAGCACGCGGTGGGTGCGCGCCGCGGGCATCGGGGGCGCAGCGGTCTGCAGCTTCGTCAGCGCCTCGCGGTAGGGCTCGGCCAGCTCGGGCGGCACCGCGGCCTCGAACACCGACAGCGCCTGGCCGAACTTCATGGCCCCGCCCTTGAGCTCACCGAGCACCGCGAAGAGCTGCTCCGCGCCGCGGCGCGCGACGTCGGCCGAGATCTGACCCTGGTCGCCCCCGGCGAGCCGCCGGCCCCATCCCGCGGCGGTGCGGGAGGCGAAACCCAGTGGCAGCGAGGCCAGCCGCGCCGACCGTTGGACCGACCGGCGGGGGATGTCATCGGTCACGCGGCCATTCTCCCCTCTCGACGCGGCAAGGGCGCGATCAGGGGCGGCCGGACGGGGCCGCCGGCACCGCCGCGGGAGCGTCCGCGGGGACCTCCCCGGTGAGGTCCGCGGTGAGCTCCAGCCACCGGCGGCGGTCGAGCAGGAGGTCGATCTCCGAGCGGAACAGCGCGACGAGCGCGGGGAAGCGGGGGGAGGCGAGCTCCAGCCGGCGGCACAGGTTCGCGAGGTGCGCGTCGACCGCCGCGAGGTCGGGGCAGCGGTAGGTGGCGCTCTCCGCCCCGAAGACGGTCGTCAGCGGGTCGTGGCCGCTGGTGTCGATCGGGTGGGCGGAGGGGAAGGTGGTCGTGCTCATCGCGGTCTCCTTCGAGCGTGTGCCCCTGGCCGAGGAGTACCCCCCGCCCCACCGCGGCGCTGCCGGGTGTGACGCGCGTCCACCCGCGCGGTGCCGGGCGGTGCCGCCCGCGCGACGGGGTCACGCCGCTCCGACCGTCGGCGTGACCTGCGACCCCGCGGGCGACGGCAGGAGTCGCGCGGGGGCGGATCGCCCGGACGGCCCGAGGCGCACGTCACAGCCGCAGTCCGGATGGCGGCGCGCCGGCGTCCGGCCGCGCGTGCCGTCGGCGGCCAGGGTGAGCGTCGCGCCCCACGCCGCGGCGACGCCGGCGGGATCGAGCACCGCGAGGACCTCGGCGACGGCGAGCGCCGCGGTCGCCGCGGCGAGCGCCACGGGCTGCGCCGGCGACCGCCGCCCGGCGAGCTCGGCGGCGAGGCGCGGCCACGCCGGGTCCTCCGCGGTGCGCACCAGGTCCTGGCAGTGCAGGCAGGGTGTCCGCCCGGGCACGACCAGCGGTCCCACCGTGCCGACGCCGGCGGCGAGCGCCACCGGGAGGTGGGCGCGGCCGGCGAGCACGAGGCGCGTCGCGGCCACGGGATCGGGCCGGTCGGCGTCGGCGAGGACGACGAGGTCCGCACGGGCGGTCAGCCAGCGGCGCGCCGAGGGCGCGCGGGGTGCCCGCGATCCCGGCGCGACACGGGCCACGGCGTCGGGGATCGCGAGACCGGCGGGCCTGCCGACGTCGTCCGCGACGAGACCGGTACCGAGGTCGGCGCCGCGCACCGTGCCCTCGGCCTCGACGAGCACCCGCCCGACGCCGGCCGTCGCGAGCAGGCACGCCACCGCGACCGCCACCCGCCCCGCACCCCGCACCACCACCCGGCGCCCGGCGAGGGCGTCGGGCTCGTCGCCGGCCGCCAGCAGCCCGGCGGCCCGGAGACGGTCGAGCACGCCGCGCGCGACGCCCGGCGACGCGCCGGCCGCGGCCGCGTCGGCCACGACCCGCGCCACCGGACGGGAGCCGTCGAGCGCCTCGACCATCCGGGCGAGCGGGGGCGTCAGGCCGTCGACGACGAGGGCGTGGGCGGGGTCGGCGCCGAACTGGAGCGTGCCGGGGGCGCGGTGCAGCGGCGGGAGGCGCAGCCGCGGGAGGTCGGGCAGCGGCGCGGCGACGGGGGACGGGGGAGCGGTGGCGGGAGCTGGGAGCACACCTGGTTCGACGCAGCGGAGCGGCCGCAGGATCCGCCTCCTAGGCTTCGGATGTGCCCGAGTCCCGTCCGGAGGTCGAGGTCCGTCGCAGCGCGCGGCGCAAGCGCACCGTCGACGCGCATCGCGAGGGCGCGACGGTCGTGGTGAACATCCCGGCGTCGATGTCCCGGGCGCAGGAGCGGCACTGGGTCGAGGAGATGCTGCGCCGCCTCGAACGCGCCGACGCCCGCCGGCGTCCGGGCCGCCAGGCCGGCGACGCCGACCTCGTCGAGCGCGCCGGGCAGCTCGCGGCCGCCCACCTCGACCCGATCGCCCCCGACGGCGCGTGGCCGCGGCCGGCGTCGGTGCGCTGGACGCGGCCGATGCGCACGCGCTGGGCGTCGTGCACCCCCGCCGACGGGACCATCCGGGTCAGCGAGCGGCTGCGCGACGTGCCCGGCTGGGTGCTCGACCACGTGCTCGTGCACGAGCTGGTGCACCTGCGCGAGCCGTCCCACGGGCCGGCCTTCCGCGCCGCGGAGGCCAGCTACCCGCGCAGCGAGCGGGCGATCGGCTACCTGGAGGGGCTCTCCGCCGGCGCCGGGCTGGCGATCGGCGGGACGGACGAGGGCGCCGACGACGGCACCGGGGACGACGAGACGTCAGGCTGAGGGGCCCGTGCTCCCGTCGCCGTCCTCGGGGGACTCGGAGGTCTCCGGCTTCTCCGACCTCGCCTCCTGCTCGGCCTTCATCTCGGCCTCGAGGCGGGCCAGCGGGTCGTCGAGGTCGGTGAAGCTCTCGCCCTGACCCTGCTCGCCGTCGCCGCCCTCGACCGAGCGCCGGCGCCCGATGAAGGCCGACGGGTCGTCGAGGTCGTCGGCGGTCGGGATGAGATCCGGGTGCGCCCAGACGGCGTCGCGGTCGGAGATGCCGCGCTCGGTGGTGAGCCGGCGCCACAGGTCGCCGGCCTCGCGCAGGCGTCGCGGCCGCAGCTCGAGCCCGACGAGCGTGGCGAAGGTCTGCTCCGCGGGCCCGCCGGACGCGCGGCGTCGGCGCAGCGTCTCGCCGAGGGCCTGCGCGCCGGGCAGGCGGTCGCCCACCGCGTCGGTGACGACGACGTCGACCCAGCCCTCGACGAGCGCGAGCAGGGTCTCGAGCCGGCGGAGCGCGGCCTTCTGCGAGTCGGTGGTCTGCGGCTCGAACATCCCGGAGCTCATGAGCTCCTGCAGGGACGCCGGGTTGGTCGGGTCGACCTCGCGGGCGAGCTCCTCCATCCGGGAGGTGTCGACCTGGATGCCGTGGGCGAACTCCTCGACGGTGGCGAGCAGGCGCTGCCGCAGCCAGGGGACGTGCCCGAACAGCCGCTGGTAGGCGGCCTCGCGGGCGGCGAGGAAGACGAGCACCTCGCCGGCCGGGCGGTCGAGGCCCTCGGTGAACGTGGCGATGGCGCCCGGCAGGAGCGCCGCGGTGCCCTCGGGGCCGAGCGGGAGCCCGACGTCGGAGGACGTGAGGACCTCCTGCGCCAGCTGCGACAGGCCCTGCCCGAGCTGCGAGCCGAACGCCATGCCGCCGACCTGGGAGATCATGCCGAGCATGGGCCCGGCCATCTGGCGGGCCTCGTCGGGCAGGCCCTCGACCCAGGCGCCGGCGACCCGCTGGGCCACGGGGTCGCACAGGCGCTGCCAGGTCGGCATCGTCGTGTCGATCCACTGCGCGGGCGACCACACGGCGACCTGCGAGGCCCCCGAGGGCAGCGTCGTGGCGTCCTCGAGCCACAGCTCGGCGAGGCGCACCGACTCCTCGGCCGCCCGCTGCTGCTCGCTCGTCGGCGCCGTGCGTCCGGTCGCCGGGAGCTGCTGGTGCGCCATCTGCGAGGCCAGCTTGTAGTTCACCGGGCCCTCGGCGCCGGGCCCGGACGACTGCGACAGCATCTGCCCGAGCTGCGTGAGCATCTGCCCGAGCTGGCCCATGTCGAAGCCGCCCGCGCCCCCGGCGCCGCCCGGCATGCCCCCCATGCCGGGCAGGCCGAAGCCGAAGTTGCCGCCCTGGCCGCCGGTGCCGCCGGACCCGGAGCGGCCGGACTCGTCGTCGGGGTCGGACGGCCCGAAGCCGAAGGGCAGGTCACTCATGGTCCCGACGGTACGCGGCCGCTGCGCTGATCGGGGCCGCCGAGCGCCGCGGGCGGCATGCTCACGGCGAACACCCGGACTCCTCCCAGGAACCCGCCCCGCACGGCGGGCACACGGGCGATCACTACCCTGTCCGGCCGTGACCCGGTTGCGCGCGACGCTGGCGCTCGGACTCGTGCTCGCCGGCGTCCTCGGTCTCCTGGGCGCCACGGTGCGGGTGCCGTTCGTGGCGCTCGGCGACGGCCCGACGTTCGACGTGCTCGGCACCGGCCAGGACGGGCGCACCGTCGTGGACATCAGCGGACCCGCGCCCGTGTTCCCGACGACGGGCCAGCTGCGGATGACCACGGTGGCGGTGACCACCCAGGTGACGCTGTTCGGCGCGATGGCGATGTGGGCGTCGGGGAACCAGCAGGTGCTCCCGCGCGAGTCCGTCTACCCGCCGGGGCGCTCGAGCGAGCAGGTCGACCAGGAGAACACCCGGCAGTTCGCCCAGTCGGAGACCGACGCGGAGGCCGCGGCGCTGCGCTACCTCGGCTACCCGACCGCCGTGCAGGTCGGCTCGGTGCTCGACGACTCGCCGTCGGCGGGGCGCCTCGCCCCGGGCGACCGGATCGTCGCGGTCAACGGCCGCCCGGTCACCACGCCGCAGGAGGTCGTCGACGCGCTCGCGCCCACCCGGCCCGGGCAGACCGTGACGGTGACCGTCGAGCGCGGCCCGCTCGGCGCCCCGGGCCCGCCGACCGACGTCACGATCGTCGCCGCGCCGCGGCCCGACGGCGATCCGCGCGGGTTCCTCGGCGTCACGCCGACCAACATCGTCGACTCGCCGGTGGACGTGCGGATCAGCCTCGGCGACATCGGCGGCCCGTCCGCGGGCCTGGTCTTCGCGTCGGCGATCGTCGACAAGCTGACGCCCGGCGACCTCACCGGCGGGCACGTCGTCGCGGGCACCGGCACCATCGACGCCACCGGCCGTGTGGGGGACATCGGCGGCATCCGCTTCAAGATGGACGCCGCGCGTCACGACGGAGCGCAGGTGTTCCTCGTGCCCGCCGGCAACTGCGCCGAGGCCAAGGGCGACGCGCCGGACGGCCTCCAGCTCGCCCGTGTCGGCACCCTCGCCGAGGGCATCGCCGCACTGCAGGCGGTCCACGACGGGCGCACGCCCACGCCCTGCTGACCGCCGTGCCGACGCACCCGCCGCGCCGTGACCCCCTGCCGGAGCAGGGCGTCAGCGGATCCGGACATGCGGACCACGGCGACCCCACACCGTGTTCGTAGAGTGGCGGTCGCACGCGTGCCCCGGGCACCCGTGTCCGGCCCCCGATCTGGCAAGTCCTGGAGTGTGACCCCGTGGCCAACCGGCCCCCGACGGCGACCCCCCAGCTGTCGCGACGGACGAAGACGCTGCTGATCGTCGGCGCGGTGGCGCTCGTGGTGCTGCTCGGCGGGGCGCGGCTGGTCGACGTCTACGTCGACTGGGCCTGGTTCGGCGAGGTCGGCTTCCGGGGCGTCTTCACGACGATCCTGTGGACCCGGGTGCTGCAGTTCGTCGTCGCCGCGGTGCTCATGGGCGGGCTGCTCGCGCTCAACCTCGTCATCGCCTACCGGGTGCGCCCGGTGTTCGTGCCCGTGGCCGGCACGACGGCCGAGGACCCCGTCGCCCGCTACCGCACGGTCGTGCTCGCGCGGCCACGCTGGTTCGCGATCGGCATCCCGGCGGTGGTCGCGCTCATCGCCGGGCTCTCCGCGCAGGCCGACTGGCAGACCGTCCAGACGTTCCTGCACTCGGTGCCCTTCGGCGTGCAGGACCCCGTCTTCGGCCACGACATCTCGTTCTACGTGTTCCAGCTGCCCTTCTACCGGTGGCTGCTGAGCTGGCTGTTCGTCGCGACCGCGGTGAGCTTCGTGGCCGCGCTCGTCGCCCACTACCTCTTCGGTGGCATCCGGCTGGCAGGGCGCAGCGGCGCCGTCGCGCCCGCGGCGCGCGCCCATCTCGCCGTGCTGGCCGGGACGTTCGTGCTGTTCAAGGCCGTCGCCTACTTCTTCGACCGCTACGAACTGCTCTTCTCCGACCGCAAGGCCGCCGAGGGCGGCGCCAACTTCTTCGGCGCCACCTACACCGACCTCAACGCGGCGATGCCGGCCAAGCTCATCCTGCTGATCATCGCGGTGATCTGCGCCGCGGCGTTCTTCTCGGCCGTGGTGCTGCGCAACCTGCAGATCCCGGCGATCGCGCTCGCCCTGCTCGTGCTCTCCAGCGTGCTGGTCGGGGCGGCGTGGCCCGCGGTGCTCGAGCAGTTCTCGGTGCGGCCGAACGCGATCGACCGCGAGGCCGAGTCGATCTCGCGCAACATCGACGCGACCCGGCAGGCGTTCAACCTCGGCAACGTCACGACGGTGCCCTACGCCCCGCAGGTCGCCACGGCGGCGGGCAACGCCGCGGTGCCGCCTCAGGACGTGGCCAACAGCCAGGCGACGCTGAACAACATCCGCATCCAGGACCCGTCGCGGCTCAACCGCACCTTCGCCGTCCAGCAGCAGCTGACGAACTTCTACTCGTTCTCGCCGCTGCTCGACATCGACCGCTACACGGTCAACAACCAGCGCCAGGACTTCGTGCTCGCGGCCCGCGAGATCAACCCGGACGCTCTGATCGGCAACCAGCAGGACTGGATCAACCGCCACCTCGTCTACACCCACGGCCAGGGCCTCGTGTCGGCCCCGGCCGACCGCGTCAACGTGCCCAGCAACGCCGAGGCCAGCCAGGGGGGTCTGCCGGCGTTCGAGGTCAGCGACTCGAGCAACCCCGGTCCGTTCAACCTGAGCCCCGACGGCGCGCGCATCTACTACGGCGAGTTCCTCGGCGGGGCCGACGACTACGCGATCGTCGGCGGCAACCCGGGCTCGACCCCGGGCGAGTACGACGGGCCCGGGCGCCCGGCGTCGGCCTACAACGGCCCCGGCGGCGTGTCGCTGGGCAACTGGGCGTCCCGTCTGGTCTTCGCCGCTGCCTACGGCGAGCGGAACATCCTGTTCAACGGCTCGATCGGCTCCGACTCGCGGATCATGTACAACCGCACGCCGGTCGACCGCGTCGAGAAGGTCGCGCCCTGGCTGCGCACCGACGTCGACCCGTACCCCGCGGTCGTCGACGGCCGCCTGCAGTGGATCGTCGACGGCTACACGACCCTGCCGCGCTACCCCTACGCGCAGCAGGTCGACCTCGGGCAGGCCACCGACGACTCGCTGCGGCCCGCCTCCGCGGCCGGCTCGGTGGGCTACATGCGCAACTCGGTCAAGGCGACCGTCGACGCCTACAGCGGCGAGGTGAAGCTGTACGCGGTCGACGAGCAGGACCCCGTGCTGAAGACCTGGATGGGCGTCTTCCCGGGCGTCGTGCAGCCGTCGGCGGACATCCCGCCGAGCCTGCGGTCGCACTTCCGCTACCCGGAGGACATCTTCAAGGTCCAGCGCGACCTGCTGACGCGCTACCACGTCGAGAACCCGCGGGACTTCTTCTCCACCCAGAACTTCTGGACCGTCCCGGAGGACCCGACCCGCGAGGCCAACGCGGCGATCCCGCCGTACTACCTGCTCGCCGGGGACCCGCGTCCGGGCGCGCCGCCGGACACGCAGTTCCAGATGACGAGCACGCTGCTGGCGCTGTCGCGGCCGAACCTCTCGGCGTACCTGTCGGTGAGCTCGGAGCCGGAGAACTACGGCCAGATGACCGTGCTCGAGCTCCCGGCACAGCTCACCGGCGACCAACGCGGGCCGCAGGGTCCGCAGCAGGTCCAGGCCGAGCTGCTGACCAGCCAGTCGGTCAACGGCGGGCTGTTCACGCTGCGGCAGTCCGGCACGCCGGTCCAGGTGCAGTACGGCAACCTGCTCACGCTGCCCGTGGCGGGCGGTCTGCTCTACGTGGAGCCGATCTACGTCGAGCGGAACGCGCAGACCTCGTTCCCGCAGCTGTTCGGCGTGATCGCCCGCTTCAACAACGGCGACATCGGCTACGCGCCCACGCTGCAGGGCGCGCTGCAGGCCGCGTTCCAGGGCGTCCCGCTGCCGCCGGGGCTCACCGTGCCGGGGCTGGGCACGGCCCAGCAGTCGCCGACGCCCCAGCCGGGGGCGAACACCGGCGGCGGTCCGCTGCCGGCCGGGACGCCGGGGCAGACGCTGAGCCCGCAGCTCACCGAGGCCATCACGGCGATGAACGACGCGCTCGACCGGCTCGGGACGGCGCAGGCGGCCCGGGACTTCCGGGGGATCGGGGACGCCGAGGCCGCGCTCGACGCCGCCATCGCGCAGTTCCGCTCGGCGACGGGCGCCGCGCCGTCGACGCCGACGACGCCCGCGGGGGCGGCGGCCGGGACGGGCAACTGACCGGCAGGGAGACGAAGCGGAGCCGGAGCTCGACCATCGGGCTCGACGGGGGGTGGCGAGCCACCGCGACCCACCCCCCGTCCCGGACCCCCGCGGGCCGAGTTGTAGAGTTACGGACACAACGCAGCGCGGGGTGGAGCAGCTCGGTAGCTCGCTGGGCTCATAACCCAGAGGTCACAGGTTCGAATCCTGTCCCCGCTACGACACCGGCGCCGGAGTGATCCGGCCGTCGGGATCCCCCGGCCCAGGGCGACGGGCCACCCGACGCGGGGTGGAGCAGCTCGGTAGCTCGCTGGGCTCATAACCCAGAGGTCACAGGTTCGAATCCTGTCCCCGCTACGCGCGAGACGGCCCCCGGGACCACGGTCCCGGGGGCCGTCGTCGTGTGGGGGAGAGAACCGTCAGCCCGCGATCTCCGGCGGCGGTCGGAACGTCCCGTCCGGCTGCGGCACCAGCGGGTGCACGGCCACGACGGCGTCCAGGGGCAGCGGGCCGTAGACGTGGGGGAACCACGGCCCCCGCGGGTCCTCGCCGCCCTGCGGGCCGACACCGGGCTCCCAGCGCACCGCCACCCCGAGCGCGGCGAGGCGGTCGGTGTCGACGGCGAGCACGACGACGTCGGTGCGCCCGGGGAAGAGGTACCCCGCGGGCAGGTGCACCGTGCCCGGATCCGAGCAGTGCACGAACCCGACCTCGTCGAGCGACGGCGGCCGGCGCGCCCCGTCGGCGCGGGCGGCCTCCAGCTGGGCGGCCGTGCAGAGGTGCAGGATCACCTGCTCACCCCACCGGGACGGTCGGACGGCTCGGGCGATGGGCCTCCCAGCGCCACACCCGCCCCCGTTTCCCGGACTCGTCGCGTCGCCGCGACTGCACGCGCACGAGGCCCGTCGCCGTCAGCACGCTCGCTGCCGGGGCGCGTTCGGGCAGGGTGTGGGCCACCACGGTCTGCACGTCGGGGTCCGCGAACGCCTTCGCCACGAGCGCGCGGGTCATGGCCGTCGCCCAGCCGCGGCCCTCGAACGGCGGGAACGTCCAGAACGCGATCTCCACCCGGCCGGCGCGGACGGGCCCTTGGAACCCGCAGGTGCCGACGACCTGGTGGTCGCGCGGGTCGACCGCGAAGAACGTCCGGGGCTGCTTCGGGGTCGTCGCCGGCCCCGGGCAGGCCGGCGTCTCGGCCTCGGACCGCAGGACGGCGTCGACCAGCGGTTCGACACCCAGGGTGCGGACCGCGGCCAGCCCGGGGGAACCGGGGCCCGTCAGCCGTTCGTCGACGGGCACCAGGACGACCACGTCTCCTCCTTCGGCGATTCCCGGCAGCGACCGCCGACCGTAGCCAATCCGGGGTCCGGGCGGGAGCCGACGCACCCACCGCGGCGCCGAGACCCGTGTGACGTGCCCGGACCGTCCCGCCGCGTCCCGTCCTGCCCGGTCCCTGCGTGCCGGTCCCGCCGGCGGATGAGGCACTCTGGAGCGCATGGACGCGGTGTGGCTCGTGGTGTACTACGCGCTCTTCCTGTTGTGGCTCTTCGTGGTCGGCCGGCTCGTCGTGGAGATCGTGCGCAGCTTCGCCAGGGACTGGCGGCCCGCCGGGGCCACGGCCGCCGGGCTCGAGGTGCTGTTCATGGTCACCGACCCGCCGGTCAAGCTGCTGCGGCGGCTCATCCCGGCGGTCCGGATCGGCAACATCAGCCTCGACCTGTCGATCATGATCCTGCTGCTCGTGACGTTCATCCTCATGCGGGTCGTCGACGGCCTCATCGAGTCGCCGTTCCGGGTCGGCTGAGCCGCCCCGTTCCGCGTCGGCGCAGGCGCGCCGCCCCCGGGAGGGTGTGGCGCTCTGCGCACCCCGGGCTCCCGGGTGGGCGTCGGCCCCGTGGAGCTGCCACTGTGTCCATCGTGAGTCCCGTCCGCGACTTCATGACCTTCGTGACCTCGGCCGTGCGTGCCCCGGCCGTCATCGGAGCGGTGGCCCCCAGCGGGAGGGCCCTGTCCGACCTCCTGGCCTCGGTGGCGCCCGCCGAGGGCCACCCGGTGGTCGTCGAGCTCGGCCCCGGCACCGGCGTGGTCAGCGCGGCCCTGCGCCGGCGCCTGCCCGAGGGCGCGCGGCACCTCGCCGTCGAGATCGACCCCGGCATGGTCGAGCACCTGCGGCGCACCCGCCCGTGGCTCGAGGTCCTCCAGGGTGACGCGGCTGACCTGCAGAAGCTGCTCGCGGACGTCGGGGTCGACCGCGTCGACGCCGCCATCAGCGGGCTGCCGTGGACGTTGTTCCCAGAGTCGGCGCAGCGCGGCATCATCGAGCAGGTCACCCGGGTGCTCGCCCCGGGTGCGCCGTTCACGACGTTCGCCTACAGCCACGTCACGCGCTTCCCCACCCAGCGCCGCTTCCGCGCCGTGCTGGAGCAGGAGTTCGCCGAGGTGACCGTCACCCCGACGGTGTGGCGCAACCTGCCGCCGGCGCTGGCCTACCAGTGCCGGCACCCGCGCGCCGACAGGCCATAGCCCTCAGCCCCGAGCCCTCAGCGCCGAGCCCTCAGCCCCGTGACGCGACCCGGGGGCCGATGGACCCCACGTCCAGCTCGGCGGGCGCGGAGGTGTCGCAGAAGTCCGTGAGCAGCGCGGCGAACCGCTCCGGCTCGTCGCAGTGCGGGAAGTGCCCCGCGCCGCCGAAGAGCTCGAGACGGGCGTGGGGGACGAGCGTGGCGGCCCGGTGGGCGTGGCCCACGGGGATGACCGGGTCGCGCTCACCCCAGACGATCATGGTCGGCAGGCCCTCGGTGAGGTAGAGCCGCTCGGTGCCGCTGACCCGCTGCCCGCGCGGGCCGATGACGGCGCGGACGGTGTCGACGAACGCGTCCAGGTGCGCCCGCTCGGTCAGCGACGCCGCGTGGCGCGCGGTCTCGCGCAGCGACACGGCCTCGTCGCCGAAGGACGGCAGGGCGGCGGCGAGGCGCAGCGCACCCGCTCCGAGGCCGAGCAGCCCGGCGGAGGCGAGCGCCGGGAGCACCCACTCCGCGCCCGGCAGCGACGCCGCCCGCAGCAGCGGGCTCACCCCGCGGCCGAGCCCGCCCGAGGAGACGAGCACGAGCCGGGTGCACATCTCGGGGAACTGGTACGCGAACTGCATCGCGACGCCGCCGCCGAGCGAGTGCCCGACCACGGTGACCCGGCGGTGCCCCAGCACGGAGAGCAGGTCGCGCAGCCCGTTGGCGTAGGCGCCGAGCGAGAAGTCGCCGCCCATGCCGGCCGACTCGCCGTGCCCGAGCAGCTCGGGAGCCAGGAGCAACCGGTCGCAGCCGGTGCGCTCGTAGGACCGCAGCACGGGGTCCCAGGTCTCGGCGCTGCCCGCGATGCCGTGGACGAGGACGACGACCTCGGGATCGCCGTCCCCCGCCGTCGTGTCGGGGCACGCCTCGACGTAGGACATCCGGGCGCCGTGCAGCGTGCGGGTCTGGCGGGTGGCGGTCATCGCGGACCATCCTCGCCCCTCCGGCACAATCACGCCCCGATGCCCGCCGCCCGCCGCGCTCTCCTCGCCGTCGCCGTCCTCGTCGCCGTCGCCGCCCTCGGTGCCTGCGGGCAGCAGCCGCCGCCGCCGGCGCCGGCCCCGACCACCGGCCCGGCCGACGCCGGGGGCCCGAGCGCCCGCTCCGCGACCCCGCCCGGGCAGCCGCCGGCCGACCCCGCCGCGGCGTGCGTGGACCGGGTGGTGGCCGGGTTCGACGCCCGGGGACGCGCCGCCCAGCTGATCATGGCCGGGGTGCCGGCGGACGGGCTCACCGCGGCCGGGCGGACGGCGCTGGCCGAGGGCGCGGGCGGGGTGATCCTCACCGACGCCGCCGGTGGCGAGGCCTCGGCGACCCAGGTGACCGCGACCGTGCGGGAGATCCAGCAGACCGCGCGCATCCCGGTCACCATCGCCGTCGACCAGGAGGGCGGCCGCGTCCAGGACCTCGCGGGCGAGGGCTTCAGCCGCATCCCGCCGGCCGTCACCCAGGGACGCGACGTCGGCGGGCTGCGCACCGACGCCCGCGACTGGGCCCGCGAGATGGCCTCGGCCGGCGTCACCCTCGATCTCGCGCCGGTCGCGGACGTCGTCGACCCGGACCTCGGCCAGGCCAACGAGCCGGTCGGGGCGCTCGGCCGGGGCTTCGGCACCGACCCCGCGCGGGTCGGCGACGCGGTGTCGGCCTTCGTCGGCGGGATGGGCGAGGGCGGCGTCGGGACGACGCTCAAGCACTTCCCGGGCCTGGGCAAGGTCCGCGAGAACACCGACTTCGCCGGCGCCACCGACCGCGCCACGACCGTCGACGACCCCGCGCTGGCCTCGTTCCGCGCCGGGATCGCGGCGGGCGCGCCCGCGGTGATGATGTCCTCGGCGATCTACGCGCGGATCGACCCCGACAACCGGGCGCTGTTCTCCCGGGCGGTGATCACCGACCTCCTGCGGGGCCGCCTGGGCTTCCGGGGCGTCGTGACCACCGACGACGTCGGGGCGGCGGCCGCGGTGAGCGACGTGCCGGTCGGGCAGCGGGCGGTGCGGTTCGTCGAGGCCGGCGGTGACCAGGTGCTCACCATCAAGCCGTCCGACGTCGCGCCGATGGTCGACGCGCTGACCGCCGAGGCCGACCGCGACCCGGCCTTCGCCGGGCGGCTCGAGGAGAGCGCGCGGCGCATCCTGACGCTGAAGTCCGACCGGGGCCTCGTGCGCTGCCGGCCCTGACGTGATTACCGACCGGTAGTCCGGCCCTGCGGAGTCGCGGGGGCTTCTGCCAGAGTGGCGCCCGTGGACCTGAGCTACACCGCCGAGGAGGAGCAGTTCCGCACCGAGCTGCGGACCTGGCTCGCGGCCAACATCCCGCAGGAGTGGACGCAGCCGGGCTTCTGGCGCTCCCTCGACGACGCCGAGTCGTTCCGGCTGCGCCGCGACTGGGAGGCGTCCAAGACGGCCGCGGGCTTCTCCGGCATCGAGTGGCCGACCGAGTACGGCGGCCGTGGCGGCACGCCGGGCATGAAGGCCATCTACGACGAGGAGATGGTCCGGGCCCGCGCCCCGCAGACGGTCAACGTGCTGGGGCTGACGTTCCTCGCCCCGACGATCATGGCGATCGGCACGCCCGAGCAGAAGGCCGAGATCATCGGGCCGATGCTGCGCAACGAGGTGATCTGGTGCCAGGGCTTCTCCGAGCCCGGCGCCGGCTCCGACCTCGCGGCGGTGTCCACCCGCGGCGTGCGCGACGGCGACGACTACGTCGTCAACGGCCAGAAGATCTGGACCACCAACGCCGTGCACGGCGACAAGATCTTCACGATCGTGCGCACCGAGCCGGGCTCCGAGCGGCACAAGGGCCTGTCGATGATGCTGATCGACATGGACCAGCCGGGCGTCGAGGCCCGCCCGCTCAAACAGATGAGCGGGGCCAGCGAGTTCGGCGAGGTGTTCTTCACCGACGCCCGTGTCCCCGCGAAGGACTGTCTCGGCGAGATCGGGCAGGGCTGGCGCACCGCGATGCTGCTGCTCTCCTTCGAGCGCGGCGCGTCCGGCGTCGGCCAGTACACCGAGTTCCGCCGCCAGTACGACGAGATCGTCGAGCAGGCCAAGCACTTCGGGCGCTCGGACGACCCGGTGGCCCGCCAGAAGCTGACCGCGTGCCTGGTCGAGCTGGAGTGCCTGCGCTACCACGCGATGCACATCCTCACCCAGGTCGAGCAGGGCCGTGACCTCGGCTCCGAGTCGTCGATGACGAAGCTGCAGTGGTCGGAGACCTTCCAGGACCTCTGGGAGGCGTTCGACGACGTCCTCGGCCCGGAGGCCTCGCTCGCCGCGCCCCGGCCCGACGTCGACCTCACGCCGTACCAGGCGCAGGCCATGTGGTCGCGGTCGGTGACCATCTGGGGCGGCTCGTCCCAGGTCCAGCGCAACATCGTCGCCGAGCGCGTGCTCGGCCTGCCGCGGTAGACACCGCAGAGGAGCCCCGAGAAGTGTTCTTCGCGCTGACCGACGAACAGCAGGCGTTCGCGGAGACGGTCCGCGACTTCGTCGCCGACCGCTTCGACCTCGACGCCGTGCGGGCGGTGGTCGAGGACCCCGACGGCGACGGGCACCCGGTGACGCTGTGGAAGGGCCTCGCCGACCAGGGCGCCCTCGCCGTCCTCGTGCCCGAGGAGCACGACGGGCTGGGCCTGGGGCTGCTCGACGCCCAGGTGATCGCCCGCGAGCTCGGGCGTGCCGTGGCGCCCGGCCCGTGGACCACGTCCGTGCTCGCCGCCGAGGCCCTGCGGCTGGCCGGCTCGCCGGAGCAGCAGGCCGCCTGGCTGCCCGGGCTGGCCGCCGGCGAGACCGTCGGCACCGTCGCGCTGCGCGGCGAGGCCGGGTCGTGGGACGGCCGGGGGATCACCGTCGACGCGTCCGGTGAGCGCCTCTCGGGCACGGCCTCGCCGGTCGACTACCCCGCGGTCGCCGGGCTGGTCGTCGTCGCGGCGACCGACGCCCAGGGTGTCCCCGGGCTCTACCTCGTCGAGGCCGGCGCCGAGGGCCTGGCGGTCCGCGACCAGCGCACCTACGACGGCACGGCCCGGGTCGGTGCCGTCGAGCTCGCCGACACCCCGGCCGAAGCCCTCACCGGCGGCACGCTGTCCGGCGCGGCGGCCGTCGGCGCCCTGATGGCCCGCGGCGCGGTGCTCACCGCGGCCGACCTCGTGGGCGTCGCGCGCGAGGCGCTGACCCGCACCATCGACTACGACCGCGACCGCAAGCAGTTCGGCGTCCCCGTCGGGTCGTTCCAGGCGATCAAGCACACGATGGCCGACCTGCACGTCGGGGTGACGATGGCCGAGCACGCGGTGCTCTTCGCCGCGCACGCCCTGGACACGAGCGAGCCGGGCGACCCCGGCGCCGACGTCGCGGTGGCCGTGGCCAAGGCGAAGGCCGCGGGCGCCGCGTGGGACGCGACCGGCGCGATGATCCAGTTCTTCGGCGGCATCGGCTTCACCTGGGAGCACGAGGCGCACTTCTTCTACAAGCGTGCCCGCCGCCGGGCGCCGCTGTTCGGCTCGGCGGCCGAGCACCGCGAGCGACTCGCGGTGCTGACCATGGACCAGCCCTTGTCGTGATCTCGGTCACTCCGGTGAACTGACGGTGTCGGCGCGATGGCGCGCCGACACCGAGCCGCAGCCGGGGTGGTCCAGATGAGCGGAACGAAGGCGGGCGACGGCGCCCGGAGAGCACGCAACGGGCGATCGGGGGGTTCGGGGGGCGATCCCGCGCCCGACGACCCGGCCGCCCTGCGCTCGGTCGCGATCGTCGGGCCGATGGCCTCGGGCAAGACGACGCTGATCGAGGAGCTGCTCGCGGCGACGGGCACGATCCCGCGCGCGGGCTCGGTGACCGCGGGGACCACGGTCACCGACCACAACCCGGACGCCCGCCGCCAGCAGCGTTCGGTCGCCCCGTCGGTGGCGTCGTTGACCCACCGCGACATCAAGGTGAACCTCGTCGACACCCCGGGGTGCCCCGACTTCCTGGGCGAGGTCCGCGCGGGCCTGCGCGCCGCGGACGCGGTGCTCTTCGTCGTCGGCACCGCCGACGCCGCGGACGGCGTGGCCGCGCCGACCTCGGCGCTGCTCGCCGAGTGCCGGCGCGCGGGGCTGCCCGCGATGCTGGTGCTCTCCCGCCTCGACCACGCGCGCGCCGACGAGGCCGCCGCGCTGGCCACGTGCCGCGAGGTCGCCGCCGGGTCGGGGGAGGTCCTCGTCCCGGTGACACGCACCGAGCGGGGTGCCGACGGCTCCGTGACCGGGGTCCGCCCGCTGCTCGACCCCGACGGGCCCGACCCGACGGCCGAGGACGACGACGAGCTCGATCCGTCCGGCCTGCGGCGCGAGCTCGTCGAGGCGCTCATCGAGCAGAGCGAGGACGAGGCGCTGCTCGAGAACTGGATCTCCGGGGAGCCGGTGTCGCTCGCCGCGCTGCGCGACGACCTCGCGACCGCCGTCGCGCGGCGCTCCCTCGTCCCCGTGGCCGGCGTGAGCGCGCCGGCCGGCGCCGGGCTGGACACGCTGCTCGACCTCGTCGTCGACGCGGTCCCGCCCCCCACGGCGCACCGGCCGCTGCCCGCCCACGGCCCGGACGGTGCCGGCCACGACCCGGTGCTGCCGGACCCGGACGGGCCCGTCGTGGCCGAGGTGCTGCACACCGGCACCGACGCCCAGGGCAGCCGCGTCTCGCTGGTGCGCGTGTTCTCGGGGCGGTTGCGGCCGGACAGCACGCTGACCGTGTGCGGCGACCCGCTGCGCGTCCCCGCGCCGCGCGACGGGACGGACCCGACGGGCGAGGCGGAAGCGGCCACCGGCGCGTCCCGCGAGACCATCCGCGTCTCCCGCGTGTACGCCCCGCTGGGGGCGACCCTGCGCGAGGTGCCGTGGTGCGTCGCGGGCGACGTGTGCGCCCTGACCCGCCTCGGGGCGGCCGGCACCGGCGACACCCTGTGCGGCGCCGAGGACCCCGTGGGCCTCGACGGCTGGGAGCTGCCCGAGGCGCTGCTGCCCGTCGCCGTCACCGCGGCCGACCGGTCGGCCCAGGACGCGATGGCCCGGGGGCTGGCGCGCCTGGCCGCCACCGAGACCACGCTGCGCGTCGAGCGCAACGAGGACACCCACCAGATCGTGCTGTGGTGCACCGGCGAGGCCCACGCCGACGTCGTGCTCGCCCGCCTCCGGGCGGCCGGGGCGACGGTCGAGGTCACGGACGTGGCGGTGCCCGGCCGGGAGACGGTCGCGGGCCCCGCGTCCGGGCTCGGGCGGCACGTCAAGCAGTCCGGCGGGCACGGGCAGTTCGCCGTCTGCCGCATCGAGATCGAGCCGCTGCCGCGGGGCTCCGGCGTGGAGTTCGTCGACAAGATCGTCGGCGGGGTGATCCCGCGGGCCTACATCCCCGGGGTCGAGAAGGGCGTGCGCGCCCAGCTCGACGCGGGCGTCACGCCCGGCCGGCCCGTCGTCGACGTGCGCGTCACGCTGGTGGACGGCAAGGCGCACAGCGTCGACTCGTCGGACCAGGCGTTCCAGACCGCGGGCTCGATGGCGATCAAGGAGGCCGTCGCCGCGGCGGGCACCGTCGTCATGGAGCGGCTCTACGAGGTCGAGGTGACCGTCGAGGACGCCCAGCTCGGGGCGGTGCTCGGGGACCTCGCGTCCCGGCACGGCCGGGTGGTCGGCACCGAGCCCGGCGAGCCCGGCTCGACCCGGGTGCGCGCGGAGGTGCCCGAGCAGGCGCTGCTGCGCTACCCGGTGGACCTGCGGGCGCTGACGTCGGGCACGGCGAGCTTCACCCGGCGCTTCAGCCGCTACGAGCCCGTCGCGGGCGGTTGATCCCTTCCGGGTGGTCGGTGCGTCTGGCTACGGTCCGCGCACCGACCACCGCAGGGAGTCCGCGATGACGCAGAGCCCGTCGAGCACCACCGGCAGCACCGCCGAGCCGTCACCGGCGGAGGTGCGCCGGGTCGCCCTCGCGAGCCTCGTGGGCACCACCATCGAGTGGTACGACTTCTTCATCTACGCCGCCGCGGCGGGGCTGGTGTTCTCCCAGCTGTTCTTCACCGCGCTCGACCCGAGCACCGCGCTGCTCGCGTCCTTCGCGACCATCGGCGTCAGCTTCGTCGCCCGCCCGGTGGGCGGGATCCTCGCGGGCCACCTCGGCGACCGGGTCGGGCGCAAGAAGATGCTCGTCGCCACCCTCCTGGTCATGGGCCTGTCGACGACCGGCGTCGGCCTGCTGCCCACCTACGCGTCCATCGGCGTGGCGGCGCCGATCCTGCTGCTCGCGCTCCGCCTGCTGCAGGGCCTGTCGGCGGGCGGCGAGTGGGGCGGGGCCGCGCTCATGGCGGTGGAGCACGCGCCGCCCGGACGCCGCGGCTTCTTCGGCACCTACCCGCAGATCGGGGTGCCGCTCGGGCTGATCCTCGCCAACGTCGTCTTCCTCGTGGCGTCGTCGGCGACGAGTCGCGAGCAGTTCCTCGCCTGGGGCTGGCGCGTCCCGTTCCTGCTCTCGATCCTGCTGGTCGGGGTGGGGCTGTTCGTCCGGGCCCGGGTCAGCGAGAGCCCGGTGTTCACCCGGCTGCGCGAGCAGCGGGCCCGCCGCTCGGCGCCGATGCTCACGGTGCTGCGCGACCAGCCCCGCGCCCTGCTGATCGCGATCGGGCTCTTCATCGCCAACAACATGATCGGCTACCTGCTCATCGCCTTCATCACCTCGTACGGCACCCGCACGCTGAAGCTCTCCAGCACGACGATGCTCGCCGTCGGGATCGTGGGCGCTGTCGTGTGGGGTGTCGTGATCGTGTGGGGCGGCGCGTGGTCCGACCGCGTCGGCCGCAAGCGCGTCTACCTGATCGGGACGATCGCCCTGCTCGTCTGGTGCTTCCCGTTCTTCCTGCTGCTCGACACGGCGTCGCTGCCGCTCATGCTGCTCGCCGTGGCCGGGCTCGGCGTCGGGCTCGGGCTCACGTACGGCCCGCAGGCCGCCGCGTACGCCGAGCTCTTCCCCGCCGACGTGCGCTACAGCGGCGCCTCGTTCGCCTACGCGCTCGGCGCGATCATCGGCGGCGGCTTCGCCCCGCTGGCCGCCCAGGCACTCATCGGGGCGACGGGCACCTCGCTGTCGGTGTCGGTGTACATGGTGGTCGTCTGCCTGATCACCCTCGCCGCCGTGCTCGCGCTGCGCGAGGGGACGCCGGCCGAGCGCGAGGCGTTCGTGCTGGGCGAGACCTGACCCCTACGCCGCGGCCGTGAACGCCGCGGCGTGGTCGCGGGCGAAGGCGAGCACGTCGGTCGCCGGCCGGCCGGTGATCCGCTCGACGGCCGGGTCGACGGTCGCGGCCTCGCCCCGGGCGTAGTGGGCGTAGTCCTCGACCAGGCCCTCGAGCTGCCACGGCGGCAGCGCGCCCGCGAGTGCCGCGGCGAAGGCGGCCGGCGGGACGTCGTCGAAGGCCACGGGGCGGCCGGTGGCGGCGGCCAGGGCCTCGGCGATCTCCGGGTGGGTCACCGGGCGCGGCCCGGTCAGCGTGTACGTCGCCTCGGCGTGGCCGGGCTCGACGAGCGCCGCGGCGGCGACGGCACCGATGTCGCGGACGTCGACGGCGCTCACGGCCGCCCCGCCGATCGGGGCGCCGAAGCGCCCGCGGTGCGCGATCGGGCCGGCGAAGGCCAGCAGCCCCTGGAAGAACAGGTTGGGCCGCAGCACCACGCGCTCGATCGGCAGCGTGGCGAGGTGGGCCTCGACCGCGGCGTGCCAGCGCAGGAAGCGCACCGGGGAGTCCGGGGCGGCGGCGTACTGGGACAGCACGACCAGCCGCCGCACGCCGGCGGCGACGGCCGCGTCGGCGAACCGGACCTGGTGCTCGGCGGCCTGCTCGGAGGACGAGGTGACGAGGTAGGCGGCGTCGACGCCGTCGAGGGCGTCCCGCACCGCGCCGGTGTCGTCGAGGTCGGCGACGGCCGTCGCCCGCCCGGGGAACCGCCGCGCCTGCTCCGGCGTGCGGATCATGAGGCGCGGCGTGACGTCGGTGCCCAGCGCGGCGAGGGTCGCGGCGCCGGTGGCGCCCGTGGCGCCGGTGATCAGGACCTCCATGACGGTCTCCTCCGAGATCGGTGCTCCGTTGCGAGAGCAATGCTCTCCGAATTGAGGATGCATGCGCCGGCCCGCCAGCGCAAGAGCACTGCTCTCGGTTCGCGCCTCCCGTGTCGGCGGTGCCGCCGCACCGGGCGATTACGCTGGGGGAGTGGACGACGCGACCGCGACCGAGCTGAAGGACCTCGCCGCCTCCCTCGACAGCGTCGAGGCGGCGATGGACCTCGAGGGTCTGCGGCGCGAGGTGGCCGAGCTCGAGCAGCAGGTCGCGGCGCCGGACCTCTGGGACGACGTCGAGACCGCGCAGAAGCTCACGAGCGCGTTCACGCACAAGCAGGCCGACCTGCGCCGCGCCGAGTCGCTGCGCTCGCGGCTCGACGATCTCGGCACGCTCTACGAGATGGCCGACGAGTCCGAGGGCTCCGACGCCACGGAGCTGCGCGGCGAGGCCGACGAGGAGCGGGGCTCGCTGAAGGCCGACGTCGCGTCGTTCGAGGTCCGCACGCTGCTCTCGGGCGAGTACGACGAGCGCGACGCGCTGGTCACCGTCCGGGCCGAGGCGGGCGGCGTCGACGCGGCGGACTTCGCCGAGATGCTGCTGCGCATGTACCTGCGCTGGGCCGAGCGTCACGGCTACCCGACCGAGGTCTACGACACCTCCTACGCGGAGGAGGCCGGCATCAAGTCGGCGACGTTCAAGGTCTCGGCGCCCTACGCGTACGGCACCCTGAGCGTGGAGCAGGGCACCCACCGGCTCGTGCGCATCTCGCCGTTCGACAACCAGGGGCGGCGCCAGACGAGCTTCGCCGGGGTCGAGGTGGCGCCGGTCGTCGAGTCGACCGACCACGTGGAGATCGACGAGAAGGACCTGCGGGTCGACGTCTACCGCTCCAGCGGTCCCGGCGGGCAGGGCGTCAACACCACCGACTCGGCGGTGCGCCTGACCCACCTGCCGACCGGCATCGTCGTGAGCTGCCAGAACGAGCGCTCCCAGCTGCAGAACAAGGCGACCGCCATGACGGTGCTCGCCGCGAAGCTGCTCGAGCGCCGCCGCGCCGAGGAGCGCGCCCTGCTCGACTCGCTCAAGGACTCCGGCTCCAGCTGGGGCAACCAGATGCGGTCCTACGTCCTGCACCCGTACCAGATGGTCAAGGACCTGCGGACCAACCACGAGACCTCGCAGACCAGCCAGGTGCTCGACGGGTTCATCGACGACTTCCTGGACGCCGGCATCCGCTGGCGCAAGCAGACGGAGTCCGCGGCCTGACGACCCTGACCGCCCCGACCCCGGCCGGGGAGATCACGGGCCGTCAGTAGCATCACGGACCGTGATCCGGCTGGAGAACGTCTCGAAGGTCTACCCGACCTCCACGCGGCCGGCCCTCGACGACGTCAGCGTGGAGGTCGAGCGGGGCGAGTTCGTCTTCCTCATCGGCCCGTCCGGTTCGGGCAAGTCGACGCTGCTGCGCCTGCTCCTGCGCGAGGACCTCCCCACCGGCGGCAGCGTGTGGGTCGCCAACTGGAACGTGGGCCGGCTCGCCCGACGCCGGGTGCCGCGGCTGCGCCAGCGGATGGGCTGCGTGTTCCAGGACTTCCGCCTGCTGGCGAACAAGACGGTCGCCGAGAACGTCGCCTTCGCGCTGGAGGTCATCGGCAAGCCGCGGCACACCATCCGCACGGTGGTGCCCGAGGTCCTCGACATGGTCAACCTCGCCGGCAAGGCCGACCGGATGCCCGCGGAGCTCTCGGGCGGCGAGGCCCAGCGGGTCGCGATCGCGCGCGCGTTCGTCAACCGGCCCCTGGTGCTGCTGGCCGACGAACCCACCGGCAACCTGGACCCGGAGACCTCGACGGGGATCATGACGCTGCTCGAGCGGATCAACCGCACCGGGACGACGGTGCTCATGGCCACGCACGACCGCCAGATCGTCGACAGCATGCGCCGGCGGGTCGTCGAGCTGTCGTCGGGCAAGCTCGCCCGCGACGACGACCGCGGCGTCTACGGAGTGGTCCGCTAGATGCTGTTCGTCTGGCGCGAGGCGCTCGTCGGGCTGCGGCGCAACCTGACGATGACGATCGCGATGATCATCACGACGGCGATCTCGCTGGGGCTGCTCGGGGCCGGCCTGCTCGCGGTGCGCACGATCGACCGCACCGAGGACCTCTACTACTCGCTGATCGCCGTACAGGTGGCGCTCGACGAGCCGACGAGCGCCGACGACCCGGACTGCTCGACGCCCGTGTGCACCGACCTGCGGCGCGACCTCGAGGCGAACCCGCTGGTGGCGTCGGTGGAGTACGAGAGCCGGGACGCGGCGTTCGCGCGCTTCCAGCGCATCTACGCGGGCCAGTCGATCCTGCAGCTCGTGCGCCCGCAGAGCCTGCCCGCGACCCTGCGCGTGACGATGAACGACCCCCTGCGCGGCGCCGAGATCGTCGCTCAGTTCACGGGGAAGCCCGGGGTCCGCAACGTCGTCGACCAGCGCAGCACGGTCGCGGACCTGTTCTCGTTCCTCGGCAGCGTGCGCAACGTGACCTTCGGGCTCGCGGTGGTGCAGGCCGTCGCCGCGCTGCTGCTGATCTCGAACACCATCCAGCTCTCGGCGTTCACGCGGCGCACCGAGGTCGGGATCATGCGCCTCGTCGGCGCCACACGCTGGTACACGCAGGTCCCGTTCCTCATCGAGGCGATCGTCACCGGCGTCGTCGGGGCCGTCCTCGCGACGGGCGGGCTCGTGGCCGGGAAGGTGTTCTTCCTCGACCGGCTGCTGTCGGGACGCCTGCTCGCCAACACGATCCCGCCGATCGGGATGACCGACGTGCTCGGTTACGTTGGTCCTGTTCTGGTGGTGGTCGGCGCGGTGATCGCCACGGCCACGGGGTACGTGACCCTGAGGTTGTACGTCCGCACGTAGAGGAGGTTGTCGTGGCCAAGACACTGCCGAACAAGGCCAGCAGCAACCGCCCGGACGAGCGCCGCAAGGTCGTCGCGACGAACCGCAAGGCGAAGTACGACTACCAGATCCTCGACGTGTACGAGGCGGGGATCGCCCTGCAGGGCACCGAGGTCAAGAGCCTGCGCGCCGGGCACGTGTCGCTGAACGACGCGTTCGCCACCGTCAACGACGGCGAGGTGTGGCTGCGCGGCCTGCACATCCAGGAGTACGACTTCGGCTCCTGGACCAACCACGAGCCGCGGCGCGTGCGCAAGCTGCTGCTCCACAAGTCCGAGATCGCGCGCCTGGTCGGCAAGACGCGCGAGACCGGGCACACCCTCGTCCCGCTCTCGATCTACTTCAGCGGCGGCAAGTGCAAGGTCGAGCTCGCGCTCGCCCGCGGCAAGGCGAAGCACGACAAGCGCGAGGCGATGGCCGAGCGTGACGCCAAGCGCGAGGCCGAGCGGATCGTCGGTCGGCGGATCAAGGGGTGGTGAGCCCGCGCCGGGACGCGGAGCAATGGGAGGAGCACGCCGATAGGGGGAGCCGGACCTCATGAATCGGGACCCGCTGGGGTCGCCGCCGATCGACGACGCGGACATCCCCGCCTGGGTCGCGTCGACCGGGGTCGACGGACTGGTCGACCTGCACGTGCACTTCCTGCCCGACCGGATGCTGCAGAAGGTCTGGGCGTTCTTCGACCGGGCCGAGGACCATTACGGCCGGCCGTGGCCGATCCACTACCGCGAGCCCGAGCAGACCCGCATCGACCTGCTCCGCGGGTTCGGGGTACGGACGTTCGCGCCGCTGGTGTACCCCCACAAGCCCGGCATGGGCGAGTGGCTGACGTCGTGGGCCCTGGAGTGGGCGGCCGAGGTGCCCGAGGCGGTGCCGACCGCGACGATCTACCCCGAGGAGTCGGTGACGACCTACCTCGGCCAGGCCCTCGAGGCCGGGGCGCGGGCGGTGAAGGTGCACGTCCAGGTCGGCGACTTCGACCCCCGCGACCCGCGGCTCGACCGCGCCTGGGGGCTGATCGCGGAGGCCGGCGTGCCCGCGGTCGTCCACTGCGGCGACGGGCCGCGGCAGGGCACGTACACGGGGATGGACGTGTTCACCGAGGTGCTCGAGCGCCACCCGCGGCTGACGGCGGTGATCGCCCACGCGGGGCTGCCGGAGTACCACCGGACGCTGGAGCTGGTCGACCGCTTCGAGAACGTCCACCTCGACACGACGATGGTCGGGACGCCCTACACCGAGGAGTTCGCCCCGGTGCCCGGCGACTGGCCCGCGCGGCTCGCCGACGTCGCCGACCGTGTGGTGCTGGGCACCGACTTCCCGAACATCCCGTACGGCTACTGGGAGCAGCTGGCGGCGATCGCAGGCTGGGCAGCGGCCGACGACCGGCTCGGCGCGTCGTTCCTGCGCTCGGTGCTGCACGACACTCCCGCCCGCCTGCTCTCCGGCGGCCCGACCCCGGTGGGATGAACCGGGCGCCGGTCGGCGTTATGATCGTGGGCCCGCACCGCGCGGGACCGAGGGGGTGACTGGTTTCGACTCCGAGTGGTTCATCAGGAGAAGCGTGCCGAGGAAGGCGACGATGATCTCGTTAACCATGCGTCGCAAAGAAATAAGCGCCGAGAGTTCTCAGCGCGACTTCCAGCTCGCTGCCTGAGTAGCGGGTAGGGAAGTCTGTCGGCCCGGGTTCGTCACCGGCCCGGTCGCCGGCATCAGCTAGGTGACTCCACCGTCGGACCCGGTCGCGGGGTCCGGCGGGACACCTCACAGCGACTGGGATCGTCACACCGGCCCGTCCGCAGGCCCGGTGGATCCGAGGAGAGACGAGGCGGACTGCGCACGGAGAAGTCCTGATTGCTGATCGGAGGACCCGGGTTCGATTCCCGGCACCTCCACCACGTGGGGCCAGGGGCCCGGGAGCGGCAGCTCCCGGGCCCCTCGACTTTCGGAGGATGGATCTCGTCCTTTCGGCTGGTCGGCTGTCTCCGATAGGCCGGTCGACTGAGCGTGACTTCAGGCGCTACCGTGATCCCCCGTGCTCACTCGTCCGGTGGAGCACGACCAGGTGAGGGGGTGCGACGTGGCGACGGAGCCCGACGCGGCGTCCCCGGACACCCCCGCCACTGGCGTCCCGACGGGCGACGCTGCCGCCACGGTCGGCCCAGGACCGGGGACGCAGAGTGAGACCCCGGGCGCCGTCGACGCCGCCACCCGTGGCCTGGACGCGGTCCTCGGCCGCGAGGTCGCGATGGTCACCCTGCCGCCCGTCCGGGGCGAGGACCTCGTGGTGCGCACCGAGCAGGTCCGCCGTCTCGCCGGGCTGCACCACGCCCACCTCGTCGAGGTGTTCGACGTCGACGGGCTCGCCGAGGGCGCCGAGAGCACGCTGGTGCTCCAGAGCGTCGCCGGGCGACCGCTCGACCCCGCGGCCGACCGCGCCGGCTGGTCGCCGCTCGCGCTGGCCGAGATCGGCGCCCAGCTCGCCTCCGCGCTCGCCCACGCCCACGCCCGCGGCGTCGTGCACGGCGGGATCGGGCCCGCGAGCGTCGTGGTGGGCGGCACGCCGGGCGCGCCGTACGCCTGGCTCACCGGCTTCACCGCGGCCCTGCGCCCCGTCCCGCCGACCGACCCCGCGGTGCCGGACGCCCGCCCGCCGCACCCCGGCGACGACGTGGCCGACCTCGGTCGCGCCCTGCTCACGCTCCTCGACCACCGCGTGCCCGGCGCGCCGGCGCTGGACCAGGAGCTCGCTGACATGGCGGCCGGCCGGGTCGCGGCGCGCACCGCCGCCGAGTCGCTCGCCCACGTCGCGGAGGCGCTGCGCCACGTCGACGAGGACCAGACCGGCATCGTCCCGCTCGTCGTGCCCGGGGGTGGCGCGGAGGCCGCCTCCGACGCCGTGACGACCGACGCCGCCGGCCCGGCCGTGTCGCCGCCCGTCCCCGTGTCGCCGCCCGTCCCCGCGCCCCGCGCCGCGCCGGGCGCCCCGGCCGCGGGGACGGCGGGCGCCGCCGGGACTGCCGGGACCGCTGGCACCGCTGGCACCGCGGTCGGCGACGGGGGCGGTCGCCGGTCGCGGCGGGCGCGCCGCGCCGGGCGCAGCGTGCAGTTCGCCGCCCTGGGCGGCGCCGCGATCGCGCTCGCGGCCGCCTCGGGGTTCGTGCTCTGGGCCACCGAGGGGCCGGGCACGCCCCAGGAGGTCGGCGTCTCCGGCCTCACCACCCCGGAGCGTCCCGCCGGTCCGCCGGTGGCGGTCGCCCCGCCCGCCGGGTCGTCGAGCTCGACCGGGTCCTCCGACGACACCGCGTCGTCGTCGGACGACGAGGGCGACGACACCCCCGTCCGCGACACCACGACCCGCAGCCCGATCACGAGCGACGTCACCACGCGCCCGGTCCCGACCGTCGCGCCCGTGCCGTCGACCGTCCCGCCCACGGTGCCCACCACCGCACCGACCACGGCGCCCACGCAGCCCACGACCGGCCCGACCACGGACCCCACCACCGGGCCGACGACGACCACCACGCCTCGCGGCGCCGCCCGCAACGGCGCCACGCTCGCCGCGCCCTGATCTTCCGGCGCGCGTCGAGCCGGCTCCCGAGGGAGCGAGGGTCACCTTCGCTGCGTGGGACGCAGTCAGGGCGTCCCTCGCTCCGCAGACCGGGGCGCGCCGCGAGGGAGCGAGGGTCACCTTCGCTGCGCAGGACGCAGCCAGGGCGTCCCTCGCTCCACCCGGACCCGCCGTCCCCGGAACCCGCACCGGCGCGCACCCTCGCGGAGGGGCAGACTGCGAGGTGGCCCCCGGACCCCGAGCGCGAGGAGCCTGACGAACCCCCATGGGTGCCGCACCGCAGCGGGACCACGCGTCCGGCGACCCCTCCTGCGGCCCGGAGGGTGAGGCGCCGGCCCCCGCGACCATGCCGTGGGAGGTCTGGGCGCTGCTCGCGGGCAGCTTCCTCGTCGCCGCGGGCTACGGGATCGTCGCGCCGGCGCTGCCGGTGTTCGCGCGCAGCTTCGGGGTCGGTGTCACGGCCGCGTCGGCGGTGGTCAGCGCGCTGCCGGTGATGCGGCTGCTGTTCGCGCCCGTGAGCGGGCGGCTCGTCGCGCGCACCGGCGAGCGCACGATGTACCTCGCCGGGCTGCTCGTGGTCGCCGCGTCCACCGGCGCCTGCGCGCTCGCGACGAGCTACACCCAGCTGCTGGTCTTCCGCGGGCTCGGCGGGATCGGGTCGACGATGTTCACCGTCTCCGCGTTCTCGCTGATGTTCCGACTCGCCCCGGAGGGACGCCGCGGCCAGGCGAGCGGGCTGTTCACCGGCGCGTTCCTCCTCGGCGGGGTCACCGGCCCGGCGTTCGGCGGCGCCCTCGTGACCGTCGACCTGCGCGCGCCGTTCGTGGTCTACGCGCTCGCGCTGGTGCTCGCGACGCTCGTCGTCGGGGCGCTGCTGGCGCGCTCCCGGCAGGTGGGCGTGCAGCCCCCGGACCCGGGGACGACACCGCTGACGATCGGCGCCGCGCTGCGCCTGCCGACCTACCGGTCCGCGCTGGTCTCGAGCCTCGCCACGGGGTGGGCGGTGCAGGGGGTGCGCGTCGCCCTGGTGCCGCTGTTCGTCGCCGTGGCGCTGGGCCGCCCGCCGATCTGGGCGGGCATCGCGCTCACCGTCTTCGCCGTCGGCGACGGCCTGGTCCTGCTCGCCACGAGTGGCCTGTCCGACCGGCGCGGCCGTCGGCCCGTCGTGATCGCGGGCCTCGCGCTCGTCGTCGTCGGCACGGCCTCGCTGGCCGTCGCGGGGATCGGCGGCACGGCGGGTCTCGTCATCCTGCTCGTGGCCTCCGCGATCGCCGGGGCGGGCGCCGGGCTCCTCCAGCCCGCGCAGGGGGCGGCCGTCGCCGACCTCGTCGGCTCCCGGCGCAGCGGGGGACCGGCGCTGTCGGGCTTCCAGATGGCCGCGGACGTCGGGGCGATCATCGGCCCGATCGCGGCGGGGGCCCTCGCCGAGAGCGCGTCGTTCCCGGTCGCGTTCGCGCTCAGCGCGGGCGTCGCCCTCGTCGCCCTGATCGCGTGGGCGCGCCGTGGCAGCGGTTCGCCCGTGGGGGAGGCGGGCACCCGCCGCGCATGAGCAGCAGCGTTCCCGCCGGTGTCGAGGACACCTACACCGAGGCCGTGGACGCCGCGCTGGAGGAGGCGGGCGCCGCGCCCGACGCGCCGCTGTGGGTGTTCGGCGACCAGCTCGGGCCCGCGGTGCACGCGCTGCCCCAGCACGCCGAGCGGGAGGTCGTGCTCGTCGAGTCCGCGGCCGTGCTGCGCCGGCGTCGCTACCACCGCCAGAAGCTGCACCTCGTGCTCTCCGGCATGCGCCACCTCGCCGACGAGCTGGGCGACCGCGCCACGTACCACCGCACCGAGACCTACCGCGAGGCGCTGGAGAAGGTCGGCCGCCCGGTCGTCGTGCACCAGCCCACCTCGCACACGGCCGTCGAGTTCGTCGACCGCCTGCGCAAGGACGGGCTGGTGGCCGCGGTGCTGCCGCCGACCACGTTCGCGCGCCCACGAGCGGAGTTCGAGGCCTGGGCCGGAGGCGGCACGGAGCATCGGAGGGAGCACGCCGAGAGGGGAGCTGCCGCGCCGAAGGCCGGACACAGCGACTCGTTCACGATGGAGACCTTCTACCGCAACCAGCGGCGCCGCTTCGACGTGCTGATGGACGGCGAGCAGCCGGTCGGCGGGAAGTGGAACCTCGACCACGACAACCGGGAGTCGCCGCCCAAGGACGCCGGGACGCTGGGCGTGCCGGACCCCTGGTGGCCGACCGAGGACGAGATCGACGCGCAGGTGCGCCGCGACCTCGACGACATGGACCTGCCGACCGTCGGCGAGGACGGGCCGCGGCTGTTCGCCGTGACGCCCACCGAGGCGCGGAAGGCCCTGCGGCGGTTCATCGACCACCGCCTCGACCCGTTCGGGCCCTACGAGGACGCGATCCTCGCCGGCGACCCGTGGATGGCGCACTCGCTGCTCTCGGTGCCGCAGAACCTCGGCGTGCTGCACCCGCTCGAGGCGGTGCACGCCGCGGAGCAGGCGTACCACGACGGCACGGCGCGGCTGAACTCCGTCGAGGGCTTCGTGCGCCAGATCCTCGGCTGGCGCGAGTACATCTGGCACCTCTACTGGCACTTCGGGAAGGGCTACTCGCGGCGCAACGAGATGGACCACCGCACGAAGCTCCCGTCGTGGTGGACCGAGCTCGACGGCGACGGCGTCACGGCCGCCTGCCTGTCGGAGACCCTCAACGGGGTGCGCGACCGCGGCTGGGTGCACCACATCCCGCGCCTGATGGTGCTCGGCAACCACGCGCTGCAGCGCGAGTACCGCCCGAGCGCGCTGTCGGAGTGGTTCACGACGTCGTTCGTCGACGGCTTCGCCTGGGTGATGCCGCCCAACGTCGTCGGCATGAGCCAGCACGCCGACGGCGGGCAGCTCGCGACGAAGCCGTACGCCTCGGGCGGGGCCTACATCAACAAGATGTCCGACCACTGCGGCGACTGCGCCTTCGACCCCAAGGTGCGGGTGGGGGAGAAGGCGTGCCCGTTCACCGCGGGCTACTGGCAGTTCGTGCACCGTCACCAGGACCGCCTGCGCGGCAACCAGCGGACCGCCCGGGCCGTCGCGACGATGGATCGGCTGAAGGATCTCGACGCGGTCCTGGAGCAGGAGCACGGGCGCCGGGACTTCTGACCCCGTACGCGAGCGAACTCCGGTGCTATCGCCCGGAAGTTCGCTCACGTACGGGGGCCGCACCCCCCGCCTCGGACAGCGGCCACCGGCGTGTAACGTTGCTTCGCGTTGGGGCTGTGGCGCAGCTGGTAGCGCATCACACTGGCAGTGTGAGGGTCAGGGGTTCGAGTCCCCTCAGCTCCACCAGGTCTTCTCTCAGACCAGGTCGAGGACCGGATCGTGCTGGTCCAGCCAGATCTGGAAGTCGAGCAGTCGCTCGATCGCCATCCGCGAGCCCGGGTCGATCTCGTCGGCCGGGCGCGTCGCCACCGATCCGGCCAAGCCGCGGTGGATCAGCTCACCGAGCCGGGGGTCGCCGGTGTCGAGGGCCTCGCGCACCTGGTCCTGCACCTTCAGGACGTAGCCCCGGTCCTGGCTGCGCGGGTAGGGGCTCTTGGTGCGGGCCGTGATCGACGCCGGGAGGTAGCGGCCGACGGCGGCGCGCAGCACGCTCTTCTCCCGGCCGTCCGCCGTGTGCAGGGCGCGGGGGATGTCGTAGGCGAGCTGGGCGAGCCGGTGGTCGCAGAACGGCACGCGGACCTCCAGCCCCACCGCCATGCTCATCCGGTCCTTGCGGTCGAGCAGCGACGTCATGTTGTAGGTCATGTGCAGGTGCGGCTGCTGGCGCCAGCGCCGGTCGACCTCGGTGTCGTCGGGGTGCACGGGCGCCGCGGCGACCGCGTCGTGGAACGTCTGCTCGGCGAAGCCGGGGATGTCGAGGGCGGCGACCAGGTCCGGCGGGCCGTACGGGCGTTCCTGGCGGGCCTGGCCCATCGTGGCGTGCAGCCAGGGGAACGCCGGCGCCGCGGTGATCGCGTCGTCGTGGAACCACCAGTAGCCGCCGAACAGCTCGTCGGCGCCCTCACCGGACAGCGCCACCGTCGAGCGCTCGCGGACCGCGGAGAAGAGCAGGTAGAGCGACATGTCCATGTCCCCCATGCCCACCGGCATGTCGCGGGCACGGACCGCGGCCCGGCGCACGGCGGGGTCCGAGAGCGCGCTGGGGTCGAGCACCACGTCGCGGTGGTCGGTGCGCATGTGGGCCGCGGCGTCGGCGACGAACGGCGCGTCGGCGCTCGTGTTGTGGCGGTCGGCGCGGAAGTTCTCGGTGTGGCCCAGGAAGTCGACGGCGAAGCTGCGCACGTCCTCGCCGTGTGCCCGTCCGCGCTCGGCGGCGATCCCGGTGATCGCGCTGGAGTCCAGCCCGCCGGAGAGCAGCGTGCACAGCGGGACGTCGGACACCAGCTGCTCGTCGACGATCTCCTCGAGCAGCGCGGTGGTGCGGGCGACCGTCGCGGGCCCGTCGAGCTCGTGCCGGTGCGCCTCGAGGGCTCAGTACTCGCGCGTCCGCAGCCCGGCGCGGTCCAGGCGCAGCGCGTGCCCCGGGCGCAGCTCCCTCATGCCCTCGAAGACCGCGACGCCGGGCCGCTTGATGCCCGAGTAGATCTCCCGCATACCGTCCAGGCCGACCACCGCGACGGTGTCCGGGTGGGCCAGGATCGCCTTGGGCTCGGAGCCGAAGACGATCCCGTCGGCGGTGGGGTAGTAGTACAGCGGCTTGACGCCGAGGCGGTCGCGCACCAGGAGCAGGGTCTCGGTGCGGGCATCCCAGACGGCGAACGCGTACATGCCCACGAGCCGGTCGACGATGGCCTCGCCCCACTCGAGGTAGCCGCGCAGCACCACCTCGGTGTCGCTGCGCGTGGTGAACCGGTGCCCGCGCCCGGCCAGCTCGGTGCGCAGGGCGGCGAAGTTGTAGGCCTCGCCGCTGTAGGTCAGCGCGACGTCGCCGTCGGGGGTGGGGGCCACCATGGGCTGGGCGCCGCCGGCGACGTCGATGACGGCGAGCCGGCGGTGGCCGAGCGCGGCGTGGGCGTCCGCCCAGGAGGCGCCCGCGTCGGGGCCGCGCTCGCGCAGCCGGGAGGTCATGTCCTCGACGACGCCCGGTCGGCAGCGCACGTCGGTGTGGAAGGACACCCATCCGGTGATGCCGCACATGCTCGTTCCCCTCGCCGAACGTGACTAGCGTTCGCGAAGTTATCGGGTGTAACTAAAGCTATCAAGCATCGCGATGGCGCCGCAGTCCGGGCTCAGGCCCTCCAGCACGGCGGGCCGCCCGATGTGCCGGCCGAGGCCGAGCAGCCCGTCGACCAGCCCGGCGGGGTCCTCGGTGCCGCTGGTCGGCCAGGTCAGGCGGCCGGTGAGGTGGCGGGACACCGCGACGGGAGTGCGGGGCCTTCGGTGACCGCGTGGACCGCGACGCCCGCGCGCCCGAGGCTGCGGACCACGCCCAGGCCCCCGTGGTGCAACGGACAGCGCCCGACCTTGAGCAGGAGCGCCGGCACGTCGCGATCGAGATCCACCCGCCCGGGTTCCGCCGCCCGGGCGACGGGTGACACGGCCATGCGGCTCCTCGTGATCGGGTGTGCGCGGAGTGTCCCCCATGTCCGTCTCAGCTCCGCCGTCAGGGTCCGGACGGGTCACCCGGACGGAGCACGGCGCGGCGGCGGTGTGACGCAGGGCTCGTCCGACGGTGCGCGCGGGTCTCCCCGGGCGCCGCCGCGCCGGGCCTACGACCGATCGTCGTTTGAGGCCTCACCCGGCGAGCCCCGGGCCCGCGCGGCGGTTACGATCCCTGCGTCCGCAGAAGCGGCCCGACGGCCGCCGAGGTGGAGGAGACGCACCGTGAGCAGGAGGCCTTCGTGACCGCCGTCGCACCCAAGCCGATCGCGACCACGCCGTACCCGGCGCGGGAGTCGAAGCGGGGGTCGTTCGTCGGGCGGATGCTCAAGACGACGGACCCCAAGGACATCGCGATCCTGTACCTGGTCACGTCGTTCGGGTTCTTCCTGGTCGGTGGGCTCATGGCGCTGCTCATGCGCGCGGAGCTCGCCCAGCCGGGGCTGCAGATCCTGTCGGTGGACCAGTACAACCAGCTGTTCACCATGCACGGCACGATCATGCTGCTGCTGTACGCGACGCCGATCCTCTTCGGCTTCGCCAACTACATCGTCCCGCTGCAGATCGGCGCGCCGGACGTCGCGTTCCCGCGGCTCAACGCCTTCTCCTACTGGCTCTTCCTCTTCGGCGGCATCATCGTGGTCTCCGGGTTCTTCACCCCGGACGGCGCGGCCGCGTTCGGCTGGTTCGCCTACACGCCGCTCTCCGACGTCGTGCACTCGCCGGGCCTCGGCGCCGACGTCTGGATCGTCGGCCTGGTCGTCTCCGGTCTCGGCACGATCCTCGGCGGCGTCAACTTCGCGACGACGATCGTCTGCATGCGCGCGCCGGGCATGACGATGTTCCGGATGCCGATCTTCACCTGGAACATCCTCGTCACGGTGATCCTGGTGCTGCTGGCGTTCCCGATCCTCACGGCCGCGCTGCTCGGCCTGGCCGCCGACCGGCACCTCGGCGCCCAGCTGTTCGCGCCCGAGGCGGGCGGCGTGATCCTCTGGCAGCACCTGTTCTGGTTCTTCGGGCACCCCGAGGTCTACATCGTTGCGCTGCCGTTCTTCGGCATCGTCACCGAGATCTTCCCGGTGTTCAGCCGCAAGCCGATCTTCGGTTACAAGACGCTGATCTACGCGACGCTGTCGATCGGCGCGCTGTCGGTCGCGGTGTGGGCCCACCACATGTACGCGACGGGCGCGGTGCTGCTGCCGTTCTTCTCGTTCACCACGTTCCTCATCGCCGTGCCGACCGGCATCAAGTTCTTCAACTGGATCGGCACGATGTGGAAGGGGCAGCTCACCTTCGAGACGCCGATGCTGTTCTCGGTCGGCTTCCTGGTGACCTTCCTCTTCGGCGGCCTCACCGGCGTCCTGCTCGCGAGCCCGCCGCTGGACTTCCACGTGTCCGACTCGTACTTCGTGGTGGCGCACTTCCACTACGTGCTCTTCGGCACGATCGTGTTCGCCACCTACGCCGGCATCTACTTCTGGTTCCCGAAGATGACGGGCCGGATGATGGACGAGCGCATCGGGAAGTTCCACTTCTGGATGACCTTCATCGGCTTCCACATGACGTTCCTCGTGCAGCACTGGCTGGGCAACGAGGGCATGCCGCGCCGCTACGCCGACTACGCGGCCACCGACGGGTTCACCACGCTGAACACGATCTCCTCGATCGGGGCGTTCATCCTCGGGGCCTCGACGCTGCCTTTCCTGTGGAACGCGTTCCACAGCTGGCGCTACGGGCGGCCGGTCGAGGTCGACGACCCGTGGGGCCACGGCAACTCGCTGGAGTGGGCGACCTCCTGCCCGCCGCCGCGCCACAACTTCACCGAGCTGCCCCGCATCCGCTCCGAGCGCCCGGCGTTCGAGCTGCACTACCCGCACCTCACCGAACGCATCCGGCTCGAGGCCCACGTCGGCGGCGGGCACGAGAGCATCGGTGAGGCGGCCGCCGGGCAGACCGGCCAGGAGCACCTCCCGGGCTCCGACCCCCGGAACAAGTGACCCGGGCCGTTCCCGACGACCCGTCCGACGACGCGTCCCTCGAGGTCCCGTCCGTGCCCGCGGACGTCCCCTCGCTGGACGGGCTGGCCCCGGAGGCGGCGCCCGACGCGGTGCCGGTCCTCGTGACCGTCACCGGCCCGGACTTCCCGGGGGTCAACGCGGCGCTGTTCGCGGTGCTCGCGGAGCACGAGGCCGCGATGCTCGACGTGCAGCAGGCGACGATCCACCGGCGGATCACGCTGTCCGCGCTCGTCACGCTGCCCGGCGACCCGGCGCGGCTGGAGGCGGCCCTCGAACTGACAATGCCGTCGCTGGGGCTGTCGGTCACGGTCGAGACCGGCGGCGAGGCGTCGGCAGTGCACCCGTTCTCGAGCCACGTCGTCCTGGTGCTCGGGCGCCCGATCACGGCCGCGAACTTCGCGGAGGTCGCCCGCGGGCTCGCCGCGCTGCGCGTCAACATCGACCGCGTCCGGCGCATCGCGGACTACCCGGTGACGGGGCTCGAGCTGCGGGTCTCGATGCCGGCCGACGAGCCGCCCACCGACGTCGCGCTGCGCCAGGCCCTCGCGGCGGCCGGCCGCCGGGCCAAGTGCGACGTCGCGGTGCAGCGGGTGGGTCTCGCGCAACGCACGAAGCGGCTCATCGTCTTCGACGTCGACTCGACGCTGGTGCAGGGCGAGGTCATCGAGATGCTCGCCCGCCGCGCCGGGGCCGAGGACGAGGTCCGGGCGATCACCGAGGCGGCGATGCGCGGCGAGATCGACTTCGCGGAGTCGCTGCACCAGCGCGTCGGGACGCTCGCCGGGCTGTCGGTGGGGGCGCTCGACGACGTCGCCGACGAGCTGGAGCTGACCCCTGGCGCGCGGACGACGGTGCGCACGCTCAAGCGTCTCGGCTACCGCTGCGGCGTCGTGTCCGGCGGCTTCACCACGATCATCGACCGCCTCGTCGAGGACCTGGCGCTCGACTTCTCCGCGGCCAACGACCTCGAGGTCGTCGACGGCCGCCTGACCGGGCGGGTGCTCGGCCAGGTCGTCGACCGCGCCGGCAAGGCCGAGGCGCTGCGCCGCTTCGCCGACGAGGCCGGCGTGCCGCTCGAGCAGACGGTGGCCGTGGGCGACGGCGCCAACGACCTCGACATGCTGGCCGCGGCCGGGCTCGGGGTGGCGTTCAACGCCAAGCCGGTGGTCGCCGCCGCCGCCGACACCGCGCTGTCGTACCCCTACCTCGACGCCGTGCTGTTCATCCTCGGGATCACGCGCGACGAGATCGAGGTCGCCGACGCCGCCGAAGGGCTGCTGCGCCGGGTCCCGCTGTGACGGTGCCGCGGTGACGTCGCTGGTGCCCGAGCTGAGCGCGCTCGTCCCGCTGGCGGCGCGGGTGTGCCCGTGGCTGGTGGACGCTCCCGCGCCGGAAGCCGACGAGCCGGAGGACGGCGTCGTGCGTGCCATGACGCTCGTCCTGCGCCTCGAGCGCGACGCGCCCACCCGCACCGCGGTCCTCGAGGCGGCCGCCGCGGCGTCGCTCGCGCTGTGCCTCGACGAGCGCGCGGCGCCCGAGGGCCCCTGGTACGACGCCGTGGCGACGTGGGCGGGCGCGGGGCGCATCCGCAAGCTCACCCGGCGGGCGCGCACGGCGCACTGGCGCGCCGTGCAGGAGTTCGACGGCGTGACGGCCGGCGAGCTGGTGCGCGCGCTGGTGCCGGGTCCGGTCGACGACGTGCCCCACGAGGTCCGCCGGCTCCAGATCGGCGGCACCGACCTCCCGCCCGACGAGCCGGGCCCGCCGCCGGCCGGCGTCCCGGTGATCTGGCTGAGCCCGGAGGTCGAGCAGACCGTGGGCAAGGCGGCCGCCCAGGTCGGACACGCGAGCATGATCCTCGCGACCGTCCTCGCCGCCGAGGGCGGCGACCCGGCGCCGGCCCTCGACGCGGCGGTGCGCCCGGCGGCCCGCGACGACTGGGCGCGGTGGACTGGCGCGCTCGCCGCCGACCCCAGCGGCCGGAGGGCCTGGGAGTCCGACGGGATCGTGCCGGTGCGCGACGCCGGGTTCACCGAGGTGGCGCCGGGGACGGTCACGTGCGTGGCGAGCCGATGAGCCGGGTCCTGGTCGCCGGCTCCCGTGTGCGCAGCGAGCGCTCCGACGCCGAGACCCGCCCGCTGATCGCGGCGCTCGCCGAGCGTGGCGTCGACGCCGACGACGCTCCGTGGGACGACGACACCGTCGACTGGGCCGGCGCCGACCTCGTGGCCGTGCGCACCACCTGGGACTACACCGAGCGCCGCGACGCCTTCCTGTCCTGGGCGGGGCAGGTCGACGCCGCCACCCGCCTCGTGAACCCCCGCGCCGTCCTGGAGTGGAACAGCCACAAGCGGTACCTGGTGGAGCTCGCGGAGGCGGGCGTCCCGACGGTGCCGACGACGCTGCTCGCCGCGGGCTCGCCGGTGCCCGACGACCTCGGCCGCGGCACCGTCGTCGTCAAGCCGGCGGTCTCGGCCGGCGGGCGGGGCACGCACCTCGGCCGCCCGGACGACCTGCGCGAGACCGTCGCCGACCTCCTCACCGTCGGCGACGTCCTCGTCCAGCCGGCCGTGGAGAGCATCGGGCGCGACGGCGAGGTGTCCCTGATCCGCCTCGGCGACGCCTGGTCGCACGCGGTGCGCAAGCTCCCGGCCGCGGGCGGCTTCCTCGTGCACGAGAAGTACGGCGGCGAGCTCGCCGACCACACCCCGACGACCCGGGAGGTCGAGGTCGCCGAGGCGGCCCTGGCCCGCGCTCCCGCCGCGGATCTCGTCGCGGCGCGCGTCGACCTCGTGCGCCTCGACGGCGAGCCCGTGGTCATGGAGCTCGAACTGATCGAGCCCGAGCTCTTCCTCCGCCGCGCCCCCGACGCCCCCACCCGCCTCGCCGACGCCCTCCTCGCGCGCCTGCGGTAGTTCGAGCAATGCGGCTTTCCTGGCGTGTGACGCCAGGATCGCCACACGCTCGCCACGACGACACGCCGGTTCCTTCCCGGGCTCGCGCGGCTCGGGTGGTGCCAGCCTGGCGTCCACGCTGACGCCGGACGTCAGGAGACCCACCACGATCACCCCGCGTCGGGCCGAGGGGGCGGGCTCTCGGATCCGCGAGCCCGCCGCGGCGCGGCCGGGTCAGGACGATCTCGATGGCAGTGGGTCCCGGCCACCCGGCGTCTCGACGTCCGATGGCGGCTCGGCGTGTCGGGCCGGCGAGGCTGTGGCGATCCTGGCATGAGACGCCAGGAAAGCCGCATCGCTCGTACATCCCATGATCAGCGGGCCGGGACGCGCGGTGGCGCACCGAGATCGGCCGGCCGGTGTTCCCACGGGCTGATCAGGCGTCCCGCAGCCGCTCCAGCGCCCCGCGGACGACCGCCGGGTCCTGCGTCGACCAGAACGGCGGCAGGGAGCCGCGCAGGAACCCGCCGTACTGCTTGGTGGCCACGCGGGAGTCCAGCAGGGCGACGACGCCGCGGTCGCCCGTCCCGCGCAGCAGCCGTCCCGCGCCCTGGGCGAGCAGCAGCGCGGCGTGGGTCGCCGACACCGTGAGGAACCCGTTGCCGCCCCGCGCGTCGACGGCGCGCTGACGTGCCGAGACCAGGGGGTCGTCGGGTCGCGGGAACGGGATGCGGTCGATCATGACGAGCGACAGCGACTCGCCCGGCACGTCGACGCCCTGCCACAGCGACAGCGTCCCGAACAGCACGCTCTCCACGTCGGCGGCGAACTTCGTCACCAGCGTCCCGGTGCTGTCGTCCCCCTGGCAGAGCACCGTGCCGTCCCACCGGCCCCGCAGGTCCTCGGCGGCCTGCTTCGCCGCGCGCATCGACGAGAACAGCCCCAGCGCCCGTCCGCCCGCGGCGCGCACCAGGCCCTCGATCTCGTCGAGCATCGCGGGGGAGAGCCCGTCGCGCCCCGGCGGCGGCAGGTGGCGGGCGACGTAGAGGATGCCGGCCTTGCCGTGCGCGAACGGCGAACCGACGTCGAGCCCGTGCCAGACGAGGTTGGTCGCGGGGTCGTTGCCGTGGCCGGAACCGTCGTCGGGAGGAGCCGGCTCGGTGCCCCCGGCGGGCAGCCCCCACTGCCGGGCGAGGGCGTCGAACGACCCCCCGAGCGCGAGCGTCGCCGACGTCAGCACCACCGTCGAGCGCCCGAAGAGCCGCGACGCCAGCAGCCCGGCCACCGAGAGCGGGGCGACCGCCAGCGTGCGGGTCGTCGTCGAGTTCCGCTCGGTCACCGCCAGCCACACGACGTCCGGACGCGTCGCCGGGTCCTCGCGGTCGAACGCGGTGAGCAGGCGCCCGGCGACGTCGTGGACCTCCTCGACCAGCGCCAGCGCGAACTTGCGGTTCGTCGCCTCGTCGTCACGGCCCTTTTCGCGATCGGGACCCAGCGCCTGGCGGCACGACCAGGACGCGTCGCGGATCGCGCTCAGCATCCGCCCGACGCCCTCGGGCATCCGCTCCCAACGGCCGGGGACGGCGTCCTCGAGCACCGTGTCGAGGCCCTCGCCGGCGTCGAGCAGGGCGTCGGACAGCGCCTGGTCGACCAGCTTGCCGCACCGCCGTGCCGCCGCGGTGACCGTCGCGGCCGTCAGCTCGCCGGTGGCCACCGACGTCACCCGGTCGACGAGGTTGTGGGCCTCGTCGACGACCACCACGTCGTGGTCCGGGAGCACCGCGCGGCCCTCGATGGCGTCGATGGCGAGCATGGCGTGGTTGGTGACGACGATGTCCGCGGCGCCGGCGGCGTGGCGGGCGTGCTCGGAGAAGCAGTCCTCGGCGACAGGGCAGCGCGCGGCCCCCAGGCACTCGCGGGCGCTGACCGACACCTGCCGCCACGCGCGGTCGGTGACGCCGGGGACGAGCTCGTCGCGGTCGCCGGTGGTCGTCTGCTCGGCCCACTCGTGCAGCCGCGTCACCTGGCGGCCGAGCGCCGAGACCTGGAACGGGTCGAACAGCTGCTCGTCGACGGGGTCCTCGGCCTGCGCGCTCGACTCGATCTTGTGGCGACAGAGGTAGTTGGCGCGGCCCTTGAGGATCGCGAACGTCGGCGCGCGGCCCAGCACCGGCTCGAGGGCCTTCGCCAGCCGCGGGAGGTCGCGGTCGACGAGCTGGGTCTGCAGCGCGATCGTGGCCGTCGCGACGATCACCGCCTGCTCGCCGGAGAGCGCGTGCCGCACCGCCGGGACGAGGTAGGCCAGCGACTTGCCCGTGCCGGTGCCCGCCTGGACCGCGAGGTGCTCGCCGGTGCGGAGGGCACGTTCGACCGCGGCGGCCATGTCCTGCTGTCCCTCGCGCTCGCTGCCGCCCAGCGCGGAGACCGCCGCCGCGAGCAGTTCCGCCACCGGGGGCGGCCCGGTGATCGTGTCTCCCACGACAGTTCAGACTACGGAGAAGCCCCCACGGTTCCCTCGCCGACGCGACTCAGCGCGGCGACCCGGTCAGCGTGACGCCGGCGCCGGCCATCTCCTGCTGCGCGCGGGCGGTGGTCTCGGGCAGGACGCCGGCGGTCAGGTCGAGGAGCACGGTGGTCGCGAAGCCCTCGCGCGCCCCGTCGAGCGCGGTGGCGCGCACGCAGTGGTCGGTGGCGATCCCGACGACCTCGACGGCGTCGACACCCCGGGTCCGCAACCACGGGGCCAGCAGGTGACCGTCGGTGGCCCGGCCCTCGAACGCCGAGTAGGCGGCCTCGAACCGGCCCTTGGTGAACACCTCCTCGAGGTGCTTCACGTCGAGGTCGGGGTGGAACGCCGCGCCCGGGTGTCCGAGACGGCAGTGCGGCGGCCAGGTGTCGACGAAGTCGGGCGTCGAGGAGAAGTGGTCGCCCGGGTCCTCGTGGTAGTCGCGACTCGCGACGACGTGGGCGTACCGGCCGGCTGACGTCCCGAGGTACGCGCTGATCGCCGACGCGGTCGCCGCCCCGCCGTCGACGCCCATCGAGCCGCCCTCGCAGAAGTCGAGCTGCACGTCCACCACGATCAGCGCGGTCGTCATGGCCCGAGCCTACGAGCGGGCCGGATTCACCCCACTCGCACGGGTGGCCTGCCTGGACCCGTGTGGGGGAGCTCCCGATGCTGGACCGGCGACGGGCCGGAGGGGGGTCGGCATGAGCGAGACCCGCTGGCGTCCGTTGCCGGGCGACTACGCCCGTCCGCCGGCGGACCTCGATCTCGCCGATCCGCCCCTCAGCGAGGGTCGTCGCACCGCGCTGCTCGTGACGAGCGTGCTCGCGGTGCTCCTGCCGGCCCTCGTCGTGGCGCTCGTCCTCGGTCCCGAGCCGGAGCCGCGCCCGTCACCCGCGGTCCTGCCGCCGGTCCCCGTCGACGTCGGCGTCCTCGGCGCCACCGGGGTCCTTCCCGGCGCGTGGGTCCCGCCGGCGGTCGGTCCCGTCGACGCCACCGGCGTCCCGGTCCGCGTGCTCCAGGCCTACCGGGGTGCCCAGGGCGCGCTGGCCTCCTCCGTGCCGGGGTGCCACCTGCCGTGGTCGCTCGTGGCCGCGATCGGGCGCGTCGAGTCCGACCACGCCGGCGGGGCGGTCGCCGAGGACGGCCGGACGCTCGCGCCGATCCGGGGACCGCGCCTCGACGGCACCGGCGGGCACCCGTTCCTCACCGACACCGACGGCGGGCGCCTCGACGGCGACCCGCTCGTCGACCTCGCCGTCGGGCCCCTGCAGTTCCTGCCGTCGAGCTGGGTGACCTACGGCGCGGACGGCGACGCCGACGGCGCCACCGACCCGGACGACGTCGACGACGCCGCCGTCGCGAGCGGGCGTCACCTGTGCGCCGGCGGCGCGGACCTCGCCGACCCGGCGCAACGCTCCGCGGCCGTCTTCGCCTACAACCACTCCGACGCCTACGTGGCCCAGGTCCTCGCGATCGAGGCCGCCTACGCCGCGGGCGCCCCGGCGCCCGAGCTCCCGCCGTCGGTCGCGTCGTCCCCGGACGCGCTGCCGGCCCCGGACGTGCCGGCGGCGCCGGCCCTCCCGCCCGCCGTGCCGGGCGTGACACCTGCGCCGGGTGTGCCACCCGTGCCGTCCGTGCCGATCGCCCCGACCGTGGGCCCGGGCCCGACGCCGGTGCCCGAGGCGCCCGCCGACACGACGCCGGCGTCACCACCGCAGGCCTCACCACCGGTCGCGGCGACGCCGGCCGAGCCCACGACCGCGAGCCCCGACCCCGACCCCGAGCCGTCCACGGGCATCTCGGCGACCCCCGAGCCCGCCGCCGAGGACACGCCGGCGCCGCTGTTCGGCGGCCCGTGACTCCGGACCTCGGCCCCGGTGATCGTGGTGGATCTCCTGATATCCGACGTCAGCGTGGACGCCGGGCTGACCGACCCGGCGCGCCTCTACAGGGCGAAGGTCGTCGGGATGGCGGGTTCGCCGCGGGAGAGCTTGAGGCCCTCCCAGGGGACGGCGACGAGGCCGCGGCGCAGGTGCTCGCGGGCCTCGTCGAGCGACGGCAGGTCGCCCACCGGCTCGCCCTTGACCACGAGGGGCACGGGGACGACGCGGTCGTACTCGCCGGGGGCGACGGGGGCGTCGAGGCGGTGCACGACCTCCTCGACCGCCGTGCCGGTGGGCTTGTGCCTGCGCAGCGCGGACTTCGCGCCGCCGCGCGACTCCTTCGACGAGCTGCGCTTGGCCACCGGGCGGCCCTCGACGTCGACGAGCTTGTAGACCATGCCCGCGGTCGGGGCCCCGGAGCCGGTGACGACCGAGGTGCCCACGCCGTAGGCGTCGACGGGCTCGGCGCGCAGCGAGGCGATCGAGTGCTCGTCGAGGTCGCCGGAGATCACGACGCGCGTCCCGGTGGCCCCCAACGAGTCGAGCTGGGCGCGGGCGCGCTGGGCCATGACCCCGAGGTCGCCGGAGTCGATGCGGACCGCGCCGAGCCCGGGACCCGCGACCTCGACCGCGGTCGCGATGCCCTGGGTGATGTCGTAGGTGTCCACCAGGAGCGTGGTGCCGGCGCCGAGCGCGTCGATCTGCGCCCGGAAGGCGTCGGCCTCGCTGTCGTGCAGCAGTGTGAACGCGTGCGCGCTGGTGCCCGTGGTGGGGACGCCGAAGCGGCGGTGGGCCTCGAGGTTCGACGTCGCGGCGAAGCCGGCGAGGTACGCGGCGCGGGCCGAGGCCACCGCCGCCTCCTCGTGCGTGCGCCGCGAGCCCATCTCGATCAGCGGGCGCCCGTTGGCGGCGGTGGTCATGCGCGCGGCGGCCGAGGCGACCGCGCAGTCGTGGTTGAGGATCGAGAGCACGAGGGTCTCGAGCAGCACGCACTCGGCGAACGTCCCGGTCACCGACAGCACCGGCGAGCCGGGGAAGTAGAGCTCTCCCTCCGGGTAGCCGGCGATCTCCCCGCCGAAGCGGTGGTCGGCGAGGAACTCCGCGGCGTGGTCGCTCACGGCGCCGGCGTCGCGCAGCACGGCGACGCTGTCGGCGTCGAACGTGAACCGCGTGAGGGCCTCGAGGAGCCGCGGCACCCCGGCCACGACGCCGTAGCGCCGGCCGTGCGGGAGGCTGCGGGCGAAGACCTCGAAGGTGCAGCGGCGGTCGGCCGTGCCGTCCGCGAGAGCCGCGTCGAGCATCGTGAGCTCGTACTGGTCGGTCAGGAGCGCGGTGCTGTGCCCCGGAAGCATCACCGGCCCAGCCTAGGCGGCTCGGCCCGTGTCACGATGGTGACATGTATCCGGCCTCCGGCGCGGCAGCTCCGCTGCGCTCCGTGCCGCAGGAGGTGCGTCTGTCCGCTCCGGCCGAGCCGGACGTCGACGAGCGGACCGAGGAGGCCGTCGACGAGGCGACCCTCGCGGACACGCCGTGGCAGACCATCGTCTGGAACGACCCGGTCAACCTCATGTCCTACGTGACCTACGTGTTCCAGAAGCTCTTCGGCTACGACAAGGCCAAGGCCACCGCGCTCATGCTCGACGTGCACCACAAGGGCCGCGCCACGGTGTCGTCGGGGAGCCGCGAGAAGGTCGAGGGCGACGTCTCGCGCCTGCACGCGGCGGGCCTCTGGGCGACGATGCAGCGGGCCAGTTGAAGGCCTGGAAACGGCAGGGGCGCGGTGACCGCGTCCGGTACGTCGCGGTGCTCGAGCGGCCGGAGGCGTCGGTGCTGCGCGGGCTCATGGGCCAGGTCGAGCAGATGCTCACCGGCCGCAACGCCGCCGCCCCCGAGGACGAGCTCGCCGCGCTCACCGGCATCCGCACCGGCCCGTCGACCCCGCCCGACGACCCGGTGCTCGCGCGCTTGCTGCCCGACTTCGCGTCGTCGGGCGAGGACGACGCGGGGGAGCTGTCCGCGGCGATGCGCTCGGTGAACGAGCCCGAGCTCATCGAGGCGAAGCTGGACGCGATCGCCACCGTGCTCGCCACCTGCCCCGCGGGCGGGGGACGGGTCGAGCTCGCGCCGTCGCAGGCCGAGGAGTGGCTGGCCGCGGTCAACGACGTGCGCCTGGCGCTCGGGGTCGCGCTCGAGGTGAGCGAGGACATGCCGGAGCAGGTGCCCGCCGACGACCCCCGCGCCGACCACCTGCCCGTCTACCACTGGTTGACGTGGTTGCAGGACTCGTTGGTGACGACGCTGACGGGCTGAGCCGCCGCGCGTTCCGTATCCTGGACGCTGTGCTGGTGATCCGGGCCGACCTCGTCGACGAGATGGTCGCGCACGCCCGCCGGGACCACCCGCTGGAGGCGTGCGGGCAGCTCACCGGCCCCGAGGGATCGGACCGCGCGGAGCGCTACATCCCGATGACGAACACCGACGCCGTCTCCAGCGACTACGCCTTCGACTCCCGCGAGCAGCTGCGCGTGCACCGCGAGAGCGAGGAGCGCGGCGAGGAGCCGGTCGTCGTCTTCCACTCGCACACGCGGGCGCCGCGACGCCCCCTCACCGACACGGGCCTGCCCGAGGCGTACCCCTCGGAGAAGGACATCCAGTACATGGGCCTGCAGCCCGGGGTGCACTTCGTGATCGTCGCGCTGACGGGACCGGACTCGGGGACCGACCTGCGCTCGTTCCTGCTGGACGAGGCCGGCGGCGTCGTCGAGGACGAGGTCGCGGTCGTCGAGAACTACATGTTCGCCCACACCGGCAGCGACGACGTCCCGGATCCCGGCGCCCGGTCCTGACGCGCCCGGCCTGCGTCATCGCAGGATCACGGAATGTCGCGTCACCGTGCGACGCTGTCCACCAGAAGACCCGTCCACCACGAACCGGAGGGAATCCGTGTCCGCCACCGTCTCGATCCCGACCATCCTGCGCACCCACACCGGTGGGGAGAAGCAGGTCAAGGCCGACGGCTCGACGCTGCAGGAGGTCATCACCGACCTCGAGGCCAACCACCCGGGCATCAAGGACCGCCTGGTGACCGACGGCGCGCTGCACCGGTTCGTCAACGTCTACGTCAACGACGAGGACGTCCGCTTCGCCGGCGGCCTGGACGCGCAGGTGCCCGAGGGCGGCACCGTGACCATCCTCCCGGCCGTGGCCGGCGGGCGCTGAGACGCCGACCGTGGCCCGGTACGACTCCCTGATCCAGGCCCTGGGCGACACGCCCATGGTCGGCCTGCCGTCCTTCTCGCCGGCGCCGCACGTGCGGCTGTGGGCGAAGCTCGAGGACCGCAACCCGACGGGCTCGATCAAGGACCGGCCGGCCCTGCGGATGATCGAGGCGGCCGAGGAGGACGGCCGGCTCACCGCCGGCTGCACCATCCTCGAGCCGACCTCGGGCAACACCGGCATCTCGCTGGCGATGGCGGCCAAGCTCAAGGGCTACGAGCTCGTGTGCGTCATGCCCGAGAACACCTCGGCCGAGCGGCGCCAGCTCCTCGAGATGTACGGCGCGAAGATCATCTTCTCGCCGGCCGCGGGCGGGTCCAACCAGGCGGTCGCGACCGCCAAGGAGATCGCCGCCCAGCACCCGGACTGGGTGATGCTCTACCAGTACGGCAACCCGGCCAACGCGCTCGCGCACTACGAGGGCACCGGGCCGGAGATCCTGCGGGACATGCCCACCATCACGCACTTCGTGGCGGGACTGGGCACCACCGGCACGCTCGTCGGCACCGGGCGCTACCTGCGCGAGCACAAGCCGGACTGCCAGATCATCGCGGCCGAGCCCCGGTACGGCGAGCTCGTCTACGGCCTGCGCAACATCGCCGAGGGCTTCGTGCCCGAGCTCTACGACCCCGACGTGCTCACCGGGCGCTACTCGGTCGGGGCGTACGACGCGCTGCGCCGCACCCGCCAGCTCGTCGAGCAGGAGGGGATCTTCGCGGGCATCTCGACCGGCGGCATCCTGCACGCCGCGCTCGCGCAGGCGGAGAAGGCCGCCGGCGCGGACGACGAGGCCGACATCGTCATGGTGGTCTGCGACGGCGGGTGGAAGTACCTCTCGACCGGCGCGTACAGCGGCACGCTCGAGGAGGCCGCGGAGGCCCTCGAAGGCCAGCTCTGGGCCTAGTGTCCAGGGGTCGCCACCCTGGTGAAGCTCCGGGTCGACCCCACACCGATCCCGCGCGGCCGGTCGTAGTGTCGAGGCCGTGACGAGCCCGGCGCGCCCCACGCCCCGCATCTGGCCCACGCACCCGCTGCGGGCCGCGATCCTCATGGTCGGGATCGTCGCGGTGCTGTGGCTCATCGAGCTGGCCGACCGGACGGTCTTCGTCTCGCTCGACCCGCCGCAGGGCCTCGACGACGACGGCATCGTCCCGCGCACGGTCGACGGTCTCGGCGGCATCCTCTGGGCGCCGCTGCTGCACGGCGGCTTCGAGCACCTGGCGAGCAACACGATCCCGCTGCTGGTGTTCGGGTTCCTCGTGCTCGCCGGCGGGCTCGGGCAGTTCATCGCCGTCACCGCGGTCATCTGGCTGGTCAGCGGCGTCGGTGTCTGGCTCATCGGCAGCCCCGGCTCGACGATCGGCGCCTCCGGGATCATCTTCGGCTGGTTCGCGTTCCTGCTGGTCCGCGGGTTCTTCGCGCGCTCGTTCGGGCAGCTCGCCGTGGCCGTGATCCTGTTCCTGATCTACGGGGGGCTCCTGTTCGGCGTGCTGCCCAGCACCCCCGGGATCTCCTGGCAGGCCCACCTCTGCGGGGCGATCGGCGGCGTCCTGGCCGCCTGGCTCACCGTCGCCGCCGATCGCCGCCGGGCCGGGCGCCGTGCACCGGGCGCACCGGCCGTCTCCTGAGCGACATGCTGCGGTCCGTGCCCGATCCGTGACCGGAGTGGTCCTCGTGGGCCTGTGCGTTCGGGCAGGTCGGGCCCGTAGGGTGCGCCCGTGGAACTGATCGTCCTGGGGTGCTCCGGCAGCGGCGCCGGCCCGCACTCCCCGGCCTCGAGCTACCTCGTGCGGGCGGGCGACACGTCCGTGGTGCTCGATCTCGGCAACGGTGCGTTCGGCGCCCTCCAGCGGCACATGGACCCGTTCGACATCGACGCCCTCGTGCTGTCCCACCTCCACCCCGACCACTGCGCCGACGTGTCCGGGCTGATCGTCCACCGCCGCTACCACCCCGACGGCCCGGGGAAGGTCGTACCGCTGCACGGGCCGACCGAGACCGAGGTGCGCCTCGCCGTGGCGTACGCCCCGTCGTCCGACGAGCGTGTCGCCACCGACCTCACCGACGTGTTCACCTACCGCCCGTTCGCGCAGGGCCCGGCGGCGGTCGGCCCGATCGCGCTGACCAGCGCGCCCGTCGACCACCCCTGCGAGGCCTACGGCATCCGCCTCGAGTACGAGGGCCGCTCGCTGGTCTTCTCCGGCGACACCGGGCCGTGCCGCGAGCTGAGCGAGCTCGCGCGCGACGCCGACGTCCTGCTCTGCGAGTCCACCTGGAGCGACGGGCCGGAGCGCCCGCCGGGCGTGCACCTCTCCGGCCGGCAGGCCGGGCGCACGGCCCGCGAGGCCGGCGTCGCCCGCCTGCTGCTCACCCACGTCCCGGCGTGGGCCGACGGGCCGGCGCTGCTCGCCGAGGCGCGCGAGGAGTTCCGCGGCCCCACGGAGCTCGTCGTCCCCGACGGGCACTACACCATCTGACGCCGACCACCGACTTTCGTCGGAGCGGCTCGATCCCGCGGACCGAGGACGGACGCCCGGTCGCGGCCCTAACGTCGCTGTCATGATCACCGAGACCGTCGGACCGAACCGGCTCGCGGCCTGGACGCTGGTGGTGCTCACGCCGGTCGTCGCCGAGCTGGCCTGGGGCAGCACCCCGATGAGCATGGCCTGGCTGACGCTGGTGTGGATGCCGGTCTACGGCGCGGGCGTGCTGCTGATCCGCGAGGCGTGGGTCCGCTCCCGGCGGCCGTGGCTCGCGCTGGTGCCGCTCGGCGTGGCCTACGAGCTGGTCGAGGACGGCATCGGGCTGCAGGCGCTGACGAGCCCGTCGCTGTACCGCGCGGGCGAGTGGGGCGTCCGGGTGCTGGGGTTCAACGTCACGTACTGGGAGGCCAACGCGGTCTACCACGCCCTGTTCTCGGTGCTCGTCCCGATCGTGCTGACCCACCTCGCGTTCCCGTCGCACCGCGGTCGCCCCTACCTGCGCACGCCGGGTCTGGTGGTGACCGGCGTCGTCGCCGTGCTCGGCGTGGCCCTGCTGCGCGTGGCGGTGCCGCCGTTCCAGGACCCCGGCTACCTCGCGCCGCTCGCCGCGCCGGTGGCGAGCGCGGTCGTCGCGGGCCTGCTCGCCGTGGTGGCGCTGCGCGTGCTGCCGCCCCGCGGCTCGTCCGCGCCGCGGCCCGGTCCCGTCCCCGCGCCGTGGGCGCTCGGCGTCGCGTCGCTGCTCGTGACCGGCGTCGTCCTGTGGCTGATGTGGCCGCCGCACTCGCAGGGCCAGCCGGCCGGCACCCACGGGCTCTGGGTGCTCGCGCCGATGCTGGCGGGCCTGGTGCTCGTGGTGGTGTCCGGGCTCGCCGTCGTCCGGTGGTCGGCGCGGGCGGCGTGGAGCGAGCGGCACGCGCTGCTGCTGGTCGGGGGCATGCTCGTCGCGCACACGCTGGTCGGGATCGGGTTCTGGGCACGGTCGGCCGTGGACGTCGCCGGCCTCGTCGTGATCGCCCTCGTCACGGTCGGGCTGGCCGCGCTCCTGGACCGCCGCCGCGAGCCCGTGCCGGCCTGACGGGTCTCAGACCCGGGCCGGCTCCGGAGCCGCCGCCGACCGCGGCGCCGGGACGAGCAGGGCCACCAGCGCCGAGGCCGCGACCACGATCGCCGCGACCGCGAAGGCCCGCGTCGTGCCGGCCGTCTGCGCCACCGGCGCGGCGGCACCGGCCGTGGTGAGCGCGGCCGCGTGGGAGGCTGCGAGCGTCGAGAGCACCGACAGACCGATCGCGCCCCCGATCTGCCGCGACGTCGTCACCAGGCCGCTGACCAGGCCGGCGAGACCCGGCCCCACGCCCGTCGTGGCCGCGGTCGTCACCGCCGGGAAGACGATCCCCATCCCCAGCGACACCGCGATGCCGGGCCCGAGGATGCCCGCCGCCCAGCTGGTCGTGGGCGTGAGGAACGCGAACCACGCGAAGCCGGCGGCGGTGAGCGTGGCCCCGCCGACGAGCAGGACCCGGGCGCCGACGCGGGGCAGCAGGCGCGAGGACACCTGCGAGCCGACCACCACCGACGCCGACTGCGGCAGGAACGCGAGGCCCGCGGTGAGCGCGTCGAACCCGAGCACGCCCTGCATGTGCAGTGAGACGAAGAACCACATCGAGAACATGGCCGACGAGATCAGCAGGATGACGACGTTGGCGGTGCTCACCGACCGGATGCGGAACACCGACAGCGGCACGAGCGGATGCCGGCTGCGGCGCTGGACCAGCACGAACGCGGTGAGCAGCACGGCCGCGGCGACGAGCCCGCCGAGCACGCGCGGAGACGTCCACGTCGCGGACTCCAGGGAGACCACCCCGTACACGAGGGCGACCAGTCCTCCGGTCACGAGCACGGCCCCGGACACGTCGAGCCCCGGCCGCTCCTCGGCGCGCGTCTCGCGGACGACGGCGAGCGCGAGCACGGCGGTGAGGATCACGACCGGCACGTTGACCAGGAAGATCCAGCGCCAGCTCAGCAGCCCGACGAGCACGCCGCCGGCGAGGCCGCCGGTCGCGCCGCCGATCCCGCCCATCGCCGACCACCAGCCGAACGCCCGGGCGCGCGCCGCCCCCTCGGCGTACGTGGTCTGGAGGATCACCAGCGAGGCGGGGGAGAGCACGGCCCCGCCGAGGCCCTGGACGGCGCGGGCGGCCAGCAGCAGCGACGGGTCGTTCGCGAGCCCGCCGATGAGGCTCGCCAGGCCGAAGAGCCCGAGGCCCACGAGGAACACGCGCCGCCGCCCGAAGAGATCCGCCGCGCGCCCGCCGAGCAGCAGGAAGCCCGCGAAGGCGAGCGTGTAGGCGTTCACCACCCACGCCAGGCCCTCGGCGTCGAACCCGAGCGCGGTGCGGATCGACGGGATCGCGACGTTCACGATCGAGACGTCGAGGACGACCATGACCTGGGCGAGGCAGCTCGCGAGCAGCACGAGCCCGGTCCGGCCGACGGTGGTCACGTGGCGCCAGCCTAGGGTGGTCGCCCGTGGCACGCAGCGACGGCAGGGCGGACGACGAGCTCCGCGAGGTCAGCATCACCCGCGGGTTCCAGCAGCACCCGGCGGGGTCGGTGCTGGTCTCGTTCGGGCAGACGACGGTGCTGTGCGCGGCCAGCGTCACCGAGGGCGTCCCGCGCTGGCGCCAGGGCAGCGGGCTCGGCTGGCTCACCGCGGAGTACGCGATGCTGCCGTCGGCGACGCACACGCGCAGCGACCGCGAGTCGGTCAAGGGCCGCGTCGGCGGCCGCACCCACGAGATCAGCCGGCTGGTCGGACGCTCCCTGCGCGCGGCGATCGACCTGCGCGCGCTCGGCGAGAACACCATCCAGCTCGACTGCGACGTCCTGCAGGCCGACGGCGGCACGCGGACCGCGGCGATCACCGGCGCCTACGTCGCGCTCGCCGACGCCGTGACCTGGCTGCGCGCGCACAAGCGCCTCGCCGACCCGCAGCCGCTGTCGTGCTCGATCGCCGCGGTGTCGGTGGGTGTCGTCGACGGCCGCGTCCGGCTCGACCTGCCCTACGACGAGGACTCGCGCGCCGAGGTCGACATGAACGTCGTCGCCACCGACACCGGCACGCTCGTCGAGGTCCAGGGCACCGGCGAGGGCGCCACCTACACGCGCGCGACGCTCGACGCGATGCTGGACTCGGCGCTGGCCGGGTGCGCGGAGCTCACCGAGCTCCAGACCGCCGCGCTCGCCGAGCCGTACCCGGGGGAGCTGCCGTGACAGAGTCGATGGGTCGAGCTCCGCTGCGCTCCGTCTCCCGGCTCCTGCTCGCCACGCGGAACGACGCCAAGCTCGCCGAGCTGCGCCGGCTGACCGAGGGGCTGGAGGTCGTCGGCCTCGACGACGTCCCCGAGTTCCCGGAGGCGCCCGAGACCGGCGCGACGTTCGAGGAGAACGCCCTGGCCAAGGCCCGCGACGCCGCCGCGGCGACCGGGCTCGTGGCCGTCGCCGACGACTCCGGCCTCGCCGTCGACGCGCTGAACGGCATGCCCGGGGTGCTGTCCGCCCGCTGGTCGGGACGGGGCCCCATCGGATCCGGAGCGGGGTCCCGCGTCGAGCGCGACCACGCCAACCTCGCCCTCGTGCTCGACCAGATGGCCGACGTCCCCGAGGACCGCCGCGGCGCCGCGTTCGTGTGTGCCGCGGCGGCCGCGCACCCGGACGGGCGCGAGATCGTTGTTGTCGAGCGGTGGCCGGGCAGCCTCATCCGCCTCCCCCGCGGCACGAACGGCTTCGGCTACGACCCGGCCTTCGTCCCCGAGGGCGAGTCCCGCACGTCGGCGGAGATGGACCCGTCGGAGAAGGACGCGGTGTCGCACCGCTCGAAGGCCCTGCGGGCGCTGATCCCGAGGCTCTCCGAGGTGTCGTGACCGACCAGTACTTCTCGGAGCAGCCGACCTCGGCGTCCGACCCGGTCTCGTTCCGGCTCGAGGTCGGCGACGTCGCGCTGGACCTGACCACGGACTCCGGCGTCTTCTCCCGGGGGCGGCTCGACAAGGGCACGCGGGTGCTGCTCGCCAACGCTCCCGAGCCCGCCGGGACCGGCGACCTGCTCGACCTGGGCTGCGGCTACGGCCCGATCGCCCTGTGGCTCGCGGTGCGACGCCCGTCGTCGACGGTGTGGGCGGTCGACGTCAACGACCGCGCGCTCGACCTCGTGCGGGCCAACGCCGCGGCCGCGAAGGTGACCAACGTGCGCGCCTGCCGGCCCGACGAGATCCCGGCGGACCACCGCTTCGCCGAGATGTGGTCGAACCCGCCGATCCGCTCGGGCAAGGCCGCGCTGCACGAGCTGCTGCTGCGCTGGCTGCCGCGCGTCGACGGGTCGTCCTACCTGGTCGTCAGCAAGAACCTCGGCTCGGACTCGCTCGCGCGCTGGCTCGGCGAGCAGGGCCACCCGGCCACCCGACTGTCGTCGCATGCCGGTTTCCGGGTGCTTGCCGTGAAGAGATCGGAGTCAGCGGCGTGATCTCCTACGCGCACGAGGGCAACGGCGTCCCGGTGATCTGCCTGCACGGCTGGCCCGGCGCCGCGTCCGACTACCGCGCCCTGCTCCCGCTGCTCGAACGCGACGCCCAGGTCGTGGTGCCCGATCTGCTCGGCTTCGGGGCCTCGTTCCGGGCCGACGACGTCGATCGGCCGCCGTTCGACTTCGGCCGCGACGCCCAGGGCGCCGCGGTCCTCGAGCTGATGGACCAACTGGGCTTCGACGACGCGATCCTCGTCGGCTACGACGTCGGGTCGACGACGGCGTCGCACCTCGCGCGGACGTCCCCCGAGCGTGTGCGGGCGCTCGTGCTCGGCAACGCGATCCACCCCGGCTCGGCGCGGGCCGCGCTCGACGACGACCACCGCGCCGAGTTCTGGTACCAGGACTTCCACCAGCTCGCGCTCGCGGCGAACCTCGTCGACGGGTCGGCCGACGCGGTGCGGACGTACCTGGAGCACTTCTGGGCGCACTGGGGGCACCGGGCCATCGCCACGCAGGACGGCGTGACCGACGACCTCGTCGCGGCCTACGCCCGGCCGGGCGCCTTCACCACGTCCCTGAACTGGTACCGCTCCGGCTCCGCGACCGTGGCGATCGCGCTCGCCGCCCGCGGCCAGGACCCGGCGCCTCCCGTCACCGTCCCGGCCTCGGTGCTCTGGGGCGACCGCGACCCGCTCTTCCCGCCCCGGCTCGCCGAGGGCCTGGAGGAGGCGTTCATCGACCTGCGCGGGGTGGCGCACCTCGAGGACGTCGGGCACTTCGTGCCCCTGGAAGCGGCGAACGAGGTCGCGGCGGCGGTCCGGGCGTTCCTGTAGAGCAAGATCGCTCCAGGTGCTCCGGGAACCCTGTCACATCGGGTCCGAGGAGCACCTGGAGGGATCATGGTGCCCTGGTCGCGCGATCCGCAGGCGCCCTCGTATCGTCAGACTCGCCGATGCGACGCACTAGTCCAATCGGCGGGCCGGCGTACTCCAATCGGCAGAGAGGGCGATTTTAGGGGTCGCACAGTGCGGGTTCGAATCCCGTCGCCGGCACTCCTTCAGAGCTTCAGATCGCGCAGGAGCCGGCCCACGTGGCCGGTGGCCTTGACCCCGTACTGCGCCTCCTCGATCTTCCCGTCGGCGTCGACGAGGAAGGTCGAGCGGATGACCCCGGTCGTGGTCTTGCCGTACATCGTCTTCTCGCCCCAGGCGCCCCACGCCTGCATGACCGACTTGTCCGGGTCGGAGAGCAGCGGGAAGGTCAGGCCCTCCTTCTCGCGGAACTTCGCGAGCTTCTCCGGCTTGTCCGGCGAGATCCCCAGCACGGTGACGTCGGCGTCGTCGAAGGTCGCCAGGTTGTCCCGGAAGTCGCACGCCTCCTTGGTGCAGCCCGGGGTCATGGCGGCGGGGTAGAAGTAGACGAGGACGCGGTGCCCACGCAGGTCCGCGAGCGACACCGTCTCGCCCCGATCGGAGGTCAACGAGAAGTCGGGCGCGGGTTGACCGGGGGCCAGGCGGGTATCGGCGGTCACGGGCGGGCAGGATAGCCGCCGACCACACGCCGGTCGCCTCCGCAGTGAGGGACCGTCCGGGCGACCGACGGGAAGGGGAGGTGCCGTGGCACGCGACACGGACGCCATCGAGAAGGAGATCACGCAGGCGCGCGAGGCGTTGGCCGGCGCCCTCGACGAGCTGTCGGAGCGGGCGAACCCGCAGCGGCTCTCCGAGCAGGGCAAGGAGATGGCCGCGCAGAAGTGGGCCGACCCGAAGATCAAGTACGCCGTCTACGCCGCCGGCGCGCTCGTGGGGCTCCTCATCCTGCGCAAGCTGATCAAGTAGCGGGGCGCTTCGTCTCCCTGACGCCGTGGCCGAGGTGGTAGAACCGCCTCGGCCATCGGCGTCTCAGGGAGGGATCCTCTTCGTGTCCGAGCTCAGCAAGGCGGCGACCGAGTTCCGCCGGGCGCGCGATCTGCTGCTGGAGCGGCGCGAGGACCTCGACGCCGCCCTCCGCGACTTCACGTGGCCGCGGCTCGACGAGTTCAACTGGGCCCTCGAGCACTTCGACGCCATCGGCACCGACCCCGGCACGGCCCAGCGCCCGGCGCTGTGGATCGTCGAGGAGGACGGCACCGAGGCGAAGTTCTCGTTCGCCGACATGCGCGAGCGGTCCAACCGCGTCGCCAACTGGCTGCGCGCCCAGGGCGTGCGGCGCGGCGACCGGATCATCCTCATGCTCGCCAACCAGGTCGAGCTGTGGGAGACGATCCTCGCCGCGATGAAGCTCGGCGCGATCCTCATCCCGTCGACGCCGATGCTCGGGCCCGCCGACCTGCGCGACCGCATCGACCGCGGCAACGCGAAGCACGTCGTCGTCCGCGACGCCGACGTCGACAAGTTCGACGACGTGCCCGGTGACTACACGAAGATCGCCGTCGGGGACCGCATCACCGAGCCCTGGCTGGACTTCGCCGCCGCCTACGACGCGCCCGCGGAGTTCACCCCAGACGGGCCGACCCGCGGCGACGAGACGCTGCTGCTCTACTTCACCAGCGGCACGACGTCCAAGCCGAAGCTCGTCGAGCACACGCACACGAGCTACCCCGTCGGGCACCTCTCGACGATGTACTGGATCGGCCTGCAGCCCGGCGACGTGCACCTCAACGTCGCCTCGCCCGGCTGGGCGAAGCACGCGTGGTCGAACGTCTTCGCGCCGTGGGTCGCCGAGGCGACGATCTTCATCTACAACTACACGAAGTTCGACGCCGACAAGCTGCTCGACGTCATCGTCGAGAAGGGCGTGAGCACCTTCTGCGCGCCGCCGACCGTGTGGCGGATGCTCATCCAGGCCGACCTCACCCGCGTGCAGGTGCCGGTGCGCGAGCTCGTCGGGGCCGGCGAGCCGCTGAACCCCGAGGTCATCGAGCAGGTCCGGGCGGCGTGGGGCATGACGATCCGCGACGGCTTCGGGCAGACCGAGTCGACGCTGCAGATCGGCAACCCGCCCGGGCAGCCGGTCAAGGACGGCTCCATGGGCCGGCCGCTGCCGGGCTACCCGATCGTGCTGGTCGACCCGGTGACCGGCGAGCGGGCCGACGAGGGCGAGATCTGCATCGACCTCGCGGACCGACCCGTCGGTCTGATGGTCGGCTACAAGGACGACGACGAGCGCAACGACGAGGTCTTCGCCGGCGGCGTCTACCACACCGGTGACGTGGGATCCCGCGACGCGGACGGCTACATCACCTACGTCGGCCGCTCCGACGACGTGTTCAAGGCGTCGGACTACCGGATCAGCCCGTTCGAGCTGGAGAGCGTGCTCATCGAGCACGACGCCGTCGCGGAGGCCGCGGTCGTCCCGTCGCCCGACCCGCTGCGCCTGGCCGTGCCCAAGGCCTACGTCGTGCTCTCGGCCCGGTACGAGGCCAACCGGGACACGGCGCTGGCGATCCTGCGGCACGCCCGCGAGAACCTGCCGGCCTACAAGCGGGTGCGGCGCCTCGAGTTCTACGAGCTCCCGAAGACGATCTCCGGGAAGATCCGGCGGGTCGAGCTGCGCGGCCGCGAGACCGAGCTGCGACCGAACGCGGACACCCAGCCCGAGGGCGAGTTCCGGGACGAGGACTTCCCGGAGCTGCGGCAGTCGTGACGTACAGCTTTCCCGTCGTCCCGCGCTACGCGGAGATCGACCAGCAGGGTGTCGTGTTCAACGGGCACTACCTGACGTGGTTCGACGAGGCCTTCACCGGTTTCCTCGAGCACGTCGGGCTGGCCTATCCGGACCTCATCGCGTCCGGTGTCGACGTCATGGTCGTGCACTCGGAGCTCGACTACCGCGGGTCGGTGCGCTGGCGTGACGACGCGCGGGTCGAGGTGTCGTGCGAGCGGCAGGGCACGACGAGCTTCACGCTCGCGTTCGCGGTCTACCGCTCCGCCGACGAGGTCGCCGTGACGGGGCGCAACGTCTACGTCGTCGTGGTCCAGGACCCGGAGACGAAGGCATGGTCGAAGGCGCCGGGGATCCCGGAGAAGCTGGCCGCGGCCTTGTCCGCGTCGTAGGACCTCGCGCGGAGCGCGGGGGCGCTCCTCTGCACGGGAAGGTCCGCGCCGCGGGATGCGGATCAGCCGGCGCGCAGGGCGTGCGGGAGCACGGCGCCGCGGCGCAGGGCCTCGGCGTCGATCGACGTCAGTTCCGGGAAGCGGTCGAGGCGCGCGATCGCGAGGGACACGGGGTCGTCGACGGGGTCGGGGCGGCCCGTGAGGTAGGCCCACTCGTGCTCGTCGGAGCAGTACGGCAGCACGGTCGCGAAGACGTCGTCGAAGCGGCGGGTCATCCGCGCGAGCGTGTCGTGGCGCCAGAGCGTCGGACAGCCGGCCTGGGAGCAGACGGCGCCGCCGGGCGCGAGGACCTCCGCGCACCGGCGCAGGAACTCCGCGCCGTAGAGGCGGGCGTGCTGGGCGGGGTCGGTGATCTCGACGGGCTCGTCGGGCAGGTCGACGATCACGACGTCCCAGCGGTCGCCGCGCGCCGCGGCGTCGGCGAGGAACTGCCAGCCGTCCCCGTAGTGCATCCGCACCGGGCCGTCGCCGCGCTCCGCCGCGGCCAGCTCCTCGGGGGTGTAGCCGTAGGGCAGCAGCTCGGCGCAGCGCCGGACGCACTCGGTGTCGATGTCAACGTGGTCGATCCGGCTTGCGCCGGCCGCGACCGCGAGCTGGGAGACCACACCCTCGGACGACCCGACGACGAGCACGGAGCGCAGCTCGTCGGCCAGCAGCATCGGGGGCACGGCCAGCGCCTCGTGGTAGACGAGCTGGCTGTCCTCGGTGGACTGGCGCTCGCCGTCGCAGAAGAGCGAGACGCCCTGGGCGGTGCGCGCCACCATCATGTCCTGCCAGTCGGTGCGGCCCCGCCAGATCACCTCGTCGAGCCGCCAGCGGCGACGCATCCCCGCGGCGAGGGGTTCGTCGACCTCGCGACCACCCGCCCCGGGCGCGAGGCCCGCGCCGCGCGCCACCACCTGCGCGCGCACCTCCGTCGCGCCCAGCTCGCGGCCCAGGGCGTCGACGACGAGGTCGGGGTCGGCCTGGTCGCCGCAGGTGAACACGTCCACGAACGCCGCGGCCGCCTCGGGATAGGCGTGCACCGAGGCGTGCGACTCCGCCAGCAGCGCCATCACGGTCGTGCCCTGCGGCTCGAAGCGGTGGGCGACGACGTCGAGCACGGTCGCGCCGCCGGCGTCGAGCGCGCGGCGCAGGGCGTCCGTGACGCGCTGCTCGTCGCCGAGGGTCGCGGCGTCGACGCCACGCAGCTCCGCGAGCACGTGGCGGCCGGCGAACGTCGCGGGATCGGTCGTGGACGGGGCGCTGAGGGTCAACTCCCACCTTCCTCCGGGGTGTCGTGGACGTACGTGGGCAGGGGCGGCAGGCCGTTGAAGCCCACCGAGGCGTAGCTCGAGGTGTAGGCGCCGGCGCCGAGGAACTCGACGACGTCGCCCGGGGCGAGGTCGAGCGGCAGGCGGACGTCCGCGTGGCGGTACAGGACGTCGTCGCCGTCGCACGTCGGCCCGGCCAGGACGACCGGGCCTGTCGCCCCGGGGTTCCCGGGTGTGCGGAGCCGGTACACGATCATCTCGGCCTCGGTCTCCGCGAGGCCCTGGTAGCGGCCGACGTCGAGGTACACCCAGCGTCGTCCGCCGCGCTCGGCGACGAGCACGACCTCGGCGCGCAGGACGCCGGCGTCGGCGACGAGCGCGCGTCCGGGTTCGGCCACGAGGCGGGGACGCCACCGCGGGGCGTGCCGGGCGAGGGCCGTGCGGATCGCCGCGCCGCAGGCCTCGAGGTCGGGTGCGGGGCCGTCGGCGTGGGTGGTGGGGAAGCCGCCGCCGAGGTTGAGCTCGGTCGGGGCGTGCTCGCCGAGCCGGGTGGCGACGCGGGCGGCGGCGTCGATCGCCCGGGCCCAGGCGGCGGGGTCGCGTTGCTGGGAGCCGACGTGGAAGCCGATGCCGGCCGCGGTCAGCCCGCCGGTGCGGGCACGGTGCAGCAGCGCCGCGGCCTCGTCCTCTCCTGCCCCGAACTTGCCCGCGAACGGTGTCGCGGCGCCGTCGTCGCCGACCGCGAGCCGCACACCGATCCGGGCGCCGGGGGCCTCGCGGGCGAGGAGGTCGACGTCGGCCGGCGCGTCCGTGGTGAAGCGGCTGACGCCGGCCGACCGGGCAGCGCGCACGTCGGCGGCCTTCTTGACCGGGTTGCCCCACGACAGCGCGCCCGGCGCCGCCCCGGCGAGCAGACAGAGGTCGAGCTCACCGACGCTGGCGAGGTCGAACGAGGCGCCCTCGGCGGCGAGCAGGGCGAGCACCGCGGGGTGCGGGTTGGCCTTCACCGCGTAGCAGAGCTCGACGCCGGGCAGGGCGGTGCGCATCGCGCGATAGGCGTCGCGCACACGGGCCAGATCCAGATCGAGGTGAGGCGTCGCCCGGTCGCCGGTCGAGGGGTGCGCGACAGCACGCAGCCCGGGCTCCACACCCACGTCCTCCATGGTGCCCGCGGAAATCCCCCCTTCAACCTCGAAACGGCTGACCGGGGACACACCGGCGGCGTACCGTCGTGGATCTCCGCGGCCGAGGGGGCCGGGGCCGCTGTCGGGGGCGGGCTGGTTCGAAGGGGGTTGAATGCCGTCCACCTCGTCCCGAGGCTGGAATCCGGCACCGCGTCCGCGACCGTGGCCGTTCCGCACGCCGCGCAACATCGTGATCACCGGCCTGTTCACCGTGGCGCTCGTCGCCGCGATGGTCGGCGTCGGCAGCGCGGTCGTGCCGGGACCTCGTGACGACGCCACGGGCCTCACGGGCTCGACCACCGACGCGCCGACCACCTCGGCCGACGTCGACGGTTCCTCCGACGGCGAGTTCGGCTCCGGCGAGAGGTCCGGCGAGACCTCCGCCCCCTCCACCGATGTCCCCGGCACCGCCCAGGCACTCCCCGACGGGTCCCTCCCCGACGACGTGGCCCCGCCGCTGACGCCCATCCCGCTGCCCGGCTCCCGTCCGCTCGGCACCCCGCAGGCCGCGCCGGGCGAGCCGTCGTACCCGGGCGCCGAACAGCCGGTGACCCCGCCGCCGGGGTTCGACCAGCTGACCCCCGACCTCCTCCCGGTGCCCCTGCCCGGCGCCGGCAGTTCACCCGGCCCCACCGCGGCGCCCGACACCGGCGGCGCGGGGCCCGCGCAGCCGGCGCAGACGGGCCCGCGGGCCACGCGGGACGACCCCGGCCCCGTCCTGGACCTGCCGCTGCTGCCCGACCCCACGCGCGACGAGCCCACCGGCTCCCGCGAGGGTCGCGGCGGCGGGAACGGCGAGAACGGCGGCGGGAACGGTGGTGGCGGCGGCCGCGACGGGGACGGCGGGCGTGGCGACGGCGGTGGTGGCGGCGACGGCGACCGCGGTGGGGGCCTCCTCCCGGACCTCGCCGACGCGCTGCCCGGGAACGGTGGCGGCGGCGGGGATCGCGGCGGCGGGAACGATCGCCGCGGCGAGCCGTCCCCCGCGGACACCCCCGCGCGCACCCCGGCGGACACCGCGGCGGACACCCCGGCGCAGCGCCGCCCCGGCGGCGGCACGCCGGCAGGTGGGGCGACGACCACGGGTGCACCGACGCTGGAGCTGCCCACCGGGTCCGCGGGACCGGCGTCGACGCCCGAGGGCTGGCCGACGTACGGCGAGCCCGGTCAGGGCGGCGGGACCGGGAGCGGCTCGGCCGAGCGCTCGGTGCCCGTCTCCACGCCGGAGGGCTGGCCCCTGCCGAGCGACGCCACGGGTGTCCCCGGCCGCGGCGGCGAGGACGGCGGCGCGGCGGGGCGGACCGGTGGGGCGGACGACGAGCCCGCCCAGGGCCCGGTCACGACCACCGACCCGTCCACGGGCGTCACGACCACCCGCGACCCGGCCAGTGGCACCACCACGACGGTCGACCCGACCACCGGGGCATCGCTGACCACGCGGTCCGAGCCGGAGGCCCGCAGCCGCACCGGGTCACCGGGCACGACGGCGTCCGGGTCGGACGACGGTGACACCGGGTCGGCGGACCCGACCACGACGGCCGGCCGCGGCGGTTCCGAGGAATCCGGAGACACCGGGGGCTCCGCAGACTCCGGGGACGCCGCGTCGACGTCGGCCCGCGCCGGGTCGGCCTCCGCCTCGGCGGGCAACGGGTCGGCCACCGCGTCGGCGGGAGGCGCCACGGCGACGGCCGGGGGCGACCGGACCGGCATCTCCGGCCGCTCGCGCACCACGTCCGAGTCGTCCTCCGAGTCGTCCTCCGACTCGTCGTCGGACCCGAGCGTCCGCCCGACGGCGAGCAGCGACGACGCGAGCAGCAGCGACGACGCGAGCAGCGACGGCGCGAGCAGCAGCGGCTCGACCAGTGACGACTCGTCCTCCGGCGGGCCGACGTCGCGGCGCACCGTCGCCACCGGCGAGAGCGACGCGGGCAGCAGCAGTGACACCAGCGACAGCAGCGAGGACTCCGGCGACGCGACCAGCGCCGCCCGGGTCGAGCCGCAGATGGTGATCCCGACGACGTCGCCGATGGACCCGCGGTTCTGGGCCTGGCTCACCGACACGGTCACGCGCACGCCGACCGGGTGATCGGGCCCGGCGCCCCGGACGGCACCATCGGGCGGTGCCCACGACGCCGACCGTCACCCCTGCCGACCTGCGCGCGCGGGGCGAGGAGTTCGCGCAGTTCTGGACCGAGCGCCACCTCTGCACGATCACCACGCTGCGCCGCGACGGGTCGCCGCACCTGGTGCCCGTGAACGCCGTGCTCGATCTCGACACGGCGATCGTCCGCGTCCTCACCTCGGGCCACAGTGCGAAGGCGCGCCACGTGCGGGCCGCGGGGGAGGGCGGCGCGCGGGTGGCGGTGAACCAGGTCGAGCGCCGGCGCTGGTCGACCCTCGAGGGTCTGGCCGTGGTGCGCGACGACCCGGCGGTGGTGGCCGACGCCGAGGAGCGCTACGCCCGCCGCTACCAAGCCCCGCGCGTGAACCCCGCCCGCGTCATCCTGGAGATCGCGGTCACACGCGTGCTCGGGAGCCGCGGACTCTAGGTCTCGAGCGGGACCAGGTGCTCGGCGACCTCGTCGAGGAACCCGGGCCAGGACGCCGGCGCGACGGCGGGGCGCACCACGAACTTGGTGATGCCCTCGTCGACGAAGCGCTGGACCTGCCGGCGCGCGTGCTCCCACCCGTCCGCGAGGAGATCCGCGGGGTCGAGCTCGGGACGGCGGTGGGCCGACGACGCCCGCGCCCGGTCGACGTCCTCCGGCGAGCTGCCGGGCGGCACGACGAGCAGGTTGGTGCCGTAGTGGTCCTCCTCGACGTCCCGGTCGGCGCGGGCGGCCGCCGAAGCGATGGCGGCGCGGGCCGCGCCGGCCTCGGCCGGGGTGACGAACGAGGCGAGCCACCCGTCGCCGAGACGCCCGACCCGGTCCAGGGCGGCGGGCACGAGGCCCCCGAGCCACAGGTCGAGCGGGCGGGCGGGGCGCGGCTCCACGACGGCGTCGTCGAGGGTGAGGAACTCGCCGTGGAATGTCACCGACTCCTCGGTGAGCAGGCGCCGGACGACGGTCAGGGCCTCCTCGAACACCGCGGCGCGCGGGCCGGGTACGGGGTACGCGGTGCGCTCGGACGCCGTCGCCGGGCGCAGCCCGAACACCGGGAGGATCCGGCGGGGGGCGAGCGCGGCGAGCGAGGACAGCTGGGCGGCGACGACGGCGGGGTTGCGGCCGGGCAGGACGATGACGCCGCTGCCGACCTTGAGCGCGCTCGTGCGACCCACGGCCCAGCCCATCGCCACGAGCGGCTCGACGGCCGGGGCGGCCATGCGGTCGGGGAACCACACGGAGTCGATACCGCGCCGCTCGCAGCCGTCGACCAGCTCGAGGGTCGCGGCGGCGGGGTCGTGGCGCGAGGGCCCGGCGCCGATCCCGATGCGAACCTTCATCTCCGGCGGAGCCGTCATCACCGCACCATGACATCGCGGGCGAGGCCCGCCCGCTCGGCGAACGCGTCGAACAGCACCCAGCTGGCCGCCCGGGACTCCTCGGCCCGCGCGGCGGTCTCCTCGCGCAGCGCGTCCTGGTCGACGCCCAGCTCGGGGAGCCGCGCCTCGAGCGGCGTGCCGGCCCAGCGCGCCATCCACGTCCCGAGCTCGGCCGGGGTGATCTCGGGGTGGAACTGCACGCCGAGGTGCGGGCCCGTCCGGAACGCCTGGGTGCACCGCTCCGAGACCGCCAGCACCTCGGCTTCCGGCGGTGCGGTGAAGGTGTCGAAGTGGAACTCCATCCACGGGCCGGGGGCCACGACGTCCGGGGCGTGGGTCGTGATCTGTCGCCAGCCGTTCTCGTGCCGGCCGTCCGCGGGATGGGCGGTGCCGCCGAGCACGCGGGCCAGCAGCTGGCCGCCGAAGCAGATGCCGAGCACCGGGACGCCGCCGGCGATCGCGGTCCGCAGGTAGGCGATCTCGTCGGCGAGCCACGGCACCGCGTCGTCCCAGGCCCCCTGCACCGACCCCAGCACCGCGATCGCGTCGATCGTCGCGGGATCGGGCAGCGGCTCGCCGGCCACGCCCGGGACGACCTCGATCCCGCGCTCGGCGGCCCAGCCCGGCAGCGTGCCCGCGGCGACGACCACGCTCTCGGTGGGGGGTTCGTGACCGATCACCAGCATCCTCGGCGCTCCCATGATCCGTGCAACGCACGGACCGGGCCGATGCGTCCCGGTCGGTGGCACCTGCCACGCTCCGCCCATGAGTCCGCGGCCGAGCAAGCCCTGCGCGTTCTGCGCGATCATCGCCGGCGAGGCGCCGGCGGACGTCGTGCACAGCGACGAGTCCACGGTGGCGTTCCTCGACAAGACCCCGGTGTTCCACGGGCACGTGCTCCTGGTCCCGCGCACGCACGTCCAGACCTTCGCCGACCTGCCGGCGGACCAGCTGCCGGGCTACACGGCGCTGGCGCAGCGCCTCGAGCGCGCGGTCGAGTCCGCGATGGACGCCACGGGGTCGCTGGTCCTCGTCAACAACGTCGTCAGCCAGTCCGTGCCCCACCTGCACCTGCACGTGATCCCGCGGCGCCCCAAGGACGGACTGCGATTCTTCCTCGGGCCCCGCCACCCGTACGGCTCCTCGGACGAGTCGGCGGCCGTCGCTCGGAGTGTCGCGCAGGCGCTGGACGACGACCGGTCAGCTGGTTGAGCGCAGCGGTCGACAGCGCGACGAAAGGTCTCCTTCGGTCGATGAACGGACGGTGCCGCCCGTGAACGGTCCGTGACGGACGTCCGACGGTCGAACCGTCGGCATCCGATCGAGTGAGTCCCTACCCGTCGGTCGGCTCGGGATGTCATCCTCAGCGAGAACGCACGCGGTGGCCCGTCGAGCACGCTGGGTCACCTCGCTTCCCCGTCGACGTTCGGAGGTGCTCGTGCCGGTCCTCATGTGGGTCGCCGTCCTGGTGGTCGGCTGGTGCGTCGTCTCCGTCGGCACCGCGCTGGCGCTGGGCACGTGGCTGCGCCGCCGCGCCGAGGCGACCGACCCCGAGGGCGCGCTGCGACCGCTCGACACCGGCCCGCTGCGTCTCTGGCTCGGCGACCTGCCCGAGGTTCCGGCCACCCCCGACGAGATGGGCCGCCGCGGCGGCTGGGACGGGCTCGTCGCCGGGCTGCCCGCCCCGCGGCCGCACACGGAGAGTGCCGACCGCACGACGGCGATCGGCTGACGGGCTCCGCTACGCCTCGACCCCGACCGCGCGGCGCACCCCGCGCAGCGTGCGGGACGCCTGCTCGCGGGCGATCTCTCCGCCGCGGGCGAGGATCGCGTCGAGCTCGCTGCCCGGGGCCACGAGCTCGGCATAGCGCTCCCGCAGGGGGCCCAGCGTCTGCTCGAGCACCTCGGCGAGCTGGTTCTTCAGGTCGCCCCAGCCCACGCCGCCGGCCCCGAGGCGCTTGCGGGTGTCGGCGAGGACGTCGGGCTCGGCGAACTGCGCGAGGATCTGGAACACCGCCGACGAGTCCGGGTCCTTGGGCGCCTCGACCGGGGTGGAGTCGGTCGGGATGCGCCGGACCAGCTTCCCCAGCTGCGGCGCGGGCAGGAAGAGCGGGATGTAGTTGTCGTACGACTTGCTCATCTTGCGGCCGTCGAGCCCGGGCAGCGTGTGGCCCGTCGTCTCGGGGGGCACGACCGCCTCGGGGACGCGCAGGCGGAAGCCCTCGCCGTAGCGGTGGTTGAAGCTGCCCGCGACGTCGGCGGCGATCTCGACGTGCTGGAGCTGGTCGCGTCCCACCGGCACCAGGTCCGACTCCATGATCAGGATGTCGGCCGCCATGAGCACGGGGTACTCGTAGAGGCCCATGTTGATCCCGGCGTCCGGGTCGTCCCCGGCCTCGACGTTGCGGTCGCGGGCCGCCTTGTAGGCGTGCGCCCGGTTCATCAGCCCCTTGCCGGTGACACAGGAGAGGATCCACGTCAGCTCGAACGTCTCCGGGACGTCGGACTGCTTGTAGAACACCGTGCGCTCGGGGTCGAGACCCGCGGCGATCCAGGTCGCGGCGACCGAGCGGGTCCACGCGGCGATGTCGCCGGCGGCGGGTGTCCCCGTCAGGGCGTGGTGGTCGGCGATGAAGTACCGGGAGTCGAAGTCCGCGGTGCGCGCGAGCTCGAGGGCCGGCCGGATCGCGCCGACGTAGTTGCCCAGATGCGGCTCCCCGCTGGGCTTGATCCCGGTCAGGGCGATCTTGCGCCGTTCCGTCTCCGCCACGCCGCGAGCCTATCGGGCGCCGGCCACCGGGTTCGGGCCTCGGCACGCTCCGGAGGGCAGACTGCGGGCCGTGCCCGTCGACCCCACCGCCAGCTTCCCGCGCCGCCAGGCCGCGACGCGCCGGTTCACGCTCGGGGCGCCCCGCCGGCCCACGGTCTCGCCGGACGGCGGGCGGGTGGTGCTGCTGCGCAGTCGGGCCGGCGACGACCCGGTGACCTGCCTGTGGCTGCTCGACGTCGCGAGCGGTGCGGAGCACCTGCTCGTCGACCCCCGCGAGCTCGACGTCCCCGGCGAGGAGGATCTCCCGCCCGAGGAGCGGGCCCGCCGCGAGCGGGTGCGGGAGCAGTCGGGCGGGGTCGTGGAGTACGCCCTCGACGCCGCCGCGCGCCTCGCCGTCTTCGTGCTCTCGGGCCGGGCGTTCACCGTCGAGCTCGCGCCCGGGGCACGCCCCGAGCCGCTCCCCGTCGACGGGCCGGTGGTCGACCCGCGCCCCGATCCGACCGGCGCCCGCGTCGCCTTCGTCCGCGGCGGCGCGCTGCACGTCCACGAGCGCTCCACCGGCACCACCCACGTCCTCGTCGCGCCGGAGGAGGGGGACGCCCCGGGCGTCACGTGGGGGCTCGCGGAGTTCGTCGCCGCCGAGGAGATGAACCGCTACCGCGGGTTCTGGTGGTCGCCCGACGGGTCGCAGCTGGCCGTCGCCCGCGTCGACGACCTGCCCGTGACGCGCTGGTGGATCGCCGACCCCGCGCACCCCGAGCGCCGCCCGACCGAGATGCCCTACCCGGCCGCGGGGACGCCCAACGCCGCGGTGACGCTGCACCTGGTCGACCTCGACGGCACCCGCACGCCGGTCGAGCTGCCGGCGGGCACCGAGTACCTCGCCGACGTCACCTGGGACACCCACGACCTGCTCGCCACCGTGTCCACCCGCGACCAGCGGCGCATCGACCTGCTGAGCGTCGACCCCGACACCGGGGCCGTCGACCCCGTCGCCGGCGAGGTCGACGACGCCTGGGTCGACCTGGTCCCCGGGGTGCCCGCGCACCTGCCCGACGGCGCGCTCGTGCGCTGCGCCGACCGGGACGACGCCCGCCGGCTCCTGGTCGACGGCGAGCCCGTCACCCCGCCGGGTCTGCAGGTGCGCGGCGTCGCGGACGTCGACGGCGCGACCGTCCTCTTCACCGCCTCGGAGCGGCCCGAGGACGTCACGCTGTGGACGTGGTCCCGCGAGGACGGTGCGCGGCGGATCGGGCCGCAGTACGGGGTCTGGTCGGGGCGCCGGGCGGGCGGGACCACCGTGCTCGCGGGCGGCGACCTCGACACGGACGGCACGCGCACCGAGATCCTCCGCGCCGACGGCGGCACGGTCGCGGTGGCGTCGTCCGCGCAGTCCCCGGACCTCGAGCCCGAGGTCCGCCGCGTCGCGACCGGGCCGGGCGGGCCGTCGGTGGCCGTGCTGCTGCCCCGGGGTCACGTCCCGGGCTCGCGGACACTGCCGGTGCTGCTCGACCCGTACGGCGGGCCGCACTCGCAGCGGGTCCTGGCGGCCCGGGGCGCCTTCCTGACCAGCCAGTGGTTCGCCGACCAGGGTTTCGCCGTCGTGGTCGCCGACGGGCGCGGGACACCCGGACGTGGTCCGGCCTACGAGCGGGCCGTGCGGGGCGACGTGGCCGGCCCGGTGCTCGACGACCAGGTCACGGCGCTGCACGTCGCCGCCGAGCAGGTCGGGGACCTGGACCTCGACCGCGTCGGCATCCGCGGCTGGTCGTTCGGCGGGTACCTCGCCGCCCTGGCGGTGCTGCGCAGACCCGACGTCTTCCACGCGGCGGTCGCCGGCGCCCCGGTGACCGACTGGCGCCTCTACGACACCCACTACACCGAGCGCTACCTCGGCCACCCCGACGAGGAGCCGGACGCCTACGCGCGGACCTCGCTGCTCGCCGACCCGGGGTCCGCCGCGCCCGTGCGCCCGTTGATGCTCATCCACGGGCTCGCGGACGACAACGTCGTCGCGGCGCACACGCTGCAGCTCTCGTCGTCGCTGCTCGCGGCCGGCTACCCCCACACCGTCCTGCCGCTCTCCGGCGTCACGCACATGACGCCGCAGGAGGTCGTGGCCGAGAACCTCCTCCTGCTCCAGGTCGAGTTCCTGCACGACGCCCTCGGCTAGGTCCCACCGGAGCAGCGATCCGCTTTGCGATCGCGAACTCTTGTCCGGATTCCGCGAAACGGCACCCACGGCTCGCCGCTGTCGCCGACGCTGATCGGGCGAGGGCGAGCCGCGCCGTGCCCGATCGGGGCTGATCGGAACAGGCGCGGTCCCCGCCCCGCCCTGGCCCCCGGCCGGGCGCGCCGGCGGAGGGCGAGGAATGCGGCGGTCATCGTCCGGCGGCGACGCGTGGGCGGCGACGGATCGCCGGCGGTCCTCCGGCCCGGGCCGGCCCTGGGGCGCGCTCGCCGCGGGCGCCGCGCTGCTGACGTCCCTCGTGGTCGGTGCGGCCGGGGCGGTGAGCACGGGCGTGGTCACCCTCGCCGCCCCGACGGCGCCGGCGGAGTGCCGCGACGTCACCCTCTTCGCGGTCAACGGCGGTGGCGCGGCGGGCGGCGACACCCTCGCGGCGATCACCGACCCGCTGGTGCAGCGTGTCGGCCCGCGGCTCGCCGTGGTGGCGGTCCCGGGTCCCGAGCCCGGCGCGTCCTACGCCGCGAGCGAGCAGCAGGCCGTCACGGCGCTCGGCGACCAGGTCGCCGCGCAGGTCGCGGCGTGCCCGGACAGCCGGATCATGCTGTTCGGCTACTCCCAGGGCTCGCACGTCGCCGGTGACCTCGCCGGCCGGGTCGGCAACGGCCAGGAGACCCGGGTGCCCGCCGACCGCGTCGTCGCGGTCGGTCTCTTCGGTGACCCCGCCCGCGACGCGACCGCGGGCACCGTCCCCGACGGCGTGACGGGGCAGGGCGTGCTCCCGGCGCGGCCGGGTGGCTTCGGCACGCTGCGGGCGCGCACGATCGAGATCTGCGCGCCGCAGGACCCCGTGTGCGCCACGCCGGCCGGGTCGGCCGCGCCGCCGCTCGAGCAGGCCGTCGCGGCGCCCGCCCACATCGACTATCCGCAGCTCGAGCTGGCCCCGAGCACCCCGGCGACCCGCTGGGCGTCGGACTCGCTGGGCCGGCTCATCACCTCGCTCCCGGCCGCCGGCGCCGCCCAGCCGGGCGCCGCGGCAACGAGCACGCCACCCGGCGCCGGTCCGACCGGAGCTCCCGGGGCGACGACGACCCCCGGCGCGGGTGCCCTGCCCGGCGCCGGCACCGTCGCGCCGGGCACGACGGCGTCGGGTACGACGGCACCGGAGGGCGGGGCGGCGGGCACGAGGACTCCCGGCCCGACGCCACCGGGTGGCGGGGCCGCGTCGGGCGGCGGCGGGGCCTACCCCGACGACCCGGGCACCACGGGCACGGGCACCACGGGTACGGGTACGGGCGGCGCGGGCACGGGAGGCGCCACGGCGACGACGTCGCCGGGCTCCGGCGGCGCCGACACGGGCGGGGCCGGGGGCGGTTACGACACGGGTTCGGGTGGCGCCGGTGACGGATCGGGTGGCACGACGGCGACGACGGCTACGGGCTCCGGCGGGGCGGCGACCCCCACGACGGCGCCCGACGCCGGAGGGTCCACGGGTAGCACGGGGTCCACGGGGAGCACGGGGAGCACGGGGAGCACGGGGAGCACGGGGAGCACGGGCACCGAGTCGTCGCCGCGCCCGACCACACCGCCCGGCGAGGCGCCGGCCACCGGCCGCGGCGGCAGGGGCGGATCGGCCAGCGGCGGATCGGACAGCGGCGGATCGGACAGCGGCGGATCGGACAGCGGCGGCTCGGGCACGGGCGGTTCCGGCACCGGCGGATCCACCGGCAGCACCACCGGGAGCACCACCCGCAGCACCACCGGCTCGACGACGGCGCCCCGCACGACGCCTTCGGGCGGCGCCGACGCCTCCGGCCGGGCTGACGACCCCGGTCAGGGCGGGGGCTCGAGGCAGGACGATGGGTCGGGTGGCTCGGCGGACGGCGGCGGCTCCGGCGGTTCCGGCGGTTCGGGGAGCGCGGGTCAGGCCACCGACGCGTTGTGGTCGCTCACGTCCGGTCTCGCGGGCTTCCAGGACTCCAACGGAGGCAACGTCGAGGACGGCGGCCAGAACCCCGAGGAGGTCGAGAGCCCGAACGTGCCCGGCCGCCAGGTGGTCAAGCTCGAGGTGCCCCAGGGCGCCAAGCGCTCGGAGGTCCGCCCCGAGGAGGCCCAGGACATCCGCGCCGGTCAGCGCCGGTTCTTCGGCTACAGCGCGTTCCTGCCCCCCGACTTCCCCGTCGACACGAACTCCTGGCAGGTCGTCTGGCAGCTCCACGACGGCGGGACGAACACGTCGCCGCCCGTGGCGCTGGAGATCGTCGAGGGGCACCTGTGGCTGGCCAACGTCGGCGACCGCGTGCGCGACCTCGGACCGGTGCAGGCCGGCCGGAACCTCGCCGTGCAGCTCGACATCCGCTTCGAGGTCGGCGGCGGGTCCGTGTCGGTGTACCGCGAGGGCCAGCAGGTGCTGTCCGACTTCCGGCCGCCCCGCGGCACGATGATCGACGACTTCGACTACCTGAAGACCGGCGTCTACCGCGACCCGGGCGGCGACGCCCGCCCCGCGAGCCTCTTCCTCAACGACCTCAAGATCGGCGAGACGCTGGCGTCCGTGTCCGGCCTCGCCGGGGCGAGCGGGACGGCCACCGAGGAGGGCGACGGGGCGAGCGCCGCCGGCCCGGGCGAGGGTTCCGGCAGCACCGCGGGGGGCGGCGGCACCGACGCGTCCAACACCGGCGCCGGCACGGGCACGAGCAGCCGCACCCGGACGCCGACCGGCGACACGGGCAGTACGGGCAGGACGGGCGCGGCGACGCCGGCGTCCGCGGGCGGCGGGTCCGGCGGGGACACCACGACCCCGACCGCGCGGACGTCGAGCGCCACCGCCCGCCCCGCGAGCACGACGAGCAGCACCGGAGACAGCACCCGAGACAGCACCGGAGACAGCACCGCAGACAGCACCGGCGGCGGCGCCGCCGACACCACCGGCCCGGTCCAGGCCGTCGGCGGGCCGATCTGCGAGAAGTTCGGTTCGACCTCGGTCGCGGGCGGGCGGCTGCTCGTGCAGAACAACGAGTGGGGCGCCGACGACGGGCAGTGCATCCAGCCCAGCGGCGCGGGGTTCGGCATCTCGTCCGGCGACCACGACAGGCCCGACGGCCCGGCCGCGTACCCGTCGGTGATGGCCGGCTGCTGGATGCGGACCTGCACCGAGGGCACCACGCTCCCCGCGCGGATCGACGGGCTCGGCGCCATCACGTCGAGCATCGCGGCGACGACGACGCCGACCGGGCGCTACAACCTCGCCTACGACATCTGGGCCGACCCGACACCGCGCCGCGACGGCCAGAACACCGGCACGGAGCTGATGATCTGGCTGAGGGAGAACGGCGGCATCGCCCCGATCGGGCAGCAGGAGGGCACGGCCACGATCGGGGGCGCGACCTGGGACGTCTGGCGCGGCGACAACGGCGGCGTCGACGTCATCTCGTACGTGCGCCAGGGCTACGTCGACGCGGCGCGGGACCTGCCGATCACCGAGTTCGTGCAGGACGCCGTGCGGCAGGGCGCCGCGCGGCCGGACTGGTTCCTCACCACCATCCAGGCGGGCTTCGAGCCCTGGCAGGGCGGGCCGGGTCTCGCGATCCGTGAGTTCTCGGTCACCGAGCAGGGCGCCGGGCAGGCCCCCTGACCGAGGGTGTGTGCCGGACCCGCCACCTGGGCATCAGACGGTGGTCCGACGTGCGCCGACCTCCGGGAGTGGGACCGAAAACATGAGGGCCAGCGACCTGTTCCTGCGTTGTCTCGAGGCCGAGGGCGTCGAGTACGTCTTCGGGGTCCCGGGCGAGGAGAACGCCGACCTCCTCATGTCGATGCGCGAGTCCTCGGTGCGGTTCGTGCCCACCCACCACGAGGCCGGCGCCGCGTTCATGGCCGATGTCTACGGGCGGCTCACCGGCCATCCCGGGGTGTGCCTGTCGACGCTCGGCCCGGGGGCGTCGAATCTCGTCACCGGCGTGGCCAACGCGAACATGGACAACTCCCCAGTTGTGGCGATCACCGGGCAGGGCGCGACGACGCGGCTGCACAAGGAGTCGCACCAGGCGATGAACGTGGTCAACATGTTCTCGCCGATCACCAAGTGGACGACCTCGCTGCGTGACGAGATCACGATTCCCGAGGTCCTGCGCAAGGCGTTCAAGCTGGCGGGGGCGGAGAAGCCGGGCGCGACGCACGTCGAGCTGCCCGAGGACATCGCCAAGCACGAGGTCGACGCCGCGCCGATCGTGCCGCCCGAGAAGGTGCGCCGCCCGGTGCCCGACGACAAGTCGATCGGCGCCGCGCTCGACCTCATCGCGCGTGCCGAGCGCCCGGTCCTGCTCGTCGGCCAGGGCTGCGTCCGCACCCGCGTCAGCCGCCAGCTGCAGCGGTTCGTCGAGTCGACCGGCATCTACGCGGGCATGACGTTCATGGGCAAGGGGGCGCTCTCCGACCGCCACGAGCGCAGCCTCTACGCCGTGGGCCTGGGCTCGCGCGACTACGTCACCGAGGTCTTCGAGGCCGCGGACCTCGTCATCGCCGTCGGGTACGACATGGTCGAGTGGCCGCCGGCGCGCTGGAACATCGGGCGCACCAAGCGGCTCCTGCACATCGACTTCGACCCCGCCGAGGTCGACGACGCCTACCGCCCGACGGTGGAGATCGTCGGCGACGTCGCCGCGACGCTCTGGGCGATCAACGAGGGGCTCACCGAGGAGCACCGCTACCCCGACATCCACCTGCACCACCGGGTGCGCGAGTCGCTCACCGAGGAGATCACCGAGGCCGGGGCGGGCGCCGAGGCCGAGACCGGCGACTTCCCGATGAAGCCCCAGCGCATCCTGGCCGAGCTGCGCGCCGAGATGGACGACGAGGACATCCTGATCTCGGACGTCGGCGCCCACAAGATGTGGGTCGCGCGGCACTACCCGACGTACTCGCCGAACTCCTGCATCATCTCCAACGGCTTCTGCTCGATGGGGATCGCGGTGCCGGGCGGGGTGTCGGCGGCCCTGGTGGAGCCCGAGCGCCGCGTGGTGGCGCTCTCCGGCGACGGCGGCTTCATGATGAACATGGCCGAGCTCGCCACGGCCACGCGCCTCGGCGTCGCGCCGGTCAACGTCGTCTGGGAGGACAACGACTACGGGCTGATCTCCTGGAAGCAGGAGGTGGAGTTCGGACACCACTTCGGCACCGAGTTCACGACGCCCGACCTCGTCGCCGTGTCCCAGGGCCTCGGCTGCCACGCCCGGCGCATCGAGTCGGCCGACGAGTTCCGGCCCGCGCTGAAGGAGGCGTTCGACCGCCGCGACAAGCCCTCGGTGATCGTCGTGCCCGTCGACTACCGGGAGAACGTCAAGCTCACCAAGCGCCTCGGTCAGCTGATCGCCCGGTGACGTCGGTCGCGTGACGCCCACCTGGTCCACGCGGGCCTTGCGGCGTCACGGATACTTTCCCGGCCGGTCCGTTCCCCCGCTCGCCCGTGAAGGTGTCCCACGATGACCCTCGACCGCACGTCGGAGCCCGACGAGATCGACAGCGGTCTCGCCGACGCGTTCGTCGACCTGGCCGACGCGCTGTTCAACTCCCCGCTCGAGGGTGGCGTCGTCGCCGTCGTGGAGCGGGTGATGGACGCGGCGCACCGGGTGGTCCCCGGGGCCGACATCGTCTCGGTGGTGCTGCGCGGTCCCGACGGCAGGCTCGACACGGTGGCGTCGAGCCACCCCGCCGCCCAGCAGGCCGACGCCCTGCAGGACGAGGTGGGCGAGGGCCCCAGCCACACGGCGATGCACAACACCGGTGTGGGCGCCTCGATGGATCACATGCTCGGCCCGGACGCCCCGTGGCCGGCGTTCGGGGTGCGGGCCGCCGAGGACCTGCAGCTCGGCGCCGTGCTCTCGACCGGCATGTTCCCGGGGGGCGCACCGCCGCGCTTCGGCGCACTGAACTTCTACTCGTGGACCGCCGACGGCCTCGACGCCGCCGACCGCGACCACGCGCTCGTGCTCGCCGCGCACGCCGCCACCGCCATCGCCGCCGTCCAGGGCCGCACGGCGGCCGAGCTGCGCGAGTCCCAGCTGCGCGAGGCGCTGCAGAGCCGAGACGTCATCGGGCAGGCCAAGGGCGTGCTGATGGAACGCCGCGGGCTCACCTCCGACGAGGCCTTCGACGTGCTCCGTCGCACGTCACAGGACCTCAACGTCAAGCTCCGCGAGGTCGCCGAGACCCTGGTGACGCGCCGCGAGGAGCTCTAGACGGGGGCGGTCAGCGCACCTGCACCGGCAGGCGGTCCAGGCCGCCGGTGAGGCGCTCGGTGTGCAGGGTGAGCGCCTCGGGGTCGACGGCCAGGCGCAGCCCGGGCAGGCGGGTGAACAGCGTCGTCAGGCCGACGCGCAGCTCGGTACGGGCGAGGCTCGCCCCGATGCAGAAGTGCGGCCCGTGCCCGAAGGACAGGTGCGGGTTGGGGGAGCGGTCCGGGTCGAAGGCGTCCGCGGACCCGAACGCCTCGGCGTCACGGTTGGCGGCGCTGGTGACGATCATGACCGCGTCGCCGCGCGGGATGGTCACCGCCTCGTCGCCCTCGCCGACGGTCACGTCCTCGTGGGCGTACCGCAGCAGCCCCATGCCGCCGGGCTCCGCGAGCCGCAGCACCTCCTCCACCACGGCGTCGACGGTGCCGGCGGGGTCGGCGACGAGCCGGTCGCGCACCTCGGGGTTCACGAGCAGCAGCACGACGCCGAGCGAGAGCCGGTTGACCGTCGTCTCGTGCCCGGCGAAGAGCAGGCCCGCGGAGAGCTCGGCGACACGGGTGTCGGTGAGGCGCGGGTCGTGCTCCTGGGCAGCGACGAGGTCGGAGATGACGTCCTCGCCCGGCTCGGCGCGCTTGGCCTCGGCGAGCCCGGCGGTGTAGCGCTCGAACTCGGCGCGGGCGACCCGCGGGTCGTCCCCGGTCAGGGTGGCCATGCGCTCGGAGAGCCCCTTGAAGTAGGCGCGGTCCTCCACCGGCACCCCGAGCAGCTCGCAGATGACGAAGATCGGCAGCGGGACGGAGAACCCGGCGTGCAGGTCGACGGCGCCGTCCTCGGCCTTCTGCAGGTCGTCCGCGAGTCCCTCGGCGAGCTCGGCGACGCGGTCGTGCAGCCGGCGCATCCGCTTCGCCGAGAACGCCGGCGTCAGCAGCTTGCGCATCGCGGAGTGGTCGGCGTCCTCGTGCTCGTGGTCCCCGCTCGGCCCGGCCATCACCCCGGCGTCGGAGACGCGAGCGGCCTGGTCGGGCTGCGGGTGCGAGCGGCCGAGGCGCCGGTCGGCGAACAGCGCCTTGGCCTCCTCGTAGCGCGTCGCCAGCCACGCCACGTCGCCGGCGGGCGTGCGCACGCGCGTGACCGGTCCGGCCTCGCGCAGCCGCGCGTAGAGCGGGGAGATCGTCAGGACGCCCTCGCGGGGGAACGGCAGCTGCGGCAGGTCCGGCGCGTCGTCGTGGGCGGTCGAGGTGGCGATGGTCGTCACGGCTTCTCCTCGGTGGTGTCGGCGACGGTGGTGGGCTCGTCGGCCCGCAGCGCGAGACGGTCGAGCCAGGACTGCTCCTCGCGGATGCGGCGCAGGACCTCGTCGAGCACGAGCGCGGCCCAGGGGTCACCGGGCGCGTCGGGCCCGGCGGAGCCGGCGGCCTCGGAGAGTCCCGCGAGGCGGGCGCGGCGGTCGGCCAGCACGCGGCGCCGGGCGTCGAGGACGCCGCGGCGCTCGGCCGGGGTGAGCCGTCCGAACCCGGCGAGGCGGGCCAGGAACTCGGCCTCGTCGCCCGCGAGATCCTCGGGCAGGTCGGCGAGCTGGTCGTGCAGCAGCTCCCGGCCCACGTCGGTCAGCGTGTAGACGTGCCGCGGGGGCCGGCCCTCCTGCGGCTCCAGCGTGCGCGTCACCGCCCCGGCCTCGCCGAAACGGCGCAGGGCGGGATAGAGCGAGTTGTTGTGCAGCTTGATCCCGGTGGCGGCCTCGACCCGACGGCGCAGCTCGTAGCCGTGCGACGGCCGGGCCGCGAGCTGGCTCAGCAACAGGACGTCCACCCACACATAGGTCAGCGTGACCTAGGTCAGCGTGATGCGCCACTCGACGTGAGCCTGTCGACACCACGGGTGACGGGTCGTGGCGCGGGTAGCCGTTCGTCGGTCAACGCTTCAACCACGCGAGGAGGTCCCCGTGGCCGAGGGCCGCAGCACCGGCAAGGTCGTCATCGTCACCGGTGGGGGGTCGGGCATCGGCGCCGCGACGGCGCACCGTTTCGGCGCCGAGGGCGCCACGGTCGTGATCGCCGGGCGGACGCAGGAGAAGCTCGACAAGGTCGTCGCCGACGCCCCGGCCGGCTCGACGGTCGTCGCGCGCGTGGCGGACACCTCGGACGAGCAGGCGGTCGGCCGGCTGGTCGCCGACGTCGTCGCCGAGCACGGGCGGCTGGACACGCTGGTCAACAACGCCGCCGTCGCCGAGCCCGGCACCGTGGACGACCTCGACGCCGACACCTGGCGCCGGGTGATGGCCACGGACGTCGACGGCGTCTTCTACGCGTCGCGCGCCGCGCTGCCCCACCTGCGCGAGGCCGGCGGCAGCATCGTCAACGTCGGCTCGGTGTCCGGGCTCGGCGGCGACTGGTCCATGGCCGCCTACAACGCCGCGAAGGGCGCCGTCACGAACCTGACCAACGCCATGGCGCTCGACCACGGCGGGCAGGGCGTGCGTGTGAACGCCGTGCACCCGAGCCTGACGGTCACCGACATGTCCGCGGGCATCCGCTCGGACGGCGACACCATGGCCGCGTTCCGGGCGCGCATCCCGATGGGACGGCCCGCCGAGCCCGCCGAGGTCGCGGACGTCGTCGCGTTCCTCGCGAGCCACGACGCCCGCTTCGTCAACGGCGCGCACATCCCGGTCGACGGCGGTCTCGGCGCCTCGAACGGGCAGCCGAACATGAGCTGATCAACGGGGACTTCCGGCGCATAGAAGCAGCGAGATACCCGTTCGCTGCAACAGGATTCAGGCGCCGAGGAGCGTGCGCCAGACCCGGCCGGCGCGCCGGCCCTCGAGGACCGAGTGCACGGTGACCGCGCCCGGGTTCTCGGCGCCCGCGCGGTCCGGGCCGCTGGCGTCGAGCAGGCGTGCCGGCGGCAGGCCGGCGCCGTGCGGGCGTCCGAGCGCGATGCGGTAGCGGTGCCCGCTGATCGTCACGCGCAGCCCGGCGGCGCCCTGGTACCAGGGGAACGCGAGCCGCTCCACCGCGCTCAGCGGGGCGTCGAAGACCACGCCCGCGCCGGTGACCAGTCGCAACCGGCCGGCGTAGAGGCTCAGGACACCGGGCTCGTTCGTCAGCCCCCGCATCAACCAGGCCGGCGTCGCGTACGACGGCGCGAGGTGGACGGGGCTGGCGGGCGTGAGATGCGTGCTCACGGGCGACCTCGAGGAGCAGGAACGGGAATCCCTCACTGTAGGTCAAACGTGGTCCGCGTCACTGGTACGGACGGGTGAATGCGCTAGGGGACGACCGTGACCGGCCACTTGCCGGCGCGCACGAGGCGTGTCGCGAGCGATCCGACGATCCGGTGGCCGGCCTTCGCCGAGGCCCCGACGACGACACCGTCGACCCTGCGCTCGTCGGCGAGACGGACGATCTCGGTGTACGGGTCGCCCTGCACCCGGATCAGCTCGCCGGTGAGCGCGAGCCGGTCGAGGTAGCGCTTGGCCTCGCCCTGCACCTCGGCCGCGAGCTGCTCGGCGGTGTCGCTGAGCACGGCGAGCGCCCCGGGCGCCATCGCCGCGAGCGACGACGTCGTCGCCACCGTCACCACGAGCAGGTGGGCGTGCTGGCGGCGCGCCAGGCCCGCGGCGTAGGCGCCCGCGCGCAGCGAGGTGATCGACCCGTCCACCGCGGTGAGGATGGTGCCGGGGCCGTCGGTCCCGAGCTCGAAGCCCGTCATGACCCCGATCTTGCTCTCTCAGCTCCCGCCCCGCACCGCCCGGCGGGCGGCGGCGATCGGGTTGGGCAGGTCGAGGTAGATCGGGTCCTCGCCCCGGCCCACGGCCCAGCTGCGCAGGTGTGCCTTCGCGGGCAGCGTCGGGCTCGTCAGCAGGTCGGCGGCCCACGGCGCGGCGTCGGGGTCGTCGACCGCGGCGAGCGTCGCCGCGACCGTGTCCCAGAGCGCGTCCTCGCCCACCGTGCACCGGCCCAGCACCGCGACGAGCAGCGCGAGGTGGTTGACGACCGCGTGGTAGCGCAGCCGCTGCCACGCCTCCGCGGGCGGGTAGACCAGCGGCGAGTCGTCGGCCAGGCCCGGCGGCATCCGGTCGCGGCGCACGTGGGCGCCCTCGAGGTCGCGCACCCAGCACGCCGTCGGCCACCCGGACGCGTCGGTGACCACGAGCGTGTTCTGGGGGTGGGCCTCGAACCCGATGCCGGCCGCGCCGAAGAGCCGCAGCAGGGGCAGCAGCGAGACCGCGAGCCAGCGCCGCAGCCACGCGTGGACGTTGCCGGCCGCGCGCACGTCGGCCATCAGCGGCGGCTCCTCGCCGCCCGGCCCGTCCTCGAGCAGGGCCGCGAGCACCCGGGGGCCGCCGGGTGGGAACGGCGCGCGGGTCATGACGGTCAGGTCGGCGGCCAGCCGCTCGCCGCCGACGGCCGGGTCGAGGGTCGCGAACCCGCGGTCGGCGATGACCCCGAAGCCCGCCGGCAGCGCGCCGAGCCCGTCGACCACGATCCCGGCGTCGACGGCGCGACGGGCCTGCTCGACCGGCGTCGTCCGGACGAAGTGCGTCAGCCGTGCCCGCAGCGGCAGCTTCCACGCCGCGCCCGTGACCGTGTCGACCACCGTGCGCACCGACGAGGTCGGCCAGACCGGGTCGCCGAGCGGGCCGAGCCACCGTGCGCTGCCCTCGGCTTCGAGCAGCGCGAGCGTCGGGTCGCCGGCCAGCACGCGGGCCTGGAACGGGTGCACGGGCAGGGCGGTCCAGCCGTCGGGCAGGTGCGCGGCCACGGCAGGGGTCGGGGGCGCCGGGGCGCCGCCGGAGACGACCACGCGCGGGTCCAGGGCGAGGTGGTGCAGCACGAACGACGCGCCCAGCTCGGGCGCCCAGGTCGCGAGGTCGTCGTCGCCCAGCCCCTCCGCGCTCTTCGGCGTCGGGTGGAACGGGTGCCCGAGGCGCAGGGCCTGTTCGGCGGCGCGCGTCGGGTCGGGCTCGCGGCGTGGGGGTGCGGCGAGGTAGCGCGCGGTGCGGCGGACGCTGTCCGCGACCAGCGCCGCGTGCCCCGGCGGCGCCGCCACGGCGTCGAGCACCGCGGCGACGACCGCGTCGTGGTCGGCGGCGCGGTCGTCCAGCGTCATGTCCGGGCCGAAGCGGTGGTGCCCGGTCGGTGAGATCACGCGCGCCCGCACGCCGAGCACGCCGGCGGGCAGGGTGATCCGGAGCAGATCGCCGTCCCGGGTCACGGGCGGGTCCGTCTCGCGCAGCAGCGAGACGACCAGCCGCTCCCGCGCGGCGCACTCCGCGCGGGCCCGGGGGCCGGTGCTGCTCATCCTGGCCAGTCTGCCCGCCGGCGCGCAGGATGGCGGCCATGGGCACGACGTCAGCAGGCATCGACGAGGACCGGCGCGCGCACGAGCTGATCGCGGCGGAGGAGAAGGCCGTCCGGCTCTTCGACGAGGTCCTGCGGCGCGGGCTGGTGGCGCCCGGCAAGGGCGAGAAGCAGGTCTCCGACGAGGTCCGCGACCTCGGCGCCGAGCTGTTCGGCACCGACAAGCACTGGCACAAGCGGGTCGTGCGGGCGGGCGGGAACACGCTCCAGCCGTACACGGAGAACCCTCCGGACCGCGTGATCACCGAGGACGACATCGTCTTCCTCGACTTCGGGCCGATCTTCAGCGACTGGGAGGCCGACGTCGGCCGCACCTACGTGCTCGGCGACGACCCGGTCAAGCACCGCTTGCGGGAGGACCTCGACGCCGTCTGGGCGGCGGGTCGCGACCACTTCGAGGCCCACCCGGACATCACCGGCGCCGAGCTCTACGCGCACGTCTGCGAGCTGGCCCGCGCCCGGGGGTGGACGTTCGGGGGCCCGCACTCCGGGCACCTGGTCGGCGAGTTCCCGCACGAGCTCATCGACGACGAGCGCCGGCACAGCTACATCACCGAGGGCAACGACCAGCCGATGCGCACCGTCGACCCGTCCGGCCGCACGGCGCACTGGATCCTCGAGGTCCACCTCGTCGACGCCGAGCGCGGCTTCGGCGGGTTCACCGAGCAGCTGCTCAGCCTGCGCCGCTGACGGCTCCCTCGACGGACGCCTCGCGGCGGAAGCGGCGCTTGTAGGACTGCCAGTTGAACTGGTCGAGGAACGCCGTGGCCGACGTGTAGCCCGCGTCGTAGAGGGCGCGGGCCTTCTCCGGGGTGATCCCGAAGTCGAGCAGCCCGACCGCGCCGGCGTCCACGTGGATCGTGCGGGCGGCGACCCACGGCTTGTTGAGCACCGCCTGGTCCCGGCCGAGGATCATGGTCGTGATCAGCTGCTCGAGCAGGCGCAGCGGCGCGGGCTGGGGGATGTCGAACCAGCGCGAGTGGAACAGCGCGACCCGGTCGCCGATCCCCGGCTTCGGCGCCGTCGTGATCGTGACCCCGAACGTCGGGAACGCGGGCTCGCGCCCGTCGGTGCGGTCGAGCGAGTCGATCGGGAAGTTCGACAGGAGCCCGCCGTCGACGAGGGTCGAGGTGACCCCGGTGCGGGGGTTCGTCAGCGTGGCGGGCTTGAACAGGAACGGGATCGCCATCGAGGCGCGGACCGCGTCGGCCACCGGCTGGGTGTCCGGGTCGAGGCCGTACACGGCCCGGTAGTCCCAGGGCAGCCGGACGAGCTGGCCGAGCGTGAGGTCCGAGCACGTCACGACGAGGCGGTAGCGCTGGTCGGGCGGCAGCGAGGGGTCGTCGATGCGCAGGTCGCCGAAGGTGTGCACGCCGAGCGCTGCGAGCTCCTGGTCGACCCAGGTGTGCAGCCATTCGCCCTGGTAGACGCCCTGGCCGCCGAGGAACGCGAGCGCGGGCCCGACCAGCGGGAGGTGGCCGATGCCCCGGCGGTCGGCGACCTCGCGGAAGTCCAGCCGGGACGTGATCTCCCCGAGCTGCTCGCCGGTCGCGCCCGCGGCGGCCATCGCGCCGACGAGCGCGCCGGCGGAGGTGCCCGAGATGCGGTGCGGGACCCACCCGCGGTCGGTCATCGCGGCGACGGCGCCGGCGAGCCCGATGCCCTTGACCCCGCCGCCCTCGAGGACGAGGTCCGCCGGCCGTGTGGTGCGCCTGGCCATGAGCACCATGTTCCCCCCGCCGCGCAGGTCCACCGCGATCATGGTGGGGTGATTCGGTGAGCGCGACCACGGACCTGTCCGCCCTGGGCGACGAGGAGTTCGTCTCCCTGACGACCTACCGGCGCAGCGGCGAGGAGGTCGCGACGCCGGTGTGGGTGGCCCGCGACGGCGACGCGCTCGTCGTCATCACCGCCGCGGGCAGCGGGAAGGTCAAGCGGGTGCGCCGTGACCCGCGGGTCCTCGCGCGTCCGTGCACCCGCCGCGGCACCGGCGCGCCGACCGCGCAGGGACGGGCCGAGATCGTCGCCGAGCCCGCCGCGCAGGAGGGCCCCCGCCGGGCGCTCGCGGCCAAGTACGGCCTGCAGTTCCGCCTGGTGGACCTCATGGCGCTGGCGGGCAAGGTGACCAAGCTCGTCGGCCGCGATCCCGGCGAGCGGATCATCCTGCGGCTGCGCGACTGAGCCGGCGTCAGCCCGGTGCGTCGTGTCCCGTCCGGTCGGCGCGCGCCTCGTCGCGCTCCGCGCGAGCCTCGTCGCGTTCCGCGCGCGCCTCGTCGCGCTCGGCCCGTGCTGTCTCGAGGTCGCGCTGGGCGTCGGCGAGGTCGCCCCGCAGGGCCAGGATCGAGGCGGCCCCCGCGATGGTGTGGCCGTCGTCGGAGAGCGCGCGGACGCGCGCGGCGAAGTCCACCTGGCGCCGCGAGTACCGCCGCTGCCCGCCCTCGGACCGGTGGGGGTGCACCAGGCCCGCGGCGTCGAGACTGCGCAGGAAGGCGGGCGCGACGCCGATGAGCTCGGCGGCCTGGCCGATCGTCAGCGACGGGTAGTCGTGGTCGTCGAGGCGTTCCGTGCCCATCCGGTCCTCCTCCCTGCCGGTGTGCGCGCACGCGTGAGCACCCGCCGGGGCCGTCCCCGGCGGGTGCTCACGTTCGGATGGTGGTCGCTGAGGTCGTGCTGTCGTGGGGTGTCAGGACGTCGGCGCCTCCTCGGTGTCGTGCGGGTGACCGCCCTCGATGCTGTGGGTGCCGGCGCTGTGCTCGACCTCGATGCGCCGGGGCTTGGCCTTCTCGACCACGGGGATCGTCAGCGTCAGAACCCCGTCGGTGTAGGAGGCGTGCAGCCGCTCGGTGTCGAGGTCGCGCCCGAGCATGAGCTGGCGGCTGTAGCGCCCGCGGGGTCGCTCGGCCACCAGGTAGTCGCCCTCGCTGCTCGGCGCCGTCCGCGCGGCGGTGACGGTGAGCGCGTTGCCCTCGACCGACACGTCGATCGAGCCGGGGTCGACGCCGGGGAGGTCGAACGAGGCGACGAAGTGGTCGCCGGCCCGGTAGACGTCCATCGGCATGCCGCTCACCGCCTGCTGGCGGGAGCCGCTCGTCAGCCGGTCCAGGGCGCGGAACGTGTCGAAGGGGTCGTAGTTCAGCAGCACGATCGGTCATCTCCTTCCGTTGCCGCACTGCGTTCTTGCTGGCCTTGACGCAGATAGTTATAGCTCGACCTACAGGTTTGTGCAAGACCCGACGTGAGGTCCTGTCGCCCGTCGGTGTCGCGTGCGAACGTGTGTTCGTGTCCGGCGAGCCGACGATCCTGCACGCGGATCTCGACGCCTTCTACGCCTCGGTCGAGCAGCGCGACGACCCGGCGCTGCGCGGCCGGCCGGTGATCGTCGGCGGGGGCGTGGTGCTCGCCTGCAGCTACGAGGCCAAGGCGCGCGGGGTGCGCACGGCGATGGGCGGGCGGATGGCGCGCGCCCTGTGCCCGGACGCGATCGTCGTGCCGCCGCGCATGGAGGCCTACAGCGGCGCGAGCCGCGCCGTGTTCTCGGTCTTCTCCTCGGTGACGCCGCTGGTGGAGCCGATCTCCATCGACGAGGCGTTCCTCGACGTCACGGGCCTGCGTCGCATCGCGGGCCCGCCCACCGAGATCGCCGCGCAGCTGCGGCGCGCGGTCGCCGACGACGTCGGCCTGCCCATCACGGTCGGTGTGGCGAGCACGAAGTTCCTGGCCAAGGTCGCCAGTCGCGTCGCCAAGCCCGACGGCCTGCTCGTGGTGCCCGTCGGCGGCGAGCTCGCGTTCCTCCACCCCCTGCCGATCGAGGTGCTCTGGGGCGTCGGTGACGTGACCTCCCGCAAGCTGCGCGGTCAGGGGGTCACGACGGTCGGCGAGCTCGCCGCGATGGGTGGCCCGGGCCTCGAGTCGCTCCTGGGCAAGGGCGCCGGGCGCCACCTCGACGCCCTCGCCCACGGTCGCGACCCGCGCCGCGTCCAGGTCGGCCGCCGGCGCCGGTCGATCGGTGCGCAGCGGGCGCTCGGGCGCCAGCCGATGCCGCCGGAGCGCGTCGACGCCGTGCTCATGGGCCTGGTCGACCGCGTGACCCGCCGGATGCGCCGGGCCGGGCGGACCGGACGCACGGTCACCCTGCGCCTGCGCTTCGCCGACTTCGGCCGCGCCACCCGCTCGCACACCCTCGCCGTCCCGACCGCCGAGACCGACGCGATCCTCGCCGCGGTCCGCCTGCTCGCCGACGCGGCCGCACAGCTGGTCTTCGAGCGCGGTCTGACCATGCTCGGGGTGGCCGTCGGCAACCTCGACGACTCCGGCGGCGCCCAGCTCGAGCTGCCCTTCGCCGGCGGTGACGATTCCTGGGCGCACCCCTTCGCGCTCGACGCCGCGGTCGACGACGTCCGTGAGCGCTACGGCCTCTCCGCCGTCACCCGCGCCACGCTCCTCGGCCGCGACCAGGGCCTCGAGATGCCGATGCTGCCGGACTGAGGCGGACAGGAGCTGTCCGCGTCGAGGGCGATCCTGGGCGCATGACCCTCACCGGCGACGCGCTCCCGCCCGGCTACGGCACCGTCAACCCCTTCGTCGCCGTCCGCGGGCCCGGCGGCGCGGAGGGCTTCCTGGGGTTCGTCGCCGACGTCCTCGGCGGCCGCGAGACCCGCGCGGCCCACACCGTCGACGCCGACGGCCTGCTGATCCACGCCGAGGTCCGGATCGGCGACTCCACGATCATGCTGTGCGACGCCAAGCCGCACTGGGCGTTCACGCCGGCCCTGCTGCAGGTCTACGTGCGCGACGCCGACGAGGTCGTGGCGCGCGCCCGGGCCGCGGGCGCCGAGATCGTCACCGCACCGACCCCGTTCCACGGCGGTCAGCGCCTCGCCCGCGTCCTCGACGCGTGGTCGACGCTGTGGTGGTTGTTCGAGTACGGGCCGGCGAGCACCGCACCGTCCGAGGCGCCCGACGTGCTGCCGTCCTGGCGCCCCGATCCCGCCGCCCCGCCGAGCTATGTCCACCGCACCGTCGACGCGGCCCTGACGGGACTGACCCCGCCGCGGTGAGCTCGAGAGACAGGACCGAACCCCGGCCCGTCAGGCGTTCTTCTCCCGCCAGGCGCGTTCGAACGGCAGGCGCCAGGCGTTGGGCGCGATGAGCTGGTGGATGGCGTTCGGGCCCCACGAGCCGACGGGGTAGGGCTTGACCGGCGGGGGGTCGGCCAGCAGCGGGATGGAGCGCTCCCACAGCGACTCGATGCCCTCGGAGGTCGTGAACAGCGTGTGGTCGCCGCGCATCGCGTCGAGGATGAGGCGCTCGTAGGCCTCGAGGACGTCGGCGGCCTCGCCGGTCTCCTGGGTGGAGAACTGCATCGACAGCTTCTGCAGGCGCATGCCCGGGCCGGGGCGCTTGCCGTAGAACGAGAGCGACACCTTGGAGTTGTCGGCGAGGTCGAAGGTCAGGTGGTCCGGGCCCTGGGTGCCGACGCCCGAGCCCTGCGGGAACATCGTCCGCGGGGCCTCCTTGAACGCGATCGAGATGATCCGCTGGCCCTCGGCGAGGCGCTTGCCGGTGCGCAGGTAGAACGGCACGCCCGCCCAGCGCCAGTTGTCCAGCCCGACCCGCAGGGCGATGAAGGTCTCGGTGTCGGAGTCGTTCGCGACGTCGTCGTGGTCGCGGTACCCGCCGAACTGTCCCCGGACCACGTCGCCGGGATGGATCGGGAGCAGCGAGCGGAAGACCTTGTTCTTCTCCTCGCTGATGGCGCGCGGCTCGAGGGCGGTCGGCGGTTCCATGGCGACGAACGCCATCACCTGCATGAGGTGGGTGACGACCATGTCCTTGTACGCGCCGGTGGCCTCGTAGAACGAGGCGCGCGTGTCCAGCCCGAGCTCCTCGGGGATGTCGATCTGGATGTGGTCGATGAAGTTCCGGTTCCAGATCGGCTCGAAGAGGCCGTTGGCGAAACGGAAGGCCAGGACGTTCTGCGCGGCCTCCTTGCCGAGGAAGTGGTCGATGCGGAAGACCTGCGACTCGTCGAAGACCTTGTGGACGAAGTCGTTGAGCTTCACGGCGCTCTCGAAGTCGTGCCCGAACGGCTTCTCCATGATCACGCGGGAGCCGCCGACCAGGTCGGCGTCGCGCAGCATCTCGACCACGGCCTGGGCGGCCTTCGGGGGCACCGACAGGTAGTGCAGGAGCCGCGCGTCGTCGCCGAGCTTGGACTGGGCCTCCTTCACCGCCGTCGTGAGTCCCTCCGGCCCGGCGCCCTGCGGGACGTACGTCAGCCGCTCGGCGAAGTCGGCCCAGTCGTCCTCGGCGAGCCGGTGCATCCCGTAGTTCTGGACGGCGTCGTGGGCGAGATCCCGGAACGCCCCGGTGTCGAGGTCCTCCATGGCCGTGCCCACGATCCGGATCGCCGGGGCGAGCTCCGACTCGGCGAGGTACGCCAGCCCCGGGAGGAGCTTGCGCTTGGCGAGGTCGCCGGTGCAGCCGAACAGGACGATCACATGCGGGGCGATCGGCTCGAGGTCGCGCCGGAAGGGGCGCGAGCCCGGGCCGGGATACGCGACGGATTCCAGCTCGCGTTCGGTCATGTGACGTGACGTTAGACCTCGGAAGTGACGTGCGTGGGTCCGCGCGCGGAACCGGATCAGCCGCTCTCGAGGATCGTCCGCAGCTTCTCGAGGTCCGCGGCGACGGCCGCGGCGTCGGCGGCGAAGTCCTCGTCGCTCATGCCGTCCCGGCGGCGCACGTGGAACACGAGCTCGGCGCCGTCGCCGTTCGGGACGACGCGCAGCGGGTTCTCCATCTCCACCCCCGAGGCCAGCCGCACGACGTGGTCGAGCACGCCGAACTCGTTCTCCGGCGTGAACGTCACCTCGACGCGGCCGAGGGGCGAGTCCATGATCCAGGTGTCGGGCCGGTCGGTGGCCTCGACGCGGGCGCTGGCCAGCCCGGCCGCCCAGTCGACGAGGTGCCGGGGGTCGGCCGCGTAGGCGTACACGTCCTTCCACTGCCGCGCGATCACCGTGCTCACCAGTCGGGTCTGCGTCGTCATGACGACGATCCTGGCGGTCGACGCCGGCCCGGTCGTGAACGGATCGGACACCGCTAGCGTCGCGGACCATGGAGCTGCGGACGTCCGCCGGCGTCGCGCGGGGGGTCGAGGGCGGCGGGGTGGTGGCGTTCCTCGGCCTGCCGTACGCGCACGCGCCGGCGGGGGAGCGGCGGTTCGCGGTGCCGGTGCCGGTGCGCGGCTGGGACGGGGTGCGGGACGCGACACGCTTCGGCCCGGCGGCGCCGCAGGGCCCGCCCGCGCCCGGAGCGCCGTCGGCCTGGCGGCCCGGGGACGGGATCGGCGAGCTGACGGTCAGCGTCTGGACGCCCGATCCCGGCGGTGCCGGGCTGCCGGTCATCGTGTGGTTTCACGGTGGCGCCTGGGTGGTCGGCGCACCGAGCATGCCGCTGCACGACGGTGCCCGCCTCGCCGGCGCGGGCGCGGTGGTGGTCTCGGTCGGCTCCCGGCTCGGCGCCGAGGGGTTCCTGGCGCTGCCCGGCGCGCCCGACAACCGCGGGCTGCGCGACCAGATCGCGGCGCTGACGTGGGTGCACGAGCACATCGCCTCGTTCGGCGGCGATCCGGCTCGCGTCACGGTCGCCGGGCAGTCCGCCGGGGCGGCGTCGGTGGCGGTGCTGCTCGCCGCGCCGGGCACCGTGGGCCTCCTGCACCGCGCGATCGCCGCCAGCGTCCACGCGGGCTTCCGCTCGCCCGCGGAGGCCGTCGGCGTGACCGGGCGCCTCGCCGAGGCGCTCGGCGTGGCGCCGACGGTCGCGGGCTTCCGTGACCTGCCGCCCGAGCGGATCGTCGAGACCCAGGGCGCGCCCCTGCGCGGGCCGGCCGACGGCGTCACGGCGTTCGGGCCGGTCATCGACAACGACATCGTGGTCGGCCAGCCGTGGGAGGGGCTCGCGCGGCGGCCACGGCCGGACGTCCCGCTGATGGTCACCTGCACCCGCGAGGAGGGCCGCGTCTACCCGCTCCCGCCCGCCGGCACGGACCCCCGTGACGTCGCCGTGGCGCTCGGGCTCGACGCCGACGCGTACGCGGCCGGTGACGGGGACGGCGCGATCGTCCGGATGGTCTCCGACGCACTGCACCGCCTGCCGGCGCGATGGACCGCGCGCGCTCACGCGGCCGCGGGCGGACCGGTCTGGGCGGCCGAGCTGGTCTGGCCCAGCCCGCGCCTCGGGGCGTGCCACGGGCTGGACGTGCCGCTGGTGCTCGGCACCGTCGACGCGCGCCCGGCCGTCCGGATGCTCGGTGCCCCGCCGCCGGCGGAGGGCGTCGCCCTCGGTGCCGCCATGCGCCGGTCGTGGGTCCGGTTCGCCGCCACGGGCGACCCGGGGTGGACGCCGTACGACCTCGCCACCGGCACCACGCGGCTCTGGGACACGGTGACCTCCGAGGTCCCCGACCCGATCGGGGCCGCCGACGTCCGGCCGCACGGCGCGGTCACCCCCGGCCCGCCATGATCGCGCCGTGGGCAGGGGAGGCGCGGTGCTCGGCGCCGCGGCGGGGGCCGGCGCGGCGACGGCGCTGCTCGTCCCCGAGACCGTCGGCCGCGAGCGCAGCTTCCCGTGGCCGGCGCTGCTCGCCGCACGGCCGGCGCTCGCCGGCGGCGTCGGCGTCGCGGCCGGTGCGCTGACGGCCGTCCACCCGCGTGCCCGCCCCGCCGCCCTCGGCGCGGCGGCCGTCGCCGGGGCGGTGCTCGCGGACCCGCGGCGGCGGAGCGGGCGCCGGCCCGCGCCCGGCCCGGTGCGCCTCACCGTCCTCGTCGCCAACGTCTGGCAGGGCCGCGCCGACCCGGCCGCGCTGGCGGCGATCGTGCGCACCCACCGCCCCGACCTCGTCGTCCTCCCCGAGGCGGGCAAGCCGTTCCTGGCGCGGCTCGAGGCCGAGCTGCCCGCCGGCCACCGGGCCGTCACGGCTCCGCCGCCGCGCCCCGATCGGCACGTACCGGACGACCCCGACGGCCCGTGGACCACGGTGCTCACCGCCGGCTCGCTCGGTGCCGTCGACGTCGCTCCGGCGGTCACCGAGGCGTCCTACGGCTGGCTCGAGGTGCGCGGCGGCGCGCTGGGCGACGTGCGGGTGCTCGCGGCGCACCCGGTGGCCCCGGTCCCCGGCCTGACCGGCCGCTGGGCCGCCGAGCTCGACCTCGCGGCCGCCTGGCGCGCCGCGGCGGGTGGGCCGACGGTGATCGCCGGCGACCTCAACACCACCGTCGAGCACCGCGCGATCGCCGCCCTCGGGGACGGGCGCACGCCGGGAGGCCCGCCGACGTGGCCCGCGCACTGGCCCCGCCGGCTCGGGTTCCGTATCGACCACGTCCTGGCCGGCGGCGGGATCGCGGTCCACCGGACGCGGGTGCTCGACCTGCCCGGCAGCGACCACCGCGCGGTGCTCGCCGACCTCGGCTGATCACGGCACCGCGAACGTCGCCCCGCTGCCCATCCCCGTGATCCACTCCGGCACCGGCTCGTAGCTGGTCCACGCCAGCGGCGTCGCGACCGCGGCCGCGCCGATCAGCCAGGTGCGGATCTCGTGGCCCCCGGTGCCCGCCGCCTCCTCGAGACCCTCGTGCCCGAGCGCCGCGATCGCGTCGAGGTCGCCCGCGGTGAGGCGGTCGAGGAACCAGCGGTCCCAGGCGTCGTTCACCCGCGCGTCCGGGTCGCCGCCCATCGCGCGCACCTTGGGCTCGCGCGCCGCGGCGAACGCCTGCGCGTCCTGCCGTCCGTGGATCAGCGACGCGCGCTTCTCGCCCACCACCGAGGGGTCCCGCGGGTCGTTCGACGGCAGCCAGTGCGACAGCCCGCCGCTGGCGACCACCAGCACGCGGCCCGCCGGACCGGCCGCGAGCGCTTTGCCGAGCGCGTCCCCGAGCGCCACGCAGCGCGCGAGCGTCGGCAGCGGCGGGGCGGCGGTGTTCACCACGAGCGGGACGAGCGGGATCGTCGTCCCGCCGGTGACCATCTCGTAGCCCTGCACGATGCCGTGGTCGACGGTCAGGGCGTAGGACAGCGCGAGGTCGAACCCGGCGTCGGTGAGCCCGTCGTACACCGACCACGCGAGGTCGCCCGCCACCGGCAGCGGGCCGGAGGTGCTGCCGTAGTCGCCGAACCCGACGGCCTCCTCGACGCCGAGCACGAACGGGGGCATGACGTCGTAGAAGTTGCCGTGGAAGTGGTCGGGGCCCACGACGACGACGGCGTCGGGCGCCAGGCGGGCGACGGCGTCGCGCACCCGCGCGGCGTCCGCGAGGAAGGGCGCGCCCGGGTCGTCGGGGCCCGCGGGGGGCAGGAGCGTCGCGAACGGCGAGTGCGACATCCCGACGAAGCCGACGATCTCGCTCATGCCGTCACCCGCACGGCGCCCAGGAAGGCCTCGTGCTGCTCGACGAACTCGCCCGGCTTCTCCCACTGCGGCCAGTGCCCGGCGCCGGTGATCACGTGCAGCCGGGCGTCGGGCAGCCAGTCGAGCAGCATCTGCGCCTCGTCAAGCCCGCCGGTGGGGTCGTGGTCGGTCCAGAGCAGCAGCGTCGGCGCGGTGATCCGCCCGACCCAGGACGGGTCCCAGCTGAAGCGGGCGCGCGTCGCGGGGTCCTGCAGCACGAGGATGTTGTCGACGGCGCGGCGGAAGCCGTCGCGGGTGTAGACGGCGCGGCGCAGGTCGACGAGCTCGTCGGTGACCATGGTCGTGTCGTGGAACAGCCACGCGACGCGGGCGCGCACCGTCGCGTCGGACGGGTCCTCCACCGCGGCCGTCGTGCTGGCCTTCAGCCGTGCCATGACCTCGGGCTTGTTCGCGATGTTGCCCGGGGTGTTGAGCACGATGCACTCGACGCGCTCGGGGTGGTGCGCGGCGGTCCACGCCACGACCCACCCGCCGAGCGACTCCCCGGACAGGTGCGCGCGCCCGATGCCGAGGGCGTCCATGAGCCCGAGCAGGTGGTCGGAGAGGACGTCGACGGTGTAGGGCATGTCGGGGAGGGCCGACCAGCCGTGGCCGACCATGTCGTAGGCGGTGACGCGGAAGCTCCGCGCGAGCCCGGCGATGTCGCGGGCGTAGGCCTCGAGGTGCCCGCCGGTCCCGTGGAGCAGGACGAGGTCGGGGCCCGCCCCGGCGCGCAGCACGCGCGTGCGCACCCCGCCCACGTCGAGGTGGCGGAGCTCGTGGTCGACGTCCGCGAGCTCGGCCCAGATGCTGACGTGGTCCGTCATGAGGGATCCCCTTTGAACATGGCGCGGGCCTCGGCCACGGTGACCAGCCCGGCGCTCTGTCGCCGGTTGACCCCGAGCGCCCCGAGCAGCCGCGAGTTCTCGATCGTCAGGAACTCGACCGGCTGCTCGGTCGAGGCGTTGTAGTGCCGGTGCCAGGTCCACGGCGGGGTGTAGACGAAGCTGCCGGTCGTCCACTCGACGGTCTCGTCCTCGATCTCGCTGTAGCCGTCGCCCGAGATCACGAAGTGGACGGTCTCGTGGTGGTGGCGCTGCATGTCCGAGCTCGCCGACGGGGGGATCGTCTGGCGGAACAGCTCGAACGTCGCCGTCGGGAGGTTCCCGACGACCGACAGCGACGTCGGGTTGTGCACCTCGCCGGCGGGCAGGGGCTGGAGCTCGTCGGGGTGCACGACGAGCGGTCGGGCGCCGCTCGGCGGCACCTCGGGGTTCAGGCCCGCGAGGAACGCGGCCACGTCGAAGCTCACCACGTCGTCTCCGTCCGTCCGCCGTCCACGGTCAGCACCGTGCCGGTCACGTAGCCCGCCGCGGGCGAGGCGAGGAAGGCGATCGCCGCGGCGATCTCGTCGGGGGTGCCGGACCGTCCGGCGGGGACGACCGCGAGGTCGTCGGCGTCGGCCTGCTCGGGGCTCGCGCCCGTCGCCGCCGCGCGGTTGGCCAGGATCTGCGCGCGGCGGTCCGTCGCGACCGGCCCGGGCGCCACGCAGTTGACGGTCACCCCGTCGCCGGCGACCTCGGTGGCGAGCAGCTTCGCGGCCGCGGTCATCGCCGAGCGCAGGACGGTGGAGATCGCCAGGTCGGGCATCGGCTGGCGGACCGCGGTCGAGGTGACGACGACGACCCGCCCGAAACCCCGCTCCTGCATGCCGGCGACGACGTTCCGGGCGACCGCCAGGGGGCCGATCAGCAGCAGGTCGGCGCCGTCGCGCCAGTCGTCCGCGTCGACGTCGAGGATGCGGGCGGGCCGCGGACCGCCGGCGTTGAGCACCAGGACGGCGATCTCCCCGAAGCGGTCCTCGACCTCGGCCACCAGGTCGTCGGCGCCGTCCGGGTCGGCGAGGTCGGCGACGGCCCACCGGACCTCGCGACCGGTCGCCTCCGTCAGGTCCGCCGCGGTGGCCCGCAGGGTCTCCTCGGTGCGCCCGGCGAGGACCACGTCCCAGCCGTCGTGCGCGAGCCGCTCGGCGGTGGCGCGCCCGATCCCGCTCGCGCCGCCGCCCACCAGAGCCGTGGTTGCCTTGATGACGCCCTCCCTGGATGCTGCCGGACACCGAGCAGCGTGACCGGCGCCGGGAGGAGACAGCGATGGTCAGTCCCACTCAACGGGACGTCCGGGACGAGGTCGGTGTCCTCGACGGCGCAGCGGCGGCGTCGGGCGGCCTCGACCGGGCCGCGGCGATCCTCGACGCGTTCGACGCGACGCACCGCGAGCTGACCCTCGCCTCGCTGGTGCGCCGGTGCGGGCTGCCGCGCTCGACCACCCACCGGACCGCCGACCGGATGCTGCGGCTGGGCTGGCTCGACAAGCCCGCCGACCGGTACCGCATCGGCCAGCGGCTCTTCGAGCTCTCCGGCCTGGTGCCGATCCGCCACGAGCTGCGCGAGGCGGTGCTGCCGTTCCTGCACGACCTGCACGCCGCGGTGAAGGTGGCCGTGCAGCTCGGCGTGCTGCACGGGGCCGAGGTCCTGGTGGTCGAGAAGATCACCGGGCACCGGCCGATGCCGATGCTCTCGCAGGTGGGCGGCACGATCCCCGCGTACTGCTCGGCGCTGGGCCGGGCGATCCTCGCGTGGTCGCCCGCCGAGGCCGTCGACGTCGCCCTCTCCGGGCCGCTGCCGGCGCGCACGCCCCGCACCCTGACCGGGCCGGACGCCGTGCGCCGCGAGCTCGCCGCGATCCCCGACCGGGGCTGGGCCGTCGAGCGCGAGGAGGGCAACATCGGCGTCTCCTGCGTGGCCGCGCCGATCTTCGGGCCGCTGGGCGAGGTCGTCGCCGCGCTCTCGGTGACCGGCCCGTCGGCGGCGGTGCGCTCGGAGCGCGCGGGCCCGCCGGTGCAGCTCGCGGCCGCGGCCGCGTCCCGGGCGTACAGCGCCCGCCGCTGACCCGCGGTCCCGGTGAGCGGGACGCGATGTTGGTGCCGTCGAGACCCCGGCTGACTCTGTGACCCCACCCACATGAGGAGGCACCGATGTCGTTGGGCGGCGGATACATGCTCTCGTCCCGGGAGGGCCGGCAGATCCCGGCGATCGGGCTGAACATCACGGCGAAGGCCACGGGCGAGAACACGAAGGACGCCTACTCGCTGTTCGAGTACGCCATCCCCGGCGGGGTCAGCGGCCCGCCGCCGCACGTGCACACCCGCGAGGACGAGTCGTTCATCTGCCTCGCCGGGAAGCTCGACGTGATGCTCGGCGGCGAGGACGTCACCATCGGCCACGGCGACTACCTGCTGCTGCCCCGCGACGTCGTGCACACCTTCCGCAACCCGTACGACGACGAGGCGCGCGTGATCTCGGTGGTCTCGCCGGCCGGGCTCGAGGCGTACTACCAGGCGCTCGCCGACCTGCCGCCCGGGCCGAAGGACATCTCGGTCATGAAGGCGATCATGGCGGACTTCGGCATCGAGCTGCGTCTGCCCGAGGGCGCCGCGGCGCCGGGTGCGGGGACCCCGTCGTGAGGGTCGGGATCATCGGGGCCGGCGTCGCCGGGCTCGTCACCGCGAAGGTGCTCACCCAGGTCGGGCACGACGTCGTCGTCTACGACCGCACGCCCGACGTCGGCGGCGTCTGGAGCGCGACGCGGCGCTACCCGGGCCTGTCGACGCAGAGCCCGCGCGACACCTACGTGTTCTCCGACTTCCCCATGCCCGCCGACCACCCCGAGTGGCCCTCGGGCGAGCAGGTCCAGGCCTACCTCGCGGCGTACGCCGAGCACACCGGCGTCGACCGGCTGCTGCGCCTGGAGACCGAGGTGACCGCCGCCGTCCCCGGCGACACCGGCTGGGTGCTGACGACCTCCGGCGCGCACGCGGGCACCGACGCGGTCGACCACCTCGTGGTCGCCAACGGCGTGTTCTGCGCGCCGGCGATGCCGGAGCTGCCCGGTCTCGCGGAGTTCACCGCCGCCGGCGGCACGGTCATGCCGGCGACCGATCTGCACGACGCCGAGCGGACCCGCGGCAGGCACACCGTCGTCCTCGGCTACGGCAAGACCGCGTGCGACGTCGCCGTCGCCGTCTCCGGGACCGCCGCGTCGACGACGGTCGTCGCGCGCCAGCTGGTGTGGAAGGTGCCGCGCTGGGTGGGCGGGGTGCTCAACTTCAAGCACCTGCTGCTGACCCGTCTCGGCGAGTCGCTCTTCCGCTACCGCTACCTGCGCGGCGTCGAGACGTTCCTGCACGGACCGGCGAACCCGCTGCGCCGCCGGATGCTCGACTCCCTCGGCCCGGTCACGACGCGCCAGTTCGGGCTCGCGAAGCTCGACCTCGTGCCGCGCGGGCGCTTCGAGGACATCGTCCGCGGCGCCATCGGCCTGACCACCGACGGCTTCTACGAGGCCGTGGGGGCAGGGGACATCGCGGTCCGTCGCGACCGCACGATCACCCGCCTGCTCGAGAAGGACGGCGCCCCGCACGTCGAGCTCGACGACGGGAGCGTCCTGCCGGCCGACCTGCTGGTGTGCGCCACCGGCTTCCGCCAGGGCGTGCCCTTCCTGCCCGCCGACGTCGCCGGTCGCCTGGTCGACGAGCGCGGCAACTTCCTGCTCTACCGCCAGATCCTCCCGGTCGCCGTCGACGACCTCACGTTCGCCGGCTACAACTCCTCGTTCTTCAGCCCGCTCAACGCCGAGATGGCGGCGGTCTGGATCGCGTCGCTGCTCGCCGGGCGCCTCGACCTGCCCGACCGGGACGAGCTGCGCGGGGAGGTCGACGCCCAGCTGGCGTTCATGGACGCCGCCACCGACGGCCACCACTGCCGAGGCACCAAGATCATCCCGTTCTCGCTGCACAACGTCGACGAGGTGCTGGGCGACGTCGACCTCGACATCTCCCGCGGCGCGCGGTTCAAGCAGTGGCTGAACCCCGTCGACCCCGCCGCCTACGCGGGCGTCACCCCCCGCCTGGTGGAGCGGCTCGAGACCGCCGGCCCGGACGTCGAGGTCGTCACACCCCGCGCTCCGGCCGAGGACGGCGACCGGACGGCGGAGCGGGCCTGACCCGACTGCGATCGTCGTCCGGGTGACGATCCCGCGCAGATGTGAGTGGTTTCGTCACCGAGACCGGGATCATCCGCGAAACCGGGTGGATCCCCGGGGGGAGCGGCTGCGTCGAACCCGGTGTGAGCACATCGTCCGACGCCGCCATCCGCCGACTCGCCCGCGCCCAGCACGGTGTCCTGAGCTTCGCCCAGGCCCGGGAGGCCGGGCTGAGCGAGGCCACCATCCGCCGCCGCCTGGCCACCCGCGCCTGGCTGCCCGCCGGCGTGCGCGTCGTCCAGGTCGCCGAGCACGAGCAGACCCCGGAGTCGAGGACGGTCGCGGCGATGCTGTCGGTCGGCGAGGGTGCGGTGCTGGTCGGGCGGTCGGCGGTGTGGTGGTGGGACCTGCACGAGCGGCCCCCGGCACTCGTGGAGATCGCGCTGGGGCGGGACCGGCAGGTCCGCCCGCGCGAGGGCGTCGACCTGCACCGGCGTGATGTCGCCGCGGTCGACCGGTGCCGGCACCGCCGCCTGGCGGTCACCACGCGGGCGTGCTCGGTGCTCGACGCGGCGACCCGTCTCGGGCTCGCCGACGGCGCGCAGCTGGTGGACCGGGCGCTGCTGCGCCGCCGCGTGCGCCTCCCCGACCTCCGGGCGGTCCACTACCGCACCATCGGGCGGGTCGGGGCGCCGCTGGCGGCGAGGCTGCTCGCCCTGGCCGCGGGCGGGGCGCGCTCGGAGGCGGAGCGGCTCTCGCACCGCCTGATGCACGCCGGCGGGCTTCGCGGCTGGAGCGCGAACACCGAGATCCTGCTGCCCGGCTACGGCCGCGCGGTGGGCGACGTGGTGTTCGACGACCAGAAGGTGGTCCTGGAGGTCGACGGGTGGGCCTACCACCGGGGGCAGCGGGCGTTCCTGCTCGACGGGCCGCGGCAGTCCGCGCTCGCGGCGGCGGGCTGGGTCGTGCTGCGCACCCACTGGCACGAGCTGACCTGCGAGCCCGACACGTTCCTGGCCACGCTGCGCCGCACGCTGGCCGCGCGATCGCTGTCCCGGTGACGATCCCGCGCAGATGTGAGGGCGTTCGTCACCGGGATCCCGATCTCGCGAGCCACGCGGCCCGCAGCGTGGTGACCAGCGCGCCCAGATAGGCGGCGGCGCACCCGGCGAGCACGAGCAGGGCCGGGGCGCCGAGGGCGTCGAGCGGCAGCATCCGGAACGCGTGCGCGAGCAGGACCGCGAGGGTGAGGAGCACGGCGCCGGCCATGGTCGACGCGACCGCGACACGGTGCCGCAGCGCCGTCCCGGCGAGCAGGACGGCGGGGACGGCGAGCAGCAGCAGGCCGTGGACGCCGATCGCGTGGGGCAGCACGAGGTCCCCGCCGGCGGTGGCCGGGCGGAAGCCGGCGAGGTCGGGGCCGACGGTCGCGGTGTCGGGGCCGAAGTACGCGCCGCTGCGCCCGAACCCGCTGCCGATCCCGCCGCGGTAGACGCCGCTGTTGGTCGAGATCATGATCATGCCGACGGCGCACCCGGTGAGGAGGACGAGCACGCCCGCGGCGACGCCCACGCGCAGCTCGGGCCGCGTGTCGCGCGAGCGCAGCGTCGTCACCAGCAGCACGACCACGCCGGCCACGAACACCGCCGCGGTGCCGGCCGCGCCGCCGCGCATGAGGGCGGTGTCGAGCGGGGTCGTGAAGTTGTAGTGGCTGGGCACGCCGCGCCAGGCCTCGATCGCGATGATCGCCGTCTCCCCGACGGCGAAGGCGAGCACGGTGGCCCCGACGACGTGACGCTGCCAGGGACGCGTCCGCAGCCGCGGCAGGACCACGGCGACCGACCAGCACAGCAGCCAGCCGGTCTCGGCGAACGTGGCGGGCTTGCGCAGCGACACCGGCCCGCTGACCGGCCCGCCGAGCAGCACCAGGGCGACGACGTGCCCGACCATCGCGACGAGCAGCACGGCGCCCGCGAGCCAGAGGGCCCGCGGCCAGTCGAGGGTGCGCGCGGCGGGCCGGGCGTCCGCGATGGTCACGGCTCCCCCTCCGGTGGCGAATCGTTACACTTTGTCATGGTTGCCGTGGTGCCACGGTTCGTCAAGGGCTATCGTTCGGGTCGTGACCTCGACGGGAGCACCACCGCCGGCGGGCGGGGCCTTCCTGCTCACGCAGCTCGGCACCCACGCCGCCCAGGCCTTCGCGGGCCGGATCGCCGCGCTCGACCTGACGCCGCCGCAGACGGGGCTGCTGCGCGCGATCGCGGCGACGCCGGGCAGCAGCCAGCAGGCGCTCGCCGAGCAGCTGGGCACCCCGGCCACGCGGCTGGTGGCCCTCGTCGACGGCCTCGAGGCGCGCGGGCTCGTCGAGCGGCGCCGCAATCCCACCGACCGGCGCCTGTACGCCGTGCACCTCACGGCGGCGGGCACGGCGCTGATGGCCGACATCGGGCGGGTCGCCCGCGAGCACGACGACGCCGTGCTCGCCGCGCTGGACGCCGACGAGCGCGCGACCCTGCGGGACCTTCTCGCCAAGGTCGCCGCCGACCAGGGCCTGCGCCCCGGCGTGCACCCCGGCTACCGGAACCTCGAGCCGTGAGCGTCAGCGCGCCGGCGCCTTCCCCAGCTGCCGGGTGAGGGCGGCGAGCAGCTCGGGCACGTCGTCGCGGGGGACGACCGCCTGCACGAGCGTGACGCGCTCGGGGTGCGCGTCGGCGTCCGCCAGCGCGGTGCGCAGGGCGCCGACGGTGTCCACGCGCGACGCCACCACCTGGTCACCCCCGCCCATCGCGCGGGCCAGGAGCGGCCAGTCCCAGGGAGTGATGTCGTTGTAGGGCTCGGCGGGCCCGTGGATGGCGCGCTCGACGGTGTAGCCGTCGTTGTCGACGACGACGATCACCGCCGGGATGCGCTCGCGCAGGACGGTCGCGAGCTCGGTGGCGGTCATCTGCGCGGCGCCGTCGCCGATGAGCAGGACCCCGCGCTGCCCCGGCTTCGCGGTGCACGTGCCGAGCAGCGCGGGGAGCGTGTAGCCGATCGACGCCCACAGCGGCTGGCCGACGAACGTCACGCCGTGGGGCAGGCGGTGCGGGGCCATGCCGTAGAAGCTCGTGCCCTGATCGGCGAGGACGACGTCACCGCTGCGCAGGAACGCGCCGACCTCCCGCCACAGGCCGTCCTGCCCCAGCGGCTCGTCGTCCGGGGCGGTGTCCGCGGCCGGGGTCGGTGCGGCGAGAGGCTCCGAGGGTGCGGGGCCCTCGCGGCGGTCGGCGACGTCGGCGACGAGGCCCTGCAGCGCGGCGAGCGCGGTCGGCAGCTCCACCGGCGCGAAGGAGGCCGCCCCGACGCTCGCCGTGCGCGGGCCGACGTCGATGGTGCGGCTGCGGGTGATGTGCTGGGTGAACATGCCGCTGTCGAGGTCGGTGAACGTCACCCCGGCGACGATCAGCACCGCCGCGTCCTCGATGGCGGCCCGCGTCGCGGGCGGGCTCGCGGCACCGGTGTAGGTGCCGGCGAACCGGGGCGCGCTCTCGTCGACGAGGCTCTTCGCCCACGGCGTGGTCGCGTGCGGCAGCGGACCGGCGGCGACGAGGCCGGCGAGCGTCTCCGCCGCCCCGAGCCGGTGCACCGAGAGCCCGGCGAGCACGGCGACGTCGTCGGGCGAGGACGCCGACTCCAGGAGCCGGCGCGCGGTCTCCACGAACCCCGCCAGGGCCTCCGGGTCGGTGGTGTCGACCGGGGCGGGCAGCGCCGTGGTGGCGCGCTCGGCCGGCGCGGCCGCGACGTCGGCGGGGACCACGAGGTAGCCGGGCAGGCGGCGGTCGCGGACCTCGCGCAGCACCCGGTCGATCTCGGCGACGGCGTCGTCGAACGTCAGCGACGCGCGGGCGACGGTGATGTCGGTGTGCATCGCGGTGAAGTGGCCGAAGACCCCGTCGCCCAGCGTGTGGTGCACCGGGCGGCGCTGGGCCTGCGCGCTGAGCGCCGGCGCGCCGACCACGTGCACCACCGGGACGTGCTCGGCGTAGGCGCCGGCGATCGCGTTGATCGCGCTCAGCTCGCCCACGCCGAACGTCGTGCAGAGCGCCGCGATCCCGCGCAGCCGGCCGTACCCGTCGGCGGCGTAGCCCGCGTTGAGCTCGTTGGTGCACCCGGTCCACCGCACCGTCGGGTGGTGCGTGACGTGGTCGAGCATCGCGAGGCTGTAGTCCCCGGGGACCCCGAAGATCCGGTCCACGCCCAGCTCGGCCAGCCGGTCGACGAGGTGGTCGGCCACCGTGTAGTCGCTCACGGTGCGAGGGTAGGGAGCCGTGTCGCCCCTGTCGTTCCCGTCACCCGCCGTGTCGGTGTCCGCGGAGGTCCGTGACGCGGTCGCCGCCGGCCGGCCCGTGGTCGCGCTCGAGACCACGATCGTCACGCACGGCCTGCCGCGCCCGGAGAACCTCGCGGTCGCCACCGAGGCCGAGAGCCTGCTCCGCGCCGCCGGCGTCGTCCCGGCGACCGTCGGCGTCGTCGCGGGGCGGCCGGTCGTCGGCCTCTCCGGCGCGGAGCTCGACCGGCTCGCGACCGACGACGCCGTCACGAAGGTCAGCGTCCGCGACCTGCCGGTGGCGCTGGCCCGCGGGGAGCACGGCGGCACGACGGTCGCGGCGACGGCGCTGCTCGCGCGCCGGGCCGGGATCGGCGTGTTCGCGACCGGTGGCCTCGGCGGCGTGCACCGGGGCGCCGCGGCGACCTTCGACGAGTCCGCCGACCTCGTGGCCCTGGCCGGTCTCCCGATCCTCGTGGTGTCGGCGGGGGTCAAGTCGATCCTCGACGTGCCGGCCACGCTCGAGCGGCTCGAGACGCTCAACGTGACGGTGCTCGGCTACGGCACCGACACCTTCCCTGGCTTCTACGTCCGCGACGCCGGGGTGCCGGTGCCGGCGCGGGTCGACAGTCCCGAGGAGGCGGCGGCCGTCGTGGCGGCTCGGGACGCGCTGGGGCTGCGGTCGGCGGTGCTGCTCGCGAACCCGGTCGCGGCGGCGGACCAGCTCGACGTCGACGAGCACCGCGCGGTCCTCGACGCGGCGCTGGCCGAGGCCGCCGACCACGGCGTGACGGGGCACGACACGACGCCGTTCCTGCTCGACCACGTCCGGCGCGCCACCGGGGGACGCAGCCTGGCCGTCAACGTCGCCGTCTACCGCGGCAACGTCACGCTCGCGGGGCGGGTGGCGGCGGCGCTCGCCGGATAGCTTGTCCCCTCGGGTGGGTACGCGTCACCCGGCGGGGACACGCCGGGCAGGATGAGCATGGACGGGGGACCCGGCCGGCGCAGAGAGGGGAGACGCGGTGACCAGCCAGGACAGCGAGGTGGACTGGAACGCCGAGCGTTCCGCCTTCGTGGCCGAGGACGCGACGGCGCGCGCGCACGGCAACGACGGCTATCCCGCTCGGGGGACGGCGCCGAACGGCGGTCCGCGCATCGGCCTGCTCGCCGAGGCCGTCGGCGACCTCTCGCGGTCCCTCCTGGCCGAGACCGGCCCCGGCGGGGTGAACGGCGTGCTCGAGCGCGTCGTCGACGTCGCCACCCGCGTCATCGCCGACGCCGACGTCGTCAGCGTGACCCTGCGCCGCGGCGACCACGAGGGCTACGCCACCCCGGCGCACTCGGATCCCCTGGCGGTCCGGCTCGACGAGGTCCAGTACGACCACGAGGAGGGACCGTGCGTCCGGGCCCTCGAGGCCGGCGGCCTGGGCGTCGCGCAGAGCGACGAGCTGGGCCGCGACGAGGGCTTCCCGCGGTTCGGGCCCGCCGCCGCCGCGCTCGGCGTGCACAGCGTGTTCGCCGTCGGGCTCTTCCCGGTCGGCGAGAAGCGGCCGCTGCGCGGGGCCCTGAACTTCTACCGGTACCCCGCGGGCGGCTTCTCGCACGCCGACCGCGAGGCGGCGGTGCTGCTCGCGGCGCACGTGTCCACCGCGCTGGCCTACGTGACGGTCACCGAGGCCGCCGAGCTGCGCGACGTGCAGTTCACCACCGCCCTCGAGTCCCGGGACATCATCGGCCAGGCCAAGGGCATCCTCATGGAGCGGCGGGGCCTGCCCGCCGACCAGGCCTTCGACGTGCTGCGCCGTGCCTCGCAGGACCTCAACGTCAAGCTGCGCGACGTCGCCGCGACCCTCGCCGAGCGCCGCGCCGACCTCTGAGCCGGGCGTGCGGGACGATCACCGCATGAGCACGGAGGACGACGCGGAGAGCCGGGCCCGGCGGGCTCGCGCGGCGGTGGCCGGGGCCGGGCGCCGGTTCCGCGAGCTGGACCGGTCCGAGGGTCTGCGCGCCGCCGTCCAGCGGGTGCGGCGGGCGCTGCCCGGCGACGCGCACTTCGGCGACCCGCTCTCGCTGGGCGGGGCGCGGCACGCGGAGTTCGCCGGCCGCGCGGTCGTCGAGCTGACCGGCGACCGGCCCGGCGTGACGCGCGAGGTGGGGCTCGGCGGCCTGCAGCTGTGGCAGGCGGTGCTCGAGCGGTTCGGCGGCGGGACCGGCGACCGGGAGGTCGTCCTCGTGTTCACCGACCTCGTCGAGTTCTCGCGGTGGGCGCTGGAGGCCGGCGACGCCGAGGTCCAGCGCGTCCTGCGCGAGGTCAGCGAGGCGTGGGAGAAGCCGGTGACCGACCACGCGGGCACGGTGGTCAAGCGGCTCGGCGACGGGATGATGGCGGCGTTCGCCGATCCGGTGGAGGCGCTGGAGGCCGTGTTCGAGGCCCGGACCCGCCTCGCCCGGGTGTCGGCGGGCGGGTGGACGCCGCGGATGCGCGCGGGCCTGCACCTCGGGCAGCCGCGCCGCGTGGGCGGCGACTACCTCGGCGTCGCGGTCAACACCGCCGCCCGTCTCGGCGACCGGGCCGGGCCCGACGAGATCCTCGTGAGCGGCGACGTGCTCGCCCGCCTCGACGAGGCGGCCCTGCGGGTGCGCCGTAAGCGCTGGCACACCCGGCTCAAGGGCACCCCCGACGACCTCCAGATCTTCGCGGTCGACCGGCCCGCGTGAGGTGCCGTCCGCCTACCGGCGCAGGGTCGCGCTGGGGGACTGACCGAAGTGCTCGCGGTAGATCACCGAGAAGCGCCCGGGATGGGCGAAGCCCCAGCGGGCGGCGATGGTCTCCACCCGGTCGCCCCGGGTGGGGTCGGCGTCGAGCAGGTCGCGGTGGGCGCCGTCGAGACGCACGCGGCGCAGGTACTCGAGCGGGGTCGTGTCGCGGTGCCGCCGGAACGCGAGCTGCAGTGACCGTGCCCCGATCCGCGCGGCGTCGGCGATCTCGGTGAGGCCGATGTCCTCGTGGGCGTGCGCGTCCATGAACTCCACCGCGCGGCGCACGGTCGCCGGCTCCGCGGCGTCGTCCCCGAGCCCGGGAGCCGACAGGACGTCGAGCGCGGTGTTCGGGAAGGTCGCGAGCAGCGCGACCGCCAGCCCGCGCACGGTGTTCGCGCGCACGAGCGGTTCGCCCATGAGGGCGTCGGAGTCCAGCACCTCGTCGTGGACGTGGGTGCTCAGCCGGCACCAGTAGCCGGCGAGGGCGGAGGAGATCGGCGCGGCGGAGGTGAACGACACCGCCGAGGGCTCGAGGCCGGAGAGCTCGGCGCCGATCCGGGCGACCTCGTCGAGAGCGAGCGACACCACCTGCACGGTGACGTCCTCCCACCCCGTGTCGTACGCCGACCAGGTGGGGGAGAGCTTGAGCGTCCCGTTCACCTCGCGTCCGCCGTCGACGAGGTGGTACGGCCCGCCGGTCAACGTCTGCACGACCAGGAGCGACGACGGCGGCTCGATGCGGCTCTCGAACGGCCCCGAGTGGCGCAGGCGGCTGACCGCGAGCGGGCCGGATGCGGCGTGCTGGGTCCAGAAACTGAAGCCGTCGCGCGGGATGCGGGGTGGCCTGAAGTCGGCGTAGGTCGACCGCAGGTACTCGGTCGCCTCCTCCGGATCGGTGCTCGACCACCGGTACCGCGCCACCGGCTCCGTCGCCCCGACGCCCGCCATGCCGTCCTCCTCCCGGTTGTGCGCGACCGAGTATCGCCCAATTGATCGGAGTCGCCACCCCGGAGAGGGGACGAATGTTTCCGCGAGGCTATAATCTAGGGCAAGTGACCAGTTTTCCGGATTGATCAGAAGGGAGGCTGACGTTTGGCGTACGTCCTCCTCGCTCTCGCGATCACCTGTGAGGTCGCGGCGACCGTCTCGCTCAAGCTCTCGGCGGGCTTCACGCGCCTCGTGCCGTCGGTGGTGGTCGTCGTCGGGTACCTGGCGGCGTTCGCCCTGCTCTCGCAGGCCCTCACTCGCGGCCTGGGCATCGGTGTCGCCTACGGGCTGTGGGCGGCGGCGGGCGTCGCCCTCGTCGCGATCGCCGGCACCGTGCTGCTCGGCGAGTCGCTGACGTGGGTGCAGGTCGGCGGCATCGGCCTCGTCATCGCCGGCGTCCTCGCCCTCGAGCTCGGGGGGCGCACGGCGTGAGGCGCTCCGCGGGGTCCCCGACGGTGGACGGCCGGCGCCGCAAGGGCGACGAGCGCCGCCGGGAGCTGCGCGAGGCGACGATGCGGGTCATCGCCCGCGGCGGGATCGCGGCGGTCACCCAGCGCGCGGTCGCGGCCGAGGCCGGGCTCACGCCGAGCCTCGTGAGCTACCACTTCCCGACCGTCGACGCCCTGCTCTCGGCGACGCTCGCCGCGGTGAACGACGCCTACGTCGCCGCGCTCGGGCGGTGTGCCCGGGACGCCGACCCGGTGCCCGCCCTCGCCGCGCTCGTCGCGCAGGCCGCCGGCTCCGAGCGCGGCTACACCGTCGACGCGGAGTACGAGCTGTTCCTGCAGGCCGGACGGCGCCCGGCGCTGCGCGAGGAGTGGTCGCGCTGGACCGGCGCCCTGGACGCCCTGCTGGCCCCCCTGGTGCCCGAGCCGGCCCGGCGCGCCGGGGTCGGTGCCGCCGTCGACGGCCTGTTCCTGCGCTGCTGGTGCGATCCCGTCCCCTGGCGGGCGGGCGACGTGGAGACCGTGCTGCGCGCCCTGCTGCCCGCCTGACCTGCGGCGGCCCTGGTGCCGTTCGCGGGGACGCCGCTACGGTCTCCTCCGGAGATCGACCGCCCGGGGAGGACGTGCGATGAAGAAGCTCGCGGAGCTCCTGGTCTGCTTCCTGCACCCCGTCGCGGTGATCCTCGTCTGGCTCAACCTCGTCGTGCGCCCCGAGCTCAGCGGCACCGCGAAGATCGTCTGGGCCGTCCTCGCGCTCGTGCCGATCGTGCCGTTCGTCTATGTGCTCACGGGCGGTGAGCTGTGGGAGGGAAAGAAGACCTCCTGATGGTCGAGGGCTACGCCGCCTGACCGATCAGGCGTTCCCTCGATCGGGTCGTCGCGCCTGGTCGCGGCGGGTACGGTCACCACGCCGCGGTCGAGCAGCCCGCCGCGGATCCGAGGCCCCCGAACCCGCGACCCGGCCGTCGCGCAGGGAGCGCGCATGCTCGACCACGCCCCGCCGTTCCCCGGCGACCTCGCCGAGGCCCTCGGGTTCCCGCCCGCGGGCGACCGGCAGTGGGACGCGATCGCCGGGAGCGGCGCCGACAGCGTCGAGATCAAGATCCTCCTCACGCCCGGCGACGACACCGCGGCGCTGCTCTCGGGGACGCACGCGGTCCGCGTGCGGCACCGCCGGCTGCACCTGCTCGACACCGTCGACCTCGCGCTCGCCCGTGCGGGGGTCCACCTGCGCCTGCGTGACCGGGGCCGCGACCGCTGGGACCTCACCGTCCGGCTGCGCGGGTCCGGCGCCGTCGCGGTGCCGGACCTGCCCCGCCCCACGGGCGGCCGGGTCGAGCTCGACGTCCTTCCCGGCGCGGTCTACCACAGCTCGGAGGTGCGGGAGCGCGTGCCCGCCGGGCTCGCGATCGCGCTGCGCGACAGCGTCCTCGACCCCCGGGAGCTGCTCACCGGCCCGCAGGCGGCGCTCCTGGCCTACGGGGTGCCGGATCTCGACGGCGAGCTGTGGGCGCACGGCCCGCTGCGCGTCGAGCGCGCCTCGGTGCCGCGTCCCCGCTGCCGGCTCCCGCACGCCCGCCACGAGCGCTGCCGTTTCCCCGGCGGGCGGGTGCTCGAGGAGTTCTCGGCCCGGTGCCTGCCCGCGCAGGCCCCGGAGGTCGCGCGCGCGTCGGCGTACCTGCTCGCGGCGCACCGGCTGACCGCCGCGGCGAGCCAGCGCACCAAGACCGCCGTGTGGGCCGACGAGCTGCTGGCCGGCGTTCGCTAGAGGAGTGGAGGTCCTGATGGAGACCCTGCAGCACTGGGCGGGCGGCGCGGCCCTGAAGTCGTCCGGCGACCAGCGCGGTGACGTCACCGACCCGGCCACCGGGGAGGTGAGCCGTCAGGTCGCCTTCGCGACGGAGGCCGACGTGGCGGCGGTCGTGGGATCGGCACGCGACGCGTGGCCGGCGTGGCGCGAGACCTCGCTGACGGAGCGCACCCGCATCCTGTTCGCGTTCCGGGAGCTGCTCAACGCCCGCGCCGACGAGCTGGCCGCGATCATCACCGCCGAGCACGGCAAGGTCCTCTCCGACGCCGCCGGCGAGGTCGCCCGCGGTCAGGAGGTCGTGGAGTTCGCGTGCGGGATACCGCACCTGCTCAAGGGCAGCGCCACCGAGAACGCCTCCACCGGGATCGACGTGTCCTCGATCCGCCAGCCCCTCGGGGTGGTCGGGATCATCAGCCCGTTCAACTTCCCGGCCATGGTGCCGATGTGGTTCTTCCCGATCGCCATCGCCGCGGGCAACACGGTCGTGCTCAAGCCGAGCGAGAAGGTCCCGTCGGCCGCGCAGTGGCTCGCCGAGCTCTGGTGCGAGGCGGGGCTGCCCGACGGGGTGTTCAACGTCCTGCACGGCGACAGGACCGCCGTCGACGGGCTGCTGCACCACCCCGACGTCAAGAGCGTCAGCTTCGTCGGGTCGACGCCGATCGCCCGGTACGTCTACGAGACCGCCACGGCCGCGGGCAAGCGGGTCCAGGCCCTGGGCGGGGCGAAGAACCACATGGTGGTGCTGCCCGACGCCGACCTGGACCTGGCCGCCGACCAGGCCGTCAACGCCGGGTTCGGCTCTGCGGGGGAGCGCTGCATGGCGATCTCGGCGGTCGTGGCCGTGGGAGCGTGCGGCGACACGCTGGTCGAGAAGATCGCCGCGCGGGTCCGCGGGCTGGTGACCGGCGACGGGCGCCGCGGGTCGGACATGGGTCCCCTCGTGACCCGGGCGGCGCAGGAGAAGGTGTCGGGCTACGTCGACGCCGGCGAGGCGGCCGGCGCGTCGCTGGTCGTCGACGGGCGCGGGGTGTCGCCCGACGCGGACGGCGCGGGGTTCTTCGTGGGCCCGACCCTGTTCGACCACGTCGGCACCGACATGTCGATCTACACCGACGAGATCTTCGGCCCGGTGCTCTCCGTGCTGCGGGTGGACACCTACGACGAGGCGGTGGCGCTGGTCAACGCCAACCCGTACGGCAACGGCACGGCGCTGTTCACCCACGACGGCGGCGCCGCGCGGCGGTTCCAGCACGAGGTCGAGGTCGGGATGGTCGGCATCAACGTCCCGGTCCCGGTGCCGATGGCCTACTACAGCTTCGGCGGCTGGAAGAACTCGCTGTTCGGCGACACCCACGCCCACGGCACCGAGGGCGTGCACTTCTTCACCCGCGGCAAGGTCGTCACCTCCCGCTGGACCGACCCCGCCCGCCGCGGCGATTCCGGCGAGCTCGACCTGGGCTTCCCGCGGAACACCTGAGCGTCGTCAGCCGGCGGCCGGGCGTGCCGGCTCCCAGCGCCGCAGCGCCTCGTAGGCCAGCGCGCCGCCGAGCGCGACGGGCAGGTCGACGACGCCGAGCACGAGCAGCGCAGCGCCGCCCAGGTAGACGGGTCCGCGGTGGGGCAGCACCCGCGTGATCGCCCAGGCGGTGCCCTCGACGGCCGACACCGCGGAGTCGGCCAGGCCGTGCACGGTGCCGGCCGGGGCCTTCTCGGCGGGAGGGTCGACGGTCCGCGCGACGGGCGCCGCCGGGCTCGGCGTCGTGCGGGGAGCCGCCTTCGGCGTCGCCCGCCGGGAGCCGGCGCTCGCCGCTCCTCCGTTCGACGAGATCGGCGCGTCCGGGCTCGTCAGGGCGGTGGCGACCGGATCGTCGTCCTGTTGCGATCTCTTGTCCTTCTGCTCCTTCGCCATCGTGCGACGTTACGCCCGCCGCGCCCGGGCGGGGAGGCTCAGCGGGCCCCGGCGGCGCGCGCCCAGGCGTCCGGCGCAGCGACCGGTCGGCCGTGCAGACCGACCACCAGCGACGGTCGGAGTCCGGCGAGCCGGCGGCGCGCGGCGTCCGCACCCGCCGGGTCGTCGTGGAGTCCCCGGGGCAGCGGGAGCCACCGGGGCGCGGCCGGGTCGGAGGACACGTTGACGGGCCCGTCGCCGACGACGAGGACGCGGTCCTCCTCCCGCCACAGCGCGAGCGTCCCGGGGCTGTGGCCGGGCACGGCGAGGACCGCGAAGCCGGCGACGCGGTCGCCCTCGGCGAGGCGGCGGTCGACGCGACGGCGCTCCCGGGCCAGCGGGGCGAGGACCACGCGCCCCAGGGCGCCCGCGTGCGTGTCGAGGCGCCCGCCCTCGAACAGGTCGGCGTCCGCCGTGCCCATGGCCAGCGGCGCCCCGGTCTGCCGGCAGAGCCACGCGCTCGCGCCGACGTGGTCGCCGTGGGCGTGGGTGACGGCGTGCTCGACGACGTGGCGGCCGCGCAGGAGGGCGGCGAGCCGGCGCCCCGACCAGGGCAGCCCGGCGTCGACGACGACGTCGCCGTCGGGGCCCGTCAGCACGACGGTGTTGAGCAGCTCGCCGGGGACGAGGGCGCCGAGTCGGACCCCGTCGGCGACCGTCCGGAGCGCCATGGGGCAGAGCCTGCCGTGGCCGCGGCTCAGCCGTCGAGCGTCGCCGTCACGAACCCCTCGCGTTCGGCCGTCCCGGTCACCCGCGCGGCGACCGGACGGGCGAACCCCGGTCCGTCGGTGACGAGCGTGTGGAACTCGCCGTTCTCCCCGCACGGGTCGACGCCGGCGCCGAGCTCGCGGATCAGCGCGGCGTCCCACACCCGCCCGACGATCTCCGCGGGCACCCGGGCGGGGTCGGCGCACACGACGAGCGCCCGGACGCCGCGGTCGAGCATCGCGTGGGCGAGCGGTCCGGTGGGACGCCCGAACAGCGGGAAGCGGGCGTCGAGGCCCGTGCCGGCGAGCGCCTGCTCGCGGTAGGCGCGGATGTCGGCGAGGAAGAGGTCGCCGTACAGGACCGCGGTGGCACCACCGTCGCGCAGCCGGGCCCACGACGCGCGGGTGCGCTGCTCGTAGACGTCGTTCGGGCACGGCGACGGCAGCTCGACGGTCTCGAGCGGCATGCCGAGTGCCGCGGCCTGGGCCTCGACGAACCGGCGGGGGACGAAGCTCGCCGCCACCTCGCCGGTCGCCAGCACCGTCGTGTGCAGTCCGGCGATCTCCGTGCCCGGTGTCCGCCGGGCCGTCGCGAGCGCGAACGCGCCGTCCTTGCCGCCCGACCAGCTCATCCACGCCCGCGTGCTCACCCTCGCCGACGGTAGCGACCCCCCGGTGTCAGCGGCGGTGGGCGGCGGTGGTCGCCGGCGCGGGTCGGCGCAGCACGAGCACCGTGGTGATCAACAGGATGACCGTGCCGACCGACTCCACGACGAGCGTGGTCGGCGCGAGCTCGTAGTCGAGGCTCGACTCGATGCCGAAGAGACCGACGGTCAGGGCGAGGACGAGGCAGAGCAGGGTGCCGGCGAGGAAGAGCAGCGCGAGCACCGTCGCGACGGCGAGCAGGCGCCCCCGCGTCACGAGCACCGCGATCGCGAGGACCGCGCCCCCGATCCCGTTGAGGATGAAGAGGATCCCCAGGATGCCGCCGGTGCTCGTCAGGGCGAGATAGAGGTGGATGCCGCCCATCGCGAGCAGGGACAGCGCGCTGAGCGCCTGCCAGAGCATCGTGGAGCGCGTGGCCGTCCCGCCGCGGTCGATCCGCACCGTGGGGCCGTCGCTCGGGCCGTACGGTCCTGCCGTCGACGACATCGCCGTCACCCCTGCTCTCGACGCTCGGGTCACCGGCCCTGCCGGCGCGACGGGCAGGGGCGGGCATGGTCCCACGGCGGGGCGGTGGATGGCCACGGAACGAACGAGGTGGGTCAGGTGTCCCGGTCGTCGCCCTGCTGCTCCTGGCGCGACCGCGCGAACAGCGCGCCGCCGAGCGGGATGAGCAGGAAGAAGACCCAGGAGTTCGCGATCGGCACCGTGAAGAACAGGATCAGCGCGATGATCGGCAGCGCGGCGCTGACCGCGGGCCCGTAGCGGGCGAGGGCGCTCGGTTCCCGCCGCGCGGGAGCTCCCGGCGGGGCGGCCGCGGCGGGACGGCGGTCCTCGCGGGCGGCGACGGCACCGTGCGCGGACAGCCGGTGGGGTTCGGGCAGGTCGACGAACAGGGGCTCGAGGTCCTCGGCGGTGCGGGCCTCGGTGACCTTGGCGCTGCGCTCGCCGTACTCCTCCGGGTCGAGGCGGCCGGCTTCGAGGTGGGCGTCGAGGGCCTTCATCGCCGCCTCCCGCTCGGCCGTCCCGATGCGGGGGGAGGGGCGCGGCTCGGGCTGCGTCACGGCGTCACCATGCCCGCATCATGGCAGCTCGCGGGCGTCGTGGGCGTCTACGGTCACGGTCGTGACGCCCGCCCTCTCGCCCCGGCTGGCGGCGATCGTGGACGGTCTGTCCCTCGCGCCCGGAATGCGCGTGCTGGAGATCGGGTGCGGGCCGGGCGCGGCGGCGCGCGCCGTTGCCGCCCGGGTCGCTCCCGGCCACGTCCTCGCCGTCGACCGGTCGGCCACGGAGGTCCGCCAGGCCGTGCAGGGCTGCGCGGACGAGATCGCCGCGGGCCTGCTGAGCGTGCGGCAGGTGGCGGTCGAGGATCTCGTGCTCGCGCCCGGCGAGGAGCCGTTCGACCTCGCGTTCGCCGTGCGCGTCGGCGTGCTCGACGGCCGCCACCCCACGCGGGAGCGCCGCGCCCTCGAGCGCCTCGCCGCGGTGCTGCGGCCGGGCGGCCGGCTCGTCGTCGACGGCCGGGAGGTCCCCCTGCCCCGCCCGTGATCGTGGTGGGTTGCCTGACGTTGATCGTGAGCGGCGACGCCAGGCTGACACCCCTCGGCGTGTCGCGCACCGAGGATGTGGCGATCCTGGCGTCACACGCCAGGAAAGCCGCATTGCTCGCACACCCCGTGTGCGGCACTCCTCGGTGCGTCAGCCAGGGGAGGATGAGGAGAAGGAGCCGTGGCGGCCGGCGCCGGAGGCGAAGCGGGTGGCGCCGGCGACGGTGTCGGCGCCCAGGGACACCTGGCCGTGGGCGAACTCCCGGCGCAGGGCGGCGTCCTCGTCGAGCGACTCCTGGTCGAGCAGCGACGCGCGGTCCTCGCGCAGGCAGGTCTGCGGGAACGCGGCGAGCTGCTCGGCGAGCTCGAGGCTCGCGTCGAGGGCCGTGCCGGCGGGGACGACGCGGTTCGCGAGGCCCATCCGCAGCGCCTCGTCGGCGGCGACGGGCCGGCCGGTGAGGACGAGGTCCAGCGCCTGGCTGCGCCCGATGAGCCGCGGCAGGCGCACGGTGCCGCCGTCGATCAGCGGGACACCCCACCGCCGGCAGAACACCCCGAACACCGCGGTCTCGTCGGCGACGCGCAGGTCGGCCCAGAGCGCGAGCTCGAGCCCGCCCGCCACGGCGTGGCCGTGCACCGCCGCGATCACCGGCTTGCCCAGGCGCAGGCGCGTCGGCCCCATCGGCCCGTCGCCGTCGGGCTCGACGCGGTTGCCTTCGCCGCGGCTGACCGCCGCGAGGTCGGCGCCGGCGCAGAAGGACGGCCCTGCGCCGCGCAGGATCGCGACCGCCGCGTCGTCGTCCGCGTCGAACCCGCGGAACGCCTCGGCGAGGCGTTCCGCGGTCGCGCGGTCGACGGCGTTGCGCTTGTCCGGCCGGTTCAGGGTGACGACGGTGACGGCACCCCGGCGCTCGACCACGACGCTCTGTTCGTCCACGCCGTGATCCTCGCGGCTACTGGCGCTGCGAGACACCCGCCATGCACCAGTCGCCGTCGGTCACCGCGAGGACGATGTCGGCGGGCAGGTTCTGCGTCTGGCCCTGCGCGGACAGCGTGAGGTCCATCGGGGCCACGGCCTGCGTGTCGAGCTCCAGGCGCGGCGGGCCGGCCGGGCGCGCCGACTGGATGATCTGCAGCGCGTCGGGCGGGAACGGGTTGGTCGCCTGGCCCTGCTGGTTGTGGCAGGAGACGGCCTCGAGCTCGGACGGGTTCTTCGTGGCGAGCGCGGTCGAGACCCGCTCCGCGACGGAGTCCGGCGAGCCCGGCTTGACCGCCCAGCCCGGGATGATCAGTGAGGTGACGGCCAGGGCGATGATCGCGGCGGCCGCGACCGCGCCGAGCGCGATCGTCAGCCACGGACGGCGCGGGGCGTCCTCGTCGTCCTCGTCGTCATCGTCCACCGTGTCGTCGAGGTCGTCGTCGCCCGACGCGCTCGAGGCCGGCACGGTCCCGGCCGGGTCGTCGTCCTCGTCGTCCTCGTCGTCGGAGGCCGTCGCGCCGGTCCCGGTCTTCCCGGTCGTGTCGGCCGTCTCGGTCGTGTCGGCCTTCTCGGCCGCCTCGGTCCCGTCGTCCGACGTGCTCGCGTCGGACTCCGTCGCCGAGTCCTCCGACGCGCTCGGCGTTCCGGAGAACTCGCCGCGGTCGGCGACGCCCACCGCCGTGCCCGCGCGCTCGCCGTCCTCGGCCGCGTGGTCCTGCGCTGCGGCGTCGTCCCGCGTCGTGCCGCCGGACTCGTCGGTGCCGGACATGCTGTCTCACCTCGATTTCACGACGCTTCGCCGGGCGCCGATACCGCGTCGATGACGGCTCCGCACGGTGCCTCATCGCCGCGTCGTCGCTCGCAGCGGGGGTGGTCAGACCCCCGCCGGTGTCACGGCGGGCCGCTCCGGGACCGCGGCCGCGGCGCCGGTGACGATCTCCTCGACGGCCTGCTCGCAGAGCCCGGCGGCGGCGTCGAGCTTCCACCCGTTGCGGGGCAGCGGATGGGCGTGTGCGTCCAGGACGCGGTCGACGAGCCGACGCACCCCGGCGACCGTGGGCCGCGTCCCCCGCAGGGCGTCCTCGACCTCGGTGAGCCGCCACGGGGTCGGGGCGAGGGCACCGAGCACCAGCCGCACGTCGTGCCAGCGCCCGTCCTCGCCGACCACGACGCTCAGCGCGGCCGCCGCCGTCGCGAAGTCGCCGGTGTAGAGGCCGAGCTTCGTGTAGGCGCTGCGCCGCCCGGCCGGCAGCGGGACGTCGACGGCCACGAGGATCTCGTCGTCGCGCAGGACGGTCTCGCCCGGGCCGGAGTAGAACGCCGACGCGCCGACCTCGCGGCGGCTGCCGTCCCCGCGGGCCAGCGTCAGCACGGCGTCGAGGGCGGGCAGGACGTTCCCGACGTCCGAGGGCGTGACGGCCTGGCAGCGGTGGCCGTCGACGGCGGCGTGCTGGAAGCGGTGGTCGCCCAGGATCGCGTAGCAGGGGCTCGTGGCGCCGTTGCGCTTGTAGCAGTCGAAGCCGTTGCGGAAGAACCAGCAGCGTTTGGCCTGGACGAGGTTGCCCGCGACGGTGGCGGTGTTCCGGATCTGGGGCGACGCGATCCCGCGCACCGCCTCGGCGAGCGCCGTCGGCGTGGCGGGATGGCGGGCGAGCTCGGCGAGCGTGACGGCGCCGCCGACGTGCAGGTGCTCCCCGCCGCCCTCGTGCCGGTGGACCTCGATCCGGCGCAGCTCGGGCAGCGTGCCGACGGCGACGAGCACGGGCGCCGGGCGGGCCTGGCGCGGCCGGTCGGGCAGCTGGTCGGTGCCGCCGCCGAGGGCGGCGGCCCGCGGTGAGCGCAGCGCGGACAGCGCCTCGCCCAGGTCGGCGGGCATCCGGATCTCTGGCGGCGGGGCGGGGTCGTGACGCCGCGCGCGGCGGGCGGCGCCCAGCCGGGTGCCCCAGCGGTCGAGGACGTGGTGCAGGCCCAGCGGGTAGAGCGCGCGGATCGCCGCGATCCACCACCGCGACGGCCGCCGCCAGATCCCGTGGCGGCGGCGCCGCCCCTCCTGCTCGGCGAGCGCGGTGATCACCTTGTCCGGCGTGATCGGCAGCTCCCGGATGCGCACCCCCACCGCGTCGGCGACGGCGTTCGCGACCGCCGCACCCGGCGGCACGATCGACATCTCGCCGACCGACTTCGCGCCGTACGGGCCCGCCGCCTCGTGGCCCGCGACGATGTGCGCGCGCACCGACGGCACGTCGGCGTTGCGGGGCAGCGCGTAGTGCAGGTAGGTCGGGTTGACGACGCGCCCGCCCTCGCGCACGAGGTCCTCGCCGAGCGCGGCGCCCAGGCCCATCACCGCGCCGCCGACGATCTGGCCCTCGACGGCGGTGGGGTTGATCGCGCGCCCGACGTCGTGGGCGGCGAGGTAGTCCGCGACGCGGACCTGCCCGGTGCGGGTGTCGACGTCGACGACGGCGCCGTGCGCGGCGAACGCGTAGCTGGGGGAGAGGTTCGCGCGGTCCTTGCCGGGGGCGAGCATCTCGGTGCCCTCGAGGAGGTAGCTCGTCTCGTGGCTCAGCACGGGTTCCGACGCCGCGCCGTCGACGGCCTCGCCGGAGAGGTCGACGAGGTCGCCCAGCTCGACGTCGCCGGCGTCCGAGCGTGCCCGTCCGCCGCGCAGCGTCACGGCGTCGGCCGAGGTGCCGAGCTTGTCCGCGGCGAGGCGCCGCAGCCGGTCGGCGAGCTCGCGGCTCGCCTGCCCCACCGACGACCCCGTCATGTGCGTCCCGCGCGACGACCAGGCCCCGAGCTCGAACGGGGTGCGGTCGGAGTCCATCGAGAGCACCGCGACGTCGCCCAGGTCCACGCCCAGCTCGTCGGCGGCGATCTGCGCGAGGATCGTGTTCTGGCCGGTCCCGGCGTCGGAGCCCCCGTGACGCACCCGCACCCGCCCGTCGGCGAACAGGTCGACGGCGGCGTCGCTGCGGTTGGCCTGCTCGTAGGCGTAGGCACCGCTGCCGTGCGATCCGGCCGCCACCCCCCAGCCCCGCCGCACCGCGCCGGACGACCGCGCCGCGGCGCGCGCGACGTCCCAGTCCAGCCCGTCGCGCACGGCGACGAGGCAGTCGCCGAGCCGGTTGGTGCCCACCCGGTAGCCGCAGAGGGTCTCGGCGTGCTCGGGCGCGAGGTTACGCAGCCGCATCGCGATCGGGTCGAGGCCCAGGCGGGCGGCGATCTCGTCGACCTGCGACTCCATCGCCAGCGACACCTGCGGGGTGCCGTAGCCGCGGAACTGCCCGCCGGGCTGGGTCGCGGTGTCGACGAGGCGGGAGACGAACCGGACCCCGTCCGGCCGGTACATCGACCCCAGGGTGATGACGCCGACGCGCATCACCGAGCTGCCCATGTGGTTGTAGGAGCCGTTGTCGACGTCGATCTCGGCGTCGAGCGCGCGCAGCACCCCGTCGGCGTCGGCGTGCGTGCGCAGGTGGGTCTCGAAGCGGTGCCGCGGCTTGTTCGACCCGAACTCCTCCTCGCGGGAGAGCGCGAGCAGCACCGGCCGGCGGGCGGCCCGGGCCAGGGCGGCGGCGAGCACCTCGTGCTCGGAGGCCTTGGACTTGCTGCCGAACCCGCCGCCGGTCGCGCCCTCGCGCACGACGACGTCGTCGTGGTCGAGGCCCAGCAGCTGGCTGACCTCCTTGGCGATGAACCACGGCGCCTGCGTGGACGTCCACAGCTCGACGCGCCCGTGGTCGGCGTCCCACGCGGCGAGCGTCGTGTTCGGCTCCATGGCCGCGTGCGACACGCTCGGGTAGGCGAACGAGCCCTCGACGGTCACGGCCGCCGCGGCCCGCCCGGCGTCGGGGTCGCCCCAGGTCATGTCGAGGAGCATCGCGACGTTGGGCTCGTCGGTGGTCCGCTCGTGCAGCGTCGGTGCCCCGGCGGCGCGGGCCGCGGTCGGCGTCAGCGGGGCGGGCCGCGGCCGGTAGCGCACGCGGATCGCGCGGAGCGCGGCCTCGGCCTGCGCCGCCGTCTCCGCGGCCACGGCGGCGACCTCCTGCCCGACGTGGCGCACGACGCCGCGCGCGAGCGGCGGGCGGTCCGAGAGCGGCCCGCCGCGGTGGACGTAGAGCGCGTCCGGCGCGAAGTCCGCGGCCGTGATGACGGCGTGCACGCCCGGCATCCGGCGGGCGCGGGCGGTGTCGATCGCGACGATCTCGGCGTACGGGTGCGGTGAGCGCAGCACCCGGCCGACCAGGTGGTCGCCGCCCAGATCCGCGGTGAACAGCGTCCGTCCCGCGCTGCGGTCGTCCCAGTCGAGCGGGCGGACGCGACGCCCGACCCAGGTCACGACGACACCCCGTCGCGGGCGGCGGCGACGGCGCAGACCGAGTCCACGATCGCCTGGTAGCCGGTGCAGCGGCAGACGTTGCCCGAGAGCTCGTGGCCCACGTGCGCCCGCCGGTCCTCGTCGGCGGCCGGGAGGCCGTCGCGCAGCAGCGCCGTCGCAGCCACCACCTGCCCCGGGGTGCAGAAGCCGCACTGGAACGCGCCGCTGTCGGCGAACGCGGCGCGCAGGTCGGCGCTCTCCGCCGCGAGCCCCTCGACGGTCTCCACCGGCTCGCGCACGAGCACGGCCGGGGTGATGCAGGCCATCGTGGGGCGGCCCCCGACGAGGACCGTGCAGGCGCCGCACTCGCCGCGTCCGCACGCCACCTTCGTGCCGGTGCGGCGCAGCCGGTCGCGCAGCACGTCGGCGAGCAGGGGCAGGCCGGCGACGTCGACCTCGACGGTCTCACCGTTCACGACGAGCGTGTGGGGCTGGGGCATGGTGGTGGGCTTCTCCCGGTGAGAGCTCAGGCGACGAGGTCGGCGGCCTTCTCCGCGATCATCGCGGTCGGGGCGTTCGTGTTGGCCGAGGTGATGGTCGGCATCACCGAGGCGTCCGCGACACGCAGACCCTCGATCCCACGGACCCGCAGCTGCGGGTCGACGACGGCGTCGTCGCCGGTGCCCATGGCGCAGGTGCCGACGGGGTGGAAGTACGGCATCGCCGACTGCCGGACGAACCGCGTGAGCGACGATCGGTCGGTCGCGGTGCCCGGGGCGACCCGGCGGGCGACGAGCTTGCGGAACGCCGGCTGGTCGGCGAGCTCGAGGCCGATCTCGACGCCCGCGACGGCGGCCTCGACGTCGGCCGGGTCGTCCAGCATGTTCGCGCGGATGTCGAGCCCGCCGCCCGCCGTCAGCCGCAGGCGCCCGCGGCTGCGGACGCGCATGAGGCCGGGGGCGAGCACGAAGGCGTTCGCCGGCACGGGGTGCTCGGCGGCGACCTCGGCGGACACGTAGGGGATCTGGACCGAGACGTAGGTCAGGTCGGGCACGGTCACGTCGGCCGCGCTGCGCCAGAAGGCCATCGAGCCCTCGAGGTTGTGGGTCGGCGCGGGCAGCGGCTCCGCGGCCTCGAAGCACGGGCCGGCGATGATCGGGTGCTCCTGGAGGTTCTCGCCGACCCCCGGCAGGTCGAGCACCGGGGTGATCCCGACGTCCCGGAGGTGGCCGGCGGGTCCGATGCCCGACCCGAGCAGCAGGCGCGGGGTGTTGATCGACCCCGCGCAGAGCACGACCTCGCGGTCGGCGCGGATGTCGGCCTCCCCCTCGGCGGTCCGGACGGTGACGCCCGTGCACCGCTGGCCCCGCAGCGACAGCCCCGTCACCTCGCCGGTCACGAGCGTGAGGCGCTCGTCGTCGAGCACGGGACGCAGGTGGCCGGTCCACGTGCTCGTGCGCGCGCCGTCCCGGACGTCCATCGTGATCGGGCCGGCGCCGAGGGGCTCGGCGACGTTGATGTCCTCGAGCGCCGGCATGCCGTAGCTGACACCGGCCTCGACGAGGGCCTGCGCCACGGGGTGCAGGTCGGTGGCCCGCTCGACGCCGATCTCCTCCGCGCGCCGGAAGTACGGCAGGACCTCGTCGTGGCTCCAGCCGGTGGCGCCCGCGGCGGCCCACCCGTCGTAGTCGGCGCGGTGGCCGTGCACCCAGACCAGGGCGTTCGTGCTGCCGGAGCCGCCGAGCACCTTGCCCCGGGACAGGAGGAGCGTGCGCCCGTCGAGGTGCTCCTCGGGCCCGTAGGAGTAGGCCCAGTCGTGCGGGGCGCCGATGTTCTCCACCCAGCGGGCCGGGTCGCCCGACGACGCGATCCCCTCGGGCGGGCCGCCGGCCTCGACGACCACGACCGTCGCGCCGGTGCGCTCGAGCAGGCGGCGGGCGACGACACACCCGGCGGTGCCGGCACCGACCACGACGTAGTCGGCGGAGCGGGGAGTGGTCATCGGGGCCTCCGCGGGGTGGTGGTGACGGTTCGTACTGTGTACGGGACGGTGAACGAGCCCCGGCTCGCCGTCAAGCAACAGTCCTGTGACGACGGGTCCCGGGGAGGGCGTCGAGGTCGGACCACGGCGTGAGGTCGCGCCCGGCGAGCCGGGAGGCGCGGGCGAGCAGGGCGTCGTCACCCAGCGGCTCCGGGTCGAGGCACGACGCCGTCCCGAGCGTGCGCCCGCCGCGCTCGACGCGGACGTGCGCGCCCCACCGCGCCGGGAACGTCGCGTCGAGGTCGGCCGCGGGCTCCTGCCGGACCGTGATGTCCGGCGCGGCGACGGCGCCGGCCGCGACCTCCCGGTACCAGCCCGGCTCGGCGGCCCGTCCCGCCGCGTGGCCGCGCACCGCGACGACGGCGCTCGCCGCGGCGGCGGTCGGGTCGGTCGGGGCCGGGTCGTCGGTGACGAAGTGGCCGGCCGCGGTGGGGAGGGCGACGACGACGGTGTCGCCGTCGCGCAGCACGGTCCCCTCGAGCGCGGAGAGCGCCGCCAGCGCCGCCTGCAGTGGGCGGGCGCACGGCCAGGTCTTGGTGGCCACCTCGGCGAGGTGGGGCGCCCCGGTCGGGGAGGGCGGTGCCGGGGCGTCGCCGAGCAGCGCGGCGACGGGGCCGTCGAGCAGCGTCGTCGACACCGAGAGCCCGGCCCGCGCCCCGAGCGCGGCCGCCAGCCCGGTCCGCGCGGCGCTGCCGCTGCGCAGGTAGTGGCCGTGGCCGAGGACGTCGGCGGACAGGAACCCGCCGAGCCCGGTGGACGCGAGCGCGAGCGCGGCGGTGGTGGCCGCGTCGTCGAGGCCGAGCAGCACGGCGGCCGTCGCGGCGGCCGCGAGCGGGCCGAACACCGCGGTCGGCCAGAGCCCGCGGTCGTAGAGCGCGGGGCCTCCGCAGCGCAGGCTCGCCTCGATCCCGGCCTCGTGCCCGGCGACGACCGCGCGGGCCAGCAGCTCCCCGCTCGCGCCGCGGGCGGTCGCCAGTGCGAGGGCGGTCGGGACCACCACCGCGCCCGCGGCGAACGCCGCGCGGCCGTGCAGCGGGTCCAGCTCGTCGAGGTGCGCGAGCGTCGCGCCCACCGCGACGGCGTCGTCCAGCCGGTAGCCCGCCGGCAGGCCGGGGACGACGACGCCGCCGGGATCGGTCGGCACCAGCGGCAGCCACGTCCGCGCGACGGGGTGTCCCGCGCCGGACGCGACGCAGCCGAGGACGTCGACGACCTGGCGGGCGGCGAGCCGCCGCGTCTCCCGCCCGGCGTCGCGTGCCGCCGCCCGCGACCGCGCCGCGAGCTCGCCGAGCACCGTCATCGTGACCGGATCGCCGGCAGCACGTCGCGAGCGACGTCGGCGAGCAGCCGGTGCGGGAGGTCGTACGACCCGACGTGCTGCAGGAACACGCCGTCCACCCCGACCGCGGCGAGCTCGGTGAGGCGCGCGTCGATCTCCTTGGCCGACCCGACCAGGCAGAACTCGCGGGCGAAGCGCACGACGGCCTCGTCCGAGACGTACGCGTCGCAGAACCGCACGGCGGCATCCCAGTCCTCGGCGTGCACGAGGTCGGGGTAGACGCCCTCGACACGCTCCGGCGCCGTGACGTCCACGCCGGCGGCGGCGAGGGCCGCGCCCCCGCCGTTGCGTGCGATCTCCACGCACACCGGCTTGAGGGCGCGGGCGTCGCGCTCGACGTCGTCGGTGACCCGGCAGTAGGCGGACACGGTGATCGGCACCCCGGTCGGTCCGACGGCGCGGCCCGCGGCCTGCGCGCCCTCCGCGACCCGCGCGGTCGCGAACGCCAGCGGCCCCGGCGCGACCCCGGAGAGCAGGATCGCGCCGTCGGCCGTCTCGCCGGCGAGGCGCAGGTTGCGGGGCCCGCTCGCGGCCAGGTGCAGCGGCACGTCGACCGGGTCGCGCAGGCGCGAGGTCACGCCGTGGAAGTCGACGTCCTCGCCGGCCAGCAGCGACCGGATCGTCGCCATGCCCTCGCGCAACGCGCGACCCGTCGACGGGGACATGCCGACCGGGCCGACGGAGCTGTTGCCGACGCCCAGTCCGAGCACGAACCGGCCCGGCGCGACCTCCCCGACGGTCCGGGCGGCCGACGCGACCACGGCGGGGTGCCGGGTGGCGACGTTGGTGACCGCGGTGCCGACGCCGACCCGCTCGGTCCCGGCCGCGACCGCGGCGGTGACGGCGAAGACGTCGCGCCACAGCAGCTGGGAGTCCGGGAACCAGAGCTGGTCGAGCCCCGCGGCCTCGGCGTCGCGCGCGAACGCGACGAGGTCCCCGACCGGCGCGCACGGCGGGACGCGCAACCCCACCCTCAGTGCCCGGCCGCTCATGACAGGAACGTCAGCGCGAGGTCGTCGAACCGGGCGCTGTGCTCGTGCTGGGGCCAGTGGCCGCACTCCCCGAAGACCTCCAGCTTGGCGCCGGGGATCGACTCCTGCATGCGGTGCGCCTCGGGGACGTCGCCGAACGGGTTCTGCGCGCCCCACACGATCAGCGTCGGGGCCTGGATGCGCGCCATCTGCTCGGGCGCCAGCAGATCCTCGGTCCGGTTCTCCCTCTGCTGCAGGCACAGCAGGTGGTCGATACCCGCGACGAACGACGGCCGGTGGTAGATCGTGTGCCGGACGTCGACGAGCTCGTCGGTGACGTTCGCCGGGTCGTGCATGAGCAGCTCGAGGCGGCTGCGCGTCAGGGCCGTGTCGTCGGTCTCGACCGCGAGGCGGGTGCTGGTGCGGATGCGCTCCATGACCTCGGGGTTCGCCACGGTGCCGCCGGGCGCGACGAGCACGAGGCGCCCGACCCGCTCGGGGTGGTCGGCGGCCAGGCGCGCGGACACCCAGCCGCCGAGGGACTCACCCACGAAGTGCGCCCGCTCGATGCCCCGGGCGTCCAGGTAGGCCAGCACGTGCTCGACGTAGCGCGGGATGCGCAGGTCGCCGCCGGGGTTCTCGGTGTAGCCGTGCCCGAGCATGTCGAGCGCGTGCACGGTGAAGCGCTGCGCGAACGCCGGGATGTTGCGGACGAAGGCCTCGAGGTGGCCGCTGGTGCCGTGGAGCATGACCACGTGCTCGGGACCCTGGCCGGCCCGCAGCACGCGGGTGCGGGCGCCGCCGACGGGCTCGTGGCTGATCGCGTAGTCGACCTCGGCGAGGTCGGTCCAGAGGGTCATCGGGCGGCCTCCAGGGTGCCGGTGGTGGACGTGGTGGGGGTCGTGCCGGCGGGGGTCATGATGCTGACCCCCATGCCGGTGAGCCAGGGACCGACGGCCGCGTAGGCCGCGGTCGTCGCGTGCGGGAGCCCGTCGGGTCCGGTGAGGGCGGCGTGCACGGCGAGCCAGGAGCGCAGCTCGTGGGCGCCGTTGCCGGCCTCGCGCTCCAGCTCGTCGTCGGTCATCGCGAGGACGGGCGAGACGTCGCCGACCTCGAGCATCCGCAGGAAGCGGGCGTCGAACTCGCTGTTGATGTCCGGCTCGGCCGCCCGGATGATCTGCCGGCGGCGGACCTCGTACTCGCTCCACGAGGTGCGGCCGTTGAGCCAGGCCTCGACGAGGAAGCGGTCGTCGTCCGACAGCGCGGCGAACCACTTCGGCCACGGCAGCCGGTGCGAGAGCCCGCCGGAGGCGACGAGGGCGACGCGCCGGTCGACGCCGTCCTCGCGCAGCACCCGCCCGATGGTCGCCCCGAGCCGGTGGACGCGGGCGAGCGGCGGCAGCGGCGGCGCGAACATGTTGACCACGACCGGGACGACCGGCACGTCGAGGTCCGGCACGAGGTGCTGCAGCGAGTGCGTGATGCCGTGGTCGACGGTCAGGCGCAGCGAGAACGCCGGGTCGAAGCCGTCGGCGACCATGCCGTCGACGAGGTGGCGGGCGAGGTCGGTGTCGACGGGCAGCGGGCCGCCCGGCGTGCCGGCCTCGCCGGCGCCGAGGACCTCGCCGACGCCGACCGTCACCGCAGGCATGAGGTCGAGGAACATGCCGCGGAAGTGGTTGGACCCGACGACCACGACGGCGTCGGGCCGGGCGGCCGCGAGGGCGTCGCGGGCGGCGGCGAGGCCGTCGCGGAAGCGGTGCGCCTCGGGGAGGTGGTCGACCTCGTCCCAGTGGGTGTTCATCAGCGTGCTGTGCGAGGCGCCCAGGCCGAGCACGATGTCGCTCACGACGGTGTCCTCTCTCGCGTGCACAGGGAGACGGCGGTGTGCACGAGGTGCCGGGCCAGCCGCAGGGCCTCCCGGATGTCGACGACGTTCATCCCGGCCGGGAAGTCCAGCGGGATCGGGGCGTCGGGCCCGATGCGGTCCATGCCGATGCGTGCGGTGGGCAGGCCGCGGTTCCGCAGGATGTTGGCGTCGGTGGCGCCGCTGTTCGCGACGATCGGGGCGTGCGGGCGGCCCTCGAGCTCCTCCCAGGCGGCGATCGCCGCGGCGACGACCGGGGCGTCCTGCGGCGTCGACGTCCCCGGGATCGCGAGCACCATGTCCCAGTCGACGTCGAGATCGGGGTGCTCGGCGACGATCGCGGCGATCGCCGCGGAGAACTCCCGGCGCACGTCGGCGGGGGTGGAGCGCGGGCTGGTGCGCAGGTCGACGGTGAACCGGCACAGCGCCGACGTCGCGGACGCGAGGCGCGGCCACCCGCCCTCGACCGAGGCGACGACGCCCTGCGGCGCGACGAGCCCGTCGGTGTGCCGCGCGCTGTACTGCGGGAACCAGCGCTCGAGCGCGTCGATCACCGTCGCGGCGTGGCCGACGGCGTTGCGGTAGGGCATGCGGTGCCGCGAGCCGACGTAGGAGAACGCGCCGTGCACCCGGACCTCGAACCAGCAGAGCCCGACCTCCTCCCACGCCACGGCCCAGCCCGGCTTGGCGATCACCGCGTGGTCGGCCCACACGCCCTGCTCGAGCAGGAAGGAGGCGCCGACGCCCTGGCCGGTGTTGCGCCGGACGAGACCCTGCGTGGCGCGCCCGTTGGTGGGCATGCCGCCCGCGCCGAGACCCACGAGCAGGTCGCCGCGCAGCGGGACGCCGGCGTGCGCGACCGCCTCGGCCGCCGCGATCACCGCGGCGCCGTGGCCCTTGGGGTTGCTCGCGCCGAGGCCCAGGACGTGGTCGCCGTGGACCTGCGCGCGGGGCCGCATGTCGGCGCGCAGCTCCGGGCCGATCCACGGGACGTCCTCGGCCGGGTCGCCGACCGTGAACGTGTCGATGGGCGCGTAGAGCAGCAGGCTCTCGCCCGTGCCGTCGCCGGCGAGGCGGCCGTGGGCGTTGGCCTGGCGGTCGTCGAGGGGCTGGACGCGCCCGGCGAGGCCCGCGGCGTCGAGCTGCCCGGCGAGCCACGCGGCGAGCGGGCCCTCCTCGCCCGTGGGGCTGGGGATGTCGACCATGCCGACCACCAGCTCGGTGAGGCGTGTCGCGTCGAGGCGGGCGCAGGCGTCGTCGATCCACGTGCGCTGCTGCGCGGTGAGGGATGCGGTCAGCGGCGGGGTGCTCATCGGACCGGGTGCACCGTGCGGACGGTGGTGCGCCGGCCGAGCCTGGCGAGCAGCCCGGTGCGCGTGGCGACGGCGGTGGCGGCGGCCGCGGTGACGACGACGGCGGCGGTGCGGATCACGAGGAGCTCCTCAGGTGGGCGTCCACGATCGCGGCGACCGCGTCGGGTCGCTCGGACTGCGGGTGGTGGGCGGTGGCGTGCAGGACGGTGAGGTCGGCGCGGGGCAGGGCGTCGGCGAGCGCGGCGGCGTAGGCCGGCCCGGCGAAGGGGTCGTGCCGTCCCCAGACGAGGTCGACGGGCGCGGTGACGTGCGCGAGCCGGTCGCCCAGGTCCTCGGGGGTGCCGGGCGCACCCGCGGCACTTTGGTCGGACCGAAAGCGGGCGTCGACCAAGGCGTCCGGGACGCGGGACCGGTCGTGCCATTCGGCCTGACCGATCAACTCGCGCATCCGGCCGGCGCTGGGACGGCCGTCGCCGGCGTACGCCGCCCTCAGGCGGGCACCGAGTTCGGGGTCGAGCAGGTCGGGAACGCCCCCGGGTGCGGGCGTAGGCGTGCTGCCGACGAGGACGAGCCGCCGGAACCGGTCCGGTGCCCCGCTCGCGGCGAGCAGTGTGACCGACCCGCCGTAGGACTGCGCGAGCACGTCGGCCCGCTCGATCCCGAGGCCGTCGAGCAGGTCGACGAGCGCCCGCGCCGCCGCGCCCAACCGGGGCCCGGACGCGGCGGGGGAGAGGCCGTAGCCCGGCAGGTCGGCCCACAGCCACGACCGGCCCGGGCGGGCGTCCATCACCGCGGCGAAGTCGCTCGCCGCGTGGCAGCCCGGCCCGCCGCCGTGCAGGACGACCGTGACCGGCCCGCCCACGGCACCGCGCCGGCCGTGGGAGAGCAGGGCCGTCCTAGTGGCCACGGCGCGCCACCGTCTGGACCACGACGTCGCTGTCCTCGATGTGCTTGCGCCACGCGGTGAGCGAGAGGTCGGGGCGGTAGAGCCGCTCGGGCGGCGAGTCCATGACGTCGACCATCCACGCGTCCTGCGCGGTGAACTGGCCGTGGAAGAGCCACCGGATCGCGGTGAGGTACGTCGCCTTGAACGCCGCGGCCTTCCAGCCCGTCTCGAAGCGGACCATCAGCTGCACGTAGCGCACGTGGTCGGCGTCGACCGGGACGTACCACTCGTAGTGGAGGAACTGCGGGTACGCGACGCGCAGGATGCCGGGCAGCCGGATGCTGACGAACCCCGGCAGGTCCAGCGCGGCGATCACGGGGTTGGCGTCGCCGTTCTTGCCGGGCCGGTCGGGCAGCGGCATGCGCTTCCACCAGCGCTTGTTGCTGAACCGCCCGACGCCGGGGAACTCGGCCTCCCAGTGGACCTCGTCCTGCACGCGGATGAGCCAGCCGTCGCGCTCGACGATGCGCGTCCTGTTCCACGTCGGCATGACCTTGAACAGCCGCCACAGCGCCGTGTTGTGCAGGTACTTGGCGTGGCCCTCGTCGAAGCCGTTCTCGGCGGCGAAGCGCCAGTTGCCGTCGCGGATCTCGTTGCGGCCGCCGAGCACGAGCGTGTTCTGCGTCAGCTCGGCCGGGATGTCGTCCTCGACCGGCGGCGGGGTGCCGTCCTCGCGGAGCTCCCCGATGTAGACGAACACGAGCCCCAGGCGCTCCTGCACGGGGTAGGTCGCGACTGACACCTTGCCGCAGATGGGGGAGTCGGGGCCGTCGGTGATGACGGCGGCGAGCCGGCCGTCCTCGAGGTCGTAGGTCCAGCCGTGGTACGGGCACGAGATCGTCCCGGGGAACTGGCGGCGGCCCAGTGACAGCGGCACCCCGCGGTGCGGGCAGCGGTCGTGCAGGCCCTTGATCGCGCCGGTCCGGTCGTCGCGGACGAGCACGACCTTCTCGCCGCAGATCGTCACCGGCACGGGCGTGCGGCCGACCTCGTGCGCCCACACCGCCGGGTACCAGTGGTCGCGGAACCCCAGCTCGGCGCGGTCGTAGGTGCTCCACGTCGACCAGTCGGACCCGGTCTGCACCGGCGGGCCCGGTTCGGCGACGCGCTCGACGTAGCGGCGCGAGAGGCGCGGGCGGCGGGGGGCGACCTCGTCGGGCGCGGCTTCGGTGGTCACGGGGAACTCCTGTGGTGGTCGGGAGGCTCAGAGGTCCAGCACGAGCTCGGCCGACCGCGCGCGGGACACGCACGGGGCCATGACGTCGGTGCGGTCGGGCTCGGTGAGGGCGTCGCGGTGCCGCGGCTCGCCCGCGACGACGCCGACGAGACAGCTGCCGCAGACGCCGTCACGGCAGGCGTTGGGCAGCGCGTAGCCGGCCTCGTCGAGGGCCTCGAGCGCGGAGCGCCCGGCCGGGACGGTGATCCGGCGCCCGGTGCTGGCGACGACGACGTCGAACGGGGTCAGCTCTTCGTGCTCGTCCCGCGCGGCCGCGGCGAACCGCTCCACGCGCGGCGCCGGCAGCTCCTGCTCCGCGCAGTGCGCCTCGACCGCGGCGATGAGCCCGGGCGGCCCGCAGACGGCGAGCGCGGTGTCGGCGTCGAGGCCCTTCAGCAGGCGCCCGAGGTCCGGGACGCCGTCGACGTCGTCGGCGTGGACGGTCACGCGGTCCGCGTGCGCCTCCGGCGCGGCAGCTCCGCTGCGCTTCGTGCCGCGGTCCAGCCTCCCGAGGTCCTCCAGGAAGGCCATGCTGCGCCGCGAGCGTCCGAGGTAGACGAGCCGCCAGTCGGCGCCGCGGGCGGCGAGCTCCGTGGCCATCGTCAGCACCGGGGTGATCCCGATGCCGCCGGCGACGAGCACGTGACGCTCGGCGTCGGCCAGCGGGAAGTGGTTGCGGGGCCCGCCGACCTCGACCTCGTCGCCGGGGCGCAGCCGCTCGTGGACGTGCGCCGACCCCCCGCGGGAGTCGCGCTCGCGCAGCACCGCGACGCGGTAGCGCCGGCGGTCGGCGGGGTCGCCGCACAGCGAGTATTGCCGCACGTGCCCGCCGACCGCGAGGTCGACGTGCGCGCCGGGCGCCCAGGCCGGCAGCAGGCGGTCCCGGTGGTCGCGCAGCTCCACCGCGAGGACGCCGTCCGCCTCGCGGCGCAGTCCGACGACCTCGAGGTCCATCACCGCGTCGTCCATCGAGCCTCCGTCCTCCGTCGCCGTACTTAGTACGGTACGAAACATCGCACATCGCTCCACGCTTGTCACGCGGGCTTCTGTTTCCGTTGGGTGACGACGCAGCGCGATCGAGGAATCGGTTCTTGACGGCCGGGCGGCGCACCGTACAAAGTACGAACACCCGAACGGGCGCTGTGCTCACCAGCGAGGTCGCACACGGCAACGTCGGGTATCCGCGAAGCTCCCGGCGCCGGCCGGCGACTTCTCCGCCCCTCCCCCCGGGAGTCCCGCATGTCCGTCACCACCGGACCTCGCCGCAGTCCGGCGAAGGCCGTGGTCGCCAGCTGGATCGGCACCACCATCGAGTACTACGACTTCGCGATCTACGGCCTGGCGTCCTCGCTGGTCTTCGCGAAGCTGTTCTTCCCGACGTTCAACCCGCTCGCCGGCACGCTCATCGCGCTGTCGACGTTCGGGGTCGGCTACGTCGCGCGCCCCCTGGGCGCCCTCGTCTTCGGGCACTTCGGTGACCGCATCGGGCGGCGGACGATCCTCGTGATCACGCTGCTGATGATGGGCGGCTCGACGTTCCTCATCGGCCTGCTGCCGACCTACGCGAGCATCGGGATCGCCGCACCGATCCTGCTGGTGCTGCTCCGCGTGCTGCAGGGCATCTCGGTCGGCGGCGAGTACAGCGGCGCCGTGCTCATGACCGTCGAGCACTCCGAGGAGTCCCGGCGCGGGCTGCGCGGCGCGCTGGTCAACACCGGCACCTCGGCCGGCATGATCCTCTCGAACCTGGTCTTCCTCGCCGTGCTGACGCTGCCCGAGCCGGCCCTGATGTCGTGGGGCTGGCGCATCCCGTTCCTGGTCAGCGCCGTGCTGGTGGTGGTCGGGCTCGTCGTGCGACTCACGCTCGAGGAGAGCCCCGACTTCCTCGCGATCCAGCGGGCCGGCGCCGTGCGCCGCCTGCCGCTGGTCGAGGTGCTGCGCGGCAGCGGGCGCTCGGTCGTCCTCGTCGCCCTGGCCACGATCTCGGCCGGCATGGTCTTCACGCTCACGACCGTCTTCTCGATCTCCTACGGGAAGACCGCCCTGGGCCTGTCGAGCCCCGCGATGCTCGGGGTGCTGCTGCCCGCGGCCGTCGTGCTGCTCGTCGCCATCCCGGTCGCGGGCCGGCTCGCCGACCGGTTCGGTGTCCGCGCGGTGTTCCTCGCCGGCGGGGCCGCCCTCGTCGTCACCCCCTTCATCTGGTTCGCGCTGCTGAACACCCGGAACTACGGGCTGATGCTGCTCGGCTTCGTCATCGTGTTCCTGGCCTACTCGGCGAACTACGCGGTCTTCCCCGCGTACTTCTCGGGCGTCTTCCCGGCCGCGCTGCGCTTCAGCGGCATGGGGATCGGCTTCACGATCGGCACGATCCTGGGCAACGGGTTCGCGCCGGCGATCGCCGCGTCGCTGCAGGAGTCCGGCGGCTGGGTCGGCATCGCCGTCTACATGGCGGTCGGCGCCGTCGTCTCCCTGCTCGCCGGGCTCGCGCTGCGGATGCCGGCCTCGACGGACCCGACGGAGGGCGCCCCGGTCGAGACCCCCGCGGCGGAGCCGAAGGCGGTGCCGGCCGCCGGGAGCTGACCTCCTCCGACCGGATCGCCAGGACGCCGGACCCGTCGGCGCGACGGGTCCGGCGTCCTGCTGCGGTCAGGCGCCGGTGGTCGCCGGGACGGTCGCGACGAACCCCGCGATCCAGGTCTCCAGGCCGTCGGCGAACTGCTCGTCGGTGGGCAGGGTCGGCAGGTCGTCGGCGAGGTCGACGGTGTGCGGGAAGCGCTCGCGCGACAGACCCGCGTAGAAGTGGGTCCGCTGGCGGCGGGCCTCGGCCGTAGCGGCGGCGTCCTGCGCGCGGCCCCAGGCCCGGGGGGCCTCGTAGGCGGAGAAGCCGAGTGCGTAGGTGATGAGGAAGCCGTAGGCGTGCACCGCGCGCGGCCCGGTGATGCCGGCGACGGCGAGGCGTTCGAGCACGCCCTCCATGGCGTTGACCAGCGCGCCGGGGCTGTCGGTGACGCGGGTGGCGAGCAGGCGGACGACGCTCGGGTGGTCGCGCATCATCGCCAGGAACGCGTGCCCGAGGTCGCGCAGCGCCGCGGCCGGCTCGGTGGCGGCCTGCTCGGGCAGCGTCATCGACCCGAGGATCCGGTCGCCCATCGCGTCGAGGATCTCGTCCTTGTTGCGGAAGTAGCCGTAGAGCGTCATGACGCCGACGTCGAGGTCGGCGGCGAGGCGGCGGACCGTCAGGCGGTCGAGGTCGGCCTCCTCGTCGGCGATGACGAGGGCCGCATCGATGATCCGCTCGGCGGAGAGCCCGGACGCGGTGCTCGCCCGGCTCTCCTTGCCGCTGTCCTTGCGGCGACGTGGGGGCACGGGTCCTCCTCGAGGGAACGGGCCAGCGCGCACGCACGGGCGAACGTCGTACGGTCCAGTGTATCGAGGAGGGTCCCATGACGTCCGCGCCGACACCCGGGGTGCCGGTCACGGTGCTGGGCAAGGCGCTGGCCGTCCTGCAGGCGTTCGCCGCCGAGGACGCCGGCCTGGGGTTCGCCGAGATCCACCGGCGCACCGGCATGGCCCGCAGCACCGTGCACCGCACCCTCGGCGAGCTCGTCGAGCACGGGCTCCTGGAGCGCGTCGAGGGCCGCTACCGCCTCTCCGGGCTGGTCTTCGAGCTGGGCATGCGGGCGTCGGTCGGGCGCGGGCTCCTCGAGGTCGCGACCCCGTTCCTCGAGGACCTCTACGAGCTCACCCACGAGACCGTGCACCTCGGCGTGCGCGAGGGCCACGAGGTCGTCTACGTCGCGAAGATGGGTGGGCACCGCCAGGCCCGCTCGCCCTCGCGCCTCGGCGGGCGGATGCCGCTGCACGCCACGGCGATCGGCAAGGTGCTGCTGGCGCACGCGCCGGTGGAGGTGCGGTCGTCCGTGCTCTCCGTGTCCCTCGAGCGGCGGGCGCCGCGCACGATCACCCACGTCCCGGTGCTGCGCGCCCAGCTGGACGAGATCCTCGGGCGCGGCGTGGCCTTCGAGCACGAGGAGTCCGCGGTCGGCATCACCTGCGTCGCCGCCCCGGTGCCCGAACCCGGCGCGGGCGTGCGCGCGGCCGTGAGCGTCACGGGCCCCGTGCACCGCTTCCGCCCCGAACGCCACGCCGACGCCGTCCGCGCCGCCGCCGGCGGCATCGCCGCCATGCTCGCCCGCCGCGCCTCGGGCACCTGACCCTGTGCAGCGAACGCGGCGTTCGCTGCTTCTCGGGGCTCCCCGCCACCACCTCGAGAGTTCAGCTCACCGGAACTCGGTGCTGGTCTCGCGCGGCTCGGGACCGGCACCGTGCTCCGCGTGCCCACCACGACCGCCGGCGTCGACCAGGCCGCCGAACGCCTCCTCGACGCCGCCGACACCGGGACACCCTGCGCCCCGGTCCGCGACCTCATCGGCCCCGACGACGTCGCCGCCGCCTACGCCGTACAGCGCCGGCTCACCGCGCGACGCACGGCAGCGGGCGCCCGAACGGTCGGCCGCAAGATTGGTCTGACCAATCCGACGGTGCAGGCGCAGCTCGGCGTCGCCAGCCCGGACTTCGGGGTGCTGTTCGACGACATGCCCGTGGAGCACGACGGCACGGTCGCCGCCGGGCGCCTGCTGCAGCCGCGGATCGAGGCCGAGGTGGCGTTCGTGCTCGGCGCCGACCTCGACGGCCCCGACCTGACCGACGCCGACGTCCGCGCCGCCGTCGACCACCAGCGGGCGGCGCTCGAGATCGTCGACAGCCGCATCGCCGGCTGGGACATCACGTTCGGCGACACGGTCGCCGACAACGGCTCCAGCGGGCTGTACGTCCTCGGCCCCGAGCAGGTCGGGCTCGACCGGACGAACCCCGTCGACGTCACCATGACCCTGCGGCGCGGCGAGGAGACCGTCTCGAGCGGCGCCGGCGAGGCCTGCCTCGGCCACCCGCTGGCCGCGCTGGCCTGGCTGGCCCGCACCGCCCGCGACCTCGGCGAACCGCTGCGCGCCGGCGAGGTCGTCCTGTCCGGCGCGCTCGGCCCGATGGTCCCCGTGACGCCCGGCGACGCGTACTCCGCCCACATCACCGGCCTCGGCGACGTCGCCGTCACGTTCGCGAAGGAGACACCGTGACCACGAAAGTCGCGATCATCGGGTCCGGCAACATCGGCTCCGACCTCATGCTCAAGATCGTTCGGCTGTCGGAGACGCTCGAGGTCGCCGCGCTGGTCGGCATCGACCCCGACTCCGATGGCCTCGCCCGCGCCCGCCGCCTCGGCATCGCCGCGGTCGACACCGGCGTGAGAGGTCTGACCGAGCTCGACGGGTTCGACGACCTCGCCATCGTCTTCGACGCCACCTCGGCGAAGGCCCACGTCGCCAACGCCGAGATCCTGCGCCCGTACGGCAAGCGGCTGGTCGACCTCACGCCGGCCGCGATCGGCCCGTACGTCGTGCCGCCCGTGAACCTCGAGCAGCTCGGCGACGCCGGCAACGTCAACATGGTCACCTGCGGCGGCCAGGCCACCATCCCGATCGTCGCCGCCGTCGCGTCGGTGGCCCCCGTGCCCTACGCGGAGATCGTCGCGTCGATCGCGTCGAAGTCGGCGGGCCCCGGCACGCGCGCCAACATCGACGAGTTCACCGAGACCACCGCCGCGGCGATCGAGCAGGTCGGCGGGGCCGGCCGCGGCAAGGCGATCATCGTGCTCAACCCCGCCGAGCCGCCGCTGATCATGCGCGACACCGTGCTCTGCCTCGTCGGCGACGCCGCCGACCCGGCGGACGGGCCGACCCTCGCCGCCGAGGTGACGAGCGCCGTCGAGGCCATGGTCAAGACCGTTGCCGAGTACGTGCCCGGCTACCGCCTCAAGCAGGCCGTGCAGGTCCGGGCGATCCCCGACGACCAGCCGCTGCACACGCTCATCGGCGACGGGGCACGCCCCACCCACCAGGTGTCGGTGTTCCTCGAGGTCGAGGGCGCCGCGCACTACCTCCCGGCGTACGCCGGCAACCTCGACATCATGACCTCGGCCGCCCTGCGCGTCGGCGAGGAACTGGCCGGACACGCAGCCACCCGGAGCACGCGATGAGCCTCTACATCCAGGACGTGACCCTGCGGGACGGCATGCACGCCATCCGCCACCGCCTCGCGCCGGGCGCGGTCGGCACGATCACCCGCGCGCTCGCCGACGCCGGCGTCGACGCCATCGAGGTCTCCCACGGCGACGGGCTCGCCGGCGCCAGCCTCACCTACGGGCCGGGCTCGAACACCGACTGGGAGTGGATCGCCGCGGCCGCCGAGGCGATCGAGGCGAGCGAGAACACCCCGGTCCTGACCACCCTGCTGCTGCCGGGCATCGGCACCATCGCCGAGCTGACGAAGGCCCACGACCTCGGCGTCCGCTCGGTCCGCGTGGCCACCCACTGCACCGAGGCCGACGTCGCCGCCCAGCACATCGCGACCGCCCGCGAGCTCGGCATGGACGTCTCCGGCTTCCTCATGATGAGCCACATGGCCCCGCCCGCCGAGCTCGCGCGGCAGGCGAAGCTGATGGAGGACTACGGCGCCCACTGCGTCTACGTCACCGACTCCGGCGGCCGCCTGACGATGCCCGACGTCGCGGCGCGCCTGGACGCCTACCGCGAGGTGCTGCGGCCCGAGACCCAGATCGGCATCCACGCCCACGAGAACCTCTCGCTGTCGGTGGCCAACTCCGTCGTCGCGGTCGAGCACGGCGCCGTCCGTGTCGACGCGTCGCTGGCCGGGCAGGGCGCGGGGGCGGGGAACACGCCGATCGAGGCGTTCGTCGCCGTCGCGAACACCTACGGCTGGACCCACGCCTGCGACCTCTTCGCCCTGCAGGACGCCGCCGACGACCTCGTGCGCCCGCTGCAGGACCGCCCCGTCCGCGTCGACCGCCAGACGCTGACCCTGGGCTACGCCGGGGTCTACGGCAGCTTCCTGCGCCACGCCGAGAACGCCGCCGTGCAGTACGGCGTCGACACCCGCGAGCTCCTCGTCGAGATCGGGCGCCGCGGGCTCGTCGGCGGCCAGGAGGACATGATCGTCGACGTGGCGCTCGACCTCGTCGCCGCGCGGGGTGCCGCCTGATCAGACCGCCGCGGCGAACGCGCCGAGGATCTCCTCCCAGCCGCGGACGAACGCGCCGCCGCGGTAGCCGCCGGGGCGGGCGCAGTCCTCGCCCAGCTGGGCCTCGGAGAGGGCCTCCCAGCCGCGGTGCTCGACGGCGACGCGCGTCAGCGACGGGCCGAGCGCGGTGAACGTCAGCTCGACCTCGGTCGGGACCGGGGTGATGTTCCAGGTCATGACGAACCGCTCGGGCGGCGACCACGCGAGCAGCCGGCCCCAGTCGACCTCGGTGCCGTCGTCCCAGCGCTCGTACACCCGGCCGTCGACGCGCGGCTCGACGTGCACCCCGCGGACCCGGTCCTTGCCGGCCGAGTAGGGCTGCAGCGGCCACCACTGCCCGATCGTCGCGACGAACACGTCGAAGGTGTGCTCCCGGTCGCTGCGCACGGTCGTCGCCTGCCGGATCGGCGGGCGGCGCAGCGCCGTGACGGTCTCAGCCGGTCGCGGAGCGGCCATCGGTGATCCCCCTGTCGGTTTCGACGATCCGGCGCGCGGCGTCCAGCGACGAGCCCCACATGTCGTCCAGGAACCCGCGCAGCCCGTCGAGGCCCTCGGGGCGGGCCCGGTAGAGCCGGCGGGTGCCGTCCCGTCGCTCGGTGAGCAGGCCGGCGTCCTTGAGCACCGTGAGGTGCTGGCTGACCGCGGGCCGGGTGACCTCGAACGTCGCCGCGATCTCCCCGGCGGAGAGCTCGTCGTGGGCGACCAGGCGCAGGATCGCGCGACGGCGTGGCTCGACCAGCGCGCGCAGCGCGGCGCCTTCCGGGTCCTCGTCCGTCACGACACCCTCCAGGGTCAGTCGCGACGAACGTTAGCGCACACGTACCCGACCTGTCACTTGATCAGCTTCTGGACCTCGCGGAAGGCCTCGTGCTCGCTGTCCCCGAGCCACTCGAACAGCACCATCTCGGTGGTCACGACGTCGACGCCGTGGTCGCGCATCCGCTCGACCGCCCGGTCGCGGTTCGCCTCCGTGCGGCTGCCGACCGCGTCGGCGGCGACGGCCACGTCGCGGCCCGCCGCGCGCAGGCCGAGGACGGTCTGCTGCACGCACACGTGGGCCTCGCAGCCGGCGACGACGACGGTGCCGGGGTGCGCGGGGACGGGCGCGCCGAACGCCGTCTTCGCCACCGGCGGGTCCGGGAGGAGGTCCGCGATCGCCGAGACCGTCGGCCCGAGCCCGGCGGGGTTCTGCTCGGTGACGTGGACGGCGACGCCGAGCCGCGTCGCACCGCGGACGAGCCTGCTCGCGTTGTCGAGCACGGCCCCGCCGTCCGCGATGGCGGGCATGAGGCGTTCCTGGAGGTCGACGACGAGGAGGAGGGAGGCGTCTGCGCGCAGCACCGGCACGCCGTCGACCCTAGCGAGCGGTTGACGGGACCACGCCCGGCGCCGTAGGGCTGGCCCGTGACGAGCACCCCCGGACGTACCGACCGCGTCGCCGACTACACCGAGCGCTTCGGCGCCTTCCTCGAGTCCGACGTCGCCCCGCTCGAGGCCGCGCTGGCCGGGCAGGACGCCGGTACGCCGTGGAACCCCCGTCTCGACGAGGCGGGGCGGATGCACCCGGCGGTGTGGGAGGCCCGGCGGGAGGCCCAGCGCCGCGCGGCCGCCGCCGGCCTCTACGCGCCGCACGTGCCCAGCGGCCTCGGCTTCAGCGACTTCACCCGCGCCGAGATGCAGCACGTCGAGGAGTACGTCTACCGGCACGCCGGCCTCGGGCTGGGTCTCGCGGCGCTGGCGTGGACCGAGGGCCCGAACCCCGCGATCGAGCACTGCTCCGACGCGGCCCGGGAGCGGTGGCTCGCGCCGCTGCTGGCCGGGGAGATCACCGCGGCGTTCGCCAACACCGAGATCGCCGTGGGCACCGACGTGCTCGCCATGGAGACCCGTGCGCGCCGCGACGGCAGCGACTGGATCCTCGACGGCACCAAGGCGTGGATCACCAACGCGCACTTCTGCGACGTCGTCCAGATCACCGCGGTCACCGACCCCGGCGCCGGCACCCGCTCGCTGTCGATGTTCCTCGTCGACGCCACCAGCCCGGGCTTCACCCGGGGCCGCGACATCCCGACCATGCTCGACGACGGGCTCACCGGCGAGCTGCACCTCGACGGGGTGCGGGTGCCGGCCGAGAACGTCGTCGGCGAGCCCGGCGACGGCTTCGCGCTGGCCATGGCGTGGATCAACTGGCGGCGTCTGTGCCGGGGCGGGATGTGCGCGGGCTGGGGCACGTGGCTGCTCGACCGGGCCCTCGACCGCGCGGGGCAGCGCACCTCCGGCGGCGCGCCGATCGCCGACCTGCAGGCGGTGCAGCACATGCTCGCCGACATCGACGCCGACGTGTACGCGGCGCGGGCGGCGTCCCTGCAGGCGCAGGCCGAGCTCGACGCCCTCCCCGGCGGCGCCTTCGGCGTGCCGCTGCACCCGGACGCCCCGCGCCTCATGAGCCTCGTGAAGGTGATCAACGACGAGGCGTTCCTGCGCGTCGCCGACCGTGCCCTGCAGGTCCACGGCGGCACCGGGCTGCGCAAGGGCTCGCCGGAGGAGAAGCTCTACCGCCTCGCCCGGAACCTCAAGATCCCGGCCGGGACGGTGGAGATCCAGCGCAACGCGATCGCCCGCGGCCTGCTCCGCGGGACGCGATGACGACGCTCGCCGCCGTCACCGGGCGCTTCCAGCCGGTGCACGCCCAGCACCTCGAGCTGTTCGCGCTCGCGCTCGCCGAGCACGACCGTCTCGTCGTCGCCGTGACCAACCCCGACACCGGGGCCCGCCACGCCGAGTCCACGTCGGCCCACCGGCACACCGACGCGGCCAACCCGTTCACCTACTACGAGCGCGCCCGCCTGCTCGCCGCCGCGCTGGCCGGTGCGGGAATGGGCGACCGTTCGATGGTCGTACCGTTCGACCTCACCCGTCCCGAGGTCTGGGCCGAGTACGTCCCCCGCGATGCGGTGCACTACGTGCGGGCGTACTCGGCGTGGGAGTCCGACAAGGCCGGTCGTCTGACCGACGGCGGCTACCGCGTCGTGGTCGTCGACGGCGACCCCGTCGCGAAGCTCGACGCGACCGACATCCGCGCGCACTTCGCCGACGGCACCTGGCGGGACCTCGTGCCGCCGGCGACCGTGCCCGTGCTCGAGGATCTGCTGACGTGAGACCCCCCGGCCACGGCGAGACCCAGCCCCGGCTCGACGACGACCGCCGCCCGGTGGTGCTGGTCGTCCTCGACGGTCTCGGCGACCGCCCGGTACCCGAGCTGGGGGACCGCACGCCCGCCGAGGCCGCGCACACGCCGGTCCTCGACGCGCTCGCCGCCCGCGGCGCCTCGGGCTGGCACCTGCCGTTCGGCTGGGGCCGGGCGCCCTCGTCGGAGCTCGCGCACTGGGCGGTGTTCGGGTTCGGCGACGTGCCCTTCCCCGGCCGCGCGGTGCTCGAGGCGCTCGGGGCGGGCGTGGACGTCCCGGCCGGCGTCGCCGTCACGCACGCGGCGCTGCGGACGTCCTCGGCCGACGCCGACGGGCGCGTATGGATCACCGGACGGGTCGGCCGTGACGACGCCGAGGACGCGGCGGCGCTGTTCACCGACGTCGTGGATCTCGCCGGCACGCACGGGCACCGGCTCGTCCCGCTCGACCGCCCCGGGGGGCGCGCCCGCAGCGAGGCGGTGCTGCTCCTGCCCGGCCACGCCGACGGCGGCGTCACCGACTCCGACCCCTTCTTCGAGGACCGCCACCCATGGCTGCGGGTGCTCCCGGTCGAGGGCGCGGCGGGGGCGGCGCCGACCGCCGCGGCCCTCACGGAGCTGCTCGTCGCGGCCCGGTCGGCGCTGCGCGCCCACCCCGTCAACGCCGCCCGCCGCGCGCGGGGCGCGCCGGCCCTCGACGTCGTCACCACGAAGTGGTCGGGAGCGCTGGGGCCGGTGCCGTCGTTCGGCGAGCAGGTCGGCGTCCCCGGCGCCGCCGTGACCAGCACCCGGCTCTACCGTGGTCTCGCGGCCCTGCTCGGCCTGCGGACCCGGGACCTCGCCTCGGTGCCCGACCTCGCCGCGGACCTGGTGGCGCGGCTGGACGCCTGCCGCGCGCTGCTGGCCGAGGGCGCGGCGTTCGTGCACGTGCACACCAAGGCCACCGACGACGCCGGCCACACCAAGCGCCCCCGCGCCAAGCTCGAGGCGATCGAGGCCGCCGACGCCGGTCTCGCGGACCTGCTCGACCTCGCCGACGAGGCGGTCGTCGCGGTCACCGGCGACCACGCGACGCCCTCGACCGGCGGCGTGCTGCACACCGGCGACCCCACCCCGCTCGTCGTGGCCGGGCCGGGCGTCCGCCCCGACACGGTGACCGCGTTCGGCGAGGCCCCGGCGCACGCGGGCTGGTACGGGGCCCTCGCCGCGCGCGACCTGCTCCCGCTGCTGCTGGGCCACGCGAACCGGCCGGCGTTCCTCGGTCACCGGCCCACGCCGCGGCGCACCCTCGCCCTGCCCGACGACCCACCGCCGATGCCGGACCCGGGTTAGAGCCGGGCCTCCGCGCGGGTCGGCTCGAAGAGCTCCACGGGATTGCCGGACGGGTCCTCGAGCAGGATCTGCTTGCCGCCCACGCCGGTGACGACGTCGTTGCGGAACCGCGTGCCGGCGGCCCGCAGCTCCCCGACGAGGCCTTCGAGGTCGGCGACCTCGAGGGTGAAGCGGTTCCACCCGCCGGGGCGCGGCACCGTCCCGTCCGGCATCGCCTGCCCGCCGCCCCCGCCCCCGCCGGGGGCCGACAGGACCAGGCGCAGGTCGCCCCTGCTCAGCATCGCGAACGTCGGGGCGGGGTGCATGTCCTCGTGGAAGCCCAACCGCCCGCAGTAGAAGGAGATCGCGGCATCGACGTCGTCGACGATGTACCGCACGCTCACCGTGGCCATGCGGAGTGATGGTCCTCCGCCGGGCCGCGCGGTTCCAGGCCCTCAGGCCCCGTCCGGTGCCTCCACGAGCAGCGCGTGACCCTGGTGGGCGTTGAGGTCGACCGCGAAGGAGCGCAGGTCGTCGACGACGGCGACCGTCTCCTGGGTGAACATGTCGATGACCGTGCCGCCGGGCGGGAGGGCCTCGGCGCGGACCGTTGTCGTCACCGGCTCGGCGGCGAAGTTCAGCACCGTCAGGGCGTGCCGCCCGTCGTCGAGCACGTGGACGAGGACGAGCAGGCCCGTGTGCGAGACGTCCGGGATCTCGACCTGGCGGCTCGTGGCGATGCCGTAGTGCTTGCGCACCCCGAGGATCGCGGCGAGCTGGCGCAGGAAGCTGGTCTCGTCGGCGAGCTGCTCGGGGATGCTGCCGTAGAGGCTGCGCCCGCGGGGCATGCCCTCGGCCGAGCGGGACGCCGCCGGGTCGAGGCCCATGAGGTCGTGCGCCGCCCGGTGGATCCAGCGGGTGTCGCCCTCGGAGAGCAGGCTCCCGACCTGCTCGGGCCGCAGCGTGAGCATCCCGGTGATGTCCCAGCCCGACAGCGCGAAGACGCCCGGCTGCATCGCGTTGAACATGGCCAGCAGCAGGTGGATCTGCCGGATCGCGTCGACGTCGTCGTCGCCGATCGCGTCCAGGTCGGTGATCCCCAGGGTGGCGGCGATGACGGTCGCGGTGGTGCAGGCGATGCCGTTGGTGGTGAACACCAGGTTGTAGGGCGCGCGCTCGCCCGCGAGGTGGGCGGCCAGCTCCTGGCGCACGGTGTCGCCGATCTCGGCGCCGGTGGCGGGCGCGCCGCGAAAGGTGAAGACGTCGTCGCGGTGCCCGGTCGACCAGTGGACGAGCTCGTAGGTCACCTCGTCGTGGTTCTGCAGCGCGTGCACGAGCGAGGCCGGGTCGATGCCGGTGTCGCGGCAGGTGCGCAGGCACAGGCGCAGGAACTCGGCGTCGCCGGTGGCGAGCGCGTGGTGGTAGCCGGGCCGGTTGACGAAGTCGTAGGACAGGTCCGCGCCGGCCTCGCCGACCTGGCGGATGTCGTCCATGGTCAGGTTCAGTTCCTGGAACGTGAACCCGCCGACCTTGCGCACCATGCTGGCGATGAGGTGGTTGGCGGCCTCCGAGAGCGGGTGCCCCTCCGACCATGCGGGGTTGCCCTCGGCCGCGCTCTTCTCGACGCCGAGGAAGCCGTTGGCGTCGAGGCGCAGCGCGCCGGAGCCGAGGTCGGCCAGCGAGTGCAGGGCGTCGCCGATGGTCAGGCGCATGCCGGCGAAGGACGGGTCCAGCCAGTTGATCGAGGGCTGGCCCTCCTTGAAGTAGTGCAGGTACACCCAGCGGCGCTCGACGCCGTCGACGCCGACGACCGGGCGGGTCGCGCTCCAGTTGGTCTCCTTGACCCCGGGCGCGTAGAAGATCACTCGCTGGAGGCGGCCGATGATGTAGCCCGACTTCTCCAGCTGCTCCTCGACGACGGCGTCGAGGTTCACCGAGTCGCGGCCGGGCGGCACCTCGGGCAGCAGGTGCCAGTCGTCCGGCTCGATCTCGACCATGTGGTAGATGCCGGGGTAATCGGCGTGGGCCATCTCGGCGAGGCGGAAGTCGGCGCCCTTGCCGGTGTGTCCGGGCACGACGTCGTCGATGATCGTGCCGCCGTGGAAGGTGGCCATCCCGCACATCGCCCGGAACTCCTGCTCGGAGCCGAACGCCGGGTCGATGACCGTCGAGATCCGGTCGAAGTGCCCGTCGACGCTCGGGGTGCTCGACCAGCCGGTGATCCCGCCCGCACGCTTGACCGGGCCGGTGTGCAGGGCCTCGATGCCGATGTCGGCGAACGCCGACCACAGTTCCTCCTCGCCCAGGGCGGCGAGGAACGACTGGCCGGGCCGCGTGATCAGCGACAGCGGGTAGGCGGTGAACCACACCGACGCGGTCTCGACGGCCAGGCGCGGGTCGGGGTCGGCGTAGGGGTTCTGCCACATCGCGCCCTGGCCCGAGAACTGCCGGGAGATGGTGTTCGCGTCGGCCAGCATCGACTCCGAGACGAGCCACGCCACGTAGGCCGGGTTGGTGCCGACCGCGTCGCCGTCACGGGCGGCGGCGTTGCGGACGACGCTCTGGCGCACCCGCGGCCGGTGGCGCAGCGCCCGCGGGCGCGCGGGATGGAAGTGCTCGGCGTAGCTGATCCCGGCCGGTTCGAACGGGAGCTCGTCCGCGGTGTCGTCCGTGACCTCGTCGCGGGCCTCGCCGTCCAACCACGCACCTCTTCTCCGAGCCGGGGAGGGACCATGGTCACACGGGGGCGTGATCGACTCCCCGCCGGGCGAGCGGCACGTTCGGCGGGTTCGCGTGCCAGGCCAGGGTCCTGGCGAGGCCGTCGCGCCGCGGGGTCGTCGCGCGCCACCCGAGCTGCTCGGCGGCGGGGCCCGGGTCCGCGACCAGGGTGTGGTCGTCGCGCCGGTCGCCCCGGTCGCCGAAGCCCAGCGGCCCGCCGTAGCCGGCGAGGTCGGCGAGCTCGGTGACGACGTCGGCGATGCTCGCGGTGCGGCCGGAGCCGATGTCGAGGACGTGCCCGGCCCGCTCGCTCGTCGCGGCCCGGACCAGGGCGTCGACGACGTCGTCCACGTACACCCAGTCGACGAGCCGGGTCCCGCTCGACAGCTCCGGCGTGACCCCGTCGAGCACGCACCGGCTGACGTAGGGCACGAGCTTGCCGTCGTCGGGCTGGTCGGGCCCGTAGACCATCGCGATCCGCAGCACCGTCACCGGCAGGTCCCACTGCGCGTGGAACAGCCGGGCGTAGCCGGTGGCGGCGGACTTCGCGGCCGCGTACGGGGAGCTCGGCGGCTCGTCGCCGTGGGGTTCCTCGAGCGAGCCGGCGAGGACGACCCGGCAGTCGCCGAGCTCGTGCGCGGCGGTCATCACCGCGACGGCCGCGCGGGTGTTCGCCTCGAGCATCGGTATCGCCAGGTCGCTCTCGCGGGCGCCCGCCACCTGGCTGGCGAGGTGGAACACGGCCGCCGGGGCGACGTCGTGCACGACGCGCCCCAGCTCGTCGGGGTCGGTGATGTCGCCGCGGTGCCAGATCACCCCGGGGAGGGCGGGGTCGTGGGGCCCGTCGCCGCGGGTCAGGGCGTGGATCTCGGCCTCGAGGTGCAGCAGCCGGCGGACCAGGTGCCGGCCCAGGAAGCCGGTCGCGCCGGTGACGAGGACGCGGCGGCCACGGAGGCCGGTGGCGTCGTGGGGTGCGGCGAGGTCCGGATTCATCCGATCGGGGTATCCACGTCGACGGGTTCCCAGACGGGTGAGCCGGACCACGGGGCGAGCCTCAGAGGAGGCGGTCCTCGGCCGGCGCGGAGGAGAGCAGTTCGGGCGCCGCGTCGGTGATCACGATCTGGTCCTCGTACTTCGCGCCCGCGGAGCCACCCACGCGGCCCGTGTAGGCCTCGACGCTGATGACCATGCCCGGCTCGAGCACCCCGCCGTGGTGGCCGTCGACGACGATCGCCGGGTACTCGTCGGCGGCGCCGCACCCGTGGGCGAGGAAGGGGTAGCGCTGGGCGCGGTACTCCGCGGGCAGCCGGGGGCCGAGCAGCTCGCCGAGCTCGCGGAACGACCGGCCGGCGCGGAACTCGGGGATCGCCTCGCGGACGAAGCCGTACGCCGCGCGGTAGGCCTCGCGCAGCTCGCGCGACGGGGCGGCGTCGCCGCAGACGTAGGTCCGCGAGATGTCGGTGAGGTAGCCGTGCGGCCCCACGAGGTCGGTGTCGAAGGCGACCGGCTCGCCGTCCCGCACGACGCGGCCGGACGCCTCCTGCATCCACGGGTTCGTCCGCGGCCCGGAGGAGAGCAGGCGGCTCTCGGAGTGCAGGGCGCCGCTCGCGAAGGCCTCCCGCATGAGGTCCGCCCACAGCTCGAGCTCGGTGCGCCCGGGCTCGAGGCGCTCGAGGAAGCGCCGCACGGCGACGTCGGTGAGCCGGGCGTTCTCCCGGTGCACCGCCAGTTCGAGATCGGTCTTCACCGACCGCGCGACCTCCAGCACGCCGACGGCGTCGACGAGGTGGACCCCGAGCTCGGCCAGCGCGAGGAACACGACGGCCTCGGCCCGGTCGATCCCGAGGGGCGCGCCGGCCAGCCCGCGCTCGCGCAGCGCGTCGCGGACCTCCGCCATCGCGGCGAGCGCGTGCCCGGCGCTGCGGTCGCCAGACCCGAAGAACGTGAACGAGGTCGTCGGGCGGATCTCGCCGTCGAACCGCCCGCGGGCGAGCGGGATCGACTCGGTCGGCTCCCAGAGGATCGGGTCGTGCTCGGCGAGCACGAGCGCCCAGCGGTAGGAGCAGTGCAGGTTCGCCACGAGGTACGACCCGTCGCACGTCGCGTACCGGACGTTGGCGGGGTCGAACAGGAGCGCGGCGGGGAGGTCGTGCTCACGCAGGGCCTGCTGGGCCCGGGCGAGGCGCTGCGCGCCCAGGGTGCGGACGTCGACGTCGGCGGCGGCCGTCGTCATCGCGGGCCGACCCGGGCGACGACGGTCTTGTCCCGCAGGTAGCCGTCGAGCGCGACGAGGCCCCGCTCGCGGCCCGTGCCGGAGAGCTTGGTGCCCCCGAACGGCACCGACGGTCCGCCGGCGAAGTACTCGTTGATCATCACGTAGCCGGCCTCGACCTGCCCGGCCACGCGCAGCGCGCGGTCGACGTCGCGGGTGTGGATGCCGACCCCCAGGCCGTAGTCGGTGCCGTTCGCCAGCGCGAGGGCCTGCTCCTCGTCGTCGAACGGCATCGCCACGAGCACCGGCCCGAAGATCTCCTCGCGGGCGATCCGCATCTCCGGGGTGACGCCGGTGAACGTCACGGGGGCCAGGAAGTGCCCGCGGTCGGGGACGGCGCGGGGTCCGTCGGCGACGACCGCGCCCTCGGCCTGCCCGAGCGCGACGTAGGACGACACGCGGCGGTGGTGCTCGGCCGAGACCAGCGGACCGAGGTCGGGGTCGTCGATCCCCGGGCCGAGGGTCAGCGCCGCCGTGCGTGCGACGACGCGGGCGACGAGCTCGTCGTGGACGCCACGCTCGACCAGCAGGCGCGACCCGGCGTCGCAGTACTGCCCGCTGTTCGCCGTCACACCCGTGACGACCTGGGCGGCGACGTCGTCGAGGTCGGCGTCGGCGAACACGATCTGCGGGGACTTGCCGCCGAGCTCGGTGACCACCGGCGTGACGTGCTCCGCGGCCGCGCGCAGCACCGCCCGCCCGGTGGCGACCGAGCCGGTGAACGTCAACGACCCGATGCACGGGTGCCCGGCCAGGGCGTGGCCGGCCTCGGCGCCGAGGCCCGCGACCACCGTGACCGCGTGCTCCGGCAGGCCCGCCTCGCGCGCGAGCTCGGCGAACCGCAGCGCGGTCAGCGGGGTCTGCTCGGCGGGCTTGACCACCGCCGTGTTCCCCGCGGCCAGCGCCGGCGCGACGCTGCGGCAGAGCATCGACAGCGGCGCGTTCCACGGCACGATGTGGGCGGTCACGCCCACGGGCTCCCGCACGGTCCAGGCGAGCGAGCCGGGGCCGAGCGGGATGGTCTCGCCGTGCAGCTTGTCCGCGGCGCCGGCGTAGTAGTCGAGGTAGCCGACGCACCCGGCGACCTCGCCGCGGGCGAGCGACAGCGGCTTGCCGGTGTCCCGGGTCTCGAGCCGGGCGAGCTCCTCGCGCTCGGCGTCGACGGCCGCGGCCAGCGCCCGCAGCAGCCGTCCCCGGTCGGCCGGGGCGATCGTCCGGGTGCGGCGCGCGCCGACCCGGGCCGCGGCGACGGCGCGGTCGACGTCCTCGGCGGTGCCGCGGGGGACGCGCGCGATGGTCTCCTCGGTCGAGGGGTCCTCGACGGCGATCTCGTGGGTCAGGGTCGCGGCTGTCACGGGCGCGCTCACGGGTCGGGGAACATCCGGGTCATGGTGCTCTCGTCGCCGGAGGGCACGCGGTCGACGCCGACCATCTTGTCGATCACCATGTTCTGGAAGCGGTGCAGCGGCTCCTCGAACCGGAAGCACATCCGACCGCCGCGGTAGGCCGGGTTCTCGAGGCCCTCCTGGACGCGCTCGACGATCTCGAGGTCCTGGGTGTTCACGAGGTCCCAGAACTTCGCGAGCTGCTCGACGCCCTCCTCGGCGGTGTCGTCCCCGCCCTCCCCGCCGAGCGACTCGGGGTGGGCGAGCAGCACGGCCGTCTCGACGGTGTGGTTGGGCGAGACGGGCCGGTTGAACAGCACGAACGCGTGGTTGGGCAGGACGACCAACGCCGTCGACGGGAACAGCCACACGAACCGCCCGCTGTCGGCGTCCTGCGGGCCGAGCGAGCTCAGCGGGCGCAGCCCGTCCCAGCCGCCGGCGTCGGAGTTGCGCGACACCGGCGTGGTGCACATCCCCGTGTACATCCCGGGGCCCTGCCACCGGTAGTGGTCGGAGAACTTGGAGACCTTGTTCAGCTCCGGGTGCACCCAGGGCAGGTGGTAGTACTCCATGAAGTTCTCGCCGATGAGCTTGTGGTTGGCCGCGACGTCGTAGGTGCGGCGGCGCTGGGTCACCCACTCGTCGAGCCGGTAGTCGGCGAACCGCCGGGGCAGGTCCCCGAGCTGGGTGGCCAGCGGCGACGGGTTCGGCGCCAGGTTGACGAAGAGGAAGAGGCCCCAGGTGTCGACGGCCACCTCGAGCAGCCCGTAGTCGGCGCGGTCGAAGCCCGTCGCGATCGAGGTGTCGAAGATGGCCTCCTGGCCCTCGGGGATGTCGGAGCCCTCGAACAGCGGGGTCCCCAAGCACGCGCCGTCGGTGTCGTAGGTCCAGGAGTGGTACGGGCAGCGGATGCGCCCGCGGCGTCCGACCTCGCGGGCGTCGGCGTCGAGCAGCTTCGTCGCGCGGTGGCGGCAGAGGTTGTGGAACGCGCGCAGCTCGCCGTGCCGGTTGCGGGTGACGAAGATCGACCGCCCGGCGACCTCGACGACGACGCAGGCGCCGTGCCGGGCGACGTCGCTCGTGATGCCGACCGGCACCCAGCTGTCGGTGAAGAGGCGGTCCCGCTCGAGGGCGAAGAACTCCGGGCTGGTGTACGCGTCGGGCAGTAGCGTCGAGGCGAGCTCCACCGGCAGGCGGGTGCTGCGGTACGTGCTCTCCAGCGTGAAGAGCGCCGGGTCGACGGGGCGCGCCGGGAGGGTGGTGTACGGGTTCACACGCGTGTCAGACATGGAAGCTCCGCGGAAAGCTCGGGTCGGTCAGGGCGGGCCGGGTGATCGAGAAGGCGTCGATCGGGTGCGAGGGCTCGTGTCCGAGCGCGAGGTCGGCGAGCAGCCGCCCGATGAGGGCGGCGAACTTGAAGGCGTGACCGGCGCCGTTGGCGACCGTGATCTGCGGGTGCTCCGGCAGCGTGTCCAGCACGAAGTCCTGGTCCGGCGGGACGGTGTAGAGGCAGGTCTTCGAGTAGAGCTCCGGCCCGCCGAAGCGGGGGACGTGTTGCTCGAGGAAGTCGGCGTACCGGCCGCGGCGCACCGGATCCGGGTCGAAGGTCCGGTCGTCCGCGGTGGTCTCCTCGCCGCCCATGTGCTGGCCGAGCTTGGTCGCGACCTCGCCGTAGACCGGGAAGCCGTAGAAGTTGTGGCGGCCGTGCCACATGAAGACCGGGAAGTGCGACGGCGCGAACTCCGCGAGGTGCGGCGTCGCGTAGTACGTGACCTGCTCGCGCAGGACGGTCAGGGGCAGCTGGGTCCCGGTCTCGGCGAGCACCTGGTTGGTCCACGCGTCGGAGGTGACGACGACACGGTCGGCGTGCAGGGTCTCGGTGTCGGTGACCACCGCGACGCCCTCGCCGTCCGGCCGGATGGCGCGCACCGGGGTGTGCGCGCGGACCTCGGCGCCGTGGGCGCGGGCGAGCGCGAGGTGCACGGCGTTGGCCCGCGCGGCGTCGACGATGCCCGACTCGGGCTGGTAGAGCGCCTGCTCGCCGCCGTCGACCCGGAACTGGGGCCAGCGGGCGACGAGCTCGTCGGCGTCGAGGCGCTCGTAGGCGACGCCGAAGCGGTCGAACATCGCGGTGTAGCCCTCGATGTTGCGGTTGCCGGTGGCGGCGCCCCGGCGGGCGACGCGGTCCTCGATCACCAGCCCGCCGGTGCGCGTGACGATCTGCTGGCGGGACTCGGCCTCGACCTCGTCCCAGGCCTTGTAGGCCGGGGCGGCCAGCGCCGCGTAGTGCTGCTCGTGCTGGGCGAGCCGGATGATCCGGGAGTGGTCCTGGGAGGCTCCCCGGGTGTGGCCGAGCTCGAACTGCTCGAGGCCGAGGACGCCCGCGCCTGCTCCGGCTGCCCCGCCGTCCCCGCCGTCCCCGCCGTCCCCGCCGGTCTCGCCGATCTCGCTCGCGAGCCGGTAGAGGGCGGCCGACCCCAGGCCTCCGAGGCCGACGACGATGACCCGATAAAACGACATTTCGGACTCCTGCGGGCGCCCAGGGGCGCGCCGAGACGGTGGTGGGGGTGCACCGCCGGCGTCGGCGCCGTGGTGTCTGCTCGCAGTGTCGGCGCCGGAATCTGTCCACGTCCATCGAAACGTCGGACTCATGATCTTGTACGTTCATTGCATGATTGACCGGCGCCTCGGCGTGCTCCAGGCGATCGCGCGGCACGGCACCGTGACGGCCGCCGCGGAGGTCTGCCGGCTCACGCCGTCGGCGGTCTCGCACCAGATGCAGGCCCTCGCGCGCGAGCTCGACGTCGTGCTGCTCGAGCCCGTCGGGCGCACCGTCCGGCTCACCCCGGCGGCGCACACGCTGATCGCCCACGCGGAGACGCTGACCGCGCAGTGGGAGCACGCGCGGGCCGACCTCGCTGCCCACCGCAGCGGGGACGTCGGGGGCACGCTGCGCTTCGCCGGGTTCTCCAGCGCCGCCGCGGTGGTCGTCCCGCGGGCCCTCGACCTGCTCCGCGACGAGTACCCGGCCCTGCGCGTGCACCTGCGCGAGAGCGAGCCCGCACGCTCGTTCGACCTGCTCGCGGCCGACGACACCGACCTCGCCGTCGTGGTCGCGACGCCGAGCATCCCGCCCGCCTCGGACGCGGCGTTCGACCAGCACCAGCTCTTCGACGAGCCCCTCGATATCCTCGTCGGGCCCGACCACCCGCTGGTCGGGCGCGACACCGTCGGCCTCGGCGATCTCGCGGCCGATCCGTGGATCTGCGGCAACACCGGCCGCGCGTACCACCAGCTGGTGACGCTCGCCTGCACCGCGGCCGGCTTCGCACCCGACATCGCGCACTACGCCGACGAGTGGGACACCGGGGCGGCCCTCGTGGCGCGTGGCTTCGGGGTGGCGCTGGTGCCGCGGCTCGCCGACCTGCCCGCCCACCACGACACCCGGCGCCTCCGGATCACCACCGACCCCGTGCCCACGCGCCGCGTCATCGCCGCCGTCCGGGCGGGCTCCGGACTCCAGCCCACCATCGCGGCGGGCCTGGACGCCCTGCGGCGTGTCGCGGCCACCGACCTGCCGGCCCTCGAACAGGACTAGCCGGACGCCGGGACGCCGGGACGCCGGGACGCCGGGACGCCGGGACGCCGGGACGCCGGGACGCCGGGACGCCGGGACGCCGGGACGCCGGGACGCCGGGACGCCGGGACGCCGGGACGCCGGGACGGCAGTGTCGGTCGGCCGGTGCCGTCCGGCGACCCACCCGCCTGTCAGAAGGGCGGCGGGCCGTCGTAGCGGGACGGTGTCGGGGACAGCGGCGGTGGGGTCGTGCGGCGCCGCTCGGCGCGGAGGCCGCGGAGGTGGTCGTCCTCGTCGTCCGTGACGTCCTCGGGCCAGCCGTCGGGCGGGAGGGGTCGCGGCCGGGCAGCGGGTCGCGGGTCGGGCAGGGGGTCGATGACCCGCTTCGGCGCGGTGACGTGCGTGACGCCGGCACGGGTGCGGATGACGAAGCGCCCGGCGGCGGGTTGGCTGACACACCAGCCCGCGCGGTGCTTGGCGCGGTGGTGATGGGTGCACCAGGCACCCAGGTTCCAGGAGGCGGTCGGCCCGCCGTAGGCGTGGTCCCGCGTGTGGTCGATCTCGGCGCGGTGGGCGGGACGGCGGCAGCCCGGGACGACGCAGCAGCGGTCGCGCACGCGGATCCAGCGGTCGAGTTCGGCGCCGGGGCGCCGCCGCGACCACTGGTCGAGGTCGTCGTCGGCGTCCGGCGGCCGCCCGGGACCGGAGGTGGCGGCGAGGTCCCGGGCGCGGGTCTGGAGCTCGCGGATCAGCGGTGCCCAGCCGGGATGTCGGTCGGGATCGAGGGCAGCGAGCAGCGTCGTCGGGACCTGGAGCTCGACGATGCTGGCGGCGCGCTGTGAGCGCTGTCTGCCCCGCGTCCGGTGTTCGCCGCGGGGCCGGGGATGTCGTGTCGACGGTGGCGGCGGTCGGCGGCGGGTGAGCAGGACGTGCGCGAGCCGCCCGTCGTGGTCGGTCAGGACCACGCGCCATTCACCGTGGCGGTGTGCGTGGAGCATGGCGAGGGCGTCGTGGGGCAGCACGGTGCCGTAGCCGGGGACGGTGGCGGGGTGCTGGTCGAGCCCGAGGGCGGTGCTGAGCCGGATGCGGAGCTCGACGGAGCCCTGCCGCAGCCGCCCCGGTGTGCGGTCCGGCGGCCCGTGCGGGTCGAGCAGCTCCGGCTCCGGCGCACCGGGTCGGGGTGGCAGGCCGAGGAGGTCGAGCACGCCCTGCTCGGCGGCGGGGCGTGGTGAGGGGATCACCCGGCGGGCCGCTCCGCCCTCGCCGGCCTCGCTGCCACCGCGCTCCGTCACGTCCGGGGCGGGAGTGGGGGTGTCGACGGGATCGCTGTCCGGATCGACCGGCCCACCGGACGCGCTCGACCCGCCCTCGGGCTCGTCCCCGAGATCGGGTGCCTCGCCGCGATCGTCGTCGTCGGGACCGTGGTCGTCGTCGGGACCGGAGTCGTCGGGACCGGAGTCGTCGGGACCGGAGTCGTCGGGACCGCCATCGTCGGGGTCGTCACCCGTGGGGTCGTCGGGACCAGCGTCGTGGGTTCCGCCGTCGGGATCGTCGGGGTTGGTGGCGGCGTGGTACTCGGCGGCCATCTGGATCGCGATGCTGCGGTCGTCCACGCCGGCGGTGGAGCCGTCGAGCAGCCGCATCCCGACCTGCAGGCGCAGCTGCTTGATCGGGGTCAGCACCCCGAGCGCGCGCACCGCCGCGGCCAGCGCATCGATCCGTGCCTGCGAGGCGATGCCGTCCGGAGCCGGGGCGTCGACGAACGACAACGTCGCCGTGCCCGACGGGTTCGCCGAGAGCAGCACCTGGGCGCGGGACTCGGCGCGCTTGCGGCGCCGCTCGGCCCAGCCCGGGTCCACCGCCCCGATCACCGACTCGATGCGCTCCTGCAGCGCCCGCACGGGCAATCCCGGCGCCTCGGGCAGCACGACCTGGCAGACCTCGTGCGCGTGGTCCTCGGACAGGTCGGCGGTCCACTCGCTCACGGTGCGGGCCTTGGTCTCGTCCAACCAGCCCGCGTGCAGCGCCTCGCCGACCTCGGGCAGGCGCACGAGCAGATCATCGGCCAGGTTCAACCGCCGCGCGGCCATCGTCGACGACCACCCCAGCAGCGCCGAGGCCTCGTCACGGGAGAACTCGTCGAGCTCGGGGCGCCGCACACACGTGTCGGCCTCGGCGCGCCCGAGATGGTGCAGCGCGTCGAACAGCGTCGCGGTGGCCCGGTTGTGCACCCGCCAGCAGTCCCGCACGTACGAGCCCAGAGCCTCCCCGGTCAACGCGCCCGGCGAGACACCCTCCAGGGCAGCGACCAGCGTCGCGTCGGGCTCGGCCTCCCGGCCGACCCGTACACCCTGGTCGATGCTCACGAACCCGACGCTAGACCCGACCCCCGACAACCAAAGACGATCAAGAGACGGCCCCGTAGCGTCGACGGGATGGCGACGACGAAGACCGCGGGCAGGGGATCGTCGATCCCCGGAGCGGGGTGGGTGCGGCCCTGGCTTCAGCTCGCCGAGATCGCGGTGTCGGCGCCCGTCGTCGTCGGCTACCGCACGACGCGGCTCGTGCTGGGCGGCTGGCCGCCGCCGGCGCGGGAACGCCGTGAGCTGGTCCGGATGGTCACCGAGAAGGCGGACGCCTTCGGCCGCGCGGCCGTGGCCGCGGTGACCACCCCGCCCAGGGACGCGGCGGCCGCCGTCGGTGCCGTCGTCGCCCCCGTGCACCGCAGCGTCGTCGCCAACCGTCGACGCCTCGCGCGGAGCTAGTCACCCCAGACCGCCACCGGCTCGCCGAGCACGTCCTCGTCGACCGTCGCGCCGAGTCCGGGCGCCGTGCCGGGACGGATGCCGTCGTCGGTGCGGACCGTGTCGAGGGCGGCCACCCTGCGTGTGACCATGTCCTCGCAGTTCAGCACGCCGCGCAGGAGACGAGTGGGGACCGTCGCGCCGAGGTGCAGGATGGCGGCGAGGGCCAGCGACGAGCCGACAGTGTCCTGGACGGTGATCGTCAGCCCGGAGGCTCGGCAGAGGTCGCGGTGACGGCGTCCCGGCGTCAGCCCGCCCGCCTTCGAGATCTTCAGGTTGATTCCGTCCGCGGCCCCGCCCGCGGCGACGGCGACGTCGGCGTCGAGCGCGGCGAGCTCGTCGACAACGATCGGGCACGAGCAGCGCCGGCGCAGCGAGGCCGTCTCGCTCCACGTCGCGCATGGCGCCTCGAGCGCGAAATCGAGCCCGGGCGGTAGCAGCCCGAGCATGCGCAGCGCCGACTCGACGACCAGCCCGCCGTTGGCGTCGACGAGGAAGAACTCGCCGGGCTGTCGATCGGCGAGGCTCGCGGCGATCCGTTCCGCGTCGAGCGCCGGGCCACCCTCGGCCTCGGACGCCCCGATCTTCACCGAGTGCGCGCGGTACCCCCGCGCGCGATACGCGGCGACCTGCGCGCGCATCGCCTCCGGGTCCCCGGCGCCGAGCGACGACATCATCGGGAGGGCGGTGTCGGTGGACCCGCCGAGCAGCTCGCAGACCGGCAGCCCGACCGACCGGCCGAACGCGTCCCAGCACGCGACGTCGAGCGCGGTACGGGCGTCCTGGTGGCCGGTGAGGGTGCGGTCCATGACGTCGCCGATGCGTTCGGTGCGCCGTGGGTCGGCGCCGAGCAGTGCCGGGGCGAGCAGCCCGATGGCCGCGCGGGTCCCGGCCGGGTGGGCGGCGATGTAGGTCGACCCGAACGGCGTGCTCTCGCCCCAGCCCTCGGTGCCGTCGTCGCAGGTGACACGCACGATCGAGGCCTCGAAGGACGTGTAGGTGCGCCCTCCTGAGAGGTGGTAGACGCCGCCGGCGTAGGGGAGCTCGACGTCGTACAACGCGATGCGCGTGATCCTCACGCCGCGAGAGTCTCGGGTGCCCCACTCGCGAGGTCCAGCGGCGACCTCAGCCCGCGAGAATCTCGGCCACGACGCCGTCGATCGTCCCGAGGGCGTGCGCGATCGTCGGCTGCCCCGCCGCGCCGGCCCGGGTCAGCGCGGCGATGTGCCGGACCGGCGCCGACGGCCCGGTCAGCGGGATGCGCACGACGTCGTCGCGGTGCAGCGGGGCGAGGCGGGGCAGCAGGTAGACGCCGAGGCCGTGGGCGACGAGGGCGGCGCCGGTGTCCCACTCGGCCGAGTAGTGCGCCACCGCCGGGCGGAAGCCGGCGGCCTGGCACGCGCTCAGGAGCAGCCGGTAGTAGGGGCTCTCCGGCGGCGAGACGATCCAGGACTCCCTCGCCGCGTCCCGGAGGCTCAACCGCGACCGCGTGGTCAGGCGGTGGCCGGCCGGGACGGCGAGGTCGATGCGGTCGTCGAACAGCGGGCGCTGGTCGAAGCGGGTGTCGGTGATGGGCGGCACCCGGTCGTCCACCACCAGGAGGGCCAGGTCGCCGTCGCCGGAGAGCAGGAGGTCGATGCACCGGGCGGGCTCGGCCTCCCTGACCTGGATCTCCAGGTCGGGGAATCTCGCGCGCAACGCGGCGGCCGTCGGAGCGAGCAGGGTCATGGCGGTGGAGAAGCCGCACAGCCCGATGCGTCCCGCGGCGTCCCCGACGGCCGCGAGCTCGGCCCGCGCGCTCTCCGCGCGAGCGTGCAGCGCGTCCGCGTGCCGCAGCAGGATCCGCCCGGCGGCGGTCGGCTCCATGCGGCGTCCGACCTGGGTGACGAGGTCGACCCCGAGCTCCTCGGACAGCCCGCGCAGCTGCTGGGAGACCGCCGACGGCGTGAAGTGCAGCACCTGGGCGGCCGCGGTCACCGACCCGTGGTGGGCCACGAGCTGCAGCGTCCGCAACCGGTGGTCGATCATGTAGCAACGCTACACGGGAGTTGCAGCAACGTGAGCTGGTCCTGAAAGGTCGACGGCGGCACGGTCGCCGGTGTGCCGACGACCGCGCAAACCCCGACGTCCGTGCTCACCCCGACGACCGTGCCCACCCCGACGATCCCCGCCGCACCCTCCGAACCGTCCCGCGCCGCACACCGGTGGCTGCTCGCCACGCTGACGCTGCTCGCCGCCGGCGCCAACATGCCCAGCCCGCTCTACCCCACCTACCAGCAGCAGTTCGGCTTCGGCGACCTCACGCTAACGGCCGTCTACGCCGTGTACGCGCTGGTCACGGTGCCGGCGCTCCTGGTGATCGGGCCGCTCGGCGACCGGCTCCCGCCGCGCGCGGTCCTGCGCGGCGGGTGCTCGCCGCCGCGGCGGGCTCGCTCTGCCTCGCCCTGGCGACGAGCACCGGCTGGCTGGTCGCGGGACGCGTGGCCTACGGGGTCGCCCTCGGTGCGGTCACCGGGGTGGGCGTCGCCCTGGCCGCCCGCACCGGACGTCCCGGCCGCGGCGCGGCGAGCGGGGCGCTCGCGTTCCTCCTGGGCTCGGCCGTCGGCCCGCCGGCGACGGGCCTGCTCGCCCGGTTCGCGCCGTGGCCGACGGTCCTGCCGTTCGCCCTGCACCTCGTCCTGCTCGCCGCGGTGCTCGTCGGGCTCCGGACCGTCCGGCAGGCACCCCACGCACCCGACACCACGCCGCACGACACAGGGACCCACGACACGACGCCCCACGACACCGGGACCCACGACACCACCCACGACCGGCGGCCCCGGATGTCGCCCGCCGCCCGTCGCGCCGTGCTCGTCGCGACCGTCAACGGCTTCCTCGGGTGGACGGTCGTCGGGCTCTTCCTCGGCCTCGTCCCGACGGTGCTGGACCGCGTTCTCAGGGTGGGCGACCCGGCCGTCACGGGTGCGGTCGCCGGCGGCGTCGTCGCGGTCTCGCTCGTCACCCCGCCGGTGCTGCGCCGCCTCGGCCCGCGGCGCGGCCAGGTGGTCGGGCTCGTCGCCGTCGTCGTCCCGCTCGCCATCCTGACCGCCGGCGCCGGATCCCTGACGGTCGTCCTCGTGGCCGCCGCGGTCGCGGGCCTCGCCCACGGGCTGCTCTACGGCGGCGCCGTCGCGACGGTGGCCGCGACCGCCCCGCCCGCCCGGGCCAGCGGGATCACCGCGGCGGTGCACGTCGCCTGCAACGTCGGGGTCGGGCTGCCGACGCTCGTGGCCGGCGTCGCGACGGCGTTGGTCCCGCTGACGACGACGGTGTCGGTCGTCGCCGCCCTGGCCCTCGTCCTCAGCGCGGCCGTCCTCGCCCCGACCGCACGGCTCGCGGGACGCGCGCGCGTCACCGAGCGTTGTGGAAGATCACGCCCAGCACGTGGCGGTCCCCGGTGTGCACGGCCGACACGCCGTGGCGCATCTGCACCCGGTGGTACCCGCGCGACCCCTGCTTCGGGCGGTGTCGCACCGGGAAGATCACGGCCTGCCCGAGGCCGGGGCGCGCGACCATGGGCCGGGACTGCTGGCGCGGCCGCTGCTCGACGAACACGCTCTCGCCGCCCGTGAAGTCGACGTCCGGCGTGTTGAGCATGACCAGCACCTGCAGCGGGAAGGTCAGGTCGCCGTAGACGTCCTGGTGCAGGCAGTTGTAGCCCGTGGGCCCGTAGCGCAGCACCAGCGGCGTGGGCTTGCGCTGCCCCGCGGCGGCGCAGGCCTCCACGAGGCCCTCGTGCGTCTCCGGGAACGGCTGCTCGCCCAGGAGCCCCGTCCACCGGTTCGCGATGGCCGCGAGCGGCGGGTACAGCCGGGTCCGCAGTTCGGTCACCAACGGCGGGAGCGGGTCGGCGAAGTACCGGTACCGGCCCTCGCCGAAGGAGAGCCGTGCCATGTCGACGGTGGAGCGGAAGGCCCCGTCGTCGTCGAAGACGTCGATCATCTGCCGGCACTGCTCGGGGTCCAGGAGCGGCCCGGTCATCGCGAAACCGTCGCGGTCGAGCCGCGCGGCGAGCTCGGGCCAGTCGAGCCCGTCGAGCGCCGGGACGGAGACGCCGTGGTCGAGAGTCGTGTCGGTCGCCATGTCCGGGAGAACACCGCCGCCGACCCGGGCGTGGCACCGGTCGCTCCCGGCACATGATCAGGAGCGCGTCATGCACCCGCGGCACGCCGACGAGGGTGACGACGTGCCCGTGATCTCCGCGGAACGGCGGGCGTGCCCCTCGCGGGCTGCGATCGGCGGACGCGGCGCCGGCCACGGGCTCAGCGGCGATGGCCCGCCGCGGGGTGGTCCTTCGCGGCGCGCGGGCCCGCTCCGCCGAGCACCTCGCGCAGCGTCCCGGCGGGCGGGATCGCCGGCATCCGGCCGCGCCGGCGCAGCTCGGGGACGACGAGCCGGGCGACGTCGACGAACGTGCCGGGCGTGACGGCGTAGGCGAGGTTGAAGCCGTCAGCGCCGGTCTCGTCGACCCAGTGCTCCATCGCGTCGGCGACCTCGGTGGGGGAGCCGACGACGACCGGCCCGCGGCCGCCGACCGCGAGGTGGGCGGTGACCTCGGCGAGCGTCCACTCCCGGTCGGGGTCGTCGGTGGTGAACGACGCGAGCGCCGAGCGCCCGGCGTCGGTCTCGACGTGGCGCAGCGGCTCGTGCGGGTCGAGCCCGCCGAGGTCCAGGCCCGTCCAGCCCCCGAACAGCGCGAGCGCACCCTCCTGCGACGCCACCGCGAGGTACTCGTCGTAGCGCTTCCGCGCCTCGGCGGCGGTCGGGGCCACCACCGGCGCGAGCTGCACGAAGATCGTCACGGACTCCGGGTCGCGGCCGGCCTCGGCGGCCGCGGCGCGGATGCCCGCCACCGACTTGGCGACGACCGTCGTCGACGGGCCGGAGACGAACACCGCCTCGGCGTGGCGGCCGGCGAAGGCCTGCCCCCGCGACGACGCTCCCGCCTGGAAGATCGTCGGCGTGCGCTGCGGGGACGGCTCGCACAGGAAGGGCCCGGGGACGTCGAACCACGTGCCGTGGTGGGCGACGTCGTGCACCTTCGCCGGGTCGGTGTAGACGCCGCGCTCGGCGTCGCGCACCACCGCGTCGTCCTCCCAGGAACCCTCCCAGAGCTTGTAGCAGACCTCGAGGTACTCCTCGGCCATCTCGTAGCGCTGGTCGTGGGGGAGCTGGTCGCCCAGCCCCAGGTTCGCCGCGGCGCTGGCCAGGTAGCCCGTGACGACGTTCCAGCCCACCCGGCCCTTCGTCAGGTGGTCGAGCGTGGCGAACCGGCGGGCGAGCGCGTACGGGTGCTCGTAGCTCACCGACACCGTGATGCCGAACCCGAGCCGCGAGGTCGCCGCGGCCATCGCCGGCACCGGCAGCATCGGATCCCCGAGCGGCACCTGCGTCCCCGCGCGCAGGGCGGCGTCGCGGGAGCCGCCGTAGACGTCGTAGATCCCGAGGACGTCGGCGAGGAACAGCGCGTCGAACCCCGCGTCCTCGAGCACGCGGGCCAGGTCGACCCAGTGCTCGACGTCGGTGTAGCGGAAGCCCTCGTCGCTCGGGTGGCGCCACAGCCCGGCGGACTGGTGGCCCGCGCAGTTCATGGCGAAGGCGTTGAGGTGGATGCGGCGGGACACGACGACAGGATTCCCCTCAGGCCGCGAGCGGGTCGAAAGCGGTCTCGCGGGCGGCCACCGCCGCCACCGTGGTGACCACCGACAGCACCGCGGTGAACGCCACCACGGGCCAGAACGATCCGGTGTCGCCGACGAGCGCGGCGGCGACGAGCGGCGCGAACCCGCCCGCGACCACCGAGCCGATGCCGTAGCCGAGCGAGGCGCCGCTGTAGCGCAGCCGCGTCGAGAACAGCTCGGCGAACCACGCGGCCTGCGGGCCGTACATCGCGTCGTGGGTGACGTTGATGCCGATGATCATGGCGAGGACGATCAGCACCGTCGACCCGGTGCCGACCGCGAGGAAGAACAGCGCCAGCGCGATCGTGCCGCCCACCGAGCCGACGAGGTACGGCGTCCGCCGCCCGATCCGGTCGGACAGCATCGCCCACAGCGGCGTCGTCGCGAGCCCGAGCGCCGAGGTGATCACCACGGCGAGGAGCCCGGCGCTGTTCGCCTTCCCGAGCTCGCCGGCGATGTAGGTCAGCCCGTAGGTCGTGAGCAGCACGAACAGCGCGATCTGGGAGAGCCGCAGGCCGGTGGTGACCAGGACGTTGCGCGGCGCCTCCCGGAACACCTCGACGATCGGCAGCCGCGCGACCTCGCCGGACTCCCGCAGGGTCCGGAACGCGGCCGCGTCGGAGATGCGCAGGCGGATGAACAGCCCGACGCCGACCAGCAGCACGCTCGCGAGGAACGGCAGGCGCCACGCCCACGCGAGGAACGCCTCGTCGCCGGCGAGCACCCGCACCAGGAACAGGGAGCCGGTGGCGAGCAGCATGCCCGCGGGCGACCCGAGCTGGGTGAAGCTGCCGAAGAAACCGCGCCGCCGGGCCGGGGCGTGCTCGACGCCGAGGATCGCGGCGCCGGCCCACTCGCCGCCGACCGCGAGGCCCTGCACGATGCGCAGCACCACGAGCAGGATCGGTGCCCCGACGCCGATCGAGGCGTAGGTGGGCAGCACGCCGATCGCGGTCGTGGCCAGACCCATGATCACCAGGGCGGCGACCAGCACGACCTTGCGCCCGAGCCGGTCGCCGAGGTGCCCGGAGATCACCGCGCCGATCGGGCGGGCGCCGAAGCCCGCCGCGTAGGTCGCGAACGCCGCGAGCGTGCCCGTCGTCGGGTCGACGGACGGGAAGAACAGCTGGTTGAACACCAGCGCCGTGGCGGTGGCGTAGAGGTAGAAGTCGTACCACTCGATCGTCGTGCCGACGGCGCTCGCGAGGGCGACGCGGCGCGGGGTGTGGACGGTCTCGGCAGGGGCGACGGACCCCGTGGGTGCCGTGGACATGGAGGACTCCGGGAGGGCGGGACGGACGGTGGCTGACGTGTGACGTCAGCGACAGCCGCTGCTCGCCGTGCGCAGGAGGTCGACGTGGCGTCGCCACGTCAGCACCCTCCGCACACCCATGAGCGGGAACTCTCGGGTGCCGGGCCCCGGGAGTCAACCGCCCGGGGGACGCGTCACGTCGGCGCGCGGCGGCCTAGTCTCGTCGCGTGAAGGCTCTTCTCCTGGAGAACATCCACCCCGTCGCCGCGGACGCGCTGCGCGCCCGGGGCATCGAGGTCGACGCGCGGTCGGGGTCGTTGTCGGGCGCGGAGCTGGCCGAGGCTCTGCCCGGGGTGTCGTTGCTGGGGATCCGGTCGAACACGACGGTGACCGCGGAGGTCCTGGACGCGGGCAAGGATCTGTTGGCGGTGGGGTGTTTCTGTATCGGCACCAACCAGGTCGATCTGCCCGCTGCCGCGGAGCGGGGGGTGGCGGTGTTCAACGCCCCGTTCTCCAACACCCGCAGTGTGGTGGAGCTGGTGCTCGGGGAGATCATCGCGTTGGTGCGGCGGTTGCCGGAGAAGACCGCGCGGATGCACGAGGGGGTGTGGGACAAGTCGGCGCGCGGTAGCCACGAGTTCCGGGGCCGGACGTTGGGGATCGTGGGTTACGGCAACATCGGCACGCAGTTGTCGAACATCGCCGAGGCGGTGGGGCTGCGGGTGATCTTCTATGACACCCAGGACCGGTTGGCGCACGGCAATGCCCGCAAGGTGGGGTCGTTGGAGGCGTTGCTGGCCGAGGCCGATGTGGTGAGCCTGCATGTGGACGGCCGTCCGGGGAACGCGGGGTTGTTCGGGGCGGAGCAGTTCGCTGCGATGAAGCCGCGGTCGATCTTCATCAACGCGTCGCGGGGGATGGTGATCGATGACGAGGCGTTGCGGGAGAACATCCTGTCCGGGCATCTGGCGGGGGCGGCGATCGATGTGTTCCCGATCGAGCCCAAGGCGCAGGGCGACACCTTCTCCTCGCCGTTGCGCGGGCTGGACAACGTGATCCTGACCCCGCACGTGGGCGGGTCGACTCAGGAGGCCCAGGAGGAGATCGGGCACTTCGTCGCGACCAAGCTGACCGGCTTCGTCGACACCGGCGTCACCGCCCTGTCGGTCGACCTCCCCGAGGTCGCCCTGCCCGCGGCACCCACGGCCTTCCGGATGGGCTACCTGCACGAGAACACCCCGGGGGTGCTGGCGGGGATCAACCAGATCCTGCTCGACAGCGGGGTGAACGTGGTCAGCCAGGCGCTCTCGACCCGCGGCGAGCGCGGCTACGTGCTCACCGACACCGAGGCCGCCGTCCCCGAGGAGACCCTCGCCGAGCTGCGCCGCTCCCCGCACACCGTCTGGCTGCGGACATGGACGCCCTGAGACGCCCTGATCAGCCCAGCTCCACCGCGTCGCCCCGCCGCACCGTCCCGCCCCGCACGACCTCCGCGTAGACACCGGCGCACGGCAGCACGCCGAAGCCCGGCACGTCGACGCGGTTGTCGGTGAGCAGCGGCCGCAGCGCTTCGGGGGCCCGGGGCCGGTCGCCGTGCTCGAGGGTCGGCACCGAGCAGCGCGGGGTCGGCAGCACGACGCGGAGCACGACCTCGCCGACGGTGAGCTCGCGGCCGACCCAGTCGGTCTCGGCGAACGGCTGCCCGTCCGACTCGATGATCAGGTTCGGCCGGTAGCGGACCGGGTCCACGCCGAGGCGGTCGAGGGTCGGCGTGGTGATCAGGTGCACCGGTGCGTAGTCGACGAACGTGTCGGCGGCGCTGCCCATGGAGATCTCCAACGTGGGCGCGGCGACCTCGGACTCGACGCCCTGGGCGAGCACGTCCTCGGGATCGGGGCGCTCGACCTCGGCGCCCTGCGGGCGTGTCGCGGCGACCGTGACCTCGCGGCCCAGGTCGGCGGCGAGCTCGGAGGGCAGGCGCGGGTCGTCGACGTCGCGCACGTGGCCGTCGGGGGCCGTGACCTGCACCCGGTCGTCCTGCGCGGCCGCCGAGTACTGCAGCAGCCGGCGCCACAGGCGCGGGTGCTTCGCGGTCGCGACGAGGCCGGTGGTCGCGTCGAGCAGCCCGTAGCGCCGGTCGAGCGCGAGCCCGGCCGCGGTGATCTCGGCCTGCTCGACCGGCTGGCCGAGCATCGACTTGACGGGGTAGCGGGTCAGCGTCGACACGCGCACGGGGGTCCTCCGGGGGTCAGTGGGGTACGGGCAGCGCGGCGACCTCGCCCGCGATGTGCACGGCCTCGCGGTGGAGGTGCACGCACGGGGCGGTGCCGCGCTCGGGCGGGGTCGGGGTGAACAGCGGGCCGGTCACCGTGAGCCGTTCCCGGGCCGGCGGCCCGGCGTCGGGCTCGTCGGCGACGACGAGGACGTCGAGCGGCCGGACGGTGCCGTCGGCGAGTGCGAGGCCCGCGCCCTCCACGGCGGTCACGTCCTCGCGGGCGATCACGGAGACGTGGTCGCGACGCACCGCCTCGAGCCAGCCGCCGTCGAGCGTCACCGGCCCCGGTGGGCCGGCGGGCACGAGCAGCTCGACGAGCCGCGGGTCGTCGCCGAGCCGGGCCCGCATGGCGTCGCGGTCGGCCGCGGGTGGGGTCGCGTCGGGCGCCTCGCGTGTCGCGGCGAACCGGTCGCGGTAGGCGTCGCGCTCCCGCCAGCCGTAGACCGGGTTGACGCGCGGGACGACGTCCCGCGGCCTGTCGGCGACGACGGTCAGGTGCGCCACCGCGTCCACGACCGCGGGGACGAGCTGGATCGTCGAGGCCGTGGTCCCCAGCACCCCGACGCGCTGTCCGCGCAGGTCGTGGCGGTCCTCCCGCCAGGACGCGGTGCGCAGCACGGTCCCGGCGAAGCCGTCGACGGCGACCGCGGGCTCCGCGGGGAGCCGTCCCGTGCACGCGACGAGTGCCCGCGCGCGGACGGTCTCCCCGCGGTCGGTGCGCACCGTCCACGCCTCGCCGTCGTGCTCCGCGGCGGTGACCGTCGTCGACAGGGCGATGTCGCGGCGCAGGTCGAGCCGGTCGGCGACGAAGCGGAACCAGCGCTGGACCTCGTAGCCGGCCGGGTGCGGCTCGCTCCAGCCCCACTCGCGGTAGAGCTGCTCGGAGAAGAAGTACTGGTAGACGTGGCACGGGGTGTCCAGGTGCGAGCCCGGGAAGGCGTGCCACCACCACGTGCCGCCGACGTTGCCCGCCGCGTCATAGGCCCGCACCCGCAGCCCCCGCTCGCGCAGCAGCGCCAGCACCGCCAGGCCGCTGTAGCCGGCGCCGATGACGACGGCGTCGAGGGTCTCGGGCACGGGACTCATCCTGCCCCGGCCGGGGCCTCGGTGGCGCCGCCCCGCCCGCCCGCGATCTCGCGGAGCAACCGGTGGAAGCGGCGCGTCGCGGGGGAGCGGTGCGCCTCCGCGGGCCCGGTCACCGTCAGGACCCGGCCCCCGAGGTCGACCGCGGTCGCGTACTCCCGGACGCCGTCCCCCGGTGCCTGGGAGAGCGTCAGGTCGGGGACGATCGTCGCGCCGAGGCCGGCGGCGACCAGCGCGAGCATCGTGTGCGACTCCGTGCAGACGTGGCGGTGCCCGCTCTCGACGCCGTGGTCCGCGCAGAGCTGGTCGAGCAGCCGGTGCGCGCCGTGGCGCTGCGGCGACGTCACCCACGGGCCGGCGAGGAGCTCGGCGAGCGTGTCCGGCGTGGCCCGGACACGCGGGACGACGACCCGGAAGGCGTCGCGGCACAGGTCGTGCTCGACCAGCCCCCGGTGCGGGCCGGTGGTGGGCGCGGTGGCGTCCGAGTAGCGCTCGCCGAGCAGCAGGTCCAGTTCGCCGGCCCGCAGGAAGTCCAGGCCCTCGGCCGCGGTGACCTCGTGGACCTCCACCCGCAGCGCCGGATCGCTCACCGCGACCTCGTGCAGCGCGGGCACGACGAAGGCGCCGAGCGCGGTCGCGAAGCCGCCCACGCGCACGGTGCCCCGCGTGCCCTCGCGCAGGCGGTCGGCCTCGCGCGACGCCTCGGCGAGGGCGACGGCGACGTCGTCGGCCCGCTCGGCCAGCGCGAGCCCGGCCGTGGTCAGCGCGACGGCCCGCCCGCCGCCGCGCCGCGTCCGGTCGAGCAGCGCCAGCTTCGTCTCCGACTCGAGGCGCGTGAGGTGCTGGGAGACGCCCGACGCCGTGAGGTGCAGCGCCGCGGCGGCGGCCTGCACGCTCCCGGTCCGGTGCACGGCACGCAGCACCAACAGCCGGTGGGGATCGATCGGCATTCACCGATACTGAATCACTGGGCGAGGAACTGTCACTCCCGCTGACGGCCGATCGGGCTCACCATCGAGACCGTGGGTTCACGAGGTGTGGTGCTGCTGGCCGGCACCGTGGTGTGCGAGGTGCTGGGCACCGTGTCGTTGTCCGCGTCCGACGGGTTCACGCGCCCGGCGGCGACGCTCGGCGTGCTCACGGGCTACGCCGTGGCCGTGCTCCTGTTCTCCCGGGCCCTCGAGCACGGCCTGCCGCTCGGCATCGCCTACGGCACGGTCACCGGCTGCGGGCTGGTCTCGGCGACGGTCCTGTCGGCGGCCGTGCTCGGCGATCCCGTCACCCCGGTCCAGGCCGGCGGCCTCGCACTGATCCTCGGCGGGGCACTGCTGCTGCAGCGGCGGGTGCCGGCGTGATCGAGACCCTGCTCCTGCTCGGGTCGGTGCTGACCCAGGGCCTGTCCCTCGCCGCCATGCGGGCCTCGGACGGGCTGCGCCGGGCCCCGTGGTCGGCGACGGCGTTCCTCGCGATGGGGGCGTCGGTGCTGCTCATGTCCCGTGCCCTCGCGCTGGGGATGCCGCTGGCGGTCGGCTACGGCATCTGGAGCGGCGCCGGCATCGCCCTCGCGGCGACCACGGGCGCCCTCGTCTTCGCCGACCGTCTCGCGCGTGTCCACCTGGCCGGCCTGGCGCTGGTCCTTGCCGGGGTGCTGCTGGTCCACGGCGGGTGAACCGTTCGGCCCTGCCGTCCGTGTCCGAGGGGTGAGGGACCTACCACCGAGAGGACGACGCCCATGGTCACCCACGCCGCCGCCGCACCCCGTGCCGTCGCCGCCCCGCTGACCGCGGTCCGGATCACCGCCGTGCTGTCGGTGATCGTCCTGGCCTGGCAGTTCGTCACCGCGGGCGCGCTGCTGCCGCGCGGCGGCCCGATCGGGCTGCACGCCACCGGCGCGATCGTGCTGCACGTCGTGCTCGGGCTGCTCGCGATCGCGGCGATCCTCTGGTCCCGCGCGGCCCGGGGCCCGTGGTGGCCCGCGGTCCTCGCGGTGGTCGTGTTCGTGCTGTCGTTCGCCCAGGCCTACGCGGGTGAGCACGGCATCCTCGCTCTGCACGTCCCGTGCGCCATGCTCCTCACCGTGGGCACGGTGTGGGTGGCCGCCTGGTCGTTCACCTCGGCCGCCCGGACCTGACAGGGGGTGGGGTGACGTCCGAGGAGGATCTCATCCGGCTGCTCCACGAGCGCCACGGCGCCGTGCTGTGGGCGGTCGCCCTGCGGACCACGTCCGACCCGGGGCGCGCGCAGGACGCGGTGCAGGAGACGCTGCTGCGCGCCTGGCGCCACCCCGACGCCCTCGACGAGAGCCGCGGCGACCCGCGTCCCTGGCTGCTGCGCACCCTGCGCAACGTGCTGATCGACGACTGGCGCGCCCGCTCGGCCCGTCCCGAGGTGCTCTACGACGACGTGCCCGAGGCCGGGGACCGCACCGTCGCCGACCACGCCGACGCCGCGGCGCAGACGTGGGTCGTGGCCGCCGCCCTGGCCCGGCTCACCCCGGAGCACCGCGCGGTCCTCGGCGAGTGCTACTACCGCGGCCGCACCGTGGGCGAGGCCGCGGCCGCGCTCGGCATCCCGCCGGGCACGGTGAAGTCGCGGACCCACTACGCGCTGCGCGCCCTGCGCCTGGTGCTCGAGGAGATGGGGGTGGGGTCATGAGCTGCCGGCACCGGTTCGATGTCGGGGTCTACGTCCTCGGCGCCCTCGAGCCGGCGGAGCGCGAGGCGTTCGAGTCCCACCTGCCCGGCTGCGCCGACTGCGCGCGCTCGCTGGGCGAGGTCGCGGGGCTGCCGGGCCTGCTGTCCCGCGTGCCGGAGGGCGATCGCGACGCCGAGCCCCTCGCGGACCCGCCCCCGGACCTCCTCGCCGGCACCCTGCGCCGCGTGCGACGCCGTCGGCGGACGGCCTGGGTGCTCGCCGCGGCCGCGGTCGTCGTCGCGCTGCTCGGCGGCGGTCTCGTGGGCTGGGCGGTCCTCCCCGCCACCACGGGCACGGCGGCGACCCCGCCCGTGCGCGAGATGGCCCTGCCGCCCGTCGCGGACTCGCCGTCGTCCGGTCTCGCCGACCTCACGGCGCGCCCGTGGGGCACCGAGATCGCGCTGAGCTGCCTCTACCACGGCGCGGAACGCCCACCCGCGCCTCCGGACGCCCCGCGCACCACGTACGTCCTGGTCGTGCGCGGGCCCGACGGCAGCGAGCAGCAGGTCGCCCGCTGGAGCCCGCCGCCGGACCAGGACGTCCGGGTCTCCGCGGCCACCGACCTCCCGCCGGACCGCGTGCGCGGGCTGGAGGTCCGCACCGCCGACGGCGCGACGGTCATGCGCTCCTGAGCGCCCGGATCGGCCGCGGGGGCTCGGGACGGCGCGGATCCCGAGGCCTCGCGGCCCGCTCGGCGAGACTGGGGGTGTGAGCGCGGCACCCAGCGACGACGGCTCGCGGGCGGGCGCGTGGCGGGCGTGGGCCCGCGGGCTGTTCCGCCTGCGTGGCGCGCGCTTCGACGGCGTCGATGCCGTGCGTGCGGGCGGCTGCGCCGGCGGGGTGGTGCTGATCGGGTGGCTGGCGCCCCCGGGCCCTGGTGGCGGCGACGTTGCGGGCCGCCGCTCGCGTGGTCCCGCACCTCGCCGACCGCAGCACGACTGGCCCGACGGCGCGCGGCGCGCCGGGACCTCAACCAGCAGGTCCTCGCCCTCGCCGACGCGCACCACGTCGGCGAGCTCGCCGCGCCTGTCCGGCCCGACCCCCGGACCACGCTGTGGTGGCCGGCCCTCGACACCACGCACCGCCTGGCCCACCGTGTCCTCGCGGCCTGCTGGGCGCTCGACACGACCGACGCCGGAGCCCTGCCCGCCGACCGCGCCGAGCGCCTCGTCGCCGAGCTCGACGCGCTGGCGCGGGGGAGGGCGTCGGACCCCTCGGGCGCGGACGACTTCCTCGAGCCCGAGGTGGACGCCCTGCGCGGCTCCCTGCCGGGCTGAGCGCTACGGGCGCAGGCTCTCGACGACCAGGTCGAGCAGCCGCTCGGCCTGCTCGCGGCCGTCCTCCCCGGCCGGGACGCGCCACACGGCGCCCATGAGCAGCAGGACGTCGTCGGGGTCGAGGCCGGGCCGCATGCTGCCGTCGGCCTCCCCGGCCCGCAGCAGCGTGGTGATCGCCCCGATCACCGGCCCGTAGGTCTCGGTGGTGGCGGCCGCGTGGTTCTCGGCCGTCAGCGCGTCCCCGAGACCCCGCTTGAGCCGGATGTACCCGGCCAGGATCGCGAACCAGGCCCGCAGGGCCACCAGCGGCGGCTCACGCTCGAGCAGCTCGGGCACCCGGTCGACCAGCCGTTGGACCTCGGCGCGGTAGACCGCGAGCACGAGGGCCTCACGGTGCGGGAAGTGCCGGTACAGCGTGCCGGCGCCGACCCCCGCCCGGCCCGCGATCGAGTTCAGCGACGCGTCGCCGTCCTCGGCCAGGGCCGCCGCGGCGACCTCCAGGATGCGCGCGCGGTTCTGGCGCGCGTCGCTGCGGGCCGGGGGCACGGGTGCGGTCCACCTCCTCGCGAAGCGGAGAGTTCTCCGCTACGTTGGTCCTCGTACCGGAGAACTCTCCGATTCATCCGACCACGATCCCGGAGGATCGGCAATGGAGTACGTGAAGCTGGGGGCGACGGGTCTCGACGTCTCCCGGATCGCCATCGGCGCGATGACCTACGGCGAACCGGGCCGCGGGCACCCGGTCTGGTCGCTCGACGAGGAGTCGAGCCGGCCACTGATCAAGCACGCGCTCGACCGGGGGATCAACCTCTTCGACACCGCGAACATGTACTCGCAGGGGTCGTCGGAGGAGATGCTGGGCCGCGCGCTGCGGGACTTCGCCGACCGCGACGACGTCGTGATCGCCACGAAGCTGCGCCACCCGATGCGTCCCGGCCCCAACGGCAAGGGCCTCTCGCGCAAGGCCGTCCTGACGGAGGTGGACCACAGCCTGCGCCGCCTCGGCACCGACTACATCGACCTCTACCAGGTGCACCGCAACGACCCGTCGACGCCGCTCGAGGAGACCCTCGAGGCGCTGCACGACGTGGTGAAGGCCGGCAAGGTCCGCTACCTGGGTGCGTCGTCGATGCACGCCTGGGAGTTCGCGAAGGCCCTGCACCTGCAGCGCGAGCACGGGTGGACCCGCTTCGTCGCCATGCAGGACCACTACAACCTCCTCGCGCGCGAGGAGGAGCGGGAGATGCTGCCACTGTGTGCCGACGAGGGCGTCGGCACCGTCGTCTGGAGCCCGCTGGCGCGCGGACGGCTCGCGCGGCCCTACGACGACGCCAGGGCCACCGCCCGGAGCGCCGACGACGGCGACTACGCCGACCTGCTCTACACCCCGGCCACGGCCGACGCCGACCGCCGCATCCTCGACGCCGTCGGCGCGGTCGCCGCGGCGCGCGGCGTCTCCCGGGCGCAGGTCGCCCTCGCGTGGCTGCGCTCCCACCCGGTGGTCGTCGCGCCCCTCGTCGGCGCCAGCAGCGCCGCGCAGATCGACGAAGCCGTGGACTCCCTCGCCCTCGACCTCACCGACGAGGAGATCGCGACCCTGGAGACCCCCTACACCCCGCGGCACGACTTCCAGGGCATCTCCGACGACCGCGAGCTCCAGAGGATCATGGCGCGCGTCCCGGGGTTCGCCCCCGCCTGATAGATGTGGAGCCGTGCGGTACGCGGCGATCGGGGACAGCTTCACCGAGGGCGTCGGCGACGAGCGCGGCGACGGGGCGGTGCGCGGGTGGGCGGACCTCGTGGCCGCCGGTCTCGCCGCGGCCCGGGGCGCGCCGATCTCCTACGCCAACTTCGCGGTGCGGGGCCGGTTGCTCGACGACATCGTCACCGGCCAGCTGGACGCGGCGCTGGGTCTCGACCCGCCACCCACGCTGCTCACGCTCAACGGCGGCGGCAACGACATGCTGCGGCCCCACACCGACGTCGCGGAGCTCGCCGAGCGCACCGCCCCCGTGGTGCGCCGGTGCGCCGACGCCGGGGTGCGCCTCGTGCTGATCAGCGGCGCGGACCCGTCGGACCACATGCCCCTCGGTCGGGTCGTGCGCCGCCGCGGCGAGGAGCTGACCGCGCGCATCGCCGAGCTCGCCGCTGCCCACGACGTCACGTACGTCGACTGCTTCCACGACACCGAGCTGCACCGCCCGATCTACTGGTCGCCCGACCGCCTGCACCTCGGCCCGGCGGGCCACCGGCGCGCGGCCGGGCTGATCCTGCGCGGCATCCTCGGCGGCGGGGAGGTCCCAGCGACCACCGGCAGCGACCTGCGCCGCGGTCCGCTCGCCCAGCTCCGCTACCACCGCGAGCACGTGCTGCCCTGGGTGGGCCGGCGGCTGCGCGGCGAGTCGTCGGGCGACACCGCCACCGCCAAGCACCCCGACTGGGTCACCGTGCCTGCCACGCGCACCGTGGCGGCGGGGTTCTCCGGAGCGTGACGTTCGAGCTGCTCCCGCGCGAGCGCCGGGAGCTCGCACCCGGCGCGGTGCACGTCCCGGACTGGCTCGGCCGCGACCGGCAGCGCTCCCTCGTCGACGCGTGCCGCCGCTGGGCGGTCGAGGGCCCGGGCATCCGGGCGGCGACGCTGCCGAACGGCGCGCGGATGAGCGTGCAGACCGTCTGCCTGGGCTGGCACTGGGTCCCGTACCGCTACTCGCGCACCCGCGACGACCAGGACGGGTCGTCCGTCGCGGAGCTGCCCACCTGGCTCGCCGACCTCGGACGCGAGGCCGTGGCGACGGCGTACGACGACCCGGCCCTCGGCCGCGGCTACGCCCCGGACATCGCGCTGGTGAACCACTACACCGCCGACGCGAAGCTCGGGATGCACCGAGACTCCGACGAACGCGCGCCCGACCCCGTCGTGTCGTTCTCGCTCGGCGCGCCGTGCCTGTTCCGGCTCGGCAACCCGCACTCGCGCGGGCGCCCGTGGGCCGACGTCGAGCTGCGCTCGGGTGACCTGCTCGTGTTCGGCGACGAGAGCCGCCTCGCCTACCACGGCGTCCCGTCCGTGCTGGCCGACGACGACGGCGACGCCGCCGCGATCGGGCTCGCCGAGGGCCGGCTCAACATCACCCTGCGGGTGTCGGGGTTCGCGGCGTGAGCTACCGGCTGATCGGCGCGGACGGCCGCCCGTACAGCTCGGCCTCGCCCGGCACCCTCGGCGGCCACCGCCGTCTGAGGATCTACGGCCGGCTCGACTGCCCGAGCGCCCTGCGGTGGCTCGCCCGCGGCCACTACGCCCGCCACCGCGTCTTCTTCGCCGACGAGGCCACCGCCCGCGCCGCGGGGTACCGCCCCTGCCGGGTGTGCAGCGCACACTGAGGGCCGTGGCGCGGTCGAGCTCGGGGGAGTCGGTGCTCGAGCGCGTCGTGCGCATCCTCGAGGCGTTCACCCCGGACACGCCGGCGCTGCAGATCTCGGAGGTCGCGCGTCGCGCCCGGCTGCCCGTCGCGACCGCGTCGCGGCTCGTCGCGGAGCTCGTGGAGCACGGCCTGCTCGCCCGCGACGACGACCGGCACGTGCGGATCGGCACCCGCCTGTGGGAGCTGGGCCTGCGCGCGTCGCCGACGCTGTCGCTGCGCGAGACCGCGATGCCGGTGATGGAGCAGCTCCTCGCGACGGTCGGCCACCACGCCCAGCTCGGCGTGCTCGACGGCGACGAGGTGCTGTTCGTCGAGCGCCTGTCCGCCGACCACGCGGTCATCAACATCACCCGCATCGCGGCCCGGCTGCCGCTGCACGCCTCGTCGTCCGGGCTCGTGCTGCTCGCCTACGGTTCGACGGTGCTGCAGGAGCGCATCCTCGGCACGCCGCGCCACCGCTACACGCCGGCGACGGTCTGCGAGCCCGGCCGGTTGCGCGTGCTCCTGGCCGAGGTCCGCAAGCAGGGCTTCGCGCTCTGCCCGGGCTTCATCCACCCCGACGCGACCGGCATCGCCGTCCCGATCCGCACCGCGGACCGGCAGGTGATCGCCGCCGTCTCGGTGGTCGTCCCGAACGACGAGCGGGCGCGCGGCCACCTCGCGACGCTCACGGCGGCGGCACGCCGGATCGAGCACCGTCTCGCGGACGCCCCCTGAGCTACCCCACCGCATCCCGGCGGGACGCGTCGTGCTCGCGCCGGCGGGCCCGCAGACCCCGACGCACTGACGAGGCCCCGCGGCGCAGGCGCCGCAGGGCCGGCTGCTGGGTGGCGCGCAGCAGGTGCCAGCGCCAGGTCGGGGCGTCGCCGCGCCGTCGCCACAGCGACCACGCGAGGTGGAGGTCGTCGACGGCGTCGCCCGGCCGCGCCGAGGACGTCGGCGCCGCGGACGGCCGGACGAGATCGGCGAACCACGCCGTGCTCCGGTCGGCCTCGTCCTGCAGCGGCGCCAGGACGGCCCGCCGCTCGGCCTCGTAGCCGGCGAAGGCCTCCGCGAGCGGGCCCTCGTCGGCCAGGCGGGCCCCGAGAGCCCGGGCGTCGCCGAGCGCGAGCGAGGTGCCCGAGCCGATCGTGAAGTGCGTGGTGTGGGCGGCGTCGCCGACCAGGACGAGGTTGCCGACGTGCCAGCGACCGAGCTCCACCCGCTGGAAGCGCGTCCACGGGGCGGGACGGTCGGGAGCGGGTCGCTGCGCCTCCGCCACCAGCAACGACTCCCCGTCGAGCAGGTGCGCGAACAGCTCCTCGAGGGCGCGCAGGCACGCCTCGACCGGCATCCGGTCGAGGCCGAGTGCCCGCCACGTCGGCTCCGGGCACTCGACGATGAAGGTGCTGCGGTCGGCGCGGAACGCGTAGGCGTGGCACCACATCCAGCCCGCGCCGGTGTCGACGAACCCGAAGGTGAAGGTCGGGAACCGCCGCGCGGTACCGAGCCAGATGTAGGGGTGCCAGGAGAGCGTCGCCCGGGCGCCGAGCGCGGCCTCGTGGGCGGCGCGCCGCGCGCTGTTGACGCCGTCCGCCGCGACGACGACGTCGGCGCCCGCGAGCAGGTCGGGACCGGGGTCGGACGTCCCGAACCGGACGTCGACGTCGAGCTCGCGGGCCCGCGCGGTGAGCAGCCCGAGCAGCTCCTGGCGGCCCACCGCGTACCCGGACCCGCCGAGGAACACGGGCGCCCGCCGGCCCACCTGCAGCAGCTGGCCGTCCCAGACCTCCGCCGCCGCGCTCAGCGCCCGCGCCGAGACCGGGTCGTTCCGGTGCATCGTGTCGAGCAGGTCGTCCCAGAACACGACCCCCCAGCCGTGGGTGACCCCCGGCGGGTTGCGCTCCACGACGACGATCTCGTCCCGCGCGCCCGCCAGCCGGGCGGTGATCGCCGTGTACAGCCCGGCCGGGCCGCCGCCCACGCACACGATCCGGCGCTCCATCCGACCTGCCTCCCCGGTGCACGGCCCGGCCGCCGCCCGCGGCCCTCCACCTCTGGACACGGAGCCCGGGACCCGCGGGTTCACCGCTCGTCTCCCATTGGATGAGAACGCCGTTCCGCCGACTCGGCCCCGCCCGTCACCGTCACCGGCAGCTCGACGGAGGAGGCGGATGTGGAGAGCGACCGGCTCGTGGTCGTCGCGAAGGAGCCCGCGGCGGACGACGTGGTGACGCTGGTGCTCGCCCGGCCCGACGGGGGTCGGCTGCCGGACTGGGCGCCGGGAGCGCACATCGACGTCACGCTCCCGACCGGCGCGACGCGGCAGTACTCGCTCTGCGGCGACCGCTGGGACGCGCACACCTACCGGATCGGCGTGCTGCGCGAACCCGCCGGCCGTGGCGGCTCGGCCTACGTGCACGACGAGCTGGACACGGGCGACCTCGTCGCCTTCGGCGGGCCGCGCAACGACTTCGCGATGGTGCCCTCGCCCCGCTACCTGTTCGTCGCGGGCGGCATCGGGATCACGCCGTTGCTGCCGATGATCCACCAGGCGGATCTCGTCGGGGCCGACTGGTCGCTGCTCTACGGCGGCCGGCGCCGCGGTTCGATGGCGTTCGTCGGCGAGCTCGCCCGCTACGGCGACCGCGTCCACGTCCGGCCCGAGGACGAGCACGGCCTGCTGCCGCTCGCCGCCTGGCTCGGGGACGCCGACGACGACACCGTCGTCTACTGCTGCGGTCCGGCCCCGCTGCTGGACGCCGCCGAGCGCGCGGCGGCGCACCGGCCGCGCCACCGCCTGCGCACCGAGCGCTTCACCGCCCCCGAGCTGGGCGCCCCGGTGCGCGACGCGCCGTTCGAGGTCGAGCTGGCGCGCACGGGCACGACGGTGACGGTGCTGCCGCAGGGCACGGTGCTCGACGCCGCACGCCGCGTCGGGGCGACCGCGCTGTCCTCGTGCGAGCAGGGCCTGTGCGGCACCTGCGAGACCACGGTGCTCGCCGGTGTCCCCGACCACCGCGACTCGATCCTCGCCGACCACGAGCGCGCCGCCGGCGACTGCATGTTCCCGTGCGTGTCCCGGTCGTGCACCGACCGTCTCGTGCTCGACCTCTAGGAGAGCCCATGACCACGACGGCACCCGCCATCCCGGTGAACCACGTCGACCCGTTCTCACCCGAGGTGCTCGAGGACCCCCTGCCGTTCCAGCACGCGCTGCGCGAGGCGGGGCCGGTGGTGCACCTGGCGCAGCACGACGTGTACGCGATGGGCCGCTACGAGCATGTCCGCGCGGCGCTGGTCGACTGGCAGCGCTTCCCGTCCGGCGCCGGTGTCGGGCTCGCGAACTGGCGCTACGAGAAGCCGTGGCGCCCGCCGAGCCTGCTGCTCGAGACCGACCCGCCCCACCACGACGCGCCCCGTGCGGTGCTCGCCCCGATCCTGTCGCCGCGGGCGCTGCGCCGGCTGCGTGAGCAGTGGTGTACCGAGGCCGAGACCCTCGTCGACGAGGTCCTGGCGAGCGGTCCCGAGGTCGACGCCATGTCCACGCTCGCCGAGGCCTTCCCGCTGCGCGTCTTCCCCGACGCCGTCGGGATCCCCCGCGAGGGTCGCGAGCACCTGCTGCCCTACGGCGACCACCTGTTCAACGCCTTCGGCCCCGAGAACGCGCTGGTCGCGAAGGGCGCGCCGACGCTGCCCGAGCACGCGGGGTGGGTGAACGCGCAGTGCGCCCGCGACCGCCTCGCCGAGGGCGGGTTCGGCGCGCAGATCTGGGCGGCCGCCGACCGCGGTGACATCACCCCGGAGCAGGCCCCGCTCGTCGTCCGCTCGTTGCTGTCCGCCGGCGTCGACACCACGGTGCACGGGCTGGGCGCCTGCCTGTCCGCCATGGCCACCCATCCCGAGCAGTGGGCGCGGCTGCGCGCACAGCCCGGCCTGGCGCGCGTCGCCTTCGACGAGGCGGTGCGCTGGGAGTCGCCGGTGCAGACGTTCTTCCGGATCGCCGACGTCGACGTGTCCGTGGGCGGCACCGTCGTGCCCGAGGGCCGCAAGATCCTCATGTTCCTCGGCTCGGCGAACCACGACCCGCGGCGCTGGGACGCCCCGGACGTTTTCGACCTCGACCGCGACCCCTCCGGCCACGTCGGGTTCGGCATGGGCCTGCACCAGTGCGTCGGCCAGCACGTGGCCCGCCTCGAGGCGGAGGCGCTGCTGACCGCCCTGGCTCGCCGGGTGGAGCGGATCGCACCGGCCGGGACGCCGCGCCGGCACCACAACAACACGATGCGGGGCTGGGAGTCCCTCCCGGTGCGGCTGGTGCCCGCCGTCTAGCGTGCCGGGGCGCCGGACCGGGAGCGCCCTGACGGCCCTGTCCTCCGGCGTCGGGGCCGGTCAGGATGGTGTCCATGGACCCGGTGCACCCCGCGACCACGCCCGACGACGTCGAGACCGCCGTCGCCGCGACCCCCGAGCCCGACCCCGACATCGCGGCGCTGCACGCCGCGGAGGCGGTCGCCAACGACTACCACCCGGAGCGCTGACCCCACGCCGTGATCATCGGTGACGTCGCCAGGTCGGGCACCCGCCCGTCGGCGACGTTCCGGACGTGGGTGTCGATCTCCTCGGCCGTCGCGATGCCGCCCTCGACCAGCCGCTCGCAGATGTGCTCGACCGTGGCGATCTCGAGGGTCGCGCCGGCGTCCGCGGTGATCGGGAAGTAGGCGTCCGCGCCCACCGCCGTCAGACCCGCCGCGCGCAACCGTCGCGGCAGCGTGCGCCCGTAGGCGAGGTCGGCGCCGCGGCCGGCCATCAGCGTGCGGAACCCGTGGCGCAGCCGGTTCGCGAGCTCCTGCTCGGGCCCGTACTCGTCGGGGCAGAGCAGCGGCTGCAGCCCCGGGTCGGCCTCCTCGACCACCAGCCACCCGCCCGGGCGCAGCGCCCCGGCCATCGCGGCCAGCGCCGCGTCCCGCCGCGGCACGTGGGTCAGCACCAGCCTGGCGTGGACGAGGTCGAGGTCGTCGGCGGGGGGTTCCTCGACGCCGACGTCGTGGCGCAGCACCCGCAGCGGCGCCCGGGGCTCCGGGTCCTCGAGCCACGACGTGTCGATGTCCGTGGCGAGCACGAGCCCGCCCGCACCGACGGCCCCGGCGAGCTCGTCCGGCACGCTGCGGCCCCCGGCGCCGACCTCCCAGCAGCGCCAGCCCGGCGCGAGGCCGCGCGCGGTGAGGTGGCGCAGCGTCGACGGGTCGAACAGCGCCGCGAGCGCGGTGAACCGGGCGCCGGCCTCGGTGCGCCGGTTGTCGAGCAGATAGCCCTCGTCGTCGGCCATCGGGCCATCCTGGTCGGCCCGGTCCGATCCGACATCAGGTCCTCACAAGGTTCCTGACATGCTCCGCGGGTGATCGTCCCCGGGACCGTGTCCAGGCTCGTGGCGGCCCTGTCCACCGTGGTGGTGCTCGTGCTCGTGCTCGCGGGCGCCTGCTCCGGCGCCGGCAGCGGCCCCGGCCCCGGCTCGGGCGGCGGGTCCGCGGCGGACGCCGGCCCGGAACCCACCCGTGACGTCTACGCCCGGCCCTTCGCGTGGGACTCGATCTGGAACCTGCCGCTCGCGACGAGCGCGCAGTACCAGGAGACCGACCTGCAGATCGGCTCGCTCTACCCCGACGTCGAACCGATCTCGCTCGACCCCGACGCCCCGGTCAAGCAGCTCGACGGCGACCCCGGCGGCGCCGTGCTCGTCGATCCCGACCTCCACGCCGACGGCACCTACAACAACTGCGCGACGCTGCTGCGGGACTCCCCGGACCGGACCACGGTCGTCCAGGGCCAGCCGCTGCGCCTCGACCGCGGGGGCGACCCCAGCTGGGAGTACGGCTGGGCCCCGGTGTCGCTGACGGGCACCGGCATCCCGGGGTGCCACGGCGGATCGGGCCTGTCGGGCATCGGCGGCACGATCCGCGAGGGCGAGCTGTCGGGAGACCAGCCGATCCGCCACGCGCTCAAGATCAGCCTGCCGTGCGACACCAGCTGCTCCCCGGCGAACGGCGGGCACCGCTGGCCGGCGAGCAAGGCCGACTCGGGCTACGAGGGCAAGTACGGCGGCGACGACCCGGACATCGGCATGGGCACGCTGCTCGCCCTCCCGCCCGACACCGACCTCTCGGGGATCACCGACCCGGACGTCCGCAAGGTCGCCCAGGCCCTGCAGACTTACGGCGGCTACGTCGTCGACGAGAGCGGGGGCGCGCCGGAGGGGTCCCTCGACGTGCAGTCGACCGCCGTCCGCGAGTTCCCGTCGATCGACTCGGGCGAGATGCGCGGTGTCATGAACCAGCTCGCCGCCGTCACGAACAACACCGAGGGCACGCCGGGTGGCGGCGAGCTCGGCACGCCGCGGCGCGCCCCCTGCGCGCCGGCGTTCAGCGACGGCACCGGTGGTGCGCCGCCGGGCTGCTGATCCCCCGGCCCGTCACCGTCCGGTGAACTCCGGTGCCCGCTTCGCGAAGAACGCCGCCACGCCTTCGACACGGTCCTCGCTGGCCACCACGCGCGCCACGGCGTCGTCGGTGTCGGCCCAGCCGCGGTTGTCGGCGTCGCGCAGCGCGGCGTCGAGCGCCTGCAGCGTCGCCTGCACGGCCACGGGCGACCGCGCGGCGACCCGGTCGGCGAGCTCGAGGGCCCGCGCCTCGGCGCGGCCGGGCTCGACGAGCTCGGTGACGAACCCGAGCTCGTGGGCCCGCTCGACCGGCAGCGGGTCCCCGGTCAGCAGCATCTGCCGGGCCACCGAGGGCGGCAGCGCGCGCGGGCCCCGGAACAGCGCGCCGCAGTTGGCGGCGAGGCCGAGCCCGACCTCGGGCAGCGCGAACCGTGCCGTGGTCGAGGCGATCACGAAGTCGCAGGCCAGCGCGATCTCGAAGCCGCCCCCGAACGCGATGCCCTCCACGGCGGCGATCAGCGGCGTCGTCCGCCGCCGGGCGACGACGCCGTAGTTGCCGCCCCGCGGCGTCGGCGCGCCGGGACCGACGCTGATGTCGGTGCCGGCGCTGAACGCCTCCGGGCCCCCGGTGAGCACGCCGCACCGCAGCTCGGGGTCGTCGTCGAGGGTGGTCAACGCGGTGTCGAGCGCGGTCGTCATCGCGACGTCGATGGCGTTGCGCTTGTCGGTGCGCTCCATGCGCATCGCCAGGACGTGGCCCCGGCGCTCGGTCCGCAGGCGGGCGGCGACCTCGTCGGCGGTCGGCGGCGGGGGCTCGGGCCACAGGGTGCTCACTGACGGGAGCATGTCTCAATCCTGAACAGTTCGCGAAGGAGGTGCCGAGCGGCACCTAGTGTCACCGCGAGCTGGCGAAAGGAGACCCCCGGTGCCGGACACCACCACGGCCGTCGTCGACGATCCTCGGGCCGCACGTCGACGGGAGCGCGCGCAGCTCGCGCGCTACCTCGTCGAGCGCTACGCCGCGGGGGAGAGCCTCATGCGGCTCTCCGAGGACACCGGCCGGAGCTTCGGCCACGTCCGCAAGCTCCTGCTCGACGCCGGGGTCACCCTGCGTCCCCGTGGCGGGAGCCGGCTCCGCACGACGTGAGCGCGGGCGCTCCCGTGAGCCCGGCGAGGGCCGGCGGGAGCGGGTCCCGGTGCAGGACCCCGAGGCGCTGGGTGGCCCGGGTCAGGGCGACGTAGAGCTCGGCCGCGCCGCGCGGGCCGTCGGCGAGGATCCGGTCCGGGTCGACGACGAGCACGGCGTCGAACTCGAGCCCCTTGGTCCCCGACGGCGTCACGGCACCCTCCGTCCCGGGCGGGCCGATCACGACGCACGTGCCCTCCCGGGCGGCCTCGTCGCGCCGGAACTCCTCGACGGCGGCCGCGAGGTCGTCGTCGGCGACCTGCCGCGACCACGGCCGGACACCGCTCGCGCGCACCGACTCCGGCGGGCGGACGTCGGGGGCGAACTCGGCGAGCACGGCGGCCGCGACGCCCATGATCTCCGCCGGGGTCCGGTAGTTGACGGTCAGCGAGCGGTACACCCACCGGCCGGCGACGTAGCGGTCGAGCATCGCGCCCCACGAGGTCGCCCCGGCCGGTGACCGGCGCTGCGCCAGGTCGCCGACCACCGTGAGCGACCGGCTCGGGCAGCGGCGCATCAGCACGCGCCAGTCCATCGCGGACAGCTCCTGGGCCTCGTCCACCACGACGTGGCGATAGGTCCAGTCGCGGTCGGCCGACGCCCGGTCGACGAGGTCGCGGGTGTCCCGTTCCTCGAAGCGATCGGCGAGGGCCCCGGCGTGGAGGAGGTCGTCGACGGTGACGCCGACGTCCTCGTCCAGCTCCTCGCGGTCGAGCGTGAGGATCTCCATGACGCCCGCGGCGTACTCCGCCTCCTCCTGCCGGGAGCGGTCCGCCGCGCGGGCGGCGGCCTTCTCCGCCGCCGGGTCCGGGCCCAGCAGGTCGACGAGCTCGTCGAGCAGCGGCACGTCGGACACCGTCCAGGCGTCGCCGTCGGCCCGCCCCAGAGCGGGGTCCGCGCCCGCGGCGCGCAGGCGCTCGGGCGACGCGTAGAGCGTGGCGAGTACCGCCTCGGGGGTGAGGACCGGCCAGAGCGCGTCGAGCACGCCGGTGAACGCCTCGTTCCCCGCGAGCTCGTCGCGCAGCTCGGCGGTGAGGCCGCGCCACGCGTCCCGGTCCCGCGGCGTGAGCCACCCGCGCCCGATCCGGGCGGCGGCCCGCTCGGTGAGGACGTAGGCGACGATGTCGGCGAACACCGCGCGGGCCTCGTTGTGCGGCCGTCCGCCGGCGCGGGCCTCCTCGCGGGCCCAGGCCGCGGTCTCGCCGTCGACCCGGACGGTGACGTCCCCGATCTCGACCGGCAGCGGCTCGTCCGGCAGGCGCTGACGGTCAGCGACGGCCGCCGCGAGCACGTCGAGGATCGCGAGTGACCCCTTGGCCCGGGCGGCCTGCGGGGTGTCCTCGGCGGTGACGTGCCGGCCCGGAACGAGGTCGCCCGTCGTCGTGAACACCACGTCGGACTCGCCCAGCGACGGCAGGACGCGCCCGATGTGGTCGAGGAACGCCGGGTTGGGCCCGACCACGAGCACGCCGTGGCGCTCCATGCGCTCGCGCTGGGTGTAGAGCAGGTAGGCGACGCGGTGCAGCGCCACGACGGTCTTCCCGGTGCCGGGCCCGCCCTCGATCACGGTGACGCCCGGGTGGTCGAGCCGGATGATCTCGTCCTGCTCGGCCTGGATGGTCGCGACGATGTCGCGCATCCCCTCGCCCCGGGGCGCGTTGACCGCCGCGAGCAGCGCGGCGTCGCCGTGCGCGCCGGCGCCCGGGCGGCCCAGCTCCTCGTCGGTGAAGGAGAGCAGCCGCCGTCCGCGCGTGTGGAACTGCCGGCGCAGGCGCAGACCCTCGGGATGGGCGCCGGTGGCGGTGTAGAACGGCCGCGACGCCGGGGCCCGCCAGTCGAGCAGGACGGGCTCGTCGTGGTCGTCGCGCAGCCCGATCCGCCCGATGTACGAGCGGTCCCCGTCGACGCCGTCGAGCCGGCCGAAGCACAGCCCGTCGTCCGCGACGTCGAGACGCCGCACCACCCGTGCCGACGCGCGGACCTGCACGTCACGGTCCATGGGCGTCATGCCGTCGCCGGCCAGCGCGGTCTCGTACTCGCCCGCGGCTCGCGCGCGCTCGGCGTCGAGCCGCGCGTGGAGCCCGCCCAGGTACTCCCGTTCCGTTCGCAGTTCCTCGTCGTATCCCGCGCTGTCGTCAGGGTGCACGCGTCTCCCGATCCCGAAGCCGTTCTCGACAACGGCGGGAATGGTCCGCCCCGACCCGGGTCTTGCCGCAAGACCCGTGGTCCGCTATACGTTGGACACGGCGGAAGGAGCGGCGCTCAGTCGCGCCCGAAGATGGCGTGCCCGTCCGCGTAGCCGAGATCCACCAGCGTCGTCCCCGGCGACTCCCGCGCCACCGCGTCCCGGATCGGCGCCGTGTCCATCGGCCGCGAGAAGCCGGGCAGCCAGTCATCGTGGTGGCACGGCACGATCGTCCGCGCGCCGAGCGCCGCGGCCTGCTCGGCCACGAAGTCGGCGGTCGTGCCCTGCACCGGCTCGCCGTCCCGGTTGCCGCGGCCGGCCACGGCGAGGATCGCGACGTCCGGGCTCTCCCCGGCGAGCACGCCGCTCCAGCAGCCGATGCTGTCCTGGAACAGCAGCGAGCCCTCCGAGGTCTCGACGACGAACACCAGCGCGCCGCCGTCGCCCCGCTCACCGAGCCGGGCCGCGGCCAGGTGGGCCTTGACGTCGTCGCCCATCGCGTCGAAGCCCGCCCACAGCGCGGCCATGCGCTCGCCGCGGTCCTGGAAGGTCAGCCCGAGCTCGCCCAGGCAGACCTCGTCGGCGGGCGGCATCGGCTGCGACGACCACACGCACGAGTGCAGGCTCGGCAGCACGCGCACCGAGGTCGTGGCGTCGAGGGCGACGCGCTCGCCGCCGGCCACGGCGAGGAGCTGGTCCTCCGGGACGCCGGCGTCGGCGAGCACCCGCACCGACTCGTACGAGCCGACGACCCTCGCGCCGGTGCGCCGCGCGATCCGCTCGGCGCCCCACACGTGGTCGAAGTGGCTGTGGCCGACGAGGATCCAGTCGGCCTCGGTGACGTCGTCGACCCCGACGCCGCTCTGCTCCGCGTCGGGGACCCGGTCGAGGTAGGCGTCGAGGAAGACCGTCAGGCCCTCCGCCGTGCGCAGACGGAACGTCGCGCAGCCGTACCAGTCCAGTGTCGCGGTGCCCACGGCGACGAGCTTCTCGCCGTGGCTGCTCCGGTGCCAGTCCGGGCGGGGTGGTCGGGTGGGCGACGGAGATCAGGAGCGCGTGGTCCACCGCGGAACGGGCCGGCGCGTCGATGGTGCGCTCCTGATCGATCACCCACGGAACGAACGGCGCTCTCGCTGCTTCGGAAGCAGCGAGAGCGCCGTTCGTTCGTCATGAGGTGTCAGCGGCGGGCCCACCGCCACCGGCGCCGCAGCAGCACGGTCTCGGAGTCGGTCGGCCCCGCGCGCATCGAGACGACGACCGAGCGCTGGACGAGCACGACGGCGCCGATCAGCACCGCCGCCATCGGGAGCTCGAGCAGCAGCGCGGAGAGGGCGCTGACCAGGACGTCGGAACGCTGCGCGGTGGTGGTGTCGAACCAGGCGTCGCAGACGAGCAAGGTCGCGGTGATGAGGGCGGGGTAGACGAGCGCGGGCCGGGCCCGCCAGGTCATCCAGGCCGTCATCGCCAGCCCGACCACGAGCGCGACGTCGAACCCGACCCACGCGAGCGTCCAGTGCCGCGCCTCGTACCGGTGGGGGAGCGTGGCCGCGAGGATGCCGATCCACGGCACGAGCACGAGCGACCCGATCGCCGCGACCAGCAGGAAGCGCCGCCGTCGCCGGCCCGCGGGCAGCTCGGGGCGCGAGACGCCGCGCGCCGTCACGCGCCGGACGAGGTCCTGGCGCTCCTCGACGGACATCCGCTCGAGGTCCTCGTCGCTCCACCGCGGGGACGTGTCCACGTGCGCAGCATGGCGGGCGGCCCGCCGGCCGGGAAGTACGCCGACGGGCGGTGACGGGTCGGGGAACACTCGGCGACGACCGGCGCGGACGGCTTCGGCGTCCGCCGCGGCGTCGGGACACTCTCCACCGTGGTGCACCTGCGGCGCTCGGAGCACGCCGGCGCGGACCTCGTCGCCGTCTCGCTGATGCTGGACCCGGACGACCACCGGGCGCTGGTCCTCGCGCCCGGCCGCGTCAGGATCGTCGACCACGAGGTGGCCGACCGCCTCGAGCGGCTGGTCGACGCGGCCCTGGCCCACGCGACGGCCGCGGGACGGGAGGCGCCGCTCGATCTCGACCGGCTCGCCGACCGCGCGGCCACCGACGTCGCCGCCCGCCGGGCGCGGTGAGCGGACAAGATCTGGACGAGTGGCGCGAACGTTCGCCTGAGGAGAACGACGGCTCCACTGGTCAGGATCTCGCGGCCCGGGGCGCCGGCTCCGAGGACCTCCCCAGGAATATCGAAGCCGCTTCAACACTTGTAGCTGCTACCAAGCACGAGTGATGGGGTGACGAGATGACCGAGCTGTTGCTGGTCCCCGTCGACGACAACGTGATCTTCCCGGGCATGACCGTCGTGGTGCCGGCCTCCGAGGTGGGTGCCGAGGAGGGCGAGCAGGTGCTGCTCGTCCCGCGCCACGAGGGTCGCTTCGCCGGCGTCGGCACCGTCGCCGACGTCATGGGCCGTACCCGGATGCCGAACGGCGTGACCGCCGTGCAGCTGACCGGGGCCCACCGCGGGAAGGCCGGGACGGGCAGCGCCGACGGCGCAGGACACCTGCGCGTCGACGTGACGCCCCACCCGGACGACACGGAGCGCGACGGACGGATCCGCGAGCTGGAGAGCACGTACCGCGCGGTGGTCGAGGAGGTCCTCGAGCTGCGCGGCGACGACGGACGGGTGTCGACGTTCCTGCGGGGCATCGACGAGCCCGGCCCCCTGGCCGACACCGCCGGCTGGGCGCCGGAGATCCCGTACGACGAGAAGGTGGCCCTGCTCGAGACGCTCGACGTGCGCGAGCGGCTGGAGCTGGCCGTGCGCCTGCAGCGCGAGCGTCTCGCGGAGCTGCAGGTGCGCAAGTCGCTGCGCGAGGACGTCGAGTCCGGCGCGGCGAAGCAGCAGCGCGAGTACGTGCTGCGCCGCCAGCTGGAGGCCATCCGCAGGGAGCTCGGCGAGGGTTCCGAGGGCGGAGACGGGTCCGACGACTACCGGGCGAAGATCGCCGAGGCCGGCATGCCCGACCACGTGCGCGAGCAGGCCGAGCGCGAGCTCGCCCGCCTCGAGCGCAGCGGCGAGCAGTCCGGCGAGTCGTCGATGATCCGGACCTACCTGGACTGGCTGCTGGCCCTGCCGTGGGCGCAGCGCTCGGAGGAGCAGCTGGACCCGGTCGGTGCACGGACGGTGCTCGACGCCGACCACACCGGCCTCGAGGACGTGAAGGACCGCATCGTCGAGTACCTGGCCGTCCGCAAGCTGCGCCGTGACCGGGGCGTGGAGGACGACGGGGGCAAGGCCGGGACGATCCTGACGCTGGTCGGCCCGCCCGGCACCGGCAAGACCTCGATCGGCGAGTCGGTCGCCCGGGCGATGGGTCGCGAGTTCGTGCGGATGTCGCTGGGCGGCGTCCGCGACGAGGCCGAGATCCGCGGGCACCGGCGGACCTACGTCGGCGCCCTGCCCGGCCGCCTCGTGCGGGCCCTGCGCGACGCGGGCACGATGAACCCGGTGATCCTGCTCGACGAGGTGGACAAGGTCGGCGCCGACTGGCGCGGCGACCCGTCCGCCGCGTTGCTCGAGGTCCTGGACCCGGCGCAGAACCACGCGTTCCGCGACCACTACCTGGACGTCGAGATCGACCTCTCGCAGGTCGTGTTCCTCGCGACGGCCAACCAGATGGACACGATCCCGGGTCCGCTGCTCGACCGCATGGAGGTCATCTCCTTCGACGGCTACACGGTCGAGGAGAAGGTCGCCATCGCGCGGGACCACCTGCTGCCACGCCAGGTCCGCGCCGCCGGTCTGACGACCGACGACGTGACGGCCGACGAGTCGGCGCTGCGCCTCGTGGTGTCGGAGTACACCCGCGAGTCCGGCGTCCGGCAGCTCGACCGCGCGCTCGGCAAGCTGACCCGCAAGATCGCCACGGAGATCGCCTCCGGGGCGGCGGAGGTCACCGTCGACACCGACGTGGTGCGCAAGCACCTCGGCCGGCAGAAGGTGTTCACCGAGTCCGTCGAGCGGACCGCGGTGCCCGGCGTCGCGACCGGCATGGCCGTGACGGGGTCGGGCGGCGACGTCCTGTTCATCGAAGCCGCCTCCATGACCGGCGACGAGGGCCTGGTCCTCACCGGCCAGCTCGGCGACGTCATGAAGGAGTCCGCCCGGATCGCCCTGTCGTGGGTGCGCTCGCACGCCGCGGAGCTGGGCATCGCCGAGGACGCGTTCACGGGACGCTCGTTCCACGTGCACGTCCCCGCGGGCGCGATCCCGAAGGACGGCCCGTCGGCCGGCGTCACGATGGCCACCGCGCTGGTGTCGCTGCTGACCGGGCGTCCGGTGCGGCACACCGTCGCGATGACCGGCGAGCTGACGCTGCAGGGTCGCGTGCTGCCGATCGGCGGCGTGAAGCAGAAGGTCCTGGCTGCGCACGCGGCCGGCCTGACGCAGATCGTCGTGCCGGAGCGCAACCGCGCCGACCTCGACGACGTCCCCGCGGACGTCGCCGGGCAGCTGGAGTTCCACCCGTCGATGACCATCCGTGAGGTCCTCGACGTCGCCCTCGAGCCGGCGCCGGAGTCGATCTCGGAGCCGACCCTCGAGGTGGCGGCCTGACATGTGCTCGCGGGAGCCGGTACCGCCCGAGGTGCGCGCGCTGGCGGCGCTGCTGGAGCGACGGTGGTCGCTCTCGGTGCTCTACGCCGCGCACCTCGGCGCGGTCCGGTTCTCCGAGTTCGAGCAGGCCCTCGGCCAGGTGCCGCCCGCGACGCTCGCGGCGCGCCTGGCCGATCTCGAGTCCGCGGGGCTCATCGAGCGCCGCGTGCTCCCGACCCGCCCCCCGCGCACGGAGTACGTGCTCACGACGGAGGGCGAGCGCCTCGCGCCCATGCTCGAGGCCCTGACGGCCTGCAGCCGCGACCGTCGCCACCGCTGAGCGGCCCGGCGTCACTCCACCGCGGCGGCGAGGGCGTCCCCGGTCGGCATGGCGGCGCGGCCGCCGGGCGCGGCCACGCAGAGGGCGGCCGCGACGCCGGCCACGTAGAGCGCGTCCTCGAGCTCCTGGCCCACGGCGAGACCCGCGGTGAGCACCCCGGCGAGGGTGGCGCCGGCGCCTGCCGGGTCCGCGACGGTCGTCTCCGGCGCGGGCAGGCGGCGCACCCGCCCGTCCTCGACCAGGAGCGCGCCCTCCGCGCCGAGCGTCACGACCACCGGGCCGCCGGACCAGGAGTGCAGCGTCGCCGCCCCCGCGGCCACCGAGGCCGGGTTCGCGGCGCGCTCGCCGCCGCCGAGCCGCAGCAGCTCGGTGAGCTCGCCGGCGTTCGGCGTCAGCACCGGGTGGAGGTCGAACAGCCCGACGACGGTGTGGACGACGGGCGCGGGATCGAGCACGCAGGGCACGCGCAGGCCGGTGGCGGTGCCGACCCCGGCGGCGATCGCGGCGGCCGGGATCTCGCTGCTGACCAGGACGGCGCCCAGCTCGGCCGCGCCGTTCAGGACCGCCCGGACGTGGGGTGCCTCGAGGTGGCCGCTCTCGACGACCTGCACGTCGTCGACGACGACGCCCTCTCCCCGGAGCTCGTCGAGGGCCGCGGCGCCGGCGTCGTCCACCGCGCCGACGAGCCGGACCTCGGCGCCGATCCGCGCCGCGGCGACCGCGGCGTCGGCGCCCTTCCCGTCGATCGCACCGACGACGACCATCGACGGGCTCATGTCATGCCTCCTGGTGACGACGCGGCGTGGTCCCGCAGAGCCTGCCCCAGGTGCCGGTCCGCGGCACGACCGCGCTCTTTCCGGGCCCCCACAACAATGGTTTCGGCGTGCCGAAACCATTCATGGGTCGGGCCCCACAATTCCTCACCCGTGAGTGCGATCACCGCGGAATGACAATTCCCGGGATCGTCGGATAGGTTCTCGGGCAAGCGAAGGGGAGTAGCTCCCAACATCGCGGTCGACACACTGACGCCCCGCGCGTCCGGCCGCGGCGGCCGCCGGGTCCCGGCGGCGGGCGAGACCTTCGGCGTCGACCCGCAGGGTCGGGCCGGAGCGCGCCTCGGTCCGATCCGACCGAGAGGAGCCCGACCGCCGTGACCGGCCTGCTCGCCGCGACCGCCCTGAGCTTCGCCGTCATCTTCGTCGCCGAGCTGGGCGACAAGTCCCAGCTGATGGCGCTCACCTTCGCCACCCGGTTCAAGGCGCTGCCCGTCCTGCTCGGCATCGCCGCGGCCACGGCGGTCACGCACGCGGTCTCGGTCGGTGTCGGCTACCTGCTCGGGGCCGCGATCCCGACCTTCTGGATCTCGCTGGTCGCGGCTGTCGCGTTCCTCGCGTTCGGGCTCTGGACGCTGCGCGGCGACACCCTCACCGAGAACGAGAAGGACAAGGGCGCCACCACCTCGCGCTCCGCGTTCGGCGCGGTGGCCGTCGCGTTCTTCCTCGCCGAGCTCGGCGACAAGACCATGCTCGCCACGATCACGCTCGCCGCCCAGCACCCCGGGGCCGGCGGTATCACCGGTGTCTTCGTCGGCTCGACCGTCGGCATGGTCGCCGCGGACGCCCTCGCGATCGTCGTGGGCCGGGTGCTCGGCCGGAACCTCCCCGAGAAGGCCATCCGGATCGGCGCCGCCGTGCTGTTCTTCGCCTTCGGCATCTGGCTCGCGGTCGAGGCCTTCGCCGGCGCCTGATCACTCCGGGCCGGGCGCCCCGCGCAGGCCGAGCTCCTCGTTGTCGAGCTCGGCCTGGACGACCAGCAGGACGGCGTCGTCGATCACGGACTCGTCGCGCAGGTGGAGCAGCAGCCGGCGGCGCTCGTGCAGCAGCGCGATCCGCAGCTCGGTCTCGACGGCGGCGTCCTCGCGGGCGTCGTCCAGCGCGTCCGCGTCGCTGCCGTGGGCGGGGTCGAGCACGTGGCGGCGGTGCTCGTGCTCCGCCCGGACGCGGGCGACCAGGCCCTCGGGCATCTCGTGGTCGGCCGCCAGGCGGGGGAGGGCCTCGAGCGCGGCGTCCAGGGTCCGCTTGCGCGCGACCAGGACCTGCCGGTCGAAGGAGGTGTCGGGCCCGAAGTGCCCGAAGCGGATCACCGCGGGCAGCGTGAGCCCCTGCCCGACCAGCGTCACGAGGATGACGCCGAAGGCGATCACGATGAGCAGGTCGCGGTCGGGGAAGGGCGCGCCGGTCGTGGTCGTCAGCGGCACCGCGAGCGCGATCGCGAGCGACACCGCGCCCCGGAAGCCCGACCACGCCAGCGGCAGCCGCCCGCGTGCCCCGATGCGCCGGGCCCGCTGCGACGCGCGGCGGTCGAGCAGGCGGATCAGGTAGGGGATCGTGAACATCCAGAGCAGCCGCACGACCACGACGACCACGGCCACGAGGAGCGCGGCCAGCACGGCCGCGCCGAGCGACCGCGACGACACCTCCCGCAGCGCCCGCGGCAGCTGCAGCCCGACGAGGACGAAGAGCGCGGCGTTGAGCAGGAACGTCGTGATCTGCCAGAAGGAGTATGACTGCACGCGGGTCCGCGCGCTGATGATGCGCGGGCCGACCCGGCTGATCGCGAGCCCGGCCACGACCACCGCGAGCACCCCCGACGCATGGATCTCCTCGGCGAGCAGGAACGCGACGAAGGGCGTGAGGACGCTGATGACGCTGCCGAGCAGGGCGTCGCCCGCGATCCGCCGCGCCGTGACCGCCAGCCAGGCCACGAGCGCGCCGACGGCCGTCCCGCCGAGGTAGGACAGCGCGAACGCGCCGAGGGCACCGAGCGGCTCGAACTCCTCGGCGCCCGTGGCCGCGGCGACCGCGACCCCGAACAGCACCAGCGCCGTGCCGTCGTTGACCAGGCTCTCGGCGCGCAGCATCGTCAGCTGCCGGCGGGGCAGGGCGCGGGCCACCGCGGCGACCGCGGTCGCGTCCGTCGGCGCCACGATGGCTCCCAGCACGAACGCGACCGCCCACCCCATCCCGAGCAGGTGGTGCGCCGCGGCGGCGACCGCGGCGGCGGTGGCGAGCACGAGGAACACCGAGGAGAGCACGAGGGTCCGCAGGTCGTTGCGGATCTCCTGCAGCGACGTCGTCAGCGACTCCCAGTAGAGCAGCGCCGGCAGGAACAGGAGCACGACCAGCTCGGGGGGCACCCGCAGGCCCGAGGTGGCCGGGACGAACGCCAGCGCCAGCCCGCCGAGGGTCAGCAGGACCGGCGCGTTCGCCCCGGTCCTGCGCGCGACGACGGAGAGCACGAGGATCACCACGCCGAACAGGACGAGGACGGTCAGTCCCGTGGGGTCGTACACGCCACCGCCCTCCCGCCCGCCGTGTCCTGGAGCTGACGCTAGGGCACTACTCCGGCGGCCCCCAGCCCAGCGCGCCCTGCCGACGGTGCTCGCGCAGGCGGGTGAGGACGTCCTCGCGCAGCTCCGAGGGCAGGAGCTCCGCGATCTGCTCCCGGCGCAGGGGCAGGTCGAGGAGGCTGAGCTTGACCCGGCTGCGTTGGGCGTGGCGGTCCGGGTCGAGGCGTACGACCTGGGCGGCGTCCGGGTGCGGGCGCGCGGTGGCGACCGCGCCCGGCGGGAACGCGAGCGTCATGACCCCGTCGACGCGCAGGACGGCGTCGTCGACGTGGGTCTGCCGGATCCGCACCGCGTCGCCGGCGGGCAGCACGATGGAGTGCGACAGCCCCGACATCGGGGCCACCGGGGTGAGGGCGAGGACGTCGGCGTTCGGCGAGATCACGGGTCCGCCCGCCGCGTAGTTGTAGGCGGTCGAGCCCGTCGGCGTGGCCAGCACGAGGGCGTCGCAGCGGTAGTAGCCGAACTGCGTGCCCTCGACCTCCAGGTCCAGCTCGACCGAGCCGCCCGGCGCGCCGGCGCCGAGGACGACGTCGTTGAACGCGACGACCGTCGCGCCGTCGTGGTCGATCTCGACGCAGCTGTGCTCCTCGACCTCGTAGCGGTGCTCGGCGAGGCGGTCCAGGGCCGGCCCGATCTCGGCCGGCACGACCTCGACGAGGAAGCCGACGTTGCCGTGGTTGACGCCGAGCACCGGCACCGGGCGGTCGACGGTCAGCCGCATCGCGCCGAGCATCGTGCCGTCGCCACCCAGGCTGACCAGCGCGTCGACGCGATCCAGGAACTCGGGCTCGGGCAGCACCTCGACCCCCGGCGGCACCCGCGCGGCCTCCGGCGCGCGCGCCACCACCGTCACGGCGTGCCGGTCGCCCCACGCCAGGAGCGCACGCAGCGAGTCGTCCACCGGCTTCGTCGGGTGGACCACGACGCCGACGCACGCCAACCGAGGTCGCACCATGACGTCGATCGTGCCGAAACGGGACGCCGCCCGCGATCTCCGGGCCCGCGGGGCGGGCCGGCGACGCCGGTCGGCGGGTGACGGGCGCCCGCGGGAGGGCCAGAGTGGACGTCATGGCCGGACACGTGATCGTCGGGGCGTCGCTCGCCGGGGCGTCCGCCGCAGGGACGCTGCGCGAGGAGGGGTACGACGGCCCCGTCGTCCTCCTCGGCGCCGAGCGGACCGTGCCCTACGAGCGGCCCCCGCTGTCGAAGGAGTACCTCATGGGCAGCAAGGAGCTCGAGGCGGCCTACGTCCACCCGCCCGCGTGGTACGTCGAGCACGACATCGACCTGCGCCTCGGCGCCGAGGTGGTGGGCATCGACCGCGACGCGGGCGCGGTCACCCTCGCGGACGGCGGGACCGTCGGCTACGACCGCCTGCTGCTGACGACCGGAGCCTCGCCGCGCCGGCTCCCGGTCGAGGGGGCCGACCTCGACGGGGTGCACACGCTGCGGACCGCGGACGACGCGGTGACGCTGCGCGGGCTGCTCGCGGACGGCGGGCGGCGCCTGGTGGTGATCGGGTCGGGGTGGATCGGCCTCGAGGTCGCCGCCGCGGGCCGCACCCACGGCAACGAGGTGGTCGTGGTCGAGCAGGAGGACACCCCGCTCAAGGTCGCGCTGGGCGCCGAGCTGGGGGCGGCGTTCGGGGCGCTGCACCGCGAGCACGGCGTCGACCTGCGTCTGTCCTCGGGGGTCCGGCGGATCACCGGCACCGGCGGGCACGTCACGGGCGTCGAGCTGGCGGACGGGAGCACGGTGCCCGCCGACGACGTCCTCGTCGCCATCGGCGCGGCACCGAACGTCGACCTCGCCCGGACCGCAGGCCTGGCGGTGGCGGACGGGATCCGGGTCGACGCGGCGCTGCGCACCGCCGACCCGCGTGTCTTCGCCGCGGGCGACGTGGCGTCGGCCGACCACCCGCTGGCCGGGATCCCGGTGCGCACGGAGCACTGGGCGAACGCGCTCAACGGCGGGCCGGCGGCCGCGCGGTCGATGCTCGGCCAGGACGTCTCGTACGACCGGCTGCCGTACTTCTTCACCGACCAGTACGACCTGGGCATGGAGTACTCGGGCTTCGGCGCGCTCGCCGGGGACGCCCGGCTGGTCTACCGCGGCGACCGCGACGGCCGGGAGTTCGTGGTGTTCTGGGTCGACAGGGCCGGCCGTGTCGTGGCGGGCATGAACGTCAACGTCTGGGACCAGACCGACGCCATCCAGGCGCTGGTGCGCCGCTCGTTCGCCGCGCCCGTCGACGTCGACCGGCTCGGTGACCCGGCGGTGCCCCTCGCCGAGCTCTGACCCGGCCCGGTAGACAGGAGCCCTGCGGGTCGGTGGGGGGTGTGGTGTGACGGCGGTGTCGGAGCCGCGGAGCTACGAGTTCTCGACCGAGGACCCGGATCTCGCCTACGAGATGATCTGCTCCCGCTACACGGACAGCACCATCCGGGTCTCCGGGCACCGCGAGCAGTTCCGGTTGCGCGTGCGGGGCACCGACACCGACCTGTTCACCCTCGAGCGGATGCGGCAGACGGTCGCGTTCCACACCAGCACGTCCCCGAGCGGTGCGCTGTTCGTGGCCCGGGCGAACGAGGGCCGCTGCGAGGTGGCGACCCCGGAGCGCGCGGTGCGCTTCGGCGCCGGGGAGACGGTGCTGATCGACCCGGAGCGGCCCCTCGAGGTGCTCCTCGACGACGTCGACTACGACGTCGTGCGGCTCGACCTCGCCGCGACCGCGCAGCTGGCGGCCGACGCGTCCGGGCTGGATGCCGCAGACGTCCGGTTCCGGCTGTCCCGACCGGTCTCGGACGGGCGCGCGCGGCACTGGCGGGCGGTGACCGAGCACGTGCGGCGCGAGGTGCTCGGCAACGACGAGATCGCCGCCAGCCCGCTCGCGCGCGCCGAGGCGTTCCGCCTCCTGGCCACGGCCCTGATCCACACCTTCCCGAACACGGCGCTGGAGGCCCTCGAGGACCCGGCCCACCCCGGCCCCGGTGTCGGGGAGCCCGCGGTGGTGCGCCGGGCGATCGAGTACATCGAGGGCCACGCCGGGGAGCCGATCGACGTCGCCGACATCGCGGCCGCCGCCGGCATCGGTCCGCGCGGGCTGCAGCACGCCTTCCGGCGGCACCGCGACACGACCCCGCGCGACCAGCTCCGCACGACCCGCCTCGACCGCGCCCACCGCGATCTCCAGGACGGCGACCCCGGGCACGGCGACACCGTCTCGGGCATCGCCCACCGCTGGGGCTTCACGCACCTCGGGCGCTTCACCGCGGCCTACCGCGACCGGTTCGGGGTCGCGCCGAGCGAGACCCTGCGTCGCTGAGCGCGTCGCTCCTGGTCGCTACGCGAGATCACGAGTACGGTTCGCGACAGGCGGTCCCGCGCGGCGGCTCGTTCGCTCGGGGGAGCGGACGGAGTGGCGGCGCGCGCCGCGGGCTCTCCGATGGTGGGTCCAACCGCGCGGCCCACTCCGTCGCCCGGAGCCACCGCTCCCGACCGCGCCTCCCCCCGGTGCGGTCGCCTGGTGGCTCCGGGTCCGTCTCCTCCCTCGGGCGGCGAGGTGGTGTGGGCGTGGACGCCGAGTCGTGCGACGGGTACGTCGTCGTGGTGGTGCGCCGGGAGAGCGGCGAGGCCGAGTGCTACGGCCCGTTCGACGAGGTCGCCGAGGCTGCCGACTTCGTCATGCGTGCGCGCGAGGAGTCCGCGGCACCGGAGTTCGACGACGTCGACGTCGACGTGCTGCGCTGGCACCGCATGGACCTCGGGGACTGACGCTGCTCCGACCGGCCCATGTGAGTGATTTTCCCGGCCATAGCCGGGAAAATCACTCACATGCTGCTGAGCGGGGTGGACCACATCGCCGTGCTGACCCACGACCCGGCGCGGATGGGCGCGTTCTACGAGGCCGTCTTCGACGCGGAGATCGGGCCGACGCGACCGCACGGCCAGCAGGGCGAGGAGACGATGACGGTGATGCGGATCGGCCCGCACACCGAGCTCAACGTCTTCACCGTCCCGAGCAGCGACGGCGCGGACCGCCAGACGCCGATGTGGCACCGGGGCCGGCTCGACCACTTCGGCCTGCACGCCGGGTCGTACGCCGCGTTCGCGACGATCCGCGAGCGGCTGATCGACCAGGGCGCCTCGGACGGCACCGTCAACGACTTCGGCGGGGCCTTCAGCATGTTCTTCCGCGACCCCGACGGGCTCGAGGGCGAGGTGCTGGTGCCCAAGGCCGCCGACGGGTCGCACCCGGTGCGGGGTGGCGGGTGACCGCGGTCCTCCTCCTCTCGGGGAGCACGCGGGCCGGCTCGACCAGCACCGCCGCGCTGCGCACGCTCGCCGCCCTGGAGCCCGACCGCACGCGCCTGTACGCCGAGCTGGTCGCGCTCCCGGCGTTCGACCCTGATCTCGACGCGGACCCGCTGCCGCCGCCCGTGGCGCGGCTGCGCGCGGCGCTCGGCGAGGCCGCCGGGGTGCTCGTCTGCACGCCGGAGTACGCGGGCGCCCTGCCCGGCGCGTTCAAGAACCTGCTCGACTGGACCGTCGGCGGCCACGAGATGCCCGGGCTCCCGGTCGGCTGGGTCAACGTGTCGTCGATCGCCGCCCCGACGGGCGGGCGCGGCGCGCACGACGAGCTGCGCACGGTGCTCGGCTATGTGCAGGCGCGCGTGGTCGACGACGCCTGCCGCCGCCACCCGCTGTCCCGCGGCGACGTCGGTGCCGACGGCCTGGTCGCGGACCCGGCGACGCACCGGGTGCTCCGCGAGGTGCTGGCGGCAGTGCTCAGCGCTGGCCGGGCCTGAGCTCGACGAACAGCGCCGAGGCCTCGGCGCAGAGCCGGTCGCCCTCGGAGAGGGTGCCCCGCAGGTAGCGCTTCCGGCCCTCCGCGCGCTCGAACCACGCCGCGACCCGCAGGTCGGTGTCGATCGGTGCGACCGAGCGGTAGTCGACGTGGAGGTACGCGGTCCGGGAGCGGGGACGCCCGCCGGAGATGTCGAGCCGGCCGAGCACGTCGTCGAACAGGTACGGGATCGCCCCGCCGTGGACGACGCCGTTGCTGCCCAGGAAATGCGCGCCGAAGCGGACGTGCCCGGTCACGCGGTCGTCGCCGATCTCGTCGATGTGCAGCGGCGGGGCGCCGAGCGCGCCCCGCCCGGGGGCGGCGAGCAGGCGCCCCGAGAGCCGCGCGGTCTCCTCCACCGCGCAGTCGGCCAGCGCGGCGTTGATCTCGGCGATCGCCTTGGTGGTGCGCGTGACGAGCTCGCCGTCCGGGGCCGCGGCCGCGACGCGGTCGAGGAGCTCCCGGAGCTCGTCGATCATGTCCGTGTAGCCCTCGGGGACCGGCTGTCCCGACCAGGTCTCCCGGTCGGGGGCGTGCGGGTCGGTGCGGGCCAGCGGGGCGGAGAGCCCGTTCTCCTGCTCGTCGCCCACGTCTGCTCCTGACTCCCGGCGCCTGGTCCACCTCACCGTGGTCCACTCCCGCCCGCGACGCACCCCCGGGGTCCCGCGACGTGCACAGCCTCACGTCCGCGGGCTACCACCCCAGCTCGCCGTCGTCCTCGGCGAAGACGCCGGTCGGCCCGTCGGGACCGATCGTGGCCATGCGGACCACGGTCGCCGCGCTGACCTCGACCGGGCGGCCGAGCGGGTTGGCCGCGCCCCCGAGCTCGGTCGCGGTGTAGCCGGGCTCGACGGCGTTGATCTTCACCCCGGGCTCGGCCCGCGCGTACTGCACCGTGAGCATCGAGACGGCCGCCTTGCTCGCGCCGTAGACGGCGACACGCTGGTCGTCGCCACCGACGACGTGCGGATCATGGTCTACACCGCCGAGCCGGGCACCGAGGACGCCGAGCGCCTCGCGCTGGCGGTCGTCCTCGGTACCCAGACCCTGGTCGAGCGCTGACGACGGTCAGGCGTCCCGGTACGCGCCGGCCTTGATGTCGGAGAGCAGGCCCGGGCCCGTCGGGGTCCAGTCGAACGTCTCCCGGGTCCAGTCGCTCGACGCCGCCAGGTCGAGGGAGAAGAAGCGCCCGATGAAGCCGAAGTGGTCGACCGCGTCCTCGGGCGCCACGGACGTCACCGGGACGCCGAGGGCGTCGCCGATGGCCTGGGCGATCTCGCGGGTCGGGATCGCCTCCTCGGCCACGGCGTGCAGGCGCGCCCCGGCCGGCGCCTGCTCGAGCCCGAGCCGCACGAGGCGTGCGGCGTCGGAGCGGTGCACCGCCGACCAGCGCGCGGCGCCGTCGGCGACGTACGCGGAGACACCGTGGCGCTTGGCGGCCGCCGTGATCAGGGCGATGAAGCCGTGGTCGCCGTCGCCGTGGGTGGTCGGCGCGAACCGGGCGGCCACGGCCCGCACGCCCCGGTCGACGTAGGCGAACGCGAGGTTCTCGGTGCCGCCGCGCGGGGCGTCGGGTCCGATCCCGCGCGACGGGTCGGCCTCGGTGGACGGGCGGCCGACGGCGAGCCCGGCGACGCCGGACGCCAGCACCAGCGGCCGGCCGGTCCCGACGAGCGCCTCGGCGAGGGTCTCGACGGCCGCCCGCTCGGCGCGGTCGGACTCCTTCGGGTTCGCCCAGTCGTGCTTGTTCGCGAGGTGGACGACGCCCTCGGCGTCGCGCGCGCCGCGGCGCAGGGCGTCGAGGTCGTCGAGGTCGCCGCGCAGGACCGCGGCGCCCTTCGCCTCGAGGGACGACGCCGAGCCCTCGGAGCGGGCGAGGCCGACGACCTCGTGACCCGCGGCGAGCAGCTCGTCGACGGTGGCGGAGCCGATCCATCCGCTGGCTCCGGTGACGAAAACACGCATCGTGCGTGGCCTCCTCTGCCCTCCCGGGCGTCATGTCAGCTGCTGACATCACTGTAGACCCTCATGTCAGTGGCTGTCATCGCCTAGGATGGACGGCATGGTGCGGTGGCAGCCCGGAGCGCGCGAGCGGCTGCAGGCCGCCGCGCTCGAGCGCTTCGCCGCGCAGGGCTTCGAGGGCACGACGGTCGCCGAGATCGCCGCGACCGCCGGCCTCACCGAGCGCACGTTCTTCCGCTACTTCGCCGACAAGCGCGAGGTGCTCTTCGCCGGCCAGGACGAGTTCGAGCGGCTGTTCGTCGACGGCATCGCGCGGGCCCCGGACGCCGACCCGATGGGCCTCGTCGCCGCGGCGCTCGAGGGCGCGACCACGTTCTTCGCCGAGGAGCGCCGGCCCTGGTCGCGGGCGCGCCAGGTCGTCATCGACGCCGACCCGGGCCTGCAGGAGCGCGAGCTGCTCAAGCTCTCCGGCCTCGCCGCGGCCATGACACGGGGCCTGCGGCACCGGGGCGTCGACCCGATCCCGGCGGCGCTCGCCGCGGAGAGCGGGGTCGCGGTGTTCCGGGTGGCGTTCGGGACGTGGATCGCGGAGGGCGAGGAGCGCTCCCTGATCGACATCCAGCGTGCGGTGCTCGCCGAGCTGCGCACGGTGGTGGACGGTCAGCCCGTGGGGTGACCGATCAGTCCTGCGCGTCCCGCAGCGCCAGCACCACCCGCATGACGTGCTCGACCGCCGTCTCGAACACCGCGCCCCGCAGCTCGCCGCGGTCGGCCAGGTTCTGGGCCGCGAAGCCGAGCATCCGCTCCGGGCCGAGGCGTCGCACCAGCAGCGCCGCGATCTCCTCGAGGTCGAGGCCGGGGTGGTCCAGGCGCGTCAGGGCGAACTCGACGATCAGCTCCTCGTCGGTCACGGCGGCCTCCCTCCCCCCGGGGTGCCCATCATGCGCCGTCGCCGGCGGGGGAGGTCCGTTCGAGGCCGACGTCACCCGCATGCCACGGCGAAGTCCTCGACCAGACCGTTGAACACCGCCGGGAGCTCGAGGTTGGTGAGGTGCCCGGTGCGGGGGAGGACGGCGAGACCGGCGTCCGGCAGCGTGGCGGCGAGCATGAGGTTGGCGTCGAGCGCGTCGCGGTCGCTGTCGCCGACGACGAGCAGGGCGGGCACGCGCAGGCCCGCGAGCTCGTCGCGCAGGTCGTAGAGCGAGGGGCGCGCGGCCTGGACCCCGCGCATCGTCAGGGCGGCGCCGGTGGGGTCGTGCTCGGCGAGGATCCGCAGGTGCTCGGCGTGGCCCTCCGGGTCCCTCCTGCGCAGCGGCTGCCGGGCCGGGCGGTTCCCGTAGTCGGCGGCGACCGCGGGGCTGCCGTCGCGCTCGTAGGCGTCGGCGAGGGCGAGCGCGTCGGCGCGGAAGGCGGCGGTGTGGTCGGGGTGGGCGCCGTACCCGCAGCCGGCGACGACGATCCCCTGGCACCGCTCGGGGTGGCGCAGGCCGAGGTGCAGCGTCGCGAAGCCGCCCATCGAGTTGCCGACGACGAGGGCCCGTGCGATGCCGAGGGCGTCGAGGACGGCGACGGCGTCGGCGACCGCGTGGTCCTGCGAGTAGGCCGCCGGGTCGGTCGGCACCGCCGAGGGCGGGTAGCCGCGGGCGTCGTAGGTGACGCAGCGCCGGTGCGCCGCGAAGTGCGCGACCTGCGGCGCCCAGGAGCGGTGGTCGCCGCCGAACTCGTGGACGAAGAGGATCGGCGTCCCGTCCTCCGGCCCGTGGACCTGCACCGCGAGCTCGACGCCGTCCGGACCGGTGACGATCACGGGGCCTCCCCGAGGACGGTTCGCTGGATCTTGCCCATGGCGTTGCGGGGCAGCGCGTCGAGGAAGCGCACGGACTTCGGCACCTTGTACGGCACGAGGCGCTCGCGCGCGGCGGCCAGCAGCGCGTCGGGGTCGGGCGCGGGGGACCCGGCCACCACGAACGCGGTGACCTCCTCGCCCCAGCGCGCGCTGGGCACCCCGGCCACCGCGACCTCGGCCACGCCCGGCTGCCCGGCGAGCACGGCCTCCACCTCCCCGGGCACGACGTTGTGGCCGCCCGTGATGATCAGCTCCTTGAGCCGCCCGACGATCGTCAGGCGGCCCTCGGCGTCGAGGCGGCCGAGGTCGCCGGTGCGGAACCACCCGTCGAAGCGGAAGGCCTCGGGGGCGACGCCGCCCCAGTAGGTGTCGATGACCTGCGGGCCACGCAGCTCGATCTCGTCCTGGTCGCCGAGGCGCAGCTCGACGCCCGGCAGCGGGAAGCCGACGGTGCCCGCCACCCGCGGGCCGTCGTAGGGGTTGGAGACGTCCAGGCCGCTCTCGGTGAGGCCGTAGCGCTCGAGAGGGACCTGGCCGAGGTGCTCGGCGACCCGGTCCGCGACCGGCGGGGGGAGCGGCGCCGACCCCGACACCGCGAGCCGCAGCCGGGCCATGCCGGCGAGCACGGGCGGGCGCTCCAGCAGCCGGTGCCACATCGCGGGGACACCGAAGAAGACCGTGGTGTCGGGGTGGACCGGCGCGGCCGGGTCGAAGCGCGACCCGAGCCGGGCGGTGGTGCCGGCGATCAGCGTCATGTGCAGGCCGCCGAGCCCGTGCTGGTGGAACAGGGGCAGGGCGTGGCTCAGGACGTCGCCGTCGTGCCACCGCCAGGCGAGCATCGCGGCGCGGGCCGAGGCCAGGAGGTTCGCGTGGGTGATCGGCACGCCCTTGGGCGCGCCGGTGGTGCCCGAGGTGAAGGCGAGCACCGCGACGTCGCCGTTGCCGGGACGCTCGACGGTGCCCACGGGCCGGCGCGGGCGCGCGGCGGCCAGGGCGGACAGCCTCGCGTCGTCCAGGACGAAACGGGCACCCGCGGCGTCGACCACGGACCGCACCGCCGCGGCCGGCTGCACGGGGTCGACCGGGACGACGGCGGCGCCGAGGCGCTGGACCGCGAGGTAGGCGACGACGAACCGCACCGAGGCCGGGGCGGCGAGCACGACCGTGTCCGCCGGTCCGACACCACGCTCGGCGAGCAGACCCGCGGCCGCGGCGACGGCAGCGTCGAGCCGCCCGTGGGTCAGGGCCTCGCCGTCGACCTCGACCGCGACCCGGTCGGGGCGCGCGGCGGCCGACGCCGCGGCGACCGCGGGCAGCGTGCCGGCGGCGAGCTCGGCGCGCAGGGTGTCGGGGACGGGCCCGCCGAGGTGGCGGGCCCACGCGTCACGGGTCACCGCGACCCGCCGCCGCCTCCTCGACCGCGTCCACGATCCCCACGTACCCCGTGCACCGGCAGATGTTCCCGGCCATCTCCGCGCGGATGCGCGCGCGGTCGGGCGCGGGCTCGGTGTCCAGCAGGTGGGCGGCCGTCATGAGCATCCCGGGCGTGCAGGCGCCGCACTGCAGCCCGTGGCACCGGGAGAACGCCTCCTGCAGCGGGTGCAGGGTGCCGTCCTCGGCCGCGAGGCCCTCGACCGTCTCCACCGCCGCGCCGTCGGCCTGCACGGCGAACATCAGGCACGCGCGGGCGGGGAGCCCGTCGACGATCACGGTGCACGCGCCGCACACCCCGTGCTCGCAGCCCAGGTGGGTGCCGGTGAGACCGAGGTCCTCCCGCAGGGCGTCGGCGAGGGTGCGGCGCGGCTCGACCTCGACGCGGTGCCGCTCGCCGTTGACGGTCAGGACGATCTTCACGCGGCCTCCGGGGTGCGGTGCCCCGCGAGCTGCGTCAGCGCCCGCGCGGTCATCTGCTCGGTGAGCGCGCGCCGGTACCCGGCGCTGCCGTGCAGGTCGGACGGGGGGTCGACGTCGTCGGCGGCGGCCGCCGCGAGGATCGCGACGCGGTCGGCCGAGAGCCCGCCGTCACAGGTGGCGAGGTCGCCGGGATCGACGAGGTGGGGCACCCCGGCGACGCCGCCGACCACCACCCGCAGCCGGTCGCCGAAGCGGGCGGCCGCGACCGACACGATCGCGAAGTCGCCGTGCCGGCGCGCGAACTCGGCGAAGCCCCACGCGTCGGGCACGGGGAGCTCGACGCCCGTGATCATCTCGGTCTCGGCGAGCGAGCTCTGCAGCGCGCCCACGAAGAGCTCGTCGGCGCCGAGTCGTCGCGTCCCGCCGGGCCCGGCGACGTGCACGGCGCCGTCGCACGCCCGCAGCACCGCGGGGAGCTCGGCCGACGGGTCGGCGTGGGCGAGGCTCCCGGCCAGCGTGCCCCGGCTGCGGATGGCCGTGTGCCCGATCCAGCGCGCGGCCTCGGCGGCCAGCGGGTGGTGATCCTGCCCGGCGAGGTGGAGGTGCCGCACGAGCGCCCCGGCGTGCAGCACGCCGTCGCGCACGACGAGGCCGTCCAGCCCGGGGACGCGGTTGACGTCGACGAGCACGGCGGGGCGCGCCAGGCGCAGCGCGAGCAGCGGCACCAGGCTCTGCCCGCCGGCGAGGATCTTCCCCTCGCCGTCGGCGGCGCCCAGGGCGGCCACGGCGTCGGCGACGTCGGTGGCGCGGTGGTAGGAGAACGGCGGGCACTTCACGGCGACACCAGCTCCCAGACCCGCGCGGGCGTCACGGGCAGGTCGTCGACCTCGACCCCGAGCGCGTCGAGCAGCGCCCCGGCGACCACCGCGTTCGGTGCCAGCGTGCCGCCCTCGCCCACGCCGCGGACATGGGTGGGGTTGGCACCCTCGGTGCACACGTGCCCGATGCGCAGCTCGGGGATCTCGCCGGCGGTCGGCATGAGGTAGTCGAGCAGGGTGCCGGTCGACAGGTTCCCGTCCTCGTCGTAGACGAGGTGCTCGTACATCGCGCCGCCGATGCCCTGCGCGATCGACCCGGCCACCTGTCCCGCCACGATCACGGGGTGGACGATCCGCCCGGCGTCCTCGACGCACACCCAGTCGAGGATGCCGATCTCGCCGGTCGCGGGGTCGAACTCCAGCGCGGCGATCTGGACGCCGGCGGCGAACGCCCCGCGGATCGGGTCGTAGAACTTCGTCGACTCCAGCCCGGGCTCGAAGCCCTCGGGCAGGCGGTCGGAGCGCAGGTAGGCGACCTCGGCGACCTCGGCCAGCGCGATGACCGGCTTCTCCTGCCCGCGGACGTGCACCTGCCCGGCGCGCAGGTCCAGGTCGGAGACGTCGACCTCGCACAGCGCCCCGGCCAGCGCCAGGGCCTTCGCCCGCACGTCCGCGCCGGCCAGGTGTGCGGCGCCGCCGCCGATGACGGCCTGCCGCGACGAGAACGCCCCGAAGCCCCACAGGGACGAGTCGGTGTCGCCGATCCGGACGTCGACCGCGTCGTAGTCCACGCCCAACGCGTCGGCGACGACCTGGGCCATCGTCGTCTCGAGACCCTGTCCCTGCGACGTGACGCCGGAGAAGACGGTGACCGCGCCGTCGGGGTTGATGCGCACCGTGCAGGCGTCGTGGCCGGTGCGGAACGGCATCCGCGGCCCGGCCGACGCGGCGCGCCCGAGACCGGTCAGCTCGTTGTAGATCCCGACGCCGATCCCGAGCGGGCGCCCGCCGACCTTGCGGCGCCGGCCCTGCTCGGCTCGCCAGCCGGCGAGGTCGAACATCGCCACGGCCCGGTCGAGGCAGGCCTCGTAGGCCCCGGAGTCGTCGACGAGCCGGGACGGCATCCGGTACGGGACGTCGGCGGGCAGGATGAGGTTGCGGCGGCGCAGCGCGATCGGGTCCATGTCCAGCGCGCGGGCCCCGGAGTCGAGCAGCGCCTCCATCGCGAACACCGTCGCCGGGCGCGCGACTCCGCGGTACGGGCCCGAGGGGCTCGTGTTGGTGGTGACGCCGCGGACGGTGCACGCGTAGTGCGCGAGCTTGTAGGGGCCGGTCAGCAGGCCGCCGGCCATGAGGGGCTCGATCCCCGCGGTCCACGGGTAGACGGAGTAGGCGCCGACGTTGCACCACACGTCGGCCCGCACGGCGAGCAGCTCGCCGTCCGCGGCGAACCCCGCGCGCAGCACGTAGCGGTGGTCGCGGGCGTGGGTGGCGGCGAGGAGGTGCTCGACGCGGTCCTCGACCCACTTGAGCGGGATGCCGGGCGTGGCCATCGCCATCAGGCACAGCGCGACGTCCTCGGGGTAGAGCACGGCCTTGACGCCGAAGCCGCCCCCGACGTCCGGGGCGATCACGCGGATGTTGCCCTCGGGCAGGTCGAGCAGCTCGGCGAGCTGGGTGCGCACGAGGTGGGGCACCTGGGTGCCCGACCAGAACGTCAGCCGCCGGTCGGCGGCCTCGTAGCGGGCGACACCGGCGCGGCACTCGATGGGGTTGCCGCCGTGCCGGTTGGTGGTCAGGTCCCGGTCGACGACGACGTGCGCGCCGGCGAGGGCGTCGTCGACGTCGCCGGCGGTGAACGTCCGCGAGAGCAGCAGGTTGTCGGGTGCCTCGTCGTGCACGGGGTCCGTGATCCCGGCGTCCCACGCGCACACCGTCGGCGTCAGGGGCTCGTAGTCCACGACCACGGCCTCGGCGCCGTCCTCGGCGAGGTAGCGGTCGTCGGCGACCACCGCGGCGACCGCCTCCCCGGCGAAGCGCACCTTGTCGCGGGCGAGCGGGGGCTGGTCGGTCTCGACGTAGCCGGGCAGCGCCGAGAGCGCGCGCAGCGCGACCGACGCGAGCGCCGGGTGCTCCCCGGTGAACACCGCCGTGACGCCGTCGACCGCGAGCGCCCCGTCGGTGTCGATCCCCGTGATGCGGCCGTGCGCCAGGGGGCTGCGCACGAACGCGACGTGGCGCATCCGGGGCAGGGCGAGGTCGGACACGTAGCGACCGCGCCCGGTGAGCAGGCGCGCATCCTCCTTGCGGCGCACCGGGGTGCCGCTGGCCGGTCGGTGGTCACCGGTCATGGCATCGCGAACCCGCCGTTGACGGACACCACCTGGCCCGTGGTCCACGACGAGCACGGCGAGGCCAGCAGCAGGATCGTCGGCGTCACGTCCTCGGGGCGCCCGAGGCGGCGCAGCGGGTAGAGCGCGGTGATCTTCTTGAGGCGCTCGTCGTCGGTGCCGCCCGCGTGGTCGGAGAACCGGTCGGTCTGCACGAGCCCGATCGAGACGGCGTTGGCGCGGATGCCGTGGCGGGCGAGCTCCTTCGCCAGCGACTTCGTCAGGCCGAGCGTCGAGGAGCGCGCCGTCGCGGTGACCGTGAGCCCCGACTCGCCGACCCGCCCGGAGTCGCCCATCAGCGAGACGATCGCGCCGCCGCCGTGCTCGGACATCCGCCGCGCGACGGCGTGGGAGATCCGGACGGTGCCCGTCACCGTCACGTCGATCTCGGCGGCGAACTCGGACGCCGAGCGCTCGAGGAAGCGGCCCCGGCTCGTCACGGCCGCGTTGTTCACCAGCACCCCGATCGGCCCGAGCCCGGACTCGACGGTCTCGATCGCGCGGGCGACCGCGTCGTCGTCGCGGGTGTCGACGGCCACCGCGAGCGCCTTGACCCCCGACGCCCGCGCGGCCTCGGCGGCCTCCTCGGCGCCGGCGGACGAGGTGTTGTAGCCGAACGCCACCTGGGCGCCCTCGGCGGCGAACGCCTCGCCGATGGCGCGGCCGAGGCCCTGTCCGGCCCCCGTGACGAGCACGGTGGTGCCGGCGAGCTGCAGATCCATGGGGCTCCTGTCCTCAGATCGCGACGAACCGTCGCCGGTCGCCGAAGGTGACGACGCGGCCGAAGGCGAGGCCGGGGAAGTGGGCGGCCGCGACGGCGTCCTCGGTGTCGACGACCTCGTCGGCGAGCCGGTTCCGGACGGCCTGCGCGGCGTCCGGGTCGACGTCGAACGTGGCCTGCCAGTCGGGCTCGGCGAGCTCGACCACCGAGTGCGCGACGTCGCCGATCAGCAGGGCACGCCGCCCGCGGCTGGACACGACGTAGGTGGTCGAGCCCGGTGTGTGCCCCGGGGTCGGGCGAGCGTCCAGGCCGGGCGCGACGGTGTGCGCGGCGTCGAAGGTCTCCAGGCGGTCGCGCAGCGGCGCGAGCTTGCGCACCGCACCCGGGTCGGCGTCGGGGGCGTCGACGAAGTGCGCCCAGTCGGCCGCGTGGACGCGGTAGGTGGCGTGCGGGAACACCACCTCGCCCCTGCTGGTGGCCCAGCCGACGTGGTCGAAGTGGAGGTGGGTGAACACGACGTCGGTCACCTGGTCCGGGGTGACGCCGAGGCCGGCCAGGGCGTCGATCATCCCGCCGCCCCGGTAGCGGTCGTTGTGGATCCGGCCGACGCCGGCGTCGACGAGCACCAGCCGGTCGCCCGTGCGCAGCAGGAACCCGCCGAGGGTCAGCGCGAGGTCGCCGTGGGCGTCGAGCTGCTCGGGGTGGCAGGCCCAGCGGTCGCCGCCCGGCGCGGACAGGACCTCGCGGGCATTCTCCCGTCCGGTGCCGTCGACGACCGGGACGACGTGCAGGTCGCCGACCCTCATGCGGGCGCCCGGTCGTCGGTGAGCAGGCGCGCGAGCTCGAAGCGCCGGATCTTGCCCGACCCCGTGCGCGGGATGGCGTCGACCGGGAGGAACGCGACCGGGACCTTGAACCAGGCCAGACGTTCCCGGCAGTACGCCGCGACCGCGTCCGGGTCCGGCGCGCCCACGACGAACGCCACCGGTTCCTCACCGAGATCGGGGTGCGCCCGGCCGACGACCGCGGCGTCGGCGACCCCCGGCGCGGCGAGCAGGACGCTCTCGATCTCGGCCGGGTAGATGTTCTCGCCGCCCCGGATGATCATTTCCTTGGTGCGGCCGCTGATCGTCAGGTAGCCGTTCTCGTCGGCCCGGGCCAGGTCGCCGGTGCGGTACCAGCCGTCGACGAGCACGCTCGCGGTCTGCTCCGGCCTGCCCCAGTAGCCGCGCATGACGTTCGGGCCGCGCACCCACAGCTCGCCCTCGCCGCCGGGCGGGGCGTCGGTGCCGGTGGCCGGGTCGACGAGCCGCACCGCGAGCCCCGGCAGCGGCAGCCCGCACGAGCCGGCGGGCCGCGCCCCGTGCGGCCAGTTCATCGTGACCATCGTCGAGGTCTCGGTGATGCCGTAGCCGTCGAGCAGCGGCACCGCGAACGCCTGCTCGAAGGCCCGGTCCACGGTCGCGGGCAGGATCGCGCCGGCCGAGATCGCGAGCCGCAGCCGGTGGCGCGGGGCGCGGTCGCCGGCGGCCTGCACCAGGTACGAGAAGCCGGTCGGGACGCCGGGCAGGACGGTGTGGCGCTGGTCGCCGGCCAGGAGCTCGAGGATCCGGCCGGGGGAGAAGCGCGGCAGGATGCGCTCGCTCGCGCCGGTCGCCACGACCCCGAGCACGCAGAGGTCCAGGGCGTAGGAGTGGAACAGCGGCAGCGCCGAGAGCACGACGTCGTCGGGGCCGAGGCCGACGATCGGCGCCCAGCACGCCGCGACCACCCAGAGGCAGCTGCGCAGCGTCAGCTCCACGCCCTTGGGGCGCCCTGTCGTGCCGGAGGTGTAGAGCATGAACGCGGTCGCGTCGAGGTCGGCCGGGTCGGGCGCGACGACGTCGGGCTCGGTCGCGATCAGGTCGGCGTACGACCCGCCGGTGCCCACCACGACCGTCGCGACGTCCGGGCCGACCAGCCCGGCGTGCGCGGTGTCGGTGACCACGAGGCGGGCGCCGCTGTCGGCGAGCATGTAGTCGATCTCCGCCGGCGCGGCGTCCGGGTTGAGGCACACCGCCACCCCGCCGGCGCGCGGGATCGCGAGGTAGGTCTCGACGGTCTCGACGGCGTTGCCCAGGACCATCGCGACGCGGTCGCCCGGGCCCACGCCGCGGGCGGCGAGGTGCCCGGCGAGCCTGCGGGTGGTGGTCGCGAGCTCGGCCCACGTGACGCTGCGGGCGTCGTCGGCGAACGCGACCGCACCGGGCCGCCCGGCGGCGTGGCCGTCGAGCAGCTCGTGGACGGGCCGGATCACCTCGGTACGCAGCATCGCGCCTCCCGACTGACGAACGCTCGTTAGCAAGGTAGCGAGGGTCACGGCAGGGACACAAGGCTCACTAACGCTCGTTCGTTCGTGGCACGATGCCGCCGTGCGCACGGAGCCGTCCGACCTCGCGACCCGCCGGGTGTCACGGGCGGCCCTGACCCCCGACGTCGTGCTCGACGCGGCGCTGACCCTCTTCGCCCGGCGCGGCTACCACGGCACGGCGCTGAGCGAGATCGCCGAGGCGCTGGCGGTGCGCACGCCCAGCCTCTACAACCACATGGGCTCGAAGCACGACCTCCTGCGCACGATCGTCGACCGCACGACCGCGGCCGTCCTCGACGACTTCCACGCGGTGCTCGATCCGGACGACCCGCCCGCGACGCAACTGCGCCGCGCGGCCCGGGTCTACGCGTACCGCCACGCCACCCATCGGCGCGAGGCGCTCGTGGTCAACCGCGACACCGGCAGCCTCGAGGAACCGGCGTTCGGGGAGATGCAGGCCCGCCGACGCGAGCACGAGCACGCGCTGCGGGCCGTGATCACCCGTGGCGTGGAGACCGGGGACTTCGCCGTCGAGTCGCCGGCGCTCGCCTCGTTCGCCATCCGGGAGATGTGCGTCAGCGTCGCGCGGTGGTTCTCCCCGGACGGCGCCCTGACCGCCGAGCAGGTGGCCGACCAGTACAGCGGGTTCGCGCTCCGCCTGGCCGGCTCATCCCCCTGAGGCGGCGACGATCTCGCCGTGCGGGATCGAGAACCACCCGTCGGGATCGCGCGACCAGTCCGTCCACGCCGCCGCGATGTCGCGCAGCTCGTCCGCGGTCGGAGTCGACGATGCGCTCGGCCCACTGCCCACCCCACCAGCGGCGCTCGGCGTCGGTGGCGAAGCACCAGATCGAGGCGCCGGGGGTGACCGCCCGCGCCCCGGCGGCGCGGGCCCAGCCGAGCAGCCGCCGCCCGGCGTCGGGTTCGGTGCCGTGCGCCCGCGCCACCCGGTGGTAGATCTCCAGCCAGCGGCCGAGCCGGGGGTCGTGCGGGTGGTGCACGATCCCGCCGTAGTCGCAGTCCCGCGCGGCCACGACGCCGCGGGAGACCGCGAGCATCGCGCGCAGCGCGGCCACCGGGTCGGTGAGGTGCAGCAGGACCTGGTGGGCGTGCACGACGTCGAACCGCTCGCCGCCGGTGACGGCCGGGAGGTCGTGCACGTCGCCGACCACGAACTCGACGCCCTCCACGCCGGCCGCGGCCGCCCGCGCGGTCGCGATCACCGAGGGCTCGGCGTCCACGCCCAGCACGCGCCCGGGCGCGACCCGGCGGGCGATGTCGAGCGTGATCGTGCCCGTGCCGCACCCGACGTCGAGCACCGTCGTGCCCGGCGTGAACCGGTCGGCGACGTACGCGGCGGAGTTCGCCACCGTCCGCCACTGCTGCGACGCCAGCACGCTCGGCGCGTGCCCCTGGCTGTAGGCGGTCATCGACGTTCCTCTCCCCGCCGGTCGAGCGCGTCGAGCAGCGGCGTCACGGCGGCGGCGAAGCGCTCGGGCTCGCCGAGCAGGGCGAGGTGGCGGGCGCCGGGGATCTCGGCGACGAGGTCGGTGCGCAGGCGCGCCGCGGTGGCCAGGGCCTGCGGGCGGGAGAAGCTGCCGTCCTCGCTGCTGGAGACGATCGCCGTCGGCACGGCGATCGCGGTCTCCTGGGCGTCGGTGAGCCCGATGAGCGGGCTGCGGATCACGTCGACGAACGCGTCGACCGCCCCGGGGCCGAGAAAGGGGGCGCGCCAGCGGTCGATGGCCGCGTCGTCGGTGGGGCAGCCCGGCCCGCACTGCGCGGCGACGATCGAGCGGATCGGCGCGCGGTGCCGCACGACGGCCGTGACGACGGCGGGGGCGATCGGGTCGACGAGCAGCCACCGCGGCCCGCGTCCCGCGCTCGTGCGGTCGGTGCCGAAGTAGGGCGTGCCGTCGCCGTTGGCCGCCACGACCCCGGTGAGGGTCTCCGGCGCGCGGAGGGCGAGGGACAGCGCGATCGCCACGCCGGAGGAGTGCCCCATGACCACGGGGTGGTCCAGGCGGAGTGCCGCGACGACCCCGGCGAGCTGGTCGGTGTCGGCCGCGAGGTCGTAGGGCGGCACGCGGTCGGTGAACCCGAAGCCGCGCACGTCGTAGGCGTAGACGTCGCGGTCGGCGGCGAGCAGCGGGGCGACCCGCGACCAGACGTAGGTCGACTCGGCGAACCCCGGGATCAGCACCAGCGGCGGGCGCCCCGAGGGCCGCGCGGCCGGCCAGTGCTCGACGTGCGTGCGCACCCCGGCGGCGTCGACGTCGAACCCCGGCGGCGCGACGTCGAGCCGTTCGGGATCGAGCCGGTCCCAGCCGAGGTAGGCGCCGGACACGGCGAACACCAGCACCACGAGGACGAGGACCGCCATACCGAGCCGCCGGAGCCATCGCCACACGATCGGCAACGATTCACGACCCCAGCAGCTGCCGCACGCGGGCGGCCTCGCGGGTGAGGTGATCGCGCTCGGGCACGCTGGTCGCGGCCCGCGACGCCCGCGCGTACCCTGCGGCGGCCTCGGCGAGGTCCCCGGCGCGTTCGTGCAGGTAGGCGGCGACCGCGTCGTAGCGGGGGAGGGCGGGGTCCAGGTCGGCCAGCGCCGACAGCCCGGCCTGCGCCCCGTCGGCCGCACCGAGCGCCACGGCGCGGTTGAGCCGCACCACCGGGCTGTCGGCGACGGCGAGCAGCTCGTCGTACCACTCGACGATCTGCACCCAGTCGGTCTCGGCGGCACTCGGGGCGTCGGCGTGGAGCGCGGCGATCGCGGCCTGCGCCTGGTACTCGCCCAGGCGGTCCCGGCCCAGCGCGGTCTGCAGGATCGTCACGCCCTCGGCGATCAGGGCGGTGTCCCAGCGGGAGCGGTCCTGCCGGTCCAGCGGCACGAGGCGCCCGCCCGGGCCGGTGCGCGACGCGCGCCGGGCGTGGTGCAGCAGCATCAGCGCCAGCAGGCCCGCGACCTCGGGCTCGTCGGTGAGGGCCGCGAGCTGGCGGGCGAGCCGGATCGCCTCGGCCGCGAGGTCGAGCTCGCCGCCGTAGCCCTCGTTGAACACGAGGTAGAGCACCCGCAGCACGGTGCCGAGGTCGCCGGGGCGGTCGAGCGACTCGTCGGCGATCCGCCGTTTCGCCCGGCTGATCCGCTGGGCCATCGTCGCCTCGGGGACGAGGTGGGCCTCCGCGATCTGGCGGGTGGTCAGGCCGCCGACCGCCCGCAGCGTGAGCGCCACGGCCGCGGCCGGCGGCAGCGCGGAGTGGGCGCAGAGGAAGTAGAGACGGAGCGTGTCGTCGGTCGCCGGACCCGGCTCCGCCGGGGGTTCGGCCTCGACCGCGTCCTCCCGGTCCCGGCGGGACGACGCGGACCGGGCGGCGTCGACGAACTTGCGCCACGCGGCCGCGACGAGCCAGCCCTTCGGGTCGCGGGGCGGGTCGTCCGGCCAGGTGTCGAGGGCGCGGATGAGCGCCTCCTGCACGGCGTCCTCGGCCGACGCGAAGTCCGCGCCGCGCCGGACGAGGACGCCGATCACCGCGGGCACCAGGTCCCGCAGCAGGGACGGGTCCATCACCTCAGTCCTGCGTTCCGGGCGCGCCGGTGAGGAACGGCCGGACCTCGAGCCACTCCTGGATCGGCTCGCCGCCGGGCCCGGGCGCCGCGGAGAGCTCGCCGGCCAGCTCGAGGGCCCGCTCCCACGAGTCCACATCGATGATCATCCAGCCGGCGATCAGGTCCTTGGTCTCCGCGAACGGGCCGTCGGTGACCGGCGGGCGCCCCGCGCCGTCGTGGCGCACGAACGCGCCCTCGGCCGCCAGGGCCTGGCTGTCGACGTACTCCCCGTTCTCGCGCAGGCGGTCGGCGAAGTCGTTCATGTACTGGAAGTGGGCGTCGACCTCCTCGGGCGTCCACTGGTCCATCGGCGTGAAGTCCATCCCCGGGTGACCCGGTCCGCCGCGGTAGTGCTTGAGCATCAGGTACTTCATGGCTGTTCTCCTCCGTGCTCGGTCTCGTGCCCCGGGGACGGAGCCGCCGAGGGGTTCTCGACACCCGGGACGCGGACCCCCGAAGATTTTTCCGTGAGTCTCGCGCGGATCGACCTGCCCCACGCCGAGGCCGTCGTCGGCGACGACGGCGTCGGCACGCTGACCGTCGTGAACAGCCGGTCGGCGAACGTCCTGGGCACGCCGGCGATCACCGACCTGCGGACCGCCCTCGCCGAGCTCGCGCAGCTCGACGCGCTGCGGGCGCTGGTGCTGCGCGGCACCGGGGACGAGGCCTTCGTCGCCGGCGCGGACATCGGTGAGATGGCCGTGCTGGACCAGCCGTCCGCCGAGGTCTTCATCGAGGGCCTGCGGCTGCTGTGCGAGGCGGTGCGCCACCTCCCGGTCCCCGTGATCGCCCGGATCCCCGGGTGGGCCCTCGGCGGCGGGCTCGAGCTCGCGATGGCCTGCGACCTGCGCATCAGCAGCGACGCCGCGCGCTTCGGGATGCCCGAGGTCGCCATGGGCATCCCGTCGGTGGTGCACGCCGCGCTCATGCCGCGGCTCGTCGGCGCCGCGCACGCCTCCTGGATGCTCCTCACCGGGGAGTCCGTCGACGCGGCCACGGCACTGTCCTGGGGGCTGGCCGACGAGGTCGTCCCGCTCACCGGGCTCGACGCGCGCGTCGGTGAGCACGCCGCCCGGTTCGCGGGGTTCGGGGCCGACGTCGTGCGCCGGCAGAAGCGCCTGCTGCGCGAGTGGGAGGAGCAGACGCCCTCCGCGGCCGCCGTCGCGAGCGTCGCCGAGTTCGGCGCCGCGTTCGCGACCGGCGAGCCGCAGGCGTTCATGCGCCGGTTCCTCGAGCGGGAGCGGTGATCGGGGGAGATCACGCCGTGGCGTCGCCGCCCCTGAGCCGCCGGCGCGAGGCGTCGAGGCTGCCCATCTCGCGCAGCATCGTGGTGAGGTTGTTCTCGAGGTGCTCGCGCACGGCGTCGCGCACCGTCGCGGGGTCGCGCGTGCGGGCGGCGTCGACGATCTCGTCGTGGGCGTGCGCGCGGTGCTTCGCGAACGAGTCGGGCGCCTCGACGGGGTCGAACACGAGCCGGGTGTAGCGCTCGGAGGCGTCCCAGAGCGGGGCGAGCATCCGCCGGTCCCAGCCGCTCGCGGCCGGCTCGATCATCCGCGCGTGGAACTCCCGGTGCGGCGCCCAGAACTGCTCGCCGAGCACGTCACCGAAGGTCGCGCGGACCATGCCGTCGAGCTGGGTGATCTCGGCGTCGGTGCGGTCCGGGGCGGACAGCGCGGCGAGCTCGGGCTCGACGGTGGTCCGGAGCCGGTAGATCGCCCGCAGGTCGTCGGGATCGAGCGGGGTGACCATCGCGCTGCGCGAGGGGCTCAGCGTGATCAGACCCTGCGCCTCGAGCTGCCGCAGGGCCTCGCGGACGGGCACATGGCTGACCCCGAGCTGCTCGGTGAGGGCCGGGACCGTGAACGGGCGCCCGGGCGGTAGCTCCCCGGACAGGATCGAGCGGCGGATCTCGTGCAGCACGAGGTCCACCGCCGAGGCCTTCTGTGAGGCCACCGACCGCATGCCGCGGCCATCGTGCTCGTCCACCGCCACCCCCAGGTCCCGCGCCAGCCGGGTCAGCGTAGCGCGCGTTGACATCTTATAAGTTAGCGCCGTAGCGTCCAGAGCGTGGCCCAGGTCACGCCGACGTGACGAGCAACCGGAGGTGCTCCGAGATGACCACACCCTCGATGAACGACTGCGCGCTGGACCGCGCCGGCACGTCCGACGAGGCCCGCGCGCTGCGCTCGACGCTCGTCGGCCGCGCCCGCGAGATCGTCCCGGTGCTCGCCCGCAACGCGGCCCGCACCGAGGAGGACCGGCGCGTCGTCGAGGAGAACATCGCCCTGATCGACGAGGCCGACCTCTTCGCGATCATGAAGCCGCGCCGGCTCGGCGGGCTCGAGACCGACATGCGCACGAAGCTCGAGGTGTCCCGCGAGCTCGCCCGCGGCTGCGGCTCGACCTCCTGGGCCATCACGCTGATGAACGTCTGCTCGTTCTTCGCCGGCCTCTACCCGGACCAGGCGCAGCGCGACGTGTGGGAGGCCACGCCGGGCGCGCGGATCGCCGGGGTGCTCGCCCCGTCGGCGGAGGCCACGCGGGTCGACGGCGGCTACCGGCTGACCGGGCGCTGGGGCTGGGCCTCGGGCTGCTTCCACGCGCAGTGGGCGGTCGTCGGGTTCCCGGTGCCCGACGAGCACGGCGAGGTCGTCGACCAGGGCCTCGCGCTCGTCCCGATGGACGAGCTGACCATCGAGGACACGTGGTTCGTCGCCGGCATGCGCGGCACCGGGTCGAACACCCTGGTCGCGCGGGACGTGTTCGTCCCCGAGCACCGTGTCCTCTCGATCCCGGCCGCGATCGGCGGGCGCTACGGCACCGAGCACACCGGCGAGGCCCTCTACCGGTCGGCGTTCGTCCCGGTCGCCGCGCTCGTGCTCGCCGGTCCGCAGCTGGGCCTCGCCCAGGCCGCGCTGGACCTCGTGATCGAGAAGGCGCCGAAGCGCGCGATCTCCTACACCTTCTACGACACCCAGACCGACGCCCCGACCTTCCAGCTCGCCGTGGCCAAGGCCGCGTCGCTGGTGGACGCGGCGCACCTGTTCGCCTACCGCGCCGCCGCCGACATCGACCAGGCCGCGGCCGACGGCATCTACCCCGACTACGCCGCGCGCGCCCGGGTGCGCATGGACACCGGAGCCGCGATCGAGAACGCCCGCGAGGCGATCCGGGTGCTGATCTCCGCCCACGGGGCGGGGTCGTTCGCCGAGACCAGCCCGCTGCAGCGCATCTGGCGCGACTCCGAGGTCGCGTCCCGCCACGCCGTCATCAGCCCCGCGATCTCCTCCGAGGTCTACGGGCGGGCCCTGCTGGGCCTCACCGACGGCGTCACCGCCCTCGTCTAGGAAGGACGTTCGTTGCGCATCGCCAACCACGCCGGGCGGCTCGCCCTGGTGGAGCCCGACGCCGAGTCGCCTGGCGGGCTGCGCGGGCTCGACGTCGAGCGCGCCAGCGACGGCCGCTTCGCCGCCGACCCGCAGGCCGTCTACGACCGGTGGGACGAGTTCCGCGACTGGGCCGGCACCGCGGACCTCGCGGCCGCCGTCCCGCTGGGCAGTGTCGATTCTCCTGGGGCTGCCCTCGGCCCCGTCGCCCCCCGGCCGCCGCAGGTCTTCGCGGTGGGCCTGAACTACCGCGACCACGCCGCCGAGTCGGGCATGGACCTGCCGGCGACGCCGCTGGTGTTCACCAAGTACGCGTCGAGCTTCACGGGCCCGCAGGGGGACATCACGCTCTCGCCGGGCACCGTCGACTGGGAGGTCGAGCTCGTCGCCGTCATCGGCACGGGCGGTCACCGCATCCCGGCGGCGCAGGGGTGGGACCACGTCGCCGGCCTCACCGTCGGCCAGGACCTCTCCGACCGCGTCGCCCAGTTCGCCGCCCCGCCCCCGCAGTTCGGGATGGGCAAGTCCTACCCCGGGTTCTCGCCGATGGGCCCGGCGCTGGTCAGCGTCGACGAGCTCCGCGCGGCCGGCCTCGACCCCGACGACCTCGAACTGGGCTGCCTCGTCAACGGCGAGAGCGTCCAGAAGGGGCGCACCGGGGCGATGATCTTCTCGGTCCCGGTCCTGGTCGCCGAGCTCTCGGCGATCGTGACGCTGCTGCCCGGCGACGTGGTCTTCACCGGCACCCCGGCGGGCATCGGGGCGGGCCGGACCCCGCCGCGCTTCCTCGGCGACGGCGACGAGCTCGTCACCTGGTGCGCCGGGATCGGCCAGATGCAGCACCGCTTCGTGACGGGAGACCGATCGTGACCGTCCAGGAGGCCGCCGACCGCGGCGACGTCTTCGTCCCGCACGGGTTCGACGAGCAGACCGTGGACCTCGGCGAGGTCCGCATGAACTACGCGACCGCGGGCGAGGAGTCGTCGCCGGCGCTGCTGCTGATCCCGGGCCAGTCCGAGTCTTGGTGGGGCTACGAGGCGGCGATGCCGCTGCTGGCCGAGCACTTCCGCGTGTACGCGGTGGATCTGCGCGGGCAGGGGCGTTCCACGTGGACCCCGGGCCGCTACACGATCGACAACTTCGGCAACGACCTCGTGCGGTTCATCGACCTGGCGATCGGACGGGAGACGCTGGTCAGCGGCCTGTCGTCCGGCGGCGTGCTCTCGGCCTGGCTCTCGGCGTACGCGAAGCCCGGGCAGGTGCGGGCCGCGGTGTGGGAGGACCCGCCGCTGTTCGCGTGCCAGACGACGCCCGCGATCGGCCCGGGCATCCGCCAGGCCATCGGGCCCGTCTTCGAGGCCTGGAACACCTGGCTCGGCGACCAGTGGAAGGTCGGCGACTGGGACGGGCTGATGCGCGCCATGCCCACCGCCCTGCCCCCGGAGATCCTGCGCGCGATGGCGTCGATGATCCCGCCGCCCGATCCTGACGCGTACCCGCCGGCCGGCCAGAACCTGCGCGAGTACGACCCCGAGTGGGGCCGCGCGTTCACCAGCGGCGCCGCGACGGCGTCCTGCGACCACGTGACGATGCTGCGCCAGGTCCGGGTGCCGGTGCTGTTCACCCACCACTTCCGCACCGTCGACGAGCAGACCGGGCGCCTCATCGGGGCGTCCACCGACCAGCAGGCCCGCCGGGTCCGCGACCTCGTGGCGGAGGCCGGGCAGCGGATCGACTACCGCTCGTTCCCCGAGGTGCCGCACTCGATGCACGAGCACGCCCCGAAGCTGTACGTCGAGGCCGTCCTCGACTTCGTCGCGACCCTCGACCAGGAGACGCCATGAACCAGCACAAGCAGGCCCCGATCATCCCCCCGAAGCTGCACCACGCGACGTTCCTGACGCTGAAGCTCGACGAGATGGTGCGCTGGTACGGGCTCGTGTGCGGGCTCTACCCGGTGCACTACGCCGAGACCGCGGCCTGGCTGACCAACGACGAGGCCAACCACCGGATCGCGCTCATCGCCCACCCCGCGGTGCACCGGCCGGTGAACAAGCCGACCAGCGCGGGCCTGCACCACACGGCGTTCGAGTACGACTCGTTCGACCAGTGGCTCGACAACTACGAGCGGCTGCGCGACCACGGCATCACGCCCTTCATGTGCCTGGACCATGGCATCACGATGTCGCTCTACTACGCCGACCCCGAGGGCAACGGCGTCGAGATCCAGTTCGACGCGTTCGGCGACTGGGCGGTGTCGAAGGAGTGGATCTGGGCGTCGCGCGAGTTCGCCGAGAACCCTCTCGGCGAGTGGTTCGACCCCGACAAGCTCGTCGAGGCCCGCGCGCAGGGGGTCTCCCAGGACGAGATCCACGAGGGCGCGCGCGCCGGGAAGTACAAGCCCGAGAACCCGCCGGCCGACCTCCTGCTGCCCGAGGTCTACTGACGACGTGGATCGCTGCGAGGTCCTGGTCGCGGGCGGCGGGCCGGTCGGGCTCGCCACCGCGGTCGAGCTCGGCCGGCGCGGGATCGACTGCCTCGTCGTCGAGCCCCGCCCGTCGGTGTCGCGCAGCCGCCCGCGCTGCAAGACCGTCAACGTCCGCACCATGGAGCACCTCCAGCGCTGGGGCGTCGCCGACCGGCTGCGGGAGCGCGCCCCGTTGCCGGTCGACTGGTCGCAGGACGTCGTGTTCTGCACCTCCCTGTCCGGGCACGAGCTCTCCCGCTTCCGCGGCGTGCTCGGGCTCGCCCCGGAGGAGGGGCGCTGCGCGGAGCCCGGGCAGCAGGCGCCCCAGTACGTGCTCGAGGAACTGCTGCGCGAGGTCGTCGCGGAGATCCCGTCCTGCACCCTCGCCACCGGGAGCCGGGTGGTGGCGCTGGAGCAGGACGAGGACGCCGTGCGGGTGACCGTCGACGACGGCGCCGGGTCGACGCGGGTCGTGCGGGCGAGCTACGTGGTCGGTGCCGACGGGCCGCGCAGCGTCGTGCGCGAGCAGGTCGGGGCCGACTACCTCGGCGAGCACGCCCTGCGCCCGAACTTCGGGATGGTCGTGCGCTCACCCGATCTGTGGCGCCACGTCCGGCACGGCCCGGCCGTGCAGTACTGGACGGTGAACCCCGTCGCCCCGGCGCTGATGGGTCCCCTCGAACGCGACGGCACCTGGTGGATCATCGCGTTCGGCGTCGAGCGGGCCGACGGGGAGGCACGCGCCCGGGAGATCGTCGACGCGGTCGCGGGCGTGCCGGTCGAGGCCGAGGTGCTCTCGACCGATCCCTGGACCGCGCGCATGCAGCTGGTCGACCGGCTGCGCGTCGGCCGTGTCCTGCTCGCCGGCGACGCCGCGCACCTCAACCCGCCCTTCGGCGGGCACGGGCTCAACACCGGCATCGGCGACGCGGTCGACCTCGGCTGGAAGCTCGCGGCGGTGCTGCGCGGGTGGGGCGGGCCGGGGCTGCTGGCGAGCTACGAGGCCGAACGGCGCCCGGTGCAGGAACGGGTCATCCACGCCGCCGAGGACAACATGAAGACGCTCTCGACCGACCTGCTCGTGGGCGACCTCGACCGCGACGCGGCCGCGCGCCGGGCGGCTCACGAGCGGATCCAGGAGACCAAGCGCGCCGAGTTCCACGCGCTCGACCTCGTCCTGGACGTCGTCCACGACCGCTCGCCGGTCGTCTGTCCGGGCGCCGGGGACCGGCTGCCGCACCGGTGGCTCGGTGCCGGCCGCTCGCTCTACGACGCGCTGGGTCCCGTGCTGACGCTGCTCACGCCGGACCGGGTCGCCGCCGGCGCGTTCACCGACGCCGCCCGCGCCCGCGGCGTGGACCTGCGTGTCCTCGACGAGCCCGGCCCCGAGCTGCTGCTCGTGCGTCCGGACCAGCACGTCGTCTGGCGCGGCGCCGCGCCCCCTCCCGACGCGCCCGCCGTGCTCGCCCGGGTGCTGGGTGGGTGATCAGGCCGCGCCCGGTGGGTCGTAGGTCCAGCCGGCGGCGAGGGACTGCACGGCGTGGGCGCGGCCGAGCTCGACCTGCTGCTTCGCGTACTCGCCGTCGAAGAGGATGTGGCTGAGCAGCTCGTCGCGGCCGAGGCCGTCGCCGAGCGCGTCGAGCAGCCGCCCGACCGCGGAGTTCGCATCGAGCGGCAGCGCCGAGGGCCGGAACGTGTCGGCGGCGAGCCGGGCGAGCTGGCCGTCCCGCGGAGCGACCAGCAGGTACGGGACGCGGGGGTACGGCCTGCGGTCCTCGGGCAGGACGTCCGCGACGCCCTCGAGCCAGCGGTTGCGCAGGCCGAGCGCGTGCAGGTCGTCGGCGAGCCCGTCGGTGAGCACGGCGCGCACCGACAGCGCCGCGGTCGCCGCGGTGTCCGGTGGCGGGGACCCGGCGTCCACCGGCGTCGGCGACGGCGGCGGGCCGACCGAGTGCCCGGACACCACGACCAGCCGGGTCACGCCGCAGGCGAGCGCCGCGTCGACGGGCGCGTTGAGCCGCACGCCGCCGTCGACGTAGTACCCACGGAACCGCGGCGGCTCGGCGACGTACTCCGGGGGGAACGCCACGGGGATCGCGGCCGAGGCGAGGACGTGCGACAGGTCGATCCGGTCGACCGCGGCGACGTCGACGGCCGGGTCGTCGGGCGGGCGGACGGGTTCGCGGCCCAGCAGGAACAGCCGCGAGCGGGCCGCGGCGCCGTCGGTGGGGCACACGGTCGCCGCCACGGCGAGGGTCTCGGGCCGGCCGGCGCGGACGTGGGCCGCCACGCGGTCCGCGTCGAAGATCTCCTCAGCGTGCCGGCGCAGCGGCGCGGTGTCGAGCAGCGACGCCACCGGCCCGACGAGGCGTTCCCACGGGCTGCCCGCCAGGAACGCGCGCCCGACCACCCGCAGCCCGGCGTCGTCGAGGACGGGGTTGTCGAAGACCTGACCGAAGCCGGTCCACACGTCCGCGACGTGCTGGCCGGCGTCGTCCCCGGTGTCGGCGAACTGCGCGAGCAGCGTCGCGGAGATGCCGCCCGAGCTCGTGCCGAGCAGCACGACGGGCTCCCGCCCCTGCTCCCGCAGCGCCGGGACCAGCACCGACAGCGCGCCGGCCTGGTACGGACCCCGCGCCGCCGCCCCCGACAGGACCAGCCCCACCCGCTCGTCGCCCACCCGCGCGATCCTGGTGCATCGCCCGCCAGCGCCGACACCGCCGCCGGGTCACATGTGCGCGGCGACCTCGCCCATCTCGCTCCAGCCGACCCCGGCCGGCAGCTCCTGGTAGACGATCGTCGGGACCCGCGACACGACCGAGGGCAGCCAGCCGAAGAACCACTGCGCGTGCTCGGATGACACGTGGGCCTCGCCGGCGGCCTGGTCGGCGTAGTTCGCGACGACGACGAACTCGTCGCCCTGCTCGACGCTCTCGTAGCAGGTGAAGTGGAGGTTCCCGGGCTCCTCGCGGACCTGGGCGCTGTAGCGCGTCACCCCGGCCAGGAAGTCGTCACGCTTCTCGGGACGCACGTCGATGCTGATCACGATGAAGATCACGAGGTCTGGCCTCCTCGGCGAGGGACTGGCGGGGGTCGAGCACGAACGGTTCGTCGACGAGGTGCACCGACCAGTTCTGCTCGGTGCTCCAGCGCGGGGTCGCGCCCGCCGACCACCGCCAGCGCCGCGGGACGCGCTCGACGCCGAGGGCGTAGACGGTCAGCGTGCCGTCGGGCGCAATGCGCAGGCGCAGGAAGCCCTTGTGGTCCTCGATGCTCTGGGCGGCGAACAGCTCGTTGCGGTTGGTCCAGCGCCCGTAGGCGAGGAAGAACGCGGCGAGGACGACGCTCGCCACGAGGCCCGCGACGAGCACGACGGCCGTGGCGGCCAGGGCGCCGCCGAGGGCGCGGGCGACCCACACCGACACCCCCGCGACGATCAGCTCGGGCAGCGCGAGCAGCGCGGTGAACAGGATCTTGCGGGGCGCGCCCGGGCGCTGCGGCGCGACGAGCCCGAAGCACACGCCGGCCACGACGACCGCGCCGACGCCGACCAGGATGCGCAGGCCGAGCACCGCCGGGACGATCACCAGGCCCTGGAGGACCGCGAGCAGCAGCAGGAGAGCCGCCCCGTTGCGCCACGGCAGGCGGTAGAGCACCCGCCACGCCTCGAGCCGCGACTCGCGCGCCGTGGGGAAGACGCGCGGGCCGAGCTCGTAGCGGTGCGTGGTGTGGGAGCGGTGGGGGCCGGGGTCGGCGAGGTCGGTGGTGACGTCGAGCGCCGGCTCGAGGAAGTGCGTCGCCGACGTGTACGCCCCGCCATGGCCCGCGGTGACGAGCACCTGCTCCTCGTCGTCCGGATCCGCCGTGCTGCCGGGGCGCCGCAGCGCGTACCGCGCGTAGTGGTGGGTGTCGCCGGTGAGCACGAGGCGCACCGGGTGGTCGTGGCCCGCGAGGATCTCGCGCAGGAAGAACGCGAGCCGGTCCATCGCGTGCTCGGAGCCCGCCTCCGCGCCGTACCAGGCGGGGGTCGCGGTGCACAGGATGATCCGGTCGCCGGGGCTCATCCTGTCGACGACGGCCCGGAACCACTCCAGCTGGGTGGCGTCGATGTAGGTGTCGAGCTGGATGTCGATCGCGAGCACCCACCACCCGTGGGGCAGCGAGGCCGCGAAGTACGAGCGACGCTGCTGCGTGCGCCAGGCGGCGAGGTCGCGGCCCTGGCAGAACACGCGCAGGAACGCGGTGAGCCCGTCGTACCAGTCGTGGTTGCCGGGGATGGCGAGGACGGTCGGCTGCTCCGCGCCGGGGACGAACTGGCCGGTCAGCGGGGCCTCGAGGCGCTCCTCGTAGGCGCGCACCCCGGCGACCGGGTAGACCTCGTCGCCGCCGAGCAGCAGCAGACGGCCGCGCGGCAGGTCGTGGCCGTCGACCTCGAGGGCGGGCCGGCCCAGCAGCGTGGCCACCGTGCACGTGGGGGCGAAGCCGTCTCCGGTGTCGGCGAGGAAGTCCAGCCAGAACTCCTCGCCCGGTGCCGCGGTGAACGCCGCGGGCTCCTGGGTGAAGGTCGTGCCGGACATGACGTCGCGCTTGTCGGAGTACGCGGTGACGACGCCGGCGATCGCGACCTCGATCCCGGTGCGGGCCAGCTCCACCGGCGACAGCCACCGCACGGCCGGGCGTTGCGGCGGCTCGACCTCCCGCTCCACCCGGACCCCTCCTCGCCGCCGGCCGTCGGGTGATCAGCCTGGTCCGCGGCGCGCGGGGGCGTCAACTCGCGACCGGCTCCTCCCGCCGGGTCAGCACGCGCGGTCCGTCCCCGGTGATCGCGATCGTGTGCTCGGAGTGGGTGGTCCGCGAGCCGTCGGCCGACCGGATGGTCCAGCCGTCGGGGTCGTAGACGATCTTGCCGGTGGTGCGGGCGAACCAGGGCTCGAGCGCGAGCGTCAGGCCGGGCCGCAGCCGCAGCCCGCGTCCGGGGCGCCCGTCGTTGGGGACGTGCGGGTCCTCGTGCATCGTGCGCCCGAGCCCGTGCCCGCCGAACTCGAGGTTGACCGGGTAGCCGTGACGGGCGGCGACCGCCCCGATCGCCGCCGAGACGTCGCCGAGCTTCGCGTCGGGCTGCGCCGCGGCGATCGCCGCCTCGAGCGCCTCCTCGCTCGCACGGACCAGGCGCACGTCGTCCTCGGCGGGGGTGCCGACGATGACGGTGACCGCGGAGTCGGCCACCCATCCGTCGATCCCGAGGGCGAGGTCCATCGTCAGCACGTCGCCGTCGCGCAGCACGTAGTCGTGCGGCAGGCCGTGCAGCACGGCGTCGTTCACCGAGAGGCACACGACGTTGCGGAACGCGCCGCGCCCGAAGGACGGCGCGTAGTCCCAGTAGCAGGACTCGGCGCCGCGCTCGCGGATCATCGTGCGGGCGTGCTGCTCGAGGTCGAGCAGGTTCACGCCCACCTCGGCGCGCGCGGACAGCGCGGAGAGCACCTGCGCGACGAAGCGGCCGGCCTCGTGCATCCGCTCGATCTCCGCGGGCGACTTGAGCTCGATCACGTGGCTCGCTCCATGGTCGGGATAGTTATACCGGTATTAGTATCACGACCATGGTGCGCGTGCCGCTGTCCGGGGAGGACCACGAGCGGGGCCAACGACTCGGTCAGGTGCTCCGGGCCGCCCGCGGGCCACGCAGCATGACCTCCGTCGCCGCGGCCGCCGGGGTCTCGCCCGAGACGGTGCGCAAGATCGAGAGCGGCCGCGTGCCGACGCCGGCGTTCTTCACCGTCGCCGCCCTGTGCACGGAGCTGGGCCTGTCGATCGACGACCTCACGGCCCGGTGCGCCCCGCCGGCACCGCGGTCCCGCAGCGCCTGAGCCGAGGTCAGTTCCCGACGCCCAGGCTCGCCATGAACGCCGCGGGGTAGCGGTCGCCGCGCGCCGACCCGGCGGGCACGGCGTCCTCGATGCGGGCGAGGTCGTCCGCGGTGAGCTCCAGGTCCGCCGCGGGCAGGGCCTCGTCCAGCCGCGTCCGGGTCCGGGCGCCGACCAGCGGCACGATGTCGTCGCCCTGGACGGCGACCCACGCCATGGCGAGCTGGGCGACCGTGCAGCCCGTGCTCGCCGCGACCTCGCGCAGGGCCTCGACGAGCGCCAGGTTGTGCTCGACGTTGCCGTCGGCGAACCGCGGGGTGGCGCCGCGGAGGTCGCCGGGGGCGGTCCGCCCGGTCGTCCAGTGCCCCGAGATCAGGCCGCGGCCGAGGACACCGTAGGCGGTCAGCCCGATGCCGAGCTCGCGCAGCGTCGGCAGGACGTCGGCCTCGACGGCGCGGGAGAGCAGCGAGTACTCGATCTGCAGGTCGCTGATCGGGTGCACGGCGTGGGCGCGGCGGATCGTCGCGGCGTCGACCTCGGAGAGCCCGATGTGCCGGACGTGGCCGGCCTCGACCATCTCGGCGATCGCGCCGACGGTGTCCTCGATCGGGACCGCCGGGTCGAGCCGCGCGGGGCGGTAGACGTCGACGTGGTCGGTGCCGAGGCGCTGCAGCGAGTAGGCCAGGAAGTTCTTCACGGCCGCCGGTCGGTTGTCCTGCCCGCTGAAGACGTGGCCCGGTCCCCGCAGCGCCCCGAACTTGACGCTCAGCGTGTAGCTGTCGCGGTCCCGGCCGCGCAGGGCCTCGCCGAGCAGCATCTCGTTGTGGCCCATGGCGTAGAAGTCGCCGGTGTCGATCAGCGTCATCCCCGCGTCCAGGGACGCGTGCACCGTCGCGATCGCCTCCGCGCGATCGGGCTCCCCGTAGGCCCCGGGCGACATGCCCATCGCGCCCAGGCCCAGCGCGCCCACGGCCGGCCCGGTGCTCCCCAGTCGTCGCGTCCTCATCGGTCCTCCTCGTGCTCGGTGATCACTGCTGTCCACCGTGCGCCCGTCCGCGCGGGGCCGGGAGAGGAGCGTTCATCGGGGGAGCGGCTCTCCCTGGATCGGGCGCCGCCGGCGGGGGATCGTCGGGGCATGCAGCGCGACGAGCTCGCCGACTTCCTGCGCCGGCGCCGGCTGGCGATCCGCCCGGCGGAGGTCGGCCTGGTCGACGGGCCGCGGCGTCGCACCGCCGGCCTGCGCCGCGAGGAGGTCGCCCTGCTCGCCGGCATGTCGACCGACTCCGTCGTGCGCCTCGAGCAGGGCCGCGGCAGCCGGCCCTCGACGCAGCTGCTCGCCGCGCTGGCCCGGGCGCTGCGTCTGTCGGAGGACGAGCGCGCCCACCTCTTCCACCTCGCCGGGCACCCGGCGCCCCCGGCGGACGGGACGGCGCGACTGGCGCGGGCGGGTCTCGTACGCATGATCGACCTGCTCGACACCCCGGCGATGGTGCTCTCCGACCTCGGCGAGGTCCTCGCCCAGAACCGGGCGTCGGTGCTCGTGGCGGGCGAGCACACCGGATACACCGGCGACCGGCGCCACCTCGCGTACCGCTGGTTCACCGAGCCCGACGTGCGCGCGTCCCACGCACCGGACGAGGTCGAGCGCCACTCCCGCGAGCTGGTCGCCGACCTGCGGGCCACCGCCGGGCGGCGCTCCGACGACCCGACCGTCGGCGGCCTGGTCGAGCGCCTGCGGGCCGCGAGCGACGACTTCCGCCGACGCTGGGCGGACCACGAGGTCGCGGTGCGCCGCGCCGACCGCAAGACGCTGGTGCACCCGCGCGTCGGCGAGCTGGTGATGGACTGCGAGACGCTCGTGACCCCCGACCAGCGCCAGCAGATGGTCGTGCTCACGCCCGCCGACGCGACGACCCGCGAGCGTCTCGACCTGCTGCGCGTCCTGGGGCTCGAGGAGTTCCCGACGCTCGCCCGGTGACCGTCAGCGGGACCCGCGCAGTCCCAGCGTGCCGATCCACTCGGTGAGGCCGTCGAGGGCGGCCTTGCCGCCGGTCTCGGTCTCCGCGGCCGGGGCGAAGACGCGCGCGTCACCCTCCCCGGAGACGTTCTTCGCCGCGAACGGGATCGGCACGGTGGCCGCGACCGGCACCATGCGCAGGCCCACGAGCACCGGCCAGAGCGCCTCGGCGGCCCGGGCGCCCGCCGCGACGCCGCCGTAGCCGATGAGGGCGACGGGCTTGCCGGCCCACTCCTGGTTGAGGTGGTCCAGGGCGTTCTTGAGGGCGGCGTTGTAGCTGTGGTTGTACTCGGGGTGCACGATCGCGAACGCGTCGGCGCGGGCGATGATCGCGCTGAACGCCTTCGTCGAGTCGAGCGTGTAGCGCCCGAAGCGCGGGTGCTCGGGCTCGGCGAACATCGGCAGGTCGACGTCGGCGAGGTCGACGATCTCGACGTCGAACGCCCCGTGCTCGCGGGCGTACTCGGCGAACCAGCGCGCGATCGGCTCGCCCACCCGTCCGGGTCGCGTGCTCGCGACGATGATCTGCAGCAGCGGACGGCGACCGGCCTCGGTCATCGGACTCCTTCGACGATGGTTGTCGGTACAACCATCATCCTCCTCGTCGCGGCGGGACGCACCTCAGCCGGGGACCAGGGTGAGCGCGATCGCGTACGTGACCGTGCCCGCCGCCATGCTGAGCAGGGCCTGGCGGCGCCACAGGTGCACGGCGACGGTGACGGCGACCGGGACGAGCTCGCGGGCGACGAGCAGCGGGCGGTCGACGGGCAGGTCGCGCAGCAGGTAGACGACGAGGATCAGCATCACCCCGGCGGGCAGGTGGCGGCCCAGGTGGGCCACGAGCCGCGAGGAGCGCAGGCGGCCGAGCACCGCGAACGGGGCCGCGCGCAGGGCGAGGGTGATCGTGGCGGCGACCGCGACGACCGCGACCAGGTAGCCGGTGCTAGGCACGGCGCACCTCGGTCGCCCGGTAGCGCACCAGCAGCACCGCGACGAACAGCGCCATCGCCACGAGCAGCATCTCGCCGGGGGCGACGAGCCGGGCGACCAGCGCGCAGGCGACGGCGAGCAGCGGGCCCGCGGCCTCGCGCCCGGCCACGGTGGCCTCGGTGGCCAGGACGACGAAGAGCGCGGTGAACAGGAACGCGAGCGCGGGCACGTGCAGCGAGAAGCGCTCCCCGGCCAGCGCGCCGACGAGCCCGCCGCTCACCCAGGACACCTGCAGCAGGGCCTGCGACCACAGGATCCGCCCGCTCGAGAACGCCTCGGCGGGCCGGGCGGTGGTCAGCGCGTAGGCCTCGTCGATGAGCGCGAACACCGCGTACGCGCGGCCGAGCCGGCCCCGGACGCGGTGCAGGGGGAACGACAGGCCGTAGAACACGTGCCGCCCGTTGACCAGCAGGGTCGTGAGGGCGACGGCGGCCAGCGGCGTCCCCGCGACGGCGAGCGTGACCAGCAGGAACTCCAGGGACCCGGCGTAGACGACGGCGCTGAAGACCGGCGCCCACCACCAGGCCAGCCCGGAGCCGACCACCACCAGCCCGAAGCTCGTGCCGAGCAGGAACATGCCCGCCCCCACCCCGGCGACGTCGCCGGCGGCGGCGCGGAGGTCGGAGCGGTGTCCTGGGGCGAGCACGCCGGCAATGCTAGGCCGGTCGCGGCGCCACGCGATGGCGAATCCGGGTGGCTCCATCGCTGGCTGTGGCACGATCCGTGCGTGGACACGATCGACCGCGCAATCATCGCCGCCCTGCGGGTGGACGCGCGCCAGTCGAACGTCGACCTCGCCGAACGGGTCGGGCTCACCCCGGCGCCGTGCCTGCGGCGGGTCCGGCGGCTCGAGGACGAGGGGGTGATCACCGGGTACCGCGCCATGATCGACCCCGCGCTCGACGGCCGGGGCTTCGAGGTCCTGGTCAACGTCGACCTGGTGGCCAAGGACCGCGACGCCTTCCTCGCGTTCGAGGAGCAGGTGTCGGCGTTCGAGGAGGTCGTCGAGCTCTGGCGCATGTTCGGCCTGCCCGACTACGTCATGCGCGTCGCGACGCGGGACCTCGAGGCCTACGAGTCCTTCGTCGTCGACCGGCTCAGCCGCGCGACAGGCCTGGCGAAGATCGATTCCCACCTCCCGATGCGGAAGATCAAGTGACGGCCCTCGTCCTCGACCTCGCGGGCACGGTCGCCTTCGCGCTCAACGGCGCGATGACCGCGGTGCGGGCGGCGCGCCTGGACATCGTCGGCGTCGTGACCCTCGCGATGATCACCGCGCTGGGCGGCGGCATCCTGCGCGACGTCCTGCTCGGGGCGCTGCCGCCGGCGACCTTCAGCGACTGGCGCTACCTCGTCGTCGCCGCGGTCGGCGGGCTGGTGGCCTTCGCGCTGAGCCGCCAGCTCGAGCGTGTCGCCCTCGCGGTCACCGTCTTCGACGCTCTCGGGCTGAGCCTCTTCGCCGTCACCGGGACCACCCGCGCGCTCGACCTCGGCGCCGGGCTCGGGCAGGCGGTCCTGCTGGGTGCGATCACGGCGGTCGGCGGCGGGACGCTCCGGGACGTGCTCGTCCGCCGGGTGCCGACCGTGCTCTCGAGCGAGCTGTACGCGATCCCCGCGCTGGTGGGCGCGGGGATCGTGGCGGTCGCCGCCCGGCTGGGGCTCACCGGCCTGCTCGTGGCCCTGCTCGCCGCGGGCGCGTGCTTCGGCCTGCGCATGCTCGGCGTCGGGCTGCACCTCAACGCGCCGCGGCCGCCGGGTGGGACGGCGGGGTCGGCGAGACCGGCGTGACCGCGCGGCGGGCCAGGCGCCGCCGGCGGTGGGCGCTCATGCGCACCGGGGCGTCGGCCCAGCCGTACCCGTCGTCGTCGCCGAGGCGCTGGACGAGGGCGACGAAGATGCGCCCGGCGAGGACCTCGGTGCAGACCTGCAGGTAGGCGCCGTCGGGGCCCTGGTCGTGCAGGACGCCGAGCTCCCGGTACGCCGCGAGCCGGTCGGCCGGGAGGTCGACGCGGGCGGCGAGGTCGTCGTAGTAGTTGTCGGGCATCGCGAGCAGGGGCGCCCCGGCCTCGCGCGCGGCGCGGGCCGCGGCGAGCACGTCGTCGACCGCGAGCGCCACGTACTGCGGTTCGGGGACGCCGGGCGCCCACTCGCCGCGACGCAGCAGCGAGACCGTCAGGGCCAGCCGGACGCGACGGGCCGGGTCGGCGAGAGCGCGGCTGCGGACGAGGCCGAAGGGGGCCGCGAACTCGCCCGCGCTCCCGGGCGTCAGCCCGAGGACCGCGCGGTAGAACAGCGTCGCCTCGTCGAAGTGGTCGAAGGGCTGGGCGAGCCCGACGTGGTCGATCGCGCGGACGCCGATGCCCGCCCCGACCTCGTCGGTCTCCCCGGTCGCGCGGAAGTCGCCCGCCCAGTCGGCGTCGACCCCCGGCCGGCAGAAGAACAGCGCCGTGCCGTCCGGTGCGGTGACGGCGGGGAGGTCGGCCTCGGCGGGCCCGCGCGAGCGGGGCAGCGGCGGCGCCCCGAGACGGGCCGCGCGGCGGGCGGCCGCGGACGGGTCGGCGGACTCGACGGCGAGCGCGCCGACGGCCGTCGACCGTTCCCCGGAGCGGTTGACGAGGATGCGGGCGCTGCCCTGCTCCCACCGGTCGACGGGCTTGGTGCGGTGGTGCCCGGTGCGGGCGAAGCCGAGGGCGGCGAGGGTGTCGTCGAGGGCGGGCTCGGCGCCGCCGGTCGCGATCTCGACGAACGCCGTGCCCTCGACCGCGGGCGCCGGCCCGCCGACCGGGTCGGTGCCCGCGCCCCGGGCGGCCGTGGCCTCGGCGAGGGCGAGCAGTGACCGGTGCGCGTCGGCGGCAGTGCGCACGGGGTCGGCCTGGCGGAAGACGTCGTTGAACACCTCGAGCGAGAGCGGGCCGCGGTAGCCCGCGCCCAGCACGGCGGCGAGGAAGCGCGACAGGTCGAAGCCGCCCTGGCCGGGGAAGAGCCGGTGGTGGCGGCTCCACTGCAGGACGTCCATCGCGAGCACGGGCGCGTCGGCGAGCTGCAGGAAGAAGATCTTCTCGCCGGGGACGTCCGCAATCCCGTCGATTTCGCTCGTGCGGGAGAGCACGTGGAAGCTGTCGAGGCAGAGCCCGAGCGCCGGGTGGTCGGCGCGGCGGACCACGTCCCACGACGCGTCCCAGGTGTTGACGTGCCGGCCCCAGGCGAGGGCCTCGTAGGCCAACCGGAGCCCCCGCTCGGCCGCCCGGTCGGCCAGCCCGTGGAGCTGGGCGGCCAGCCGATCGGGGTCGGCGACGGCGTCCGCGCCGACCGAGGAGCACACCAGCACCGTGTCGGTGCCGAGGGCGCGCATGACCTCGAACTTGTGCTCGGCGCGGCGGTGGTTCGCGGCGAGCCGGGCCTCGTCGGTCGAGTCGAGGTCGCGGAAGGGCTGGTAGAGGTCGATCGACAGGCCGAGGTCGGCGCAGCGCAGCCGCACCTCGCCGGGCGACATCGGCGAGGCCACGAGGTCGGGCTCGAAGATCTCGACCCCGTCGAAGCCCGCGGTCGCGGCGGCGGCCAGCTTGTCGTCGAGGGCGCCCGAGAGGCAGACGGTCGCGACGGCGGTGCGGGGGTCAGCCGGCACGGGGGTCCTCCCGGGGCTCGGTGGTGGGCTCGGTGGTGGGCGCCGTGTCAGCGACCAGCTCGGCCAGGTGACGCCGCATCCGGGCGGTGTCCGGGTGCCGCCCGGTGAACAGGTGCAGGGCGTCGGCGGCCTGGTGGACGGCCATGAGGCCGCCGTCGAGGGTCCGGGCGCCGACCCCGGATGCCACCCGGAGCAGCTCGGTGTGCAGCGGCCGGTAGACGATCTCGGCGACCCAGAGCCGGGGGTGCAGCACCGCCGGGGGGACGGGCAGGCCGGGGTGCTCGGCCATCCCGGTCGGGGTGGCGTGCACCAGCCCGTCGGCGCGGGTCAGCACGTCGCCGACCGCGTCGATCGCGACGGCGGTGGCGCGTCCGGCGCCGAAGGTCGCGGCGAGGCGGGCGGCCAGGGTGTGGGCGCGGTCGTGGTCGACGTCGAGGACGTGGACGACGCGGGCGCCGCCGGTCAGGAGGGCGTGCGCCGCGGCCGCGCCCGCCCCGCCGGCGCCGAGCAGCGCGACGTCGCCGTGGGCGGCGCCGGGAAGCCCCGCCTCGAGCGCCGCGGCGAACCCCGACCAGTCCGTGTTGTGCCCGACCGCGCGCCCGCCGTCGAACACCACGGTGTTCACCGCGCCGATCGCCGCGGCGTCCGTGGAGAGCGCGTCGAGGTGGGGCAGGACGTGCTGCTTGACCGGGTGGGTGACGTTGACCCCGCGCAGGCCGTCCGCGCGGGCCCGGGCGAGCACGGCGCCGACGTCGGCGGGCGCGGCGCCCAGCTCGTCGAGGTCGAAGCGGGTGTAGCGGTACGACAGCCCGAGGGCGCGGGCCTCGCGCTCGTGCAGCGCCGGGGACAGCGACGGTCCGATGCCGGCGCCGATCAGCCCGGTGCGGACGAGGCGTGCGTCGACGACAGGTGCCACGGCTCGCAGCGTACGTACTAGTTGGTTCATAATCCATGGGTGCGATCCGCCGTCCCGAAGCCGCCTAGGGTCGGTGTGGTGACCGGAGAGGACCGCGCGGTGGACACGGCCGAGCGCCGGCGCGACGCCGCGCGCACCCGCGCCGACCTGCTCGCGGTCGCCACCACGGAGTTCGCCGACCACGGGTTCTCCGGGGCCCGCGTCGACGAGATCGCCGACCGCACCCGCACCACCAAGCGGATGATCTACTACTACTTCGGCAGCAAGCGCGGGCTCTACCTGGCGGTGCTCGAGCACGCCTACGCCGGTATCCGGGCGCTCGAGTCCGAGCTGGCGGTCGACCATCTCGACCCGGCCCGGGCCCTGCGGGCGCTGGCCGAGCTGACCTTCGACCACCACGAGTCGCACCCCGACTTCGTGCGGCTCGTGGCCATCGAGAACATCCACCGCGCCGAGCACCTACGACAGTCCGAGGCGCTGGCCGGCCTGGCGGCCCCGGCCGTGGACGTGCTGGGCGGGATCCTCGAGCGGGGGCGGGTCTCGGGGCTGTTCCGCGCCGACGTCGACGCCCTCGACGTGCACATGGTGATCAGCGCGTTCTGCATCTTCCGTCTCGCCAACCGCCACACGTTCTCCGCCGTCTTCGATCGCGACCTGCTCGACCCGGCCCGGCGGGAGCACTACCGGCGCATGGTCGGCGACCTCGTCGTGGAGTACCTGACGGCGCACGTCGGCCGCACCTGACCGGGGTCGCTTGACACGGCGGTGCGCGCCAACTCACCATCCGGTACGTAACTAGTTGGTACATAGACGTGCCGAGGGAGTGCCCGTGACCGCACCGCAGGCAGCACCTCCTGCCCAGCCCCGCAAGGCCGCCCTCGCGGCGTGGATCGGCAGCGCGCTCGAGTACTACGACTTCTTCATCTACGGCACGGCCGCCGCGCTGGTGTTCAACAAGCTGTTCTTCCCCGGCTCCGAGCCGGCGACCGGCACGCTGCTCGCGCTCGCCACGTTCGGCGCGGGCTACCTCGCGCGGCCGGTCGGGGCGTCCGTGCTCGGCCACCTCGGCGACCGGTTCGGGCGCAAGCGGATCCTGGTCGCGACGGTGCTGCTCATGGGCGTCGCGACGTTCGCGGTCGGCTGCCTGCCCACGTATGCCTCGATCGGCGTCGCCGCTCCGATCATCCTCGTCTCCCTGCGGTTGCTGCAGGGCTTCTCCGCCGGCGGCGAGCAGGCCGGTGCCTCGTCGACGAGCCTGGAGCACGCCCCGCCGCACCGGCGCGCCTACTTCACCAGCTGGACCCTCGGGGGCACCCAGTTCGGGCAGGTCCTGGCGACGGCGATCTTCCTGCCGGTCGCCGCGCTGCCCACGCCGGACCTGCTGAGCTGGGGCTGGCGCCTGCCGTTCTGGCTCAGCGCCGTCGTCGTGGTCGCGGGGCTCCTCATCCGCCGCACCCTCGACGAGACGCCGGTGTTCACCGAGCAGGAGCAGCGCGGCGAGACGGCCCGCGCGCCCATCGCGGTGCTGCTGCGCGAGCACCTCGGGTCGGTGGTCCGTGTCGTCTGCGCGGCCACCATCGCCACCGTCAGCACGATCTTCACCGTCTACGCGCTGTCCTACGCCGTGAACGACGTCGGGCTCTCGCGCACCGCGATGCTGTGGGTCGGCGTCGTCGCCAACCTGGTCGCGATCGTCGTCATCCCCGCCTTCGGCGTGCTGGGCGACCGGATCGGCCGCAAGCCCGTCTTCCTCGCGGGCTCGATCGGGATGGCCGTGACGATGGTCGGCTACCTCTACGCGATCTCGGCCGGCAGCTACGTCTGGATCTTCGTGTTCGGCATCCTCGTCTTCGGGCTGGGCAACAGCGCCACCGGCGGCGTCTGGCCCGCCTTCTACGGCGAGATGTTCCCGGCGCGCGTGCGGCTCTCCGGCGTCGCCATCGGGACGCAGATCGGCTTCGCCGTCGCCGGCTTCGCGCCCTCGATCGCCGCGGCGCTGGCCGGGGACGACGGCGGCAACTGGCCGGCCGTGGCGGGCTTCGTGGCCGCCGTGTGCCTGCTCAACATCGTCGCCGTCGCCACCGGGCGCGACTACTACCGCACGCCGACCGAGGACCTCGGCGTGCGCCCGGTGCCGCGGCCGCACGCGGAGGCGCCCGCGGGCTCGTCCGCGTGACCTTCGCCGTCCACGCGATCCGGTTCGCGAGCCGGCCCGGGGTCCGCGGCCAGCACTTCCTCGGCCACGACGCGCGCTCGCACGAGCCGCACCCGACCGCCTACTCCGTCTGGCTCGCGACCGACGGGGAGCACACCGTCCTCGTCGACGCCGGCATCGACCCCGATCGGCCCGCACCGATCGACGGCCTGGTGTTCCACGGCTCGCCGGTCGACGGGCTCGCGGCGCTCGGCGTCGACCCCGCGCAGGTCGGCCACGTCGTCCTGACCCACCTCCACTACGACCACACCGGCACGGTCGCCGCGTTCCCCGCCGCCCGGTTCGTGGTGCAGCGTGCGGAGCTGGCCTACTGGACCGGCCCGGTCGCCGCCCGCATCCGGCGCGAGCAGTGGCTGGTGTCCCGGGCGGACGTCGAGCACCTCACCGGCCGGGCGCGCGACCGGCTCGACCTCGTCGACGGGTCGGTCGAGGTCGTGCCGGGCCTGGAGGTGCACCACGTCGGCGGGCACACCGCGGGCATGCAGGTGGTGCGCGTGCGCACCGCGGCCGGCCCCGTCGTCCTCGCCTCCGACGCCGCCCACTTCGCCGAGAACCTCGACGCCGACCACCCGCCACCGATCCTGCACTCGGTCCCGGACGTGCACGCGGCGTTCGACCGGCTCCGCGAGCTGGCGGGCCCCGACGGGATCGTGGTGCCGGGTCACGACCCCGCGGTCGCCGGCGGGAACACGGTCGTCCGCCTGGCCTGACCCCGCGGTCAGGGCGTGACGATCGCGAAGCCCGGATCGGGCGGGTCGAGGACGCCGAGCAGGCGCGGGAGGGCGTCGTGGACACCGGCGACGACGAGATCGCCGGACGCCTCGAGCTCCTCTGTCCCCACACGCCCGCCGATCAGCCCGAGCAGGGCGGTGCGACCGATCCGCACCCGCGCGTCGCCGGCGTCCCGCCCGCTGCCCGGGCCGTGCACGAGGACACCGTTGCGCAGACGGGTCCAGTGCTGCTCGGCGGAGCCGTCGTCGGCGGTGACCGTCCAGTCGACGCCCAGCCGCAGGTCCCCGGCGCGGGGGCCGTCGACCTGGATCGCCACCGAGTCGAAGAGCTGGTCGAGGCTCAGCTGGGCGATCAGGTCCGGGCTCGCGGTCGTCGTCGGCGTCCCCAGCACGCCCCCGCGCAGCTCCGTGGCCCCGGTGAGGAAGAAGTTGCGCCACGGGCCGTTCTCGGCGCCGAACCCGAGCTGTTCGAGGGCCTCGGCCTGCAGCGCGCGGGCGTCGGTGTTGCCGGGGTCGGCGAAGACGAGGTGGCCGACGAGCTCGGCGACCCAGCGGAAGTCGCCCTCCTCGTAGGCGCGACGCCCGGCGGCCAGCACGGCGTCCGGCCCGCCGATGGCCTCGACGTAGCGGCGCCCCGCCGCCTCCGGCGGGTGGGTCCAGAGGTGGGCGGGGTTGCCGTCGAACCAGCCCATGTAGCGCTGGTAGACCGCCTTGACGTTGTGGCTGATGGAGCCGTAGTAGCCGTGGGCGTTCCACGCGTTCTCGAGCCCGGCGGGCATCGTCAGCATCTCGGCGATCTCGGCGCCGACGTAGCCCTGGTTGAGCAGGCGACGATCCGGACGCCATCGAGCGTCTCCTCCTGCCCGGTGTGCGTGACGTCCCAGGTCGGTGGGATGAGCGTGACCGTGCCGGTGGACGTGGTCATCCCGAGGCCCGCGCCCATCTGACCGCCCGGTCCGACGGGCAGCGCGGCGCCGTACATGTACGCCGCGCGCCGGCTCATGGCGGCGCCGGCGTAGACGTTCTCCGCGACGGCGTGGTGGACGAAGCCCTCGGGCGCGAGGACGGGGACGCGGCCGGAGGCGACGTCGTCACAGGAGACGACGCCCCGGACGCCGCCGAAGTGGTCGACGTGGCTGTGGGTGTAGATCACCGCGGTCACCAGGGGTGTAGATCACCGCGGTCACCGGGGGTGTAGATCACCGCGGTCACCGGCCGGTCGCCGCGGTGCTCGCGGTAGAGCGCCAGGCCGTCCGCGGCCGTCTCGGTGGAGATCAGGGGGTCGATGACGATGACGCCGCGGTCGCCCTCGACGATCGTCATGTTCGACAGGTCCATGCCGCGGACCTGATAGATGCCGTCGGTGACCTCGTAGAGGCCGTGCAGCGCGACCAGCTGGGCCTGTCGCCACAGGCTGGGGTGCACCGTGTCCGGGCGCGGCCCGGCCAGCACGTCGGCCCAGGCATCGGCGTTCCAGACGACACGCCCGTCGTCCGCGTGGACGGTGCCGGGACTCCGGGATCCGAGCAGCCCGCGACGCGCGTCCTCGAGATCCCTGGTGTCGCCGAACGGGAGGCGGTCCTCCACTGCCCGCGCCGCGGCCAGGATTCCGGGGTCCACCGTCGCTTCCGTCATGCGTCGATCGTCGGGCGGGTCGTGCCGGTGACGCCTCATCCACCCCGGGCGAGGTCCGCCGCCTCGAGCAGCCCGCGCCGCCGGGCCTGGGTGACGGCGTGGCGGCGGTTGTCGACCTGGAGCTTCGCGTAGATCGCGCGGATGTGGGTCTTCACGGTGTTCACCGAGACCGCGAGGTCGTCGGCGATCTCGCTGGTCGAGCGCTGTGTCGGCAGCATCTCCAGGACGGCCTGCTCGCGGTCGGTCAGCGCCGCGGGCTCGGGGCGGGCCGCGCCGGCGGGCAGCGCGAGGGTGTCCGCGACGAGCGCGTCCGCCCGGCCGAACGAGCCCGCGTGCTCGGCGAGGAACAGGCGCACCCCGGGCGCCAGGTGGTGCAACGGGCGGACCACGCCGTACCGGTCGGCGCCCTCGAGGGCGGCGCGCACCCGGCGCCGGGCGGTCGCCCGCTCCCCGCGGGACAGGGCGATCTCGGCGTCGAGCAGGGGAGCCTCGACGAGGACGGGGAGCACCACGGGCGGGCACGCACCCTCGAGAGCCGGGGCGAGCAGGCGTCGCGCGCCGGGATCCCCGGCGGTGACCCAGGCCGCCCTGGCCTCGAGGAGCGCGAGCTCCGGGGTGCCGGCGAGCCGGTGGGCGACGGCCCGGACGGCCTCGTGGGCCTCGGCGGCGCGTCCGAGCGCGAAGGCCGCCTCCTGCTCGAGGAGGGCGGCGAAGGCGACCTGGTGGTCGTCGAGCGCGGCCGGGTCGCCCGTCAGCCGGGCGTGCCGGATGCGGCGCCACCCGCCCAGGGCGTCCCCGAGGTCGAACTCGGCGGCCCCGAGGATGGTGGTCACGAGGGCGTGCAGGGCCGGGAACCGCGCGGGGTCGCCCTGCAGCGCGCGGAGGGCGTGCTCCCGGGCGCGCGCGGGGCGGCCCCGGCGCAGCTCGGCGGTGCCGAGGATCGCCAGGGCCGCGATCGACCACGGGCTGTCCATCCAGCCGTGCCGGGCGGCGCGCTCGACGACGGCGGACGCGCTGCGGACCATCGCGAGGGTGTCGCCCTCGGCGGTGCGGGCGATGCCGAGGGTCGACTCGGCCTGGAGCGCGAGGTAGGGCAGGCCGTGCCGGTCGGCGATCTCGAGCGCCCGCGACGCCTCGTGGCGGGCCTGCGCGGGGTCGCCGGTGGCGAGCGCGGTGCCGCGGGTGGCGTGGGCCAGGCCGCGCAGCGCCGGCCCGGTGATCGCGTCGGGGTCGACGCGGCGCGCCGCGGCGGCGCCGTCCCCGGGGCGGCCGTGTGCCGCGGCCCGGCGGGCGTCGGCGAGGTCCCGCAGCACCGCGTCCCCACCGCGGGACCCCGCGTGCGCGAGGACCTCGTCGGCGGCGTCGAGCCGGCCCGTCTCCAGGGCGACGACGGCCCGCAGCAGGTCGAGCGGCGGGTCGTCGCCGGCCGTCGATCGCCGGTCGAGGGCGTCGGTCAGGGCCGCGAGCTCCCCGCGGGCGAGGAGGTCGGCGGCCCGGCGGCGCAGCAGGTCCGCCGTGGCGTCGTCGTCGCCGGCGTCGACGCTGTGGCGCAGGGCGCCCACGGGGTCGTCGTGGTCCTCGCACCACGCGGCGGCGCGGTGGTGCAGCGCGGCGAGGTGCTCGGGGTCGCGGCGCCGCAGCCGGGTGAGGATGTGCGAGCGCAGCAGCTCGTGGATGTGGAACTGCTCGCCGTGGCGGTCGAGCGGGGTCAGCATCCCGCTGCCCGCGGCGAGGTCGGCGAGCACGTCCGCCGCGCCCGGGTCACCGGTCAGGGCCACGGCCTCCTCGACGGCGACGACGTGCCGCACGCTGGTGGCCACGAGCACGCGGTACTCGCGCTCGGACAGGCGTGCGAGGACCTCGTCGACGAGGTAGTCCGCCACCGACCGGTCGTCCCCGGCGAACTCGGCGACGAAGGCGTCCGGGTCGGGCGCGCTGCGCAGCGACAGGGCCGCCAGGCGCAGCGCGGCGGGCCAGCCCTCGGTGCGCTCGACGAGGGTCGCGATGCGGTCGGGCGCCAGCTCGATGCGCTCGAGGTCGAGCAGGGCCGCGGTCTCGGCGGGGCTGAACCGCAGGTCCGCGGCCCGGATCTCGCTGAGGCGCTCGGCGAGGCGCAGGCGGTCGAGGCCCAGCGGCGGGTCGACGCGGCTGCACAGCACCAGCACGAGGCGGCGCAGCGGGTGCCGCACCAGCGCCCGCAGCCCGTCGACGGTCGGGCTCCCGAGGACCTCGTGGACGTCGTCGAGGACCAGGCGCAGGGGCACCGGCAGGTCGTCGAGCGCGTCCACGACGCGGGCGCGCACGGCGGCGGGCTCGGCCGTCTCGGCGACGGGCTCGCGCAGCGGGCTCGCGGTCGGCACGGACGGGCACGTCGCGATGGCCGCCAGCACCGACGACCAGAACGTCACCTCGTCGCGGTCGGCGGCGTCGAGCGAGACCCAGGCCGTCTCCAGGTCCGGGCGGGCCCGGACCCAGCTCGCGACCGTCGCCGTCTTCCCGTACCCGGCGGGCGCGCTGACGAGCAGCACCGGGCGCCACGGCGCGCCGGAACCGGGCACGTCGAGGGCCTCGCGCAGGGCCGGGCGGTCGACGAGCTGCGCGGGGGCGTGGGGCACCGCGGTCTTGGCGCGCGGCATGGCCCTCCCTCGCTGCCTCGGGCCGGGGTCCGGAGATCTCGTGTTGTACGCCGATCACGCTGCGGTGACCAGGTCATACGCCGCAATGCACCGTGTGAGGGGTGAGGCTGCTCCGCACGCGAGGCCCCGACGGACCGACCGTGCCCGGACGATCACGCCGTGTCGAGAGGCGTCAGCGGCGCCGGCGACGTAGGAGCAGTCCGACGATCACGCCGATGACGAGGGTGATCGTCAGCGCCGCCCACTGCGGCATCACGACGAGCGGGATCAGGAGCCGGATGCTCACCAGATCCCGGTTCTCCAGCACGAAGATCACCGCGAGGACGAGCAGCACCACCGGCAGCACCCACCCGGCGCGCCACCACGGCGTGGTCGTGGTCCGCCCTGTCGTCTTCTCAGCCATGGTCGACCTCCGAGGTCCCGACGGAATCCGTGCTCGGCGCCGTCCCGGGGGGAGCGGCGTCCGGGGGCGTGATGCCGGCGGCACGGCGCCGCTCGGCGCCCACCTGCCGGAAGACGACCTTGGCGGCGGCCGTGAGGGGGAGCGCCGTGATCGCGCCGAGCAGGCCGCCGACCGACCCGCCGACGAGCACGGCGACGAACGCCGCTGCCGGGGAGATCTCGACCGCCTGGGAGAAGACCCGTGGCGCGATGAGGTAGTTCTCCAGCGCCTGGTAGATGCAGAAGAAGATCAGGGTGGCGACGGCCAGGCCGAGGCTCACCGACAGGCCGACGCCGATGCCCGCCAGCGAGGCCAGGGCGGCGCCGACCTGCGGGATCGCGTCGAGCACGGCGACGACGAGGCCGAGCAGCGCCGGGTAGGGCGTGCCGGCGACGAGGAAGAACGCGAACGCCGCGACCCCGGCGATGCCGGAGACGGTCAGTTGGCCCGAGACGTAGCCGCCGATGCGTCCGAGCGCCTGGTCGACGGTGTCGATGCGGTCGTCCCGCCCGATCATCCGGTCGAGCCCGGCGCGGATCCGGGGCATCGCGAGGGTGAAGTACACCAGGAGGGCGAGCACCGTCACCGTCGCGAAGACGCCGCCGAGCAGGGCGCCGAGCACGCCGAACACCGCGGCGGCGGAGGTCGCGAGGACGTCGCCGGCCGCGCTGAGCAGACCCTGCAGCTGCTGGTGGGCCGACGGGTCGGCCAGGGCCTGACCGGTCGTGCTCTGCCGCCCGCCGAGGCGGTCGGCGAGCGAGGAGAGCAGGGTCGGGAGCTGGTCGGCGAGCTGCCCGAGCTGGCGCGAGGCGGGCACCACGATCAGCGCGACCAGCCCCGCGACGACGAGCAGCAGGCCCAGGACGACGAGGACGAGGGCCAGGCCGCGCCGGACGCCGCGGCGGCCGAGGGCCCGGATCGCGGGCTCGATCCCGACGGCCAGGAAGAAGCCGACGAACACGAGCAGCAGCGCGCCCCGCGCGGCGTAGGCCGCCCCGGCCGCGAGCAGCACCACCAGGACCGTCGCCGTGATCGCGGCGTAATCGGTCAGGGGCATGCGGCGGGGCCGGGGTTCGCCTGCGGGCCCGGCGGGCTGGGTCATGTCGCTGCCTCTCGCAGTCGGGGGCAGGACCGATCGACGGCCCAGCGTGGCGGGCCCCCTCACCGTCGGCCTCATTCGTGGCGGGTGAGATCGTCCGCCGCCGTCCCCGGCGGTGCGACCACGGCGGTCGCGGGGCGGCCGCGACGGGCGGATCGGGGCCGGTCGCGCCGTGCGGTCGTCGCGGTCCGGTGCGGGCGCGCGCGGACGGTGACCGGCGCGACGCCGGGCTCACCCGTCAGGGATGACGCCCGGCCCCGCGCGCGGGGCCACGGTGGGCGGTGTCCGGTGACCGGAGGCCTCCTGCCCGGTCGCGGAGAGGAGAACGGCGATGAGCCCCGCCCGCTACGAGGTCCGCGTCGCGGGACTGCTGTCCGACGACGTCGCCGCGGACTTCACCGAGTTCACCGTCCAGGACGCACCGGCCGAGACCGTCATGTACGGCGAGATCGTCGACGACGCCCACCTGCACGGTGTCCTCGCCCGGCTCCAGGCCCTCGGTCTCCAGGTCACCTCTCTGCGCACCGTCCCCGAGTAGCGAGGACCGTGATCGAGTACATAGATGCAAGCTTGAATCCAAGCCGTAGGGTGGCCGCGTGCCTCCCGCCGAGCCCGCGGCCGACCGCGCCTACCAGCTGACCAAGGAGCTCGTGCTCTCCGGCGAGCTGCCCGGAGGGCACCTGTTCAGCGAGGGCGACATCGCCACCCGGCTCGGCGTGAGCCGGACGCCGGTCCGCGAGGCGTTCCTGCGCCTGCAGGCCGAGGACCTGCTCACCCTGATCCCCAAGCGCGGTGCGGTGGTCGCGCCGGTGCCGCCGGGGGAGGCCGAGGACGTCCTCGACGCCCGCGAGGCGATCGAGACGGCGGCGGTGCGCCGCCTGCTGCGCCGGCCCGACCAGGTGCCGCCGGCCGTGACGGCGCTGCGGGTCGTCGTCGACCGGCAGGAGGCGCACGCCCGCGCCGAGGACCTCGCGGCCCTCGCCGAGGCCGACGAGGAGTTCCACCGGGCGATCGTCGACGCCGGGCGCAACGCGCTGACCACGCGCTTCTACGCCACGCTCGGCGATCGGCAGCGCCGCATGAGCATCCGCACGTTCGGCCCGTCGCCCGACCTCGTGCCCGTCGTGATCGCGCAGCACCGGGGGCTGATCGAGGCGATCGCGGCGGGCGACGGCGCCGGGTTCGCCGAGGCCCTCCGGGCGCACCTCGACGGGACCCACCGGCGATGACGCACCCCGGACGCCGCGCCGCCGCGGCCGTGCTGGTCTGCGGGTGGGGCGGCAACCAGTTCACGCCCCTGCTCGTCATGTACCGCGAGGCGGGGCTGTCGGTGGTCGCCGTCGACGCCCTGCTCGGCGCATACGTCGTCGGCCTGGTGCCCGGGCTGCTGATCGCGGGCCGGCTGTCGGGGCGCTGGGGGCGCAAGCCCGTGATGATCACCGGGGTCGTGCTGTCGCTGGCCGCGAGCCTGCTGCTCTCGCTGGGCGACCTCGGGACCGGCTGGATCGCCGCCGGCCGCCTCGTCACCGGGCTCGGCGTGGCGCTCGCGATGGGCGTCGGGTCCACCTGGGTCACGGAGCTCTCGGCCCGCCACGGCGACTCGCGCGCGCTCGGTGCCCGGCGGGGCGCGCTGTGGCTGACGGTCGGGTTCGGTGCCGGGGCGGGGGTGGCCGGCGCCCTCGCGCAGTGGGGACCGGCCCCCTCGGTGCTCCCGTACCTCGTGCACGTCGGTGTCGCGCCGGCCGTGCTCGCCGTCGTGGTGTCCCTGCCCGAGACGCGGGAGGGTGCCCCGGCGTCGCCCGCGGCGGGGGGCCACCGCCACCCGCGCTTCCGGCGGGTCGTGACGCCGATGGCGCCGTGGATCTTCGGCGCGGCCGGTGTCGCCTACGCGGTCATGCCGCAGCTCGTCGGCGACCACCTCGGGCGCTGGGGCCTCGCGTACTCGACGCTGCTCACGGTGTGCACCCTCGCCGTCGGGGCGGCGATCCAGCCGCTGGCCAAGCGCCTCGACCGCCTCACCAGCGCCCGCGCCGTCGTCGTCGGGATGGCGACGATGGCGGTGGGGCTCGGGGTCAGTGTCGTCGTGGCGGTGGTCCGCTCGCCCGTGGTCGCCCTGGCCGCGGCGCTCGTGCTGGGCGCCGCGTACGGGATCGCGATGGTGTCCGGGCTGCTCGAGCTGCAGCGCCTCGCCCGGCCCGCGGAGCTGCCGACCCTCGTCGGGATCTACTACGCGCTCGCCTACTCGGGCTTCCTGCTGCCCTCGATCCTCGCCGTGCTGAGCGCCGTCGCGAGCTACGCCGTGCTTCTCACCGGCCTGATGGCCTGCTCCCTGATCGGCATGGCCGTCGTCCTGCGCCACTCCCGGCGGCACCTGCCGGCGCCCGCGTGAGCTCGGGCCGTCGTGCCGGTGCGCCCGGCCCGACCGTCAGGAGCGGACCCGGGTCTCGAGCTTCGTCAGGGCGGCCTTCCAGCCGGCCTCGGCGCCGTCGCGGCCGGGCGCAGGGTAGGGCCCGTCGCTGAGGGTCATCCGGGTCTTCGGGCCGTGGTCGTGGAGCTCGACCCGCAGCACGCTGGGCTCGGGCATGCCCATCTCGGGCATCGGGTCCGACCGCAGCACCAGCAGCTGGGGCTCGACGAGCTCGACGATGTCGTAGCCGATGCGGAACGCGCCGCGCGGCGTGCGCATCGTGATCTCGTAGCGGCCGCCCACGCGGAGGTCGATGCGGATGCCGTCGCGAGGCACCTCCACGTGCTCGGGGCCGTACCAGGCCGCGAGCTCGTCGGGGTCGGTCCAGGCCCGGAACACCTGCTCGCGGGGCGCGTCGAACACCCGGGTGACGAGGACGTGGCCGTCAGTGGGTTCGCTCATCGTGGTCTCCTGCTCGGTCGGGCGCGGGGGTGTCGGGCGTGGGGGTGTCGGACGCGGGGGTGCAGGACGCGGGGGTGTCGGGCGCGGGGGTGTCGGGTCCGGGACCGTCGGGCCCGCGTCGGTGCAGGTGGGCGTCGAGGCGGTCCAGGCGGTCGTGCCAGGTGCGGGTCCGCTCCTGCATCCAGCTGATCGCGGCGTCGAACGGCTCGGCCTGCAGGCGGTTGCGCCGCCACTGCGCGTCGCGGGTGCGGGTGATCAGTCCGGCGTGCTCGAGGACCCGCAGGTGCCGCGAGATCGCCGGCAGGCTGATCGTGAACTGCGCGGCGATCTCGCCGACCGTGGCCTCGCCCCGCGCCAGCAGCGTGAGGATCTCGCGGCGGGTGGGGTCGGCGAGCGCGGCGAAGGTCGAGCTGAGCCGGTCGGTGGTCATGTGCTCCCGCACTGAACAAGGTCGTTAATTGCGCTACCAGTTAAACGCGTCGACGAGGGCCTGGCAATGGTGTCGAGCGGTCCCGCGCGCGATGCTGCCGATGACCGTCGCGCCCGCCCGAGGAGATGACCATGTCCGTGCTCACCGCCTTCGCCGACGCGCTGCGCTCCGGCGCCGTCGAGGTCGTGGACCTGACCACGCCGCTGCAGGAGTCGACGCCGATCCTCGAGCTGCCCGAGCCGTTCGCGAACACCTCGCGGTTCCGGCTCGAGGAGCTCTCGCGCTACGACGACCGCGGGCCGGCCTGGTACTGGAACGACATCCACACCGGCGAGCACACGGGCACCCACCTCGACGCCCCGAACCACTGGGTCACCGGGCGCGACGGGGCGGACGTCTCCCAGGTGCCGATGTCGACGCTCGTCGCCCCGGCCGCGGTGATCGACAAGACCGCGGAGGTCGAGAAGGACCCCGACTTCCTGCTCGAGGTCGCCCACCTCGAGGCGTGGCAGGACGAGCACGGCCCGCTCCCCGCGGGCGGATGGCTCCTGTACCGCACCGGCTGGGAGGCGCGGGGCGGGACGCAGGAGGAGTTCGTGAACGCCGACGCCGATGGCCCGCACACGCCGGGGGTGTCGGCGGAGTGCGCCCGGTGGATCGCCCAGGAGTCGCCGCTGACGGGGTTCGGCGTCGAGACCGTCGGCACCGACGCCGGCGCGGCGGGCGGCTTCGACCCGCCGTTCTCGTGCCACCACTACCTCATGGGCGCGCACCGGTGGGGCCTGACGAGCCTGCGCAACCTCGGCCGCCTCCCGGCGACGGGCGCGGTGCTCCTGGTCTCGCCGCTGCCGATCGTCGGGGGCTCGGGGTCGCCGGCCCGGGTGCTGGCGCTGGTGGAGCCGTGATCGTCGCGGACCGGGTCGGGACGCTGCTCGCGGACCTCGGCGTCGGGCGCGCGTTCGGTGTGGTCGGTAGCGGGAACTTCCACGTGACGAACGCGCTGCGGGACGCGGGTGTGCCCTACACCGCCGCGCGGCACGAGGGCGGCGCGGCGACGATGGCCGACGCCTACGCCCGCACGTCCGGCTCGGTCGGCGTCCTCACGGTGCACCAGGGCTGCGGGCTGACCAACGCGATGACCGGGATCGCGGAGGCGGCGAAGTCGCGCACGCCGCTGCTGGTGCTCGCGGCCGAGACCGGGGGAGCGGCGGTCCGGTCCAACTTCCGCGTCGACCAGGACGCGCTGGCCCGCGCGGTCGGGGCCGTGCCCGAGCGGGTGCACACGGCGGCGTCGGCGGCGGCCGACGTCGTGCGCGCCTACGGGATCTGCCGCGACCAGCGCCGCACGGTCGTGCTGAACCTGCCGCTGGACGTGCAGGCCGCCGAGGCCGTGCCCGGCGCTGTTCCGGCGCGGACGACCTGGGCGGCGCCGCGCCCCGATCCGGCGTCGGTGGCGGCGCTCGCGGAGCTGCTCGACGGTGCGCAGCGCCCGGTGTTCATCGCCGGACGTGGTGCTCGCGGAGCGCGGGCGGAGCTCGAGGCGCTGGCCGACCGCTGCGGGGCGCTGCTCGCGACCAGCGCCGTCGCGCACGGGCTCTTCACCGGGTCGCCCTGGTCGCTGGGCATCTCCGGAGGCTTCTCGGGCCGGCTCGCGGCGTCGTTGATCGCGGACGCCGACGTGGTCGTGGCCTGGGGCGCGTCGCTGACGATGTGGACCACTCGGCACGGGGAGCTCGTCCGCGACGCCGTGCTGGCGCAGGTCGACGACACCCCGGAAGCCCTCGGCGCGCAGCGCCCGGTGTCCCTCGGTGTGCTGGGTGACGTGGGGGCGACGGCGCGGGACGTGCTCGAGGTCGTCTGGAAGTCCGAGGGGTACCGGAGCGAGGCGGTCGGGCGGCAGCTGCGGGCCGCGCGGCACCCGGTACCCGACGAGGTGCCGGGCGAGCGGATCGACCCGCGGCTGCTCTCCGCCGCGCTCGACGAGCTGCTGCCCGCCGAGCGCACGGTGGCCGTGGACTCCGGCAACTTCATGGGCTACCCGTCGGCCTACCTGCAGGTGCCCGACGAGGCCGGGTTCTGCTTCACCCAGGGCTTCCAGTCGATCGGGCTGGGGCTCGCGACGGGCATCGGCGCGGCGCTGGCGCGTCCGGACCGTCTGGCCGTCGCGGCGTGTGGCGACGGCGGGTTCCTCATGGGGATCGCGGAGCTGGAGACGGCGGTGCGGCTCGGGCTCGGCATGGTCGTCGTCCTGTACGACGACGCCGGCTACGGCGCGGAGTTCCACCACTTCGCGGGCGCCGACCACGACACCGTCCGGTTCCCGGACACCGACCTCGCGGCCATCGCGCGGGGGTACGGGTGCGACGGGGCGGTCGTCCGGTCCCGCGCCGACCTCGCCGCACTGCACGGATGGCTGTCCGGGCCCCGGGACCGGCCGATCCTGCTCGACGCCAAGATCACCTCCGACGGGCCGTCCTGGTGGTTGGCGGAGGCGTTCAAGGGTCACTGACCGGTGCGTGTACCGGGTGGCTCGGGTGGCTCGGCGGTCTCGGGTGGCTCGGCGGTCTCGGGTGGCTCGGCGGTCTCGGGTGGCTCGGCGGTCTCGGGTGGCTCGGCGGTCTCGGGTGGCTCGGCCCAGCGGATGAGCGCGATCGCGGCGACGACGAGCACGCCGCCGACGATCTGTGTGGCGGTGGGTCGCTGGGCCACGAGCCACCAGGCGCCCAGCACGGCGAACAGCACCTCGCTCAGCCCGACGAACGACGCGAGGCGGGACCCGAGGCGTCCGACGGCCGCGATGCCGGTAAGGTAGGCGAGCGCCGTGGACAGCGCCGCGACGAGGACGACGCCGACCCACCAGGGCGCGGGCGCGCCGGCGAGGTCGATCGGGTCGGTGGTGGCCTCGAGCGGCAGGAGGCCCACGGCGCCGACGAGCAGCACGACCGCCGTGCCGACGAGCGCGCCGCCTGCCGTGAGGACGATCGCCGGCGGACCGCCGTCGCCCGGGCCGGCGGACAGCCGGAAGTACGCCGCGAGGCACACCGCCGCGCCGAGCCCCCACAGCACGCCGACGACGTCGACCGCGGCGCCACGGGCCACGTCGAGGACGAGCACGAGGCCGGCGATCGCGAGCGCCGCGCCGACCAGCGTGGCCGGGCGGGGCCGCGCCCGGGTGCGGGCCCACGTCCAGCCGAGCAGCAGGACCGGCGCGGTGTACTCGATGAGGAGCGCGACGCCGACCGAGAGGTGACCGACGGCGCTGAAGTAGCAGACCTGCGCCCCGGCGAGCGGGACGAGCCCGTAGATCGCGATGGCGCGGAGGTGCCCGGCACGGGGGCGCCAGCCGCGCGCCACGACGACCACCAGCGGCACCGCGAGCAGCAGCGCGCCGCCGCCGAGCCGTCCGAAGACCACCGCGAGCGGCGACCACCCGGTGGCCAGCAACGACGCCGCGAACGGACCGGCGAGCCCGAACGCCAGCCCCGACAGCAACGCGATCGCGAGGCCGGGCGCCGTGCGCGTCGGTCGCGGTTCGGCGCCGGTGCCGGGGAGGCCCACGTCCGGTGATCAGAGCAGTCGGTGCGGGGCGGGGCAAGGAGCGGTGGTCCGGTCACGACGGGTGCCGCGGAGGTCGTGGCCCGGCAATGATCAGAAGGGCGGCGGGTCGTCGAGGCCGGGGACGAGCGCGGTGGCGCCGGTCGGGGTGGCGGTCGGGGTGGTGGTCGGGGTGGTGGTCGGGGTGGTGGTTGAGCGGCGCAGGAGGTCGCGGGTGCCGGGGCCGCGGGGGGTGGGGACGGTCGGCGGGGTGGTGCGGCGCCGGCGGGGGCCGGTGAGGTCTCGGGCGTCGAGGCCGCGCCCGTCGCGGGCTTTCTCGCGGTCGCCGTCGGAGCGGTGGTCGCCGTCGCGGTCGTTGCCGTCGTGGTCGGTGCTGTCGGTGGTGGTGCCGTGGTGGTCGAGTTCGTGTTCGGGCAGGGGTCGGGGGGTTGTGGTGGGCAGGGGCGCGGGCAGGGGTCGGATGATCCGGGGTGGGCGGGTTTCGTAGGTCGCGCCGGCGCGGGTGGTGATCAGGAAGCGGCCGGGTTCGGGTTGGGTGACCTGCCAGCCGCCGTGGTGTTTGGCGCGGTGGTGGTGTCGGCACCAGCAGCCCAGGGCGCGGGAGAGGGTGGGTCCGCCCA
>NZ_BSTS01000012.1 GCF_030269665.1 Actinomycetospora sp. NBRC 106375
GATCGTGGCCATGGACGGCTTCGGGGGCTACAAGAACGCCGCGGTCGAGGCGCTGCCCGACGCGGTCACGGTGATGGACCCGTTCCACGTCGTCGCTCTGGCCGGGCACAAGCTCGACCTGTGCCGTTCAACGCGTCCAACAGGACACCCTCGGGCACCGCGGGCGCTCCCGAGACCCGCTCTACCGCGTCTCACCCTGCGAACCCGCCTCGGGCTGCTCACCGACCGCCAACGCGCCCGCCTCGAGACCGTGTTCGCCTACGACGAGCACGTCGCGGTCGAGGTGACCTGGTGGGCCTACCAGCAGATCATCGCCGCCTACGAAGACCACGACCGCCACCGCGGCAGAACCCTGCTCGCCGCCGTGATCGACCGGCTCCGATCCGGGCTACCGGCCGGGCTCGAGGAACTGGCCACGCTCGGGCGCACCCTGCACCGCCGCCGCGACGACGTCCTGGCCTACTTCACCCACCGCGCCTCGAACGGGCCGACCGAGGCCATCAACGGCCGGCTTGAAGCCCTCCGACGCAACGCCCTCGGGTTCCGCAACCTGATCAACTACCGCATCCGAGCCCTACTGCACTGCGGCGCACTCGCACTCTAATTCCGGAAGAGCCCGATAAGGTTGCGTTTGCAAGGATGTCCGTGCGAGGAAGACAAACGTTCGCCAGATTCTGATCCGGCGACGCTTGCGGGTTCAGACCTCCAATGACCTGAATGGCGGCGCGAACATCGCTAGGGAGAACCAGGTCGGGTGGATTATTACCGCCCACCAATGCCAAGGATCCGCACGCCGGGTCGCGGGAATCGATTACGTGGTCACGCGTGTAGGCCGCAAGAACGTCTGTGACAGTAGGTTGGTCGCGAGAAGAATCGCGCGCAAGACGCCCGAGAGCGTAGATGCCGCCGAGCCTGACGTCCAAGCCCGGGTCACCGAGCTGCCCCACGGCTCGAATGTACCGATCCGTGACCTGCCCCTCCCCCGTCTGGTTTGTAGTACTAATGAGCGCGAGGACGGCGATCAAGGCGCTGGCGAGCGCAGCTATCGATGTAATCAACGCTGCCACAGGACCCCACCGGTCCCGCGAGCGCTGCGGAGCCGGCAGCCGGGCTCCGGAGCACTCGAACTTCACCGTTCCTAGGGAAGCCCTCCGAGGCATGAGGCGAGCAATGGCAACAGCCGCTGCTGCGCCAACGAGAGCACCACCGGCAACCAGGTGGTGCCGTCGTTGTCTCGAACGGCCGCCCTGCACGGAGCGGTATCATGCATCGACTTGCAGTGGTTGCACTCGTCCGATTGGCCGAACAGAGACTCGGCGACAACGCTCACTCCCATGTCCCCGGGCCCGTACAACTGAAGCCGCTCGAGCCGACCCCCGAGCAGCAGACCAAGGCCGTCGATCTTGAGCGCCTCCAGGGCGCCGCTGATACCTCGCGGATCGCGCTGATGCCGAAGATGATCTACATACGGGGCGCGGGACTGGATGCGAATTTGAGGTCGATCGCCTTACCTGGGCGAGGCGCCGGCCGGTCCTCGACATCCTGGCGCTGACTCTCACGAAGGGTCTCGACGTGAACGATGGAGATCGACACGGCCAGCGCAGAGATCAACAGCGCGCAGGCTCGGCCGGGAACACGACGTGACCCGCCCGGCTCCTCAGCACCGGCGGTCCAGGCAGAGGCTGTCCCCAGTCTGATAGTCCCCTCGAGGTCGCGCTGGCACCGTAGTGCGCTCCCGCGGCCCATCGTGACCGCACCTCTTGTGAGGTGACCCTCGTGACGCGGCCCGCTCCGTACCAGGCGTCCAGCCTTGCGGTGCTCGACGTCCTGGTGCTGGCCTCATCCGGGCACTGTGAGCTCACGGTCGACATCGACAAGGTCACGACGGAGGTCGTCGGCGCGCGCCCATCGCCCGGTCTCGGTTCGGGCACGGCGTCGCTGTAGGGCGCGCCATCGACTCGGGCCGGGGTGATGACGAAGAGGCCACGGGCCAACAGAGCTCACCACGACCTCAGGGCGAGCCGATATCGATGCTGAGGTAATGGAGCGCTCACGCGAGTAACAGACCAGCAGCACAGAGCGGCTCATCTGCCGTGTCGCGGGGCAGCCAGACTCCGCGGTTGGGTCGCCTGCCGAAGATTGGGTGATCGCTTGAAGTGATAGTAGCCAACTGTACGGCCCTTTGTGGCGACATTCTGGCCCGAAGACATGAACTTGTCACGGCTCTGCTGACCCTCTTCCACGAAGGTGAAGGAGCATGAGGCCAAGTCCCAGCCCTCGCCACATATCGCGTTGAGTATATCGTTCGGATCAGTGGCCCGTTGAGTTGTGTTGCTTCCGACCATGGCTACGATAATCGCTTCTTGATTCATCACGTCGAGGGATGTCTGGTGGACATGGTCTCCTCGCTCGAATGCCGTTCGCGCTCGACCGACTGGAGACGCAAGAAACTCCTGCGCCTCCCTCTCGACTTGTCGAACTCTCCGACGCTCGTCTTCTTCGCGCTGCCGTCGCGCCTGCTCCTCCTGCTGTTCAGGCGTCTTTTGGAATAATCCCATGACTGTTCCCCCATTGCTCGACTGACTGGCTGCCCACGATGGGACCACAAAATTACGAAGAAGCCCGCCACTTGGTAGGCAGTTAGACCTAAACGAGGTCAACCACGAGCATAGGGTCTTCCACCTGTTAAGAGCCTCCGCTGACAGCCTATCGGGCGCCCTCGTTCGAGTGTCTGTCGGGCCAACCTAGGCTGGCAGCACCACTCAGGAGACAACCGCTCGTCGTCCGCGAGCAACTCTCACTAATCCCGCTTCAGCCAGCTGCGCAACCGCCCTCTGGGCGGTTCCAGCGGACACCCCATAGCGCTCCATGAGCTGCACGACCGTCGGCAAGAGCATCCCTGCTGTCAGCACCCCGCTGGTGATAGCACCGCGAAGGTCAGCAGCGATGCGCTCGTACGGACTCGAGGCGCGCGATGTCTGAACGTCAGCGCTCACGATCGGAGCTGCGTCGTCGAGATCGATCGGCATCGACGGCATGTGGCGATCAAAGTGCCCGGCGGCGCGCTGATCGGCCTCAGAGACCCAAGCGGCGTACGCCTTGAGGGTGGTGGTGCCTCCTCCCCCGTGCCCTAGACGGCCCGCCACGGTCCGCACGTCCACACCGGCCGCGATGAGCTCGGTCGCCGAGTAGTGGCGCAGCTGATGGAGGTGGATGCTCCAGCCAAGCCGTGCGCTCATGCGGATGAAGCGCTGGGTCACCGAGGACGGCGGCAACCACGAGCCGAAGTCGGGGTCCTTCGAGAACAGCCTCGACGAGGCAGTTAGTGCCGCCCCTCCGAACGCAGCGAGGTCATCGCAACGACCTCGGTACGCCCTCAAGAGGGCGACAGTCGATCGGTCGAGGGCGATCCGACGCTGCTGGTGGGTCTTGGTGTCCTTCTCCCAGGTCTTGGTGCCTTCCTGCGCGATGCTCGATCGGATCGCGAGGACTGCGCGTTCGAAGTCGACGGACTCCCATCGCAGCGCACACAGCTCGCCCCGCCGAGCGCCGGTGACCATGGCCAACCACACGAGGACACCCCACCCGAGGTCGATCGCGAAGGCCGCCTCGACGATCGCGGCCGCCTGCTCGGCGGTCGGTGGCTGCGGGTTGTTGGGCACTCCGCCCGGAGGTTCGGCGGCGTCGAGGGGGTTCACGCTGATCCACCCCCACCGCACCGCGCGGGACAGGGCCCCCGACAGACAGAAGTGGACCTCGCGAATCGAGGCCGGCGACAGCGGCTTACAGACGTGAGGCCGGCAGTTCGACGTGCAGTCGTGCCCTCCGATGACGCGGTGCTCGCTTGCCGAGCGCCCGTCACAGTGATCACGGCAGCGACGAAGCTCTCCCTTGAGCCGGTCGATGATCTCGCCGGTGAGCCTTGGGACTGGGAGGTCGCCGAGCGCCGGTCGAACGTGGAGCCGGAGGATCGACTCGTAGCGAGTCTGGGTGGTCGCGTCGACCTCGAGCACCTCGAGGTAGCGGTCGAGGAGTTGGTTGACCGTTGCTCGTGTGCGGGGCTGCTTCCGCTCATCGACCTGGCTGATGAGCCGAACTCGAGCCTTCTCGGCCTCCTTGGCCGCCCGCGCCCCGGCGGGCACCGACTCGGTCAGATAGAGCCGCTTGCCCGTGAGGGGGTCGACGCCTGCGTAGACGCGGACGCGCAGCCCGCCGCTCGGGAGAGTCTCAACCTCGCCGCGCTGGCGGCGGGGAGCGCGGGCGCTAGCCATGGTGCGAGTCTAGAGAAGACTCGCACCATGAATAGCTCCACGAACACGAGGTCGAGAGGCTCTGCGAGCCTCTGACCTGCGTAGCCCCGAGGGGATTCGAACCCCCGCTACCGCCTTGAGAGGGCGGCGTCCTAGGCCGCTAGACGACGGGGCCCTAGGAGAACGGCGACGACTCTAGATCACGGTCCGCCACCGCTCGCAGCTGGGGTACCAGGACTCGAACCTAGAACAACTGAACCAGAATCAGCCGTGTTGCCAATTACACCATACCCCATGGCGATCACCGAGCGTGACGCACGACCGCGCCCGGCGACGGCATCCAGTCTAGGACATCGGCTCCCCCACGCTCGACACCCCCCGAGAGCGGCGACGGGGCCGCAGGTCAGAGCCCGGACCAGCGTCCCGGTAGCCTGGGTGAGTTGGGCAGCCGCACGACCAGGAAGATCGAGACGTGAGTTCTTCGCCCGCCCCCGGCAACGGGAGCAAGCCTGCGTTCGCCTCCCTCCCCGCGAGCGTGGACCTGCCCGCGATCGAGCGCGAGGTCCTGGCCCGCTGGGACGACCGCGACGTGTTCCGTCGCACCCTCGAGCGCACCGCCGACGGCGAGCCGTGGATCTTCTACGAGGGCCCGCCGACCGCCAACGGCCAGCCGGGCACCCACCACGTCGAGGCCCGCGCGTTCAAGGACCTCTTCCCCCGGTTCAGGACGATGCGCGGCTACCACGTGCCCCGCCGCGCCGGCTGGGACTGCCACGGCCTGCCCGTCGAACTGGCCGTCGAGTCCGAGCTCGGCTTCACGGGCAAGGGCGACATCGAGCGCTACGGCATCGCGGAGTTCAACGCGGCGTGCAAGGAGTCGGCGCTGCGCAACGTGAGCGCCTTCGCCGCGATGACCGAGCGCATGGGCTACTGGGTCGACCTCGACCAGGCCTACCTGACCATGGCACCGCGCTACGTCGAGAGCGTCTGGTGGTCGCTCAAGAAGATCTTCGACGACGGGCTGCTCGTCGAGGACCACCGCGTCACCCCGTACTGCCCGCGCGACGAGACGCCGCTGTCGGACCACGAGGTGGCGCTCGGGTACGAGGACGACGTCGACCCCTCGGTCTACGTCCGCTTCCCCCTGACCGACGGGCTCTGGGCCGGCGCCGACCTGCTGGTCTGGACGACGACGCCCTGGACGCTGCCGTCGAACACCGCCGTGGCCGTCGCCCGCGACATCGCCTACGTGCGGGCGACCACCGCGGACGGGGACGACCTCGTCGTCGCCGAGGACCTGCTGGGCGTGCTCGGCGAGGGCGCGACCGTCACCGATCGCGCCACCGGCGCCGACCTGCTGGGCAGCCACTACCGCCGCCCGCTCGACCTCCTCGACGACGAGCGCTTCGGTGACGCCCACCGCGTCGTGCACGGCGACCACGTCACCACCGACGCCGGCACCGGCCTGGTGCACATGGCCCCCGCCTTCGGCGCCGAGGACCACCTCGTGGCCAAGGCCGAGGGCCTCGAGATGGTCAACCCGATCGGTCCGAACGGGCACTTCGACGAGGACGTCCCCCTGATCGGCGGGATGTTCTTCAAGGCGGCCGACCCGACGCTGGTCGAGGAGCTGCGCGCCCGGGGCGTGCTGTGGCGCTCGGAGTCCTACGAGCACTCGTATCCGCATTGCTGGCGCTGCCACACGCCGCTGATCTACTACGCGCTGCCGTCGTGGTTCATCCGCACGACCGCGATCCGCGACCGGCTGGTCGAGGAGAACGAGCGGACGAACTGGTACCCGCCGCACATCAAGCACGGCCGCTACGGCGGCTGGCTCGAGAACAACGTCGACTGGGCGCTCTCCCGCAACAGGTACTGGGGCACGCCCCTGCCGATCTGGCGCAACGACGCCGACCCGTCCGAGATGGTGTGCGTCGGCTCGCTCGCCGAGCTGGGCTCGTGGGTGGGCCAGGACCTCGCCGAGCTCGACCCGCACCGCCCTTACGTCGACGACGTGACGTTCCCGGCGCCGAGCGGCACGGGCACGATGCGGCGCGTCACCGACGTCATCGACGTCTGGTACGACTCGGGTGCCATGCCGTTCGCCCAGTGGGGCGCGCCGCACCACCACGAGGCCGACTTCGAGGCCGCCTACCCCGCGCAGTACATCTGCGAGGCCATCGACCAGACCCGCGGCTGGTTCTACTCGCTCATGGCCGTGGGCACGCTGGTGTTCGACCGGTCCTCGTACGAGAACGTCGTGTGCCTGGGTCTGCTCCTCGACGAGCAGGGCCGCAAGATGTCCAAGCACCTGGGCAACGTGCTCGACCCGTTCGAGCTGTTCGACTCCCACGGCGCCGACGCCGTCCGGTGGTTGATGCTCGCCCAGGGCTCGCCGTGGGTCGACCGGCGCGTCGGGCACGAGGCGCTGCGCGAGATCGTCCGCAAGATCCTGCTGACCTACTGGAACACGGCGTCGTTCCTGGTCACGTACGCGAACGCGTCGGGGTGGACGCCCGCGGAGCAGCCGACGCCGAGCGACCACCCCATGGACCGCTGGGTCCTCGGCGAGCTCGCGACGTGCGTCCGCGAGGTCACCCGCGCGCTCGACGACTTCGACTCCTCGAGCGCGGGCCGGGCGATCACGGCGTTCGTCGACGACCTGTCGAACTGGTACGTCCGCCGCTCGCGGCGGCGCTTCTGGCACGGCGAGCCGGCGGCCCTGTCGACGCTGCACACCTGCGTCGAGACGCTCTCCCGGCTCATGGCGCCGTTCACCCCGTTCGCGACCGACTACCTGTGGACGCTCCTCCAGGGCGACGTCGTCGAGGGGGCGCCGGACTCGGTGCACCTCGCCGACTGGCCGACGGTCGACGAGGCCGCGATCGACCCGGGCCTGGCCGAGCGGATGGCGCTCGTGCAGCGGATCGTCGAGCTCGGCCGCTCGACGCGGGCCGCGAGCGGCGTGCGCACCCGCCAGCCGCTCTCGCGAGCCGTGGTGGCCGCCCCCGGGTTCGCCGACCTCGCATCCGATGATCAGGGGCGGGGCCTGCTCGCCGAGATCGCCGAGGAGCTCAACGTCGGGCGCGTCGAGGCGGCCGGGTCGGACCTCGTCGAGGTCGTGGTGAAGCCGAACTTCCGCGCGCTCGGCAAGCGCTTCGGCAAGCAGACGCCCGTGGTGGCCGAGGCCGTCAAGGCGTCCACCGACGCGCCCGTCGACGGGTCGCTGACGGTGGTCGTGGACGGCGAGGAGATCGCCCTGTCCGGCGACGAGATCCTCGTCGAGGAGACCCCGCGCGAGGGCTGGGCGGTGCGCTCCGAGGGCGGCCTCTCGGTCGGCCTCGACACCGAGCTCACCGACGAGCTGCGCGCCGCCGGCCTCGCCCGCGACGTCGTGCGCGTCGTGCAGGAGGCCCGCAAGACCCGCGGCCTCGAGGTGTCCGACCGCATCGCGCTGACCTGGGCCGCCGACCGTGCCGACGTCGCGGACGCCGTGCGCACCCACGCCGGCTCGATCGCCGAGGAGGTGCTCGCGGTGTCGATGACCGAGGGCGCCGTCAACGGGGGTGCCGCGGCGCGCTCCGACGACCTCTCGCTCGCCGTGGCGATCACTCCGGCGGGGGCATGACGGGGTCGGTCGGCAGGCTCAGGTCCCCGAGACGCCACCCGGACCCCGCCAGCGCGTCGGCGAGCACGCCGGCGATGACGGGTCGCGGCGCGAGGCAGTCCTCGCAGGCCTGCGGCCCGGCGGCGATGTCGACCGCGACGGCGCCGCCGCGCACGGACCACGTCAGCGCGTAGCCGTCCCGGGCGACGAGGTGCCGCAGCGGGGCCAGCGCGCGGTCGAGGTCGCCGTCCTCGACCGCCACCGTGGGCGGCGGCCCGCCGCGGGGCCCGAAGGTGTCGACGACCGCCGAGACCCCCGCGTTCGCGGCGCCGGCGACCACCACGAGCACGGCCTCCGGCGACGTCAGCGCGTGCAGCCCGGACTCCACGTGGCCGGTGGCCTCGGGGTGGTCGTCGGGCACCCGCCAGCGCGTGGTCGACGACACCGCGGACTTGCCGACCGCGGCGAGCCGGTCCCGGTCGATCCACGACTCCTCGTGGACGGCGCGGGACACGTCGGCCTTCGACCAGCCGGCGTCCGCGAGCAGGTGCGCGTGCTCCGGGGAGAGCACGAGCGCGGCGCTGGTGCTCGCGTGCAGCAGCGCACCGGTGCGGGCGGCGGTGCCCGCGAGGTCGCGCAGCAGCTGCTCGGGGCGCGCGGTGTGCCGGGCCTCGACGTGGACGATCGAGCGGATGACGATCGCGGTGACGGTGCTCGACGCCGCGTCGAAGCCGAGGTCGACGTGCAGCGGGTCCCACGGGCTCGCCGCGGCGTTCTCGGCCAGGCAGCACGTGTGCTTGGCCGGGGTGCCCTGGGTGGCCTGGTCGAGCTCACCCGGCCGCAGACCGAAGATCGTGATCGCGGCGAGCCGGATGGCCCGGCCGATCGTCGCGTTGGCGCGGACCCCGGAGCCGAAGACGTTCCCCGCGGCGTTGAGCCCGATCCGCTCGGCGACCGGGCCGTTGACCAGCACCATCGGCGCCGTGCCGGTGGTCGACTGCCAGATGCCGCGGCCCGGGTAGCGCTCGGCGCGCAGCGAGTCCCACGCCGCGAGGACCACCGGGAAGTACTCCGGGCGGCAGCCGGCCATCACGGCGGTGACGGCGGCCAGGCGCACGGTCGCGGCGCGCCCGATCTGCGGCAGGTCGAGCAGGACCTCGTCGGGGTCGCGCGCCGTCGTCGCGAGGAGCTCGGCCAGCGCGTCCTCGGTGCACGGCACCACCGGCAGCCCGTCGGTCCAGCCCGCGTCGTAGCAGTGCTCGATGGCCGCGCGGGCCACCCGTGGGTCAGGCATCCGGCACCCCCAGGATCGCGAGGACGCGGGGGACGATCGCGTCCGCCCGCGCGGCGACGCCGTCACGATCGAGGCTCGCCAGCGGATGGGGCAGCACCGCGTACGGGAAGTCGGGGTGGCCCTGGACCCGCGCCATCGCCCCCGCGGCGGCCGTGAACGCGTCGGTGCACAGCGATACGGCCGGCACGCCCGCGCGCTCGAGTGCGATCCCGTCGGCCAGACTGGCCGCGCTGCAGGAGCCTCAATCGCCGATGGCGGTGACGGCCACGTCGCAGGAACGCAGCATCCGCAGGATCTGGTCCTCGTCGGCCGGGGTGCCGAAGTAGCCCTTGGTCTCGCGGACGACGGCGGCGAGCCGGAAGCGGTGACCGAGCCGCTCGGCGAGCGCGTCGAGCAGCGCCCCGGCGTTGGGCTTGCCGTTGTCGAGCAGGCCGAGCCGCAGCCCGTCGAGGGTCGCCGGCCGCGGGGTCAGCGCCGGGTCGGCGTCGCGGGCCCCGCCACCCGACGGGTCGAGGATCGGCGGGTCCCAGGTGGTCGTCATGCGCGTGCTCCTCAGGAGTCGAGGTTCGCCGTCAACCGCGCCCCGAGCGCGGCGTGGTCGATCGCGTGCACCGAGCCGGTGCCCGCGAGGTCGAGAGCGTGCGCGGCGCCGACGCCCATCGCCGAGCACGGGCCCATGACCCGCACGCTCGAGAGCGCGGCGGCGTCGCCGTCGACGCAGCGGCCGGCGGCGACGAGGTTCGTCACGTCCGGCGGGGTCATCGCCGCGAGCGGCACGTAGTGCACGTGGTCGGCGTCGAAGGTCTCCCACACGTAGCCCTCGACGCGGTCGTGCAGCTCGATCGGCCAGGCGGTGCGGGCGACGGCGTCGGTCGGGCGCCGTCCGGAACGGACGTCGTCGACCGTGACCTGCCCGGCACCGACGATCCACCGGGTCTGGCGCCGTCCGGGGAAGCCGTAGGCCCGCACGCGGGCCTTCCCGAAGGCCGCGGGGAACTCGGCGCGCAGGAACGCCACCACGCGGTCGGCCTGCTCGCGGCCCGCGAGCTGGGCCGCGGCGGCCGCCACGGGGTCGAGCGGCGCCTCGACGTGGGTCATGTTCATGACCGCCTGGTCGCGGCCGGTGAAGAAGAACGCGAGCCCGTCGCGGCGCACGAGCCCGTAGTCCGAGACGCGGGCGCCGACGCGCGCCGCGAGCTCGGCGGGGTCGGGCCGGGCGTCCTCGTCGAGGCGCTCGAGCACGATCTGCTGGCTGCCGTAGATCGGGCGCTCGGGCACGCGGCACGGCAGGCCCGCGTGCCAGGTCAGGGCGGCGTCCCCGCTGGCGTCGACGAACCCCGTCGCGTCGACGACGACGTCGCCGTACCGCGTGCCCGCCCGGACCCGGGTGAGCCGCCCGTCGGCGACCTCGACCCCCTGCACCGACGCCCCGAGCACGACCCGGACCCCGGCGTCGCGGACGGCCCGCTCGACCCAGCGCCCGAGCGCCACCTCGTCGTAGCTGACCGTCACGGTGTGCCGGTGGTGGTAGGCGAGGTCCCCGGACGCGCCGAGGTCGGCGAGGATCCCGTCGAACACGTGACGGGTCAGCCGGCGGTACCCCGGCGCGTTGCCGAACACCCCGCAGAACAGCCCGATCAGCGAGGTGACCATCTGGCCGCCCAGCACGGGCAGCGCGTCGACCAGGACGACGTCGCGGCCCAGACGGGCGGCCTCGAGCGCCGCGGACACCCCGGCGATCCCCGCGCCGACCACGCACACGTCCGCGCGCAGCGCGTGCGGCGCCTCGTCGGCCGGGCGGACGACGGTGTCGAGCCGCAGCGGCGTCAGCGGATGGGGCACGTCACGCGAACTCCTTCTCGCTCACCGACTCGTGCCACGGGATCACGAGGCGCTTGGCGAGGTTGACCGCGAAGAAGAGCACGGAGCCGACCGCGGCGAGCAGGACGATGACGGCGAACAGCGCCGGGGCGTCGAGGGCGTTGAGGCTCGAGACCACGAGGAAGCCGAGGCCCTCGTTGCCGCCCAGGTACTCCCCCACGATCGCGCCGATCACGGAGAAGACGATCGCGACCTCCATGCCGGCGAAGACGTAGGGCAGCGTGCTCGGCAGCTCGAGGTTGCGGAACGTCGACCAGCGGCTCGCGCCGAGACCCCGCATCACGTCGCGGTGGCCCGGGTCGACCGAGCGCACGCCGAGCAGCACGTTCAGCAGGATCGGGAAGAACGCCAGGATCGCGGCCATGATCACCTTCGAGGTGAGCCCGAAGCCGAACCAGATCACGAAGATCGGGATGAGGGCGACCTTCGGCACGACCTGGAAGGCGACCAGGGCCGGGCGCATCGCGACCTCGAGCCACGCGACCCGCCCGAGCACCCACCCGCCGAGCACCCCGAGCACCAGCGCGATGACGAAGCCCGTGAGCACCTCGGAGACGGTCACCTGCACGTGGCCCCAGGTCTCCGGGTCGACCAGCAGCTCGCCCAGGGACGCGGCCACCGCCGACGGCGGCGGGAGGACGAACTCCGAGATGCCGAACACCGACACCACCAGCGACCAGACGACCACCAGCAGGACGAGCAGGACCGGCGCCGAGATCCAGGGCAGCCATTTCGAGAGCCCGCGCTGTTCCATCTCAGTCCTCCTCGTCCAGCGCCCCGCGCAGCGACCGGACCGTCTCCCTGAAGCCGGGCTCCACGTCGATCTCCAGCTCGCGGGGACGGGCGAGGTCGACGTCGACGACGGAGTGGATCCGGCCCGGCCGCGGGGAGAGCAGCACGACCCGGTCGGCCAGGAAGACCGCCTCGGGGATCGAGTGCGTCACGAACACCACGGTGGCGCCGGTGCTCGCCGCGATGCTCTGCAGCTCCATGTTCATCCGGTCGCGGGTCAGGGCGTCGAGCGCGCCGAACGGCTCGTCCATGAGCAGCACGCTCGGGTCGCAGCTCAGTGCCCGGGCGATCGCCGCGCGCTGGCGCATCCCGCCGGACAGCTCGCGTGGCAGCGACTTCTCAAAGCCGCCGAGCCCGACGAGGTCGCACAGCTCGTGGGCCCGCGCCCGCCGCGTGGCCCGGTCGGTCCCGCGCAGCTTGAGCGGGAGCGCGACGTTGTCCTCGATCGAGAACCAGGGGAAGAGGTTCGCGTCCTGGAAGACCAGCCCGAAGCGGCTCACGGTCTCCTCGTCGCGCCGCGTGCCGCGCCACACCGGGCGCCCGCCCGCGCGCACCTCACCGGCGGTCGGCGGGAGCAGGCCCGCGAGGATCCGCAGCAGGGTGGTCTTGCCGCAGCCGGAGCGGCCGACCAGCGCCACGAACTCGCCGCTCGCCACGCTCAGGTCGATGCCGCGCAGGGCCTCCGTGCTGCCGCGCCGCGAGCTGTAGACCTTGTCGACGCCCGCCAGTTCGAGCTCGAGGTGCGTCACGGCGCTCGCGGGGGCGGCCTGTTCCAGGAGGTGGTCGGTCATGTCAGGTCCCGAGCAGATCGTTGGTGAACCACGGGTCGGGCTGCAGGCCGCCGGGCATGATGCGGGCGGCGGTCAGCTCGGCGTACGTGGCCTGCCAGCGGGCGGGGTCGGTGCGCATGAGGTTCTGCGGTCCCGCCGCGTTCCAGTTCGCGGTGTAGGCCCGCAGGCTGGTCTTCGCCAGCTCGGTGTCCTGCAGGATCGGGAAGTCGTAGCGGCTGCGGATCGTCGCGAGCGTCTGGTCGCCGGTCGGGTCGGACAGCACCGCGCCGACGGCCGACCGGATCCCGCGCAGGTAGCGGGTCATGAGGTCGCGGTTGCGCGGGTCGTCGAGCTGCGGGCGCGACGTCGCGTAGAGCTGGGCGCCGCTGGAGATCACGTCGGCCGGGTTGAACACGACGGCGTCCGGGCGCTGGGTGCGCAGCTGCTCGGAGGTGTCCAGCGACGCGACGTAGGCGGCGATGCGGCCCTGCGCGACGAGGTCGAACACGCCCGGGGCGACGCCGACGACCTGGCGCTGGACGCTCGCCGGGTCGACGCCGCCGCGGGCGAGCACGAGGTCGAGGGTGGTCTCGCTGGTGCCGCCCTGCGACGGCAGCCCGATCGTCTTGCCGGCGAAGTCGGCCGGCGTCCGGATCGGCGCGCTCGCCGCGGAGACCATCCGCACCGTGACCTGCTGGAGCATCGTGCTGACGTTGACCAGCGGCGCGTTCCGCTGACCGACGGCGATCATCGTCTCGATGTCGCCGATGCGGGACACGAGCGCGCTGCCCGCGATGAGCGTCTGGATCGCCTGGGCCGACCCGCGCGTGGTCTGGAACTGCACGTCCAGGCCTTCCCGCGCGAAGTGCCCACCGGCCGCGGCGACGAGCTCCGGGGTGAAGGAGAGCGTCTCCAGCGGCAGGACGTTGAGGAAGACGACCCGGTCGCCGGACCCGCCGGGCCCGGAGGAGCAGGCGGGGACGACCACCGCCGCGGCCCCGACCGTCGCGGCGAGGCCGGCGCGGTGCAGGAACCGGCGGCGCGACAGCGCCGGGGTCATCGGGAACGACGTCGTCACCCGAGCCTCCTCGGTCTCGCCTCGTGGTGGCGCGCCCGGGGAATGGTGGAAACGCATCCCTCGACGGCCGAAATCACACTACGAACGATTCCGATCCGGCGGGAAATCAGTAGTTCGAATTGACGTCATCATCCGGGTGTATGGCCGCTCGCCGTGATCATCCCGAGATCGGTGTCCGGGGAGATCCGGGCCGCCTGGCGGACCACGCCGCGCAGCCACCGGTGCGACGGGTCGTCGTCGACGCGGTGGTGCCACCACAGGCACTCGACGATCTCGGGAGGGTCGCCGGGACAGGGCACGATGACCAGGTCCGGGTGGTCGGCGAAGGTCACCGCGAGGCGCCGCTGCATCACGGCCACCCGGTCGGTGCCGGCCACGAAGTAGGGCGTCGCGCGGTAGCTGTCGACGCGGACCGCGACCCGGGGGCGGCGGGAGAGCCGGGACAGCAACGGGGTCAGCGGGTAGCTGGCCGGGTAGCCGCCGTCGGGGTGGTGCGGCACCACCCACGGCAGCTCCTCGAGGTCGGGCAGCGCGAGCCGCTCGGCGGCCGGGTGGTGCCGGTCGATCACGCAGACCCACCGGTCGCGGAAGAGCTCGAGGTCGCGGATCCCGGCGGTCCGCAGGGCCTGGGTCGGCGCGGAGATGATCCCGTCGATGACGCGCAGCGTGTCCAGCGGATCGGTCGGCAGCGCCTCGTTGACGATCTTGACGTGGAGCCGGGTGCCGGGCGCGGCCCGGTACATCGCGCGCGACAGCGACTCGCCGAGCGCGCAGACCGCGTAGTCGGGCATGAGGAGGGTGAACTCGCGCTGCGAGTCCTCCGGCCGGAAGTCCCCGGTGGTGACGAACAGGGCCTCCAGGCCCTCGCAGACCGGCTCGACCTGGCCGGCGAGCTGCTCGGCGAGCGGCGAGAGCACGAACTGCGCGCCGTTGCGGACCAGCAGCTCGTCGGCGAAGTGGCGGCGCAGCCGCAGCAGGGCGGCGCTGGCGGCGGGCTGGGTGACCCCGATCCGCTCGGCGGCCCGTGTCACGTTGCGCTCGCGCAGCAGCTCCCGGAGGAACACGACGAGGTTGAGGTCGAGGTTGGCCAGCGACGCGCGCGGGCGGCTCATCGGTGACCCGCCGTCGGTGGCATGCCCGATTCTGGTGGGTCCGGCACCGGCCGCGTCAACGGTCGAGGAGCTCCCGCAGCGCCGCCAGCGTCTCCGCGGGGCGCTCCTCGGCGACGTGGTGACCGCAGGCGAGGGCCCGTCCGGTGGCAGCGGGGGCCCACCGCTGCCACGTCCCGAGCGGGTCGGGCGCCCGCCCGAGCGGTCCCGTCTCGCCCCAGAGCACCAGGGTCGGGCAGGCGATGGCGCGACGGTCCCGGTCGGCCTCGTCGTGGGCGACGTCGGCGGTGACGCCGGCCCGGTAGTCGGCGCACATCGCCGCGACGACCTCGGGGCGGCGCCAGGCCTCGCGGTACGGAGCGGGGTCGGGCACGTGGCGGGCGAAGAACGCGTCCGGGTCGGCCAGGATCATCCGCCCCGGCACGCCCCCGGGCTGGGCCAGGAAGAACCAGTGCCAGGCCGCGAGCGCGAAGGACGCGTCGACGGTCGCGACCACGTCCCCGGTCGGCAGGACGTCGAGCACGGCGAGGGCCGCGACGGCGCCGGGGTGGTCCAGGGCGAGCCGGTAGGCGCAGCGGGCGCCGCGGTCGTGGCCGACGACGGTGAAGCGCTCGTGACCCAGCGCCGCCATCACGGCGATCTGGTCGCGGGCCATCGCGCGCTTGTCGAACCGGGCGGTCGCCGGCGCCGTGCTCGCCCCGTAGCCCCGCAGGTCGGCGGCCACCACCGTGTGGTCGCGGGCCAGGTCCGGGGCGACGGCGTGCCACATCGCCGAGGTCTGCGGCCACCCGTGCAGCAGCAGGACCGGCGGCCCGGACCCCGCGACGTGGATGCGGATCCGGACGCCCGGCTCGGTCTCGACGTCGCTCGGGGCGAAGCCGGGCAGGGTCACAGCCGGTACCAGGCGACGGCGTTGTCGCGCGTCACCGCCGCCCGCTCGTCGTCGGTGAGCGCGTCGAGCAGCCACCGTCCCCCGGGCCCGTGGTCGTGGGGGTGGTCGCTCGCCCAGAGCAGCGCGTCGGTCCCGCCGAGCAGTTCGAGGACCTCCCGGATCCGCGCGGGGTCGGGCGGGAGCGCGGCCGGCGCCGTCGTGAAGCGCACGTGCTCGCGCACGATCTCCGAGGGCCGCCCGGCGACCCACGGCACCTCGCGCCAGACCCCCTTCCAGTCCTTGTCGAAGCGCCACAGCAGGGCCGGCAGCCACGAGAAGCCGCACTCGACCAGCGTCACCCGCAGCTCCGGCACGGCGGCGAACGCGCCCTCGGTGACCAGGCTGGTCAGCTGCGCCTGGGCGGCGACCTGCGAGTTGGTCAGGTAGTCCTCGACGTAGGTGTGGGTCAGCCCGGACGGGGTCCCGGCCTGCCCGGCGCGTCCCCACGCGTGCAGGCCGACGACCAGACCGTGCTCGGCGGCGGCCTCGAGGACGGGACGGTGCCGCACGTTGCCCCACGGCGCGTCGGTGCGGACGGGGAGCAGCACCTGCACGACGCCGGGGTGCGACCCCACCCGCTCGATCTCGGCGACGGCGGCCCGCGTGTCGAGCGTGGGCACGACGATGCTCGCCCGCAGGCGGTCGTCGCGGGCCAGCCAGCGCTCGAGGAGCCAGTCGTTGACGGCCCGGGTCAGCGCCGCCTCGTAGTACGGGTTGCGGTTGACCGGGAACGCGCTGGTGCAGCTCAGGACCGCGGTCCGCAGGCCGGCCGGGTCGAGGAGCGCGTCACGCAGCGCGTCGACGGTGCCCGCCGCGGGGAGCAGACCGGCCTCCCGGGCCGCGGGTGTCGCGCTCGTCGGCGCGCCCGGCGGGTAGGCGCCCGCCTGGGTCGGCGACAGCGCGAGGCCCGCGTCGCGCACGTAGCCGCGCCAGTAGCCGTCGAAGGAGCCACCGAGCTCGTCGAGGTGCGCCGGCGCGCAGTGGACGTCGCAGTCGACCGCGCCCGTCCCGACCGCGGTGCTCACCCGGCGTCCCGCGCCGGCAGTCCGTAGAGGCGGCAGGCGTTCGCGCCCATCACGGTCTCCCGGATCGCGGCCGGGAAGGCGCGCGGGGCGTGGCGCGGCGAGTCGAAGTCCCAGTGCGGGTAGTCCGAGGCGAAGAGGATCCGGTCGTCCATGTCGAGGTGGCGCAGCGCGAGCTCGAGGTGGCGCGGGTCGTCGGGCTCCTCGATCGGCTGCGTGGTGAACCAGACCCGCTCCCGCACGATCTCCGACGGCGGCCGCCGCAGGTGGGGGACGTCCTCGCGCAGCGTCGCCCACGCCTGGTCGAGGGCCCAGAGCAGCGGACCGGCCCACGCGATCCCGCCCTCGACGAGCACGAGCTGCAGCGTCGGGAACTCCTCGAAGACGCCCTCGAGCAGGAAGCTCATGAGCAGGGCGGCCATGGTGTTGCCGTTCCAGACGTGCTCCTCGAGATAGAACGAGGGCCAGCCGGCGGACCGGTGCTGGGCGAGGCCGCCGGTGTGGGCGGCGATCGGCAGCCCGGCCTCCGCGGCCGCCGCGAAGATCGGCCAGTAGTTCCGCCGCCCGACGGACAGCTCCGTGCCGGTCGACAGGAGCACCTGCACGAACCCGGGGTCGCCGGCCCGGCGGCGGATCTCGGCGGCCGCCAGGTCGGGCGCCTCGTGCGGGACGGCGATCGAGCTACGCAGGCGCGGCTCCCGGTCGAGCCACTCCTCGCGGATCCAGGTGTTGAGCGCACCGCACAGCGCGGCCGCGTACTCCGGTGCCTCGACGCCCCAGCTGTGCCCCTGCAGCGGGATGAGGATGCCGTGGTCGACGTCGAACTCGTCGAGGAGCTGGTCGCGCACCATCCCGAGGTCGCTGCCCGGGAAGCCGCCGTCGGGCCACGCGTCGACGCGGAAGCCGGCGTTGCGCACCCGCGGGTAGATCTCCGGCGGTCCGGGGACGCGGCTGCCGAACATCTCCCACCGGCGGCGGTGGGCGGGCGCGAGCCGGGCTGCGACGTCGCGCGCCAGGGCGTGGGGGTGGATGTCGGCGTCGACGAGTGTCCGTGTGGTGCGCTCCCGTCCGGGGCGCGTGCTGGTCGGTGCCGTGGCCGTCATGCGGAACCCTCCCCGCGGGTCGCGGTGTCGACCACGACCCATGCGTCCTCGACGTGCACCGGGAACGTCTCGGCGACGTACGGGCCCGGCTCGCGACCGCCCACCGAGACCCCGTAGGTCCGGACCGGCGCCTCCCCGGGACCGAGGAACGACTGGCCGGTGGCGAGGTCGTACTCCCAGCCGTGCCAGGGGCACGCGAGCAGCGCGTCCTCGTCGTCGACGCGGTAGTCGCCCGGCGCCGCGGACCGGAGCCACGGCGCGACCCGTCCCAGGCACAGCGGCCCGCCCTGGTGCGGGCAGTGGTTGTTCAGTGCGTAGAACCGGTCACCGACCCGGAACACGCCGATCGACCGGCGCCCCGCCTCGACGATGCGCCGCTCCCCCGGCCCGAACTCGTCGAGCCGCGACACCACGATCCTCACGCGATCGATCGTAGGAATGCACTCCGCGGCCCGAGAAACAGCGATCGGGAATGGTGCGCATCAATTCGGCTGATGCCCCACCGCGTCCTCGGCGACGTCGTCCTGCTCCTCCGACCGCGCGGATCCCTCGTGCAGCCCGAACACCGCGAGCAGGGTCAGCAACGACAGCGCGGCGACGTAGAGCGCGATCGGGGTCGACGAGCCGGTCGCGCCGAACAGCGCGGTCGCGACCAGCGGCGTGATCGCCCCGCCGACCATCCCGCCGATCTGGTAGGCGATGGAGATCCCGCTGTAGCGCACCCGCACCGGGAAGATCTCGCTGAACAGCCCGCCCTGGGCGCCCGCCATGATGCCCTGCACGACCGCCGCGACGGCGAACGCGAGACCCGCGAGGCCCGCGGAACCGGTGTTGACCAGCGCGAACATCGGCAGCGGCCACAGCACGGCGGTGATCGCCCCGACGACGTAGACCGGTCGCGCGCCGAACCGGTCGGACAGCATCGCCGCCACGACGATCGTCGCCACCCAGACCACCGTGGAGAGCATGATCAGCGTGAGGAGGGTCGTGCGCTCGTAGTCCAGCACCGTCGTGCCGTAGCTGAGCATGTAGACGATGACGGTGTAGCCGACGGCCGGCGGCGCGATCGAGGCGAGGCTCGCGAGGGCGAGCACGCGCGGGTGCCGGCGCAGCAGCTCCGCGACGGGCACCTGGCTCGTCGTGCGTTCCCGCTTCACCCGCTCGAACTCGGGGGCGTCCCGGAGCCGGCTGCGCGCGACGAAGCCGACGACGACGAGCACCACCGAGAGCAGGAACGGGATGCGCCAGCCCCAGGAGCGGAACGCCTCGTCGGACAGGCCGGCGACGGCGAGGAAGGCGAGGTTCGACGTCAGCACGCCGACCGGCACCCCGAACTGCGCGAAGCTGCCGTAGACCGCCCGGCGGCGGCGCGACGCGTGCTCGGTGGCGATCAGCACCGCTCCGCCCCACTCGCCGCCGACCCCGAATCCCTGGATCACGCGCAGCAGCACCAAGAGCAGCGGGGCGCCGATGCCGATGGCCGCGTACGTCGGGAGCAGGCCGATGAGGGCCGTCGCCCCGCCGGTGAGCAGCAGCGTCAGCACGAGCATGGCCTTACGGCCGAGGCGGTCGCCGAAGTGGCCGATGACCGCGGCGCCCAGGGGACGGGCGATGAAGCCGACGGCGAACGTGCCGAACGCGGCGAGCGTGCCGGCCACCGAGGAGAACTGCGGGAAGAACAGGCCCCCGAACACCAGCGCCGCGGCGGTGCCGAAGATGTAGTAGTCGTACCACTCGATCGACGTGCCGACGAGGCTCGCGGTGACGATGCTCCGGCGCGAGGGAGCGGCCATGGGTGTCCTCCTTCGACCGGTGCGGTGCCGGCACCGAAGCGCACCGACCGGCGGAGGACAAGCGCCGCGCGTCAGGTCTTCCGGAACTCGGAAAGAACGGCGTCGGTGTGCTCGCCGACGTCCGGGATCGCGCCCATCCGCAGCGGGCGGCCCGGCAGCCCGATCGGCGGAACCAGGGCGGGCACCGCGCCGGCCGGGGACCCGACGGTGCGCCAGCGGTCACGCGCGGTGTGCTGCGGATGGTGCAGGACGCCCTCGTCGCCGACGAGGTCGCGCTGCCGGGCGTGCGCGATCCCGGCCCCGGCGAGGCGCGTGACCACCTCCTCGCCGTCGAGCGCGCCGAGCACCGCGTCGATGGCGGCGTGCAGGTCGGGGCGGTGCTCGAGGCGAGCGGACCCGGTCGCGAAGCGCTCGTCGGTCGCCAGCCCCTCGTCGCCCAGGACCTCGGCGCAGAAGCGCGCCCACTCCCGCTCGTTCTGGATCGCGAGCACGACCTCGGTGCCGTCGCCGGCGGCGAACGTCCCGTAGGGCGCGATCGCGGGATGGGACGTTCCGGCGCGCTGCGGAGCGCGTCCGGCGCCGGCGGCGTAGGTCAGCGGGAAGCCCATCCACTCGCTCAGCGCGTCGAAGAGGCTGACCTCCAGCGCAGTCCCCTCCCCCGTGCGCTCGCGGTCGTAGAGCGCGGCGAGGATGCCGGAGAACGCGTACATGCCGGCCCCGATGTCGGCGGCGGGGATGCCGGCCTTGGCCGGGTGCTCGGGCGTGCCGGTCATGGTCACCAGACCCGTCTCGGCCTGGATGAGCAGGTCGTAGGCCTTCGCGTCGCGGTAGGGGCCGTCCGCGCCGTAGCCCGAGATGCTGCAGTGGACCAGCCGCGGGTGCTCCCGGCGGAGGTCGTCGGCGCCGAGCCCGAGGCGCTCGGCGGCCCCGGGCGCGAAGTTCTGCACGAAGACGTCGGCGCGGGCGAGGATCCGCTGCAGGTCGGCGAGCGCCTCGGGGTCCTTGAGGTCGAGCGTCACGCTCTCCTTGCCGCGGTTGAGCCAGACGAAGTGGCTCGAGAGGCCGCCGACGACCGTGTCGTAGTCGCGCGCGAAGTCCCCGCGGCCCGGACGCTCGATCTTGATGACGCGGGCGCCGAGGTCGGCGAGGTGGCGGGTCGCCAGCGGCGCGGCGACGGCCTGCTCGCACGCCACGACCAGGACGCCGTCGAGCGGGAGGGCGGGTGTGCCGGGGTCCGCAGCGGTCATGACGTGATCGTGCCGCGTGGGTCGCATCCCCGCGCGACGCCGCTCGTTGTGACGGACGCGCCAGTCGATCGCCTGAACCGACTCGCCCGTTCGGACGAACGATGCGGGTCGGGGCAGGACGGCGACCACGGCGAGCAGCGGGAGACGGCGGAATGGGACCACGGATGGGTCGACTCATCGGGCGGCGCGCGGGCACGGCCGCGCTCGCGCTCACCACGACGGCCCTCGCGATCGGCGGGACGGGCGTGCTCGCGCAGGCCGGGGTGGTGTCGCTCGCCGTCGCGCCGTCCTCGCAGTCGGCGCCGACCGACCAGGGCCTGCTGCGCGTCGCCCACCTCTCGCCCTCGACCGGCGCGGTCGACATGTACGCCGAGGGCCCCGGGCTCCCGTTGACCAAGGTCGCGTCCGGGGTCTCCTACCGCGGCCTCACCGGCTACCTCCCGGCCGCGCCCGGCGTCTACACGCTGCAGGCCCGCCCCGCCGGCGCCGCCGCCACCTCCCCGCCACCTCGCCGCCGGCGCTGACCGCGAGCGTCGCCGTCGCCGCCGGGTCCGCCCAGACCGCCGCCTTCGTCGACGTGGGCCCGAACGGCACCCCGCAGACGGAGATCCTCGCCGACCGCACCGCCGCGCCGACCGGGCCCTCGTGCGGGTCGTGTCCGCCGCGACCGGCGTCGGCGCCCTCGACGTCACCGCCCGCGGCGGCGGGCCGATCGCCGACGACGTCTTCTACGGCGCGGCCTCCGACTACGCCACGGTCGACGCAGGGCGCGCTCGCCGTCGTCGTCGGGGTCGCCCCGGTCGGCGACGACGACGAGCTCGGCGAGCTCTCCGACCCGGCCGTGGCGGCATCGGGATACGGGGGCCTGTCCGGCGCCTCGGGTCCGGCCGCGATCCCGAGCGCCGGCACGGACAGGCCGGTGGGACGCAGGCCCGCCCGCGGGGCGGCGGGGACGGCGAGCACCGGCATGGGGCGGCCCGCAGGACCTCGGGTGGTTCACCGACGGGGCGGTGCCCGGACAGTCCGGGCCGGCTGTCGTCGTCGGGCACGTCGACTCCTGGCAGGGGCCGGGCGTCTTCTCGCGGCTCCACCGGCTGCGCGCGGGCGACGCGATCGACGTCCCCCGCAGCGACGGCACCGTCGCGCACTTCGTCGTCGACTCCGTGGAGCAGTTCGGCAAGGACACGTTCCCGACCGACCGCGTCTACGGCCCCACGGCCGCCCCCGCGCTGCGCCTCGTGACCTGCGGCGGACCGTTCGACCCGCGGACCCGCTCGTACGTCGACAACGTCGTCGTCTTCGCCTCGCCGCGCTGACAGACTCCCGCTGTGCGCAGCAACCTGTTCGCCCCGGAGAACCAGGAGCAGGAGTCCGCGCAGCCGGGCCTGCGTCTGCAGAACTCGAAGATGCTCAAGATCGAGCTCAACGGCGAGTGCCTGGCCCGCCAGGGCTCGATGGTCGCCTTCCAGGGCCAGGTGCACTTCGAGGCCCAGGGCTCGGGCGGCATCGGCGGGTTCATCAAGCAGCAGCTCACCGGCGAGGGCGTGCCGCTGATGAAGGTCACGGGCCGGGGCGACGTCTTCCTCGCCGACGCCGCGTCCGACGTGCACCTCATCGACCTCGAGGGCCCGCACGACGCGCTGTCGATCAACGGCAAGAACGTGCTCGCCTTCGAGCCCTCGCTGTCCTACGACATCCAGATGGTGCAGGGCGCCGGGATGATGTCGGGCGCCGGCCTGTTCAACTGCGTCTTCTCGGGCCGCGGCCGCCTGGCGATCACGTGCAAGGGCACGCCGGTCGTGCTGACCGTCGACCAGCCCACCTACGCCGACCCCCAGGCCGCCGTCGCCTGGTCGGCGGGGCTGCAGACCGGCGTGCACCGCGCCGACCAGTTCGGCCTCGGCACGCTCATCGGCCGCACCACCGGCGAGGCCTTCACGATGGGCTTCTCGGGTCACGGCTTCGTCATCGTCCAGCCGTCCGAGGAGGTCCCGGCGGGCGCCGGCGTCGGTGGCGTCGGCGGGCAGGGCGGCGGTCAGCAGGCCGGCCAGGGCGGCGTCGGCGGCGTGCTCGGGAGCTTCCTGCGCTGACGTGTCGGGGGGCGTCGGGGGTCGGGCGCGCGTGCGGAGCGAGGGACGCCTTCGCAGCGTCGAGATCGGAGCGAGGGACGCCTTCGCTGCGTCGGGATCGGAGCGAGGGACGCCTTCGCTGCGTGCGACGCAGTCAGGGCGTCCCTCGATCCTCGGCGCCGCACGAGGGGGACGTTCCGCACGCTCCGACGCTTGTCGATCATGCGCACCGTGCCGGTCGTCGACGGCCCGAGTGCCGGCGGGACGCCCGAGCATGATCAGGAGCACCTCATCGACGGGCGTCGACTTCCTCGGTGCACCACGTGCTCCTGATCTCCCCGCGCTGGCGGAGCGATCTCCCGCACGAGCGGAGCGAAGGACGCCTTCGCTGCGTGCGACGCAGCCAGGGCGTCCCTCGGTCCTCGGCGCCTCACGAGGGGCACATTCCGCAGGCCGAGGCACCCGTCGATCATGCGCAAGGTGCCTGTCGTGGCGCATCCGGCGCGCGGTGGGCGTCGACGACCGTGGTCGGGACCCCGGCGAGGAAGAGTCAGCCGCCGAGCAGGTGCCGCACGCGCTCGGGGCCGGCGGCGAGGAGCAGCGTGGGCAGGCGCGGCCCGGTGTCCGCGCCGACCAGCAGCTGGTAGACGACGACGAAGAAGCGCCGCTGGGCCGCCTTGAGCTCGTCGGTGGGCTTCACGTCGAGCGGCAGACCGGCCTGCTTCTTGGGCACGCCGTAGACGAGCGTGGTGAGCCCGTCGAGCGACCAGTCGTCGGTGAGGTGGTCGCGCAGCATCGCGACGGCCTCGCGGTCCTGCTCGTCGAGGGAGGCGAGCAGGTCGGTGTCGGGCTCGTCGCGCACGCGGGTGTGCGCGTCCTCGGGCAGGTAGCTCTCGACCCACTGGGTGACGCGGTCGAGGCGCGGGCGCGCGCCGTCGAGGGTGACGCCGAGCCCGGCGAGGATGCGTTCGAGCTGGGCCGGGTCGCCGGCGGTGATGTCGACGACCGAGGCGAGCGTGCGGTAGGAGACGGGCTCCGGGGTGCGGGACAGCTCGCGCTCGGCGGTGCTCACCGCGCGGACGTGCCCGGTGGTCTCGATCCCGCCCGCCGTGCCCGCCGCGACCTTGCGCTCCAGGGCGTCCCACTCGTCGTAGAGGCGGTGCAGCTCCGCGTCGAACGCGACCTTGATGGCCTGGTTGGGCCGGCGGCGCGCGAACAGCCACCGCAGCACCGGCGTCTCGAGGATCGCCAGGGCGTCGCCCGGGGTGGGCACCGCGCCGCGGGAGCTGGACATCTTCGCCTGCCCGGTGATGCCGACGAAGGCGTACATGGGACCGATGGGCTGCCGGCCGCCGAAGACCTCGTCCACGATCAGCCCGCCGACCTGGTACGACGAGCCGGGCGAGGAGTGGTCGACCCCGGAGGGCTCGAAGTGCACGCCCTCGTACGACCAGCGCATCGGCCAGTCGACCTTCCACACCAGCTTGCCGCGGGTGAACTCGCGCAGCGGCACCGTCTCGGAGAACCCGCACGCGCACGTGTAGGTCATCTCGGTGGTGTCGTCGTCGTACGCGGTGATCGTCGTGTCGTCGCGCCCGCAGCCGCCGCAGTAGGGCTTGAACGGGAAGTACTCGGCGCCGTGCACGACGTCGGCATCATCGTCGGGGTCGTCGTCCTCCGCGTCCTTCTTCTTCGTGCGGAAGCGGCCGAGGATGCCGTCGATCGTCGCGCGCTCGCGCATCGCGAGCAGCACCTGGTCGCGATAGGCGCCCGAGGTGTACATCGCGGTCTGGCTGATGCCGCGGAACGGCACGCCGAGCTCCTCGAGCGCGGCGATCATCGGGGCCTTGAAGTGGTCGGCCCAGGTGTCGTACGGGCTGCCGAACGGCGGGGGGACCGCGGAGAGGGGCTTGCCGATGTGCTCGGACCAGGCCGGGTCGACGCCGGCGGGCACACGGCGGAAGCGGTCGTAGTCGTCCCACGAGATCAGGTGCTCGCACTCGTAGCCGCGGCGGCGGATCTCGTCGGCGACGAGGTGCGGCGTCATCACCTCGCGCAGGTTGCCGAGGTGGATCGGGCCCGAGGGGCTCAGGCCCGAGGCGCAGACGATCCTGCTCCCCGGTCCGGCGCGCTCGATGACCTCGTCGGCCATCGTCGACACCCAGTCCGGCTCCGGTGTCCCGGCCGTCTCCACCACCTGCGCGTGCTCCTTCTCCCGGATCGATCCCGTTCCAGGGTAGCTATCGGACCTGGACCGGGTTGGTGAGCGTGCCGATGCCCTCGACGGTGACGCTGACCTGCTGCCCGGCGCTCATCGGCCCGACCCCGGAGGGCGTCCCGGTGAGGATCACGTCACCGGGCAGCAGCGTCATGACCCGCGAGATGTAGGCGATCAGCTCGTCGATCGGGTGCAGCAGCAGGTGCGTGCGGGAGTCCTGCCGGACCTCGCCGTCGAGCTCGGTGCGGATCGCGAGGTCGTCCGGGTCGATCGTCGTCTCGATCCACGGCCCCAGCGGGCAGAACGAGTCGTAGCCCTTCGCCCGCGTCCACTGCCCGTCGGACTGCTGCAGGTCCCGCGCGGTGACGTCGTTGGCGACGGTGTAGCCGAGGACGACGTCGCGGGCACGCGCCTCGGGGACGTCGCGGCACGGCCGCCCGATGACGATCGCGAGCTCGCCCTCGAAGTCGACGCGCTGGGAGTCCGGCGGCAGCTGGATCGCCAGGCCGGGCCCGATGACGCTCGTCGAGGGCTTCATGAAGATCAGCGGGACCGGCGGGGCCTCGCCGCCCATCTCGTCGACGTGCGCGGCGTAGTTCTTGCCGATGCAGACGACCTTGGTGGGCAGGATCGGAGCGAGCAGCCGGACGTCGGCGAGCGGCCAGGTCCGTCCCGTGAAGGTCGGGTCGCCGAAGGGGTGCTCGGCGATCTCGGCGCAGACGTCGGCGGAGGACTCGGGCTCGCCCCCGGCGGTCGAGGCGGACTGCAGGGCGGCGAACGAGACGCCCTCGGCATGGGCGATCCGGGCGAGGCGCACGGCCGCCGACCCTATCCGGCGGGGTGCTCAGAGCGCGCCGGCGGCCACCGGCTCGTCCTCGTCCACCCACGACCACCGCTCGTGGTCCGGGGCGACGGCGTTCAGCTCCGCGAGACCCGTGACCGGCACGGCGAGGTACACGCCCTGGTCGACCCACAGCCACGCGAGACGGGTGCCGGCGGCGTGCGCGGCGCGCGCGACCTCGACGTGCAGCACGGTGCTGAGGTACTTGACGTGACCGGCGTAGTCGAGGTCCGCCACGTCGTCGCCCAGACGTAGACGCAGGTGGTGGCGCCCGTCGTCGGTGATCTCGACGTGCTCGAGGTGCACGGCGAGCGCGTCCCCGACCAGCCGAGCCAGGTCCTCGACCTGCTCGCGCAGGGTGTCGGCGAACTGCTCGGCGTGGCCGTCGTGGAACGCGAGGTCCGCGAGGTGCGGCTCGGCGTCGAACCCGGGGTGCCAGTAGGCGGCCTCCCCGATCGCGCCGAGCACCGTCCCGGCGGTCGGCGGCTCGCCGGCGTCGGCGACGGCCTCGGCGATCGCGTCGACGTCGGGGACGGCGGTCGGGAGCACCCCGGCCTCGGCGAGCACCCGCAGCAACCGCCCCGTCGCCGCCCGCCCCTCCGGCGACAGCTCCGGCCGTTCCTGCGGGGGTGGCGGGGGTGGGAGTGGGGGCGACGTCGGCGCGGTCAGCGGCGTCGGCGCGGTCAGCGGCGTCGGCGCGGTCAGCGGCGTCGGCGCGGTCAGCGGCGTCCTGGGTGTTCGAGCAATGCGGCTTTCCTGGCGTCTCACGCCAGGATCGCCACATCGATCACGCGCGGACGATGTGGGCGTGTCGCGAGCTCGCCGCACACCTCGCCACGCCATCGTCCCCAGGAGCGCGAGGGCGAGCGCCGCCATGACGTAGGGGAACGCACGGTCGACCGGCGTGCGGCCCGGTCCGTCCGCGGTCAGCCCGAGAACGACGAAGTACCCGGCGACCGCCACGCCGCACGTCACCTCGACAGCGGCGACGACCAGGTTCCCCCGGCGTGTCACGTCGTCGAGGATGTGGCGATCCTGGCGTCAGACGCCAGGAAAGCCGCATTGCTCGCAACGGGACGGTGCGCCACTAGGCGGGGGTACGGGTGCCCGCGGTCGAGGAGACCAGGGCCGCGAGGCGGTCGCCGACCGCCGAGGTGCCGCCCGGGTTGGTGTGGTCGCGGGTGGCGAGGTCGAAGGCCACGGCCGCCTCGACGCGGCGGGCGAGCTCGGGCTCGCCGAGGTGGTCGAGCAGTAGCGCTACCGAGAGGATCGCGGCGGTCGGGTCGGCGATGCCCTTGCCCGCGATGTCCGGCGCGGAGCCGTGCACGGGCTCGAACATGCTCGGGTTGGCGCGCGAGACGTCGAGGTTGCCCGAGGCCGCGAGGCCGATGCCGCCCGTCACCGCGGCCGCGAGGTCGGTGAGGATGTCGCCGAACAGGTTGTCGGTGACGATCACGTCGTAGCGCGACGGGTCGGTGACCAGGTGGATCGTCGTCGAGTCGACGTGCTGGTAGTCGACCGAGACCTCCGGGTGCTCGAGCGAGACCTCCTCGACCACGCGCGACCACAGCGAGCCGGCGTGGGTGAGCACGTTGGTCTTGTGCACGAGCGTGAGCTTGCGGCGCGGGCGGTTGTTGGCGCGCGTGAAGGCGTCCCGCACGACGCGCTCGACGCCGAACGCGGTGTTGACGCTGACCTCGGTGGCGATCTCCTGCGGGGTGTCCTTGCGCAGCAGCCCGCCGGTGCCCGCGTACGGGCCCTCGGTGCCCTCGCGGACCACGATGAGGTCGATCTCGGCGTTGCCCGAGAGCGGCCCGCGCACGCCCGGGTAGAGCCGGGCGGGGCGCAGGTTGACGTGGTGGTCGAGCTCGAAGCGCAGCCGCAGCAGCAGGCCGCGCTCGAGGATGCCGCTGGGCACCGACGGGTCGCCCACCGCGCCGAGCAGGATCGCGTCGTGCTCGCGCAGCTCGGAGAGCACCGACTCGGGAAGCAGCTCCCCCGTCGAGTGCCACCGCGCCGCGCCGAGGTCGTACTGCGTGGTCTCCACCGAGGGGGCGACCTCGTCCAGGACCTTCAGCGCTTCGCCGACGACCTCGGGACCGATGCCGTCCCCGGGCACCACCGCGAGTCGCATCCGCAACAACCTCCACCGAGCGGGTCGCCCCGCGACGGGGTGACCGGGGCTGACCCGGGGAGACTACTAGGCGTGTCGGTCGATCACGGAACCGGATCGCCGGATCGTAGGAATGCGGTCTCCGACGGGGTTGCTGCGCTCGGCGGGGTTTGAGCGGCGGAACGGCCCTGCCGGACCTCGACCGCCCCGGATCAGCCGAAGGTGATCAGCCGGGTCGTCCGCGCGTCGAGCGCCTGGCCGATCGTCTCGAGCACCTCGGAGCCGACGGGCTGGTCGACGCGCAGGAGCATGATCGACGAGGACCGGTCGCGCTGCTGCGAGAGCTGGGCGGCCTCGATGTTGACGTCCGACTCGCCGAGCATCGTGCCGACGGTGCCCATGGCCCCGGGGCGGTCGGAGTACTCGAACAGCAGCACGTGGCCCTCGGCGCGCAGGTCGAAGCTGCGCCCGTTGATCTCGACGAGCTTCTCGACCTCGTCCTCGCCGGTCAGGGTTCCTGAGACCGTGACCGCGTCGGAGCCGTCCGAGCCGTCGCGCACCGCCCGCAGGGTGACCATGCTGCGGTGGTTCGGGCTCTCGGTCGCGGTCTCGACGGTCGCGGCGACGCCGCGCTCCTCGGCCAGGGCGGGGGCGTTGACGAAGGTGACGGGCTCGTCGACGACCTCGCCGAACACCCCGCGCAGCGCCGCCAGCGCGAGCACCGAGACGTCCTCGTGCGCGAGCTCGCCGCGGACCTGCACCTGCAGCTCCCCCGGCGCCCCGACGAGGTCGGAGAGCAGGATGCCGAGCTTCTGCGTGATGCCCAGCCACGGCCGGACCTCCTCGCCCACCGCGCCGCCGGAGACGTTGACGGCATCGGGGACGAAGTCGCCGCGCAGGCCCGCGAGCACGGAGTGGGCCACGTCGGTGCCGGCGCGGTCCTGGGCCTCCGCGGTGGAGGCACCCAGGTGCGGCGTCACCGTCACCTGCGGGAGCTCGAAGAGCGGCGAGGAGGTCGTCGGCTCGGTGACGTAGACGTCGATGCCGGCGCCGGCGACGTGGCCGGAGCGCACCGCCTCGGCCAGCGCGTCCTCGTCGACCAGCCCGCCGCGCGCGGCGTTGACGATGATGACGCCCGGCTTGGTCTTGGCCAGCGCCTCCTTGCCGATGAGGCCCTGCGTCTCCGGGGTCTTCGGCAGGTGGATGGTCATCATGTCCGCGCGGGCGAGCAGCTCGTCGAGCTCCACGAGCTCGATGCCCAGCTGCGCCGCGCGGGCCTGCGGCAGGTACGGGTCGTACGCGATGACATGGGTGCCGAACGCCGCGATGCGCGCCGCGAAGAGCTGGCCGATCTTGCCGAGGCCGATGACGCCGACCGTCTTGCCCTGGATCTCGACGCCGGAGAGCTTGCTGCGCTCCCACTTGCCCTCGCGCAGGCTCGCGTCGGCCTGCGGGATGTGGCGGGCGGTGGCCAGCAGCAGCGCGAGCGCGTGCTCCGCGGCGGAGACGATGTTCGACGTGGGGGCGTTGACCACCATGACGCCGTGGGACGTCGCCGCCGGGACCTCGACGTTGTCGAGCCCGACCCCGGCGCGGCCCACGATCTTCAGCTGCTTCGCGGCGGCGAAGACCTCGGCGTCGACCTGTGTCGCCGAGCGCACCAGCAGGGCGTCGGCCGTCGCGACGGCGTCCAGCAGCGCGGCACGGTCGGTGCCGTCGACGGAGCGGACCTCGACCTCGTCGCCGAACACCTCCAGCGTCGACGGCGCGAGCTTCTCGGCCATCAGGACGACGGGCTTGCTGGCGGCGGTGGTCACGTGTGATCGCTCCCGGGGGGTCGGCGGTCCACGCCGACGAGCCCTGCACCTACCGATGTCACACACGCCGACGTGCGTACGGGCCTGATCGTCCCGTACTCACGGCGAGCTTACCGACCCGTCGTGAACCGATTCACAGGGTCACGGGGTGACGAACGAACGACGCTCTCGCTGCTTCGGAGGTAGCGAGAGCGCCGTTCGTTCACCAGACACGCTGCTCCGGACGCCCCGCACGACGGGCATCCGGGCGAGCGGGCGATCACGTGGTCGGGCGCGCCATCCAGGGCATGAGGCCGCGGAGCTTGGCGCCGACCTGCTCGATCTGGTGGGCCTTGCCCTCCTCCTCGAGCTTGGTGAAGTTCGGGCGGCCGTTGTCGTCCTCGGCGACCCACTCGCGGGCGAAGGACCCGTCCTGGATCTCGGAGAGGACACGGCCCATCTCCTCCTTCACCGCGGCGTTGATGATGCGCGGGCCGCGGGTGAGGTCGCCGTACTCGGCGGTGTCCGAGCAGCTCCAGCGCTGGCCGTAGATGCCCTTCTCGTACATGAGGTCCACGATCAGCTTGAGCTCGTGGAGGCACTCGAAGTAGGCGATCTCGGGCTGGTAGCCGGCGTTGACCAGCGTCTCGAACCCGGCCTGGACCAGCGCCGACGTGCCGCCGCAGAGGACGGCCTGCTCGCCGAAGAGGTCGGTCTCGGTCTCCTCGGTGAAGGTCGTCTTGATGACGCCGGCGCGCGCGCCGCCGATCGCCGCGGCGTAGGACAGGGCGAGCGCCTGGGCGCCGCCGGTCGCGTCCTGCTCGACGGCGATGAGGCACGGCACGCCCTTGCCGTCGACGAACTGGCGGCGCACGAGGTGGCCGGGCCCCTTGGGGGCGACCATCGCGACGTCGACGTCCTTCGGCGGCTGGATCAGGTCGTAGCGGATGTTGAAGCCGTGGCCGAAGAACAGGGCGTTGCCGGACTCGAGGTTCGGCGCGATGTCCTCGGCGTAGATCGTGCGCTGCTTGGTGTCCGGCGCGAGGATCATGATCACGTCGGCCTCGGCGGAGGCCTCGGCCGGCGTGACGACGCGCAGGCCCTCCTCCTGGGCGTCGGCGCGGCTCTTCGACGTCTCCGGCAGGCCGACCCGCACGTCGACACCCGAGTCGCGCAGCGACAGCGCGTGGGCGTGGCCCTGGCTGCCGTAGCCGATGACGGCGACCTTGCGCCCCTGGATGATCGAGAGGTCGGCGTCGCTGTCGTAGAAGACCTCGGCATTGCCGGTGGTCGGGGCACTCATGATGCGGGACTACTTCCTTCCGGGGTCTGGCTGTACGGGAGACGAATCTAGCGGGGGCGAGCTAGCGGTGGTGCGCGGCGATCGACCGCGGCCCGCGGGACAGCGCGACCATGCCCGACTGGACCACCTCGCGGATGCCGTAGGGCTCGAGCATCCGGCGCAGGGCGTTCAGCTTGTCCTCGGTGCCGGTGGCCTCGACCGTGACCGCCTCGGGCGAGACGTCGACGACCTTGGCGCGGAACATCTGCGTCACCTCGAGGACCTGCGAGCGCACGCTGGCGTCGGCACGGATCTTCATCATGACCAGCTCGCGCTGCACCGACGTGGTCGGCTCCAGCTCGACGATCTTGATGACGTGCACGAGCTTGTTGAGCTGCTTGGTGACCTGCTCGAGGGGGAAGTCGTCGACGGTGACGCAGATCGTCATCCGTGAGATCCCCTCCTCCTCGGTGGGGCCCACGGCCAGCGACTGGATGTTGTAGCCGCGCCGCGAGAACAGCCCCGAGATGCGGGCGAGCACGCCGGGCTTGTCCTCGACGAGGACGGACAGCGTGTGGGTCGTGGTCACGCGGGCACCTCGTCGGCTCCACCCGTCTCCGGGTCGTCGAACAGCGGGCGGATGTCGCGCGCGGCCATGATCTGGTCGTTGCCCGTGCCGGCCGCGACCATCGGCCAGACCTGCGCGTCGGCGCCCACGGTGAAGTCGATGACCACGGGGCGGTCGTCGATCGCCATCGCCTGCTCGATCACGCGGTCGACGTCGTCCTTCGACTCGCAGCGCAGGCCCTCGCACCCGAGCGCCTGGGCGAGCATGACGAAGTCGGGCACGCGGTGCTTGTGCGTGCCGAGCTCGGTGTTCGAGTAGCGCTCCTCGTAGAACAGGGTCTGCCACTGGCGGACCATGCCGAGGTTGCCGTTGTTGATGACCGCGACCTTGATCGGGATGCCCTCGATCGCGCAGGTCGCGAGCTCCTGGTTGGTCATCTGGAAGCAGCCGTCGCCGTCGACGCACCACACCGTGGTGTCCGGCATCCCGACCTTGGCGCCCATCGCGGCGGGCACGCCGTAGCCCATCGTCCCGGCGCCGCCGGAGTTGAGCCACGTGCGCGGCTTCTCGTAGCGGATGAACTGCGCGGCCCACATCTGGTGCTGGCCCACGCCCGCGGCGTAGATCGCGTCCGGGCCGGCGATGGCCCCGATCCGCTCGATGACGTACTCGGGCGAGAGCGTGCCGTCGGGCGGGTCGTCGTAGCCGAGCGGGAAGGTCGTCCGCCAGCCCTCCAGCTGCTCCCACCAGGGCCGGAGTCGCTCGTGGCGCTCCTCGCGGTCGGACTCCCCGGAGCGCAGGGCGCCGGTGAGCTCGGTGATGACCTCGCGGGCGTCACCGACGATCGGCACGTCCGCGGGGCGGTTCTTGCCGATCTCGGCCGGGTCGACGTCGGCGTGGATGATCTTCGCGTCGGGCGCGAAGGTCGACAGATCGCCCGTCACACGGTCGTCGAAGCGGGCCCCCAGCGCGATGAGGAGGTCCGACTTCTGCATCGCCGCGACCGCGGCGACGGTGCCGTGCATGCCCGGCATCCCCAGGTTCTGGCGGTGGCCGTCGGGGAAGGCGCCGCGGGCCATGAGGGTGGTGACCACGGGCGCGCCGGTCTCGTCGGCGAGGTCGAGGAGCTCGGTGGAGGCCTCGGCCTTGATGACGCCGCCGCCGACGTAGAGGACGGGACGCCGCGCCTCGCGCACGAGGCGGGCGGCCGCGGCGATCTGCTTGGAGTGCGGCCGGGTCGTCGGCCGATAGCCGGGCAGCCGGGTCTCGACCGGCCAGCTGAAGGTCGTCTGCGCCTGCAGGACGTCCTTGGGCAGGTCCACGAGGACCGGCCCGGGACGTCCCGTCGACGCGATGTGGAACGCCTCCGCGATCGCCCGCGGGATGTCCGCGGGGTCGGTCACCAGCATGTTGTGCTTGGTGATCGGCATCGTGATGCCGCAGATGTCGGCTTCCTGGAACGCGTCGGTGCCGATGAGCTTGCGCCCGACCTGTCCGGTGATCGCGACGACAGGCACCGAGTCGAGCATCGCGTCGGCGAGCGGGGTGACGAGGTTGGTCGCCCCCGGCCCGGAGGTCGCGATGCACACCCCGACCCGCCCGGTGGCCTGCGCGTAGCCGGTGGCGGCGTGGCCCGCGCCCTGCTCGTGGCGCACGAGGATGTGCCGCACGAGCGTCGAGTCGAACAGCGGGTCGTAGGCCGGGAGGATCGCGCCGCCCGGGATGCCGAAGACGACGTCGCAGCCGACCGACTCGAGCGAGCGCACGAGCGAGCGGGCGCCGGTGGCGGGCTCGGGGTCGACGTGCGTGGGGCGCGGGGCGTCGGGACGGACGGGCTCCTGCGAGACCGTGTCCTGCTGCTCGCTGGGTGCGCCGGCGCGCGGAGCGGGGCGCCGGGTCGCGGCGCCGTTCGCGGCCGGGCCCGGGGTACCGGGCGGCGCGGAGGGTTTGGCTTGAGTCATGGGGTGTCTGCCTCGAAGCGGTCGTTACCGGGTGCGGAACTGGGGCCGAACATGAAAAAGCCCCCACCGCCTCGAGGCGGAGAGGGCAGGCGCGTCAGCAGGAACTCACGGCGGGCGGCGAGGCCCGTCAGGCGCTGACGCGCCCCGGGAGTACGAGAATTCGCCGCTGGATCACGGGAGCGAGGGTAGGTGGCGGCTCGGCAGGTCGTCAAACCGGGGTGGTGGCACCCTGGCCCCGTGACGAACGAGGACACCACCACGACCACCGTCGACGCAGTGTCGGGGCGCGTGACCTTCCGTCCGTTCCCCCTCCCCGCCCTGGTCGCGGTGGGGATGCTGGCGATCGGGATCTCGCCCATCGCGTTCCAGGGCGGGCCCTGGTTCCTCGTCCTGCTGGTCCCGGTCGCGCTCGCGTGGGTCGTCGTCCGCACGCGGACCGTCGTCGACGACACCTCCCTGCGCGTGCTCACGCTCACCGGGTCCCGGCGCATCCCGTGGGACGACGTGGAGACGCTGCGCGTCGCCGACCGCGGCTGGGTCCGGGCCGTGCGGGCCGGGGCGGCACGGAGCGGAGCGGGAGCTGCCGCGCCGGAGGCGGGTGACCGTGAGGAGCCGGCCCTGGTGGGCGTGCGCGCGCGGCACCTCGGCCGCGTCGCCCAGGCCAGCGGGGGGCGGATCACCATGCCGAGCCCCGAGGAGGTCGAGGAGGCCCGGGAGCACGAGCGCGAGCTCGAGGCCACGCGGATGCGGATCGCGGCCCTGCGGGACCGGCAGGCCCCCGCCGCGCAGGACGCTCCGGCCGAGGAGACTCCGGCCGACGGGGCCGACGAGCGGGCGTAGCCTCGCGCTCGTCCACCGCCTGATCGTTTCCCTGCGAGGTCTGCCGTGCCGCCGCTGCGCTCGCGCGTCACCACCCAGGGCCGCAACGCCGCCGGGGCCCGGGCCCTCTGGCGCGCCACCGGCCTCACCGACTCCGACTTCGGCAAGCCGCTCGTCGCGATCGCCAACTCGTACACCCAGTTCGTGCCCGGTCACGTGCACCTCAAGGAGCTGGGTGAGCTCGTGGCGGGCGCCGTGCGCGAGGCCGGCGGGATCGCGCGCGAGTTCCACACCATCGCGGTGGACGACGGCATCGCCATGGGCCACGGCGGGATGCTGCACTCGCTGCCCTCGCGCGAGGTGATCGCCGACGGCGTCGAGCACATGGTGCAGGGCCACGCGGTCGACGCGCTGGTGTGCATCTCGAACTGCGACAAGATCACCCCGGGCATGCTCAACGCCGCGATGCGGCTGAACATCCCGACGGTGTTCGTGTCCGGCGGGCCGATGGAGGCGGGCAAGGCCGTCGTCGTCGAGGGCGTCGCCCAGGCACCGACCGACCTCATCACCGCGATCTCCGCCTCGGCGTCCTCGCAGGTCAGCGACGACGGGCTCACCGAGGTCGAGCGCTCGGCGTGCCCGACGTGCGGGTCGTGCTCGGGCATGTTCACCGCGAACTCGATGAACTGCCTGACCGAGGCGCTGGGCCTCTCGCTGCCCGGCAACGGGTCGACGCTGGCGACGCACGCGGCGCGCCAGCAGCTGTTCCTCGACGCCGGCCGCACCGTCGTCGACCTCGCCCGGCGCTACTACGCCGAGGACGACGACTCCGTGCTGCCGCGGAACGTGGCGAGCAGGCACGCGTTCGAGAACGCGATGGCGCTCGACGTCGCGATGGGCGGGTCGACGAACACCGTGCTGCACATCCTCGCCGCCGCGCACGAGGCCGAGCTGGGCTTCACGCTCGCCGACATCGACGCGGTGAGCCGGCGGGTGCCGTGCGTCGCCAAGGTCGCGCCGAACTCGGCGCACCACATGGAGGACGTGCACCGTGCCGGCGGCATCCCGGCGATCCTCGGCGAGCTCGACCGCGGCGGGCTGCTGCACCGCGACGTGCACGCGGTGCACGCGCCGTCGCTCGCGTCCTGGCTGGGGACGTGGGACATCCGCGGCGGCTCGCCCTCCGACGAGGCCGTCGAGCTCTTCCACGCCGCCCCCGGCGGCGTCCGCACCGTCGAGCCGTTCTCGACGACCAACCGCTGGTCGTCGCTCGACACCGATGGCGTCGGCGGGGTCATCCGCGACGTCGGGCACGCGTTCTCGGCCGACGGCGGGCTCGCCGTGCTGACCGGGAACCTCTCCCCCGACGGCGCCGTGATCAAGAGCGCCGGCCTGCCCGAGGACGGGCGGCACTTCCGCGGTCCCGCGCGCGTCGTGGAGAGCCAGGAGGAGGCCGTCTCGGTGATCCTCGGCAAGCAGGTGCAGCCCGGCGACGTGCTCGTCGTGCGCTACGAGGGCCCGGCAGGCGGCCCGGGGATGCAGGAGATGCTGCACCCGACGGCGTTCCTCAAGGGGGCGGGGCTCGGCGCGGTGTGCGCGCTGGTCACCGACGGCCGGTTCTCGGGCGGGTCGAGCGGCATCTCGATCGGCCACGTCTCCCCCGAGGCGGCCGCGGGCGGCGCGATCGGGCTCGTCCAGGACGGCGACGAGATCCTCCTCGACGTCGACACCCGGCGCATCGAGCTGCTGGTCGACGACGACGTGCTCGCCGAGCGCCGCGCCAAGATGGACGCCTCCGAGCGGCCCTGGCAGCCCGCCGCCGAGCGGAACCGCCCGTTGACGAGCGCCCTGCGCGCCTACGCGAAGCTCGTCACCTCGGGCGCGACCGGCGCGGTCCGCTCGGTCTGAGCCGGGATCACGCCGGCGGGTGCCGCCGGGACGCGGCGCGCAGCGCGTCCGCGATCCGGCGGCACTCGTCGCGCGTGAGCACGGCGGTGTGCCGGCCCATCGTCATCACCGCGAACGGGTCGCCGTCGTCGACCTGCACGCTCACGATCTCCTCGCCGGCCCCGCTGCTCACGCTCGTCCACGCCGTCATGGCCCACTCCGCTCCGACGTCGTCCACGTCCGCTACGTGGGCGTCGGAGTCCGTTCTACATACTTGCGTGTCGGCTGGCAAGTAAGTATCAGTACCCGTTGGTCACCAGGTTCGGCGGGTCCTCCCCGCGGGCGACGGCCGCGAGCTGGGTGTGCACGACGCGATAGGCGCGGTCGAGGTGACCGGGGACGCTGCCGCCGACGTGCGGGGTGATCAGCAGGTTGGGCGCCGTCCAGAGCGGGTGGTCGGCGGGCAGGGGCTCGGGATCGACGACGTCGACGACGGCACGCAGGCGCTCCGCGCGCAGCTCGGCGAGCAGGGCGTCGGTGTCGACCACGGGGCCGCGCGCGGCGTTGACCAGCAGCGCACCGTCGGGCATCGCGGCGAGGAACGCGGCGTCGACCAGCCCGCGCGTCTCGTCGGTGAGGGGCACGAGCAGGACGACGACGTCGTGGTCCCCCAGCAGGTCGGGCAGCTCGGACGTCGCGTGGACGCCGTCGCGGGCGCGGCGCCCGACGCGGGTGATCGTGTCGACGTCGAACGTCTCGAGGCGCCGCGCGGTCTGCTCGGCGAGGTCTCCCGCGCCGACGAGCAGCACCCGCTTGCCGGTGAGCGTGTCGGTGATGTGCTGGTCCCAGCGGCCCTCGTCCTGGGCGCGCACGAACGGCGGGATCTCGCGGAGCACCGCGAGCGTCGCCGCGAGCACCCACTCGGCGGTGACGCCGCCGTGGGCGCCCTGGCAGTCGGAGAGCTGCACGCCCGCCGGCAGCCGTCCGACCCACAGCTCCGCGCCCGCCGAGAGCAGCTGCACCAGGCGCAGCCGCGGGCAGCGCTCCACGAGCTTCAGCGCGTCGCTCGTGGCCAGGAAGCCGGGGATGAGCACCGCGGCCCGGTCGGCGGCGTCGGGGAGCTCGTCGGCCTGCTCGTCGTAGCGGACGAGCTCGAGGCCGTCGATGTCGGCGAGCGCGGCCTCGCCCTCGTCGTGGGGTACCAGGACGGTCACGGGTTCCGGACTCACGGTCGGCGGACGCTACTCCTCCCGGGTCGGCGCGGGGCCGAGCGGCGCGGTGATCGACCCCGACCCGCCCCGTCTCACGGCCGGCAGAACCCGGGACGCCTACTGTGTCGTGCCGTGTCCGGTCCGCTCCGCAGGGTCGCGCTGATCGTCGCGCTGACGACGTTCACCGCGCTGCTCGCCGGCTGCGCGCAGTTCCCGGACGCGGGGACCCAGCCGTGGCGCGAGCGTCCCGACCTCTCGGCGGAACGGGCTCCCCAGCCCGAGCTCCCGGAGACCGGCGAGCCGACGCCCGCGCCGAACTCCGCGGGCCCGTCGGTGCCCCCGCCGTGCGTCGACCCGGACCCGCAGGTCGTCGCCACCTGCCTCGACCCGCTGTCGGCGGTCGTCACGCTGCCCGGCGGGGCCTCGGCGCTGGTCGCCGAGCGGACCACCGGGCGCATCCTGCGGATCACGCCCGACGAGACGCCCGAGCAGGTCGCGACGGTGCCCGTCGACTCAGCCGGCGACGGCGGGCTGATGAGCCTCGCGCTGTCCCCGAGCTTCGCCGAGGACCAGCTGATCTACGCCTACGGCACCACCGCCGCCGGCAACGCGGTCTTCCGGATCGCCCCGGGCGACGTGCCCAAGGTCGTGCTCGGCGGCATCCCGCGCGGCGCGTCGGGGAACCGCGGGGCGATCGGCGTGGAGCCCGACGGGACGCTGCTCGTGGCCACGGGCGACGCCGGCAACGCGGCCGCGGCCGCCGCGCCCACCTCGCTCGCGGGCAAGCTCCTGCGCATCGATCCGTTCGGCCGGCCCGTCCCGGGCACGCCGAACCCGGCCTCACCCGTCGTGGGTAGCGGGCTGCACTCCCCCGGCGACGTGTGCGCCGACCCCGCGGCCGGCGTCAGCTGGGTGACCGACCGCGCCGGGCCGCGCGACGTGCTCCTCGCGGTCCGCCCCGGCGTCGCGCCCGGTGCCGGGGCCGCGGCCTCGCCGGCCTGGACCTGGCCCGAGCGTCCCGGCGTCGCCGGCTGCGCGGCGCTGCCCGGCACGCTCGTCGTGGGCCTGCAGGGCTCGAGCGCGATGTTCGTGCTGCGCCCGACGCCCCAGGGCGGGTTCGTCGGCGCGCCCCAGGCGGTCCTGCAGGGCACCTACGGGCGCATCACCGGCGCCGACGTGGCGTCGGACGGGCTGATCTGGTTCACCACCGCCAACAGGGGCGGGGGCGGGCCCGTGACGCCGACGGACGACCGCGTCGTGCGCATCCGTCCGCCGTCAGGCGGGGCGAGCGGAGCGGACTAGACCCTGGGCGGGAGGCCGTCCCCGTCACCGAGATGCCGTGAGCGCAGTGATCGAAGTACCGATACGGACGCTCAGCGTCCGTGACGGCACTTCGCTGACACGACGCCGGACGCACCGCGGCCCCGGTCCTCCACCTCGGGGTGGGGAGGACCGGGGCCGCGGGCCACCTGATCTGGGGAGCGGACCAGGCGAACGTCGATCCGTCTCAGTCGTCGCTGTCGCTGCTGTGCCCGAAGGACATGAGGCTCGAGCCGTGCGAGGCGATCGCGTCGTCGACCTGGTGGGCGCCGGCGCCGGTCGCGTCGTGGACCTGGCCCGCGACGCGGTTGGCCGCACCGGAGATCTTCTGCTCGGTGTCGGTGGCGTGGCTGCCGACCGGGATGCCGTTGGCGTTGGCCGCGGTCTGCAGGTCCGACGTGGCGGCCGACGTGATGCGGTTGACCTGGTGCTGGCCGGCCGACACGTGGCCGCCGACGAGCTCCTCGCCGCCCTTGACCGTCGTCGGGACGTCGGTGTCGGGCAGGTCCTGCAGCGCCGCGGCGTTCTCCTGCGCGACGTCGGAGAGCGTGCTCGTGGTGTTGTCGACGTTCGGCGCCTCGGCGGCGAAGGCGAACGACGCGGTCCCGCCGGTCAGCGCGAGCGCCGCGGCAGCAGTCAGCGCGCCCCGGCCGGCGACCTTGCCGACCGTGCTGGTCTGGCGGGCACTGTGTGCACCCATTCGGAACCCTCCAGTACTTCGTATGGCATCGGGGGATGAACCGGACGGTGGGCACGCCGTAACGCCCGGCCAGGGAACGGCTACACGCTGCTCCCTGAATCACCCAACGGAGGGATCTCGTCCGGGTTACGGGTAGATCACGGAAAACATGATCGATCTCGGTGAGTCAGGGCTCACCGGCAGCGCTCGAGCACCAGTTCCTGGACACGGGCGGCGTCCGCCTGCCCCCGGGTGGCCTTCATCACCGCTCCGACGATCGCGCCGGCGGCCTTCGTCTTGCCCGCGCGGATCTTCTCGGCGATGTCGGGCTGCGCGGCCAGGGCCTCGTCCACGGCTGTCGTCAGCGCGCTCTCGTCGCTCACGACCGCGAGACCCCGCCCGGACACGACCTCGTCGGGCTCGCCCTCGCCGGCCAGGACGCCGTCGACCACCTGGCGGGCCAGCTTGTTGGTCAGCGTGCCCTCGCCGACGAGGGCGACCACGCGCGCCACCTGGACCGGCGTGATGGCCAGCTCGGGGAGCGTCACGCCGGCGGTGTTGGCCTGCTGGGCGAGGTACGAGACCCACCAGGACCGCGCGGCCTCGGGCGGGGCGCCCGCGTCGACGGTGTCGGCGACGAGGTCGAGCGCCTCGGCGTTGACCAGGTCGCGCAGCTCCTCGTCCGAGAGGCCCCACTCGGTCTGGATGCGGGCCCGGCGCTCCCAGGGCCGCTCCGGGAGCCCGGCGCGCAGCGACTCCACCCAGTCGCGGGAGGGCTCGAGCGGCGGCAGGTCGGGCTCGGGGAAGAAGCGGTAGTCGGCGAAGGTCTCCTTCGGCCGGCCCGCCGACGTCGTGCCGGACTGCTCGTCGAAGTGCCGGGTCTCCTGGCGGATCGTGCCGCCGGAGAGCAGGACACCCGCGTGGCGGCCCATCTCGTAGCGCACCGCGCGCTCGACCGAGCGCAGCGAGTTGACGTTCTTGGTCTCGGTGCGGGTGCCGAACTCCTCGGTGCCCTTCGGCTTGAGCGACACGTTCGCGTCGCAGCGCATCGAGCCCTGGTCCATGCGCACGTCGGACACGGCGAGCCCGCGCAGCACGTCACGCAGCGCGGTCACGTACGCCCGCGCGACCTCGGGCGCGCGGACGCCGGCACCGACGATCGGCTTGGTGACGATCTCGATGAGCGGCACGCCGGCGCGGTTGTAGTCGAGCAGCGAGTAGTCCGCGCCGTGGATGCGCCCGGTGGCCCCGCCGATGTGCAGGGACTTGCCGGTGTCCTCCTCCATGTGCGCGCGCTCGATCTCGACCCGCCAGGTGCCGCCGTCGTCGAGCGGCACGTCGAGGTACCCGTCGAAGACGATCGGGTCCTCGTACTGGGAGATCTGGAAGTTCTTGGGCATGTCCGGATAGAAGTAGTTCTTCCGGGCGAAGCCCGACCGCTCCCGCACCTGGCAGTTCAGCGCCAGGCCGATCGTGATCGCGGACTCGACGGCGGTGCCGTTGACGCGCGGCAGCGCTCCGGGCAGACCGAGGCAGACCGGGCAGATGTTGGTGTTGGGCTCGGCGCCGAACGCGTTGGCGCAGCCGCAGAACATCTTGGTGTCGGTGTTGAGCTCGACGTGCACCTCGAGCCCCATGACGGGGTCGAAGTGCTCGCAGACCTCCTCGACGGTGTACGGCGCGGACTCGACAGTGGCCGTCATCGGCTCGTCTCCAGGGCACGGAGTTCGGGGATGCGCGGACCGGCGGCGGAGCCCGCCGTGGCGGCCTCGTAGGCGGCGGCGACCCGGTAGGCGCGGTCGTCGGCCAGGGCGGGCGCCATGACCTGCAGCCCGACCGGCAGGCCGTCGTCGGCCGACCGCCCGCACGGCACCGAGAGCGCCGCGTTGCCCGCCAGGTTCGACGGGATCGTGCAGAGATCGGCGAGGTACATCGCCAGCGGGTCGTCGCTGCGCTCGCCGATGGCGAACGCCGTCGTCGGCGTGGTCGGCGAGACGAGGACGTCGCAGGTCTCGAACGCCGCGGTGAAGTCGCGGACGATCAGCGTGCGGGCCTTCTGCGCCTTGCCGTAGAGCGCGTCGTACGAGCCGGCCGACAGGGCGTGCGTGCCGATCATGATGCGGCGCTTGACCTCGGCCCCGAAGCCGGCCTCGCGCGTGAGCGACATGACCTCGTCGGCCGCGTGCTCGCCGTCGTCGCCCACCCGCAGGCCGTAGCGCATCGCGTCGAAGCGGGCGAGGTTGCTCGAGGCCTCGCTGGGCGCGATGAGGTAGTACGCGGGCAGGGCGTAGGCGAACGACGGGCACGACACCTCGACGACGTCGGCGCCCAGCTCGCCGAGCACCCTTACGGCGTCGGTGAACGCCGCGAGCACGCCGGAGTGGTAGCCCTCGCCCGAGAACTCGGAGACGACGCCGACCCGGACGCCGGCGAGGTCCCCGCGGGCGCCCGCCTGCGCGGCCTCGACGACGGGCGGCAGGGGCGCGCTCACCGAGGTCTGGTCGTTCGCGTCCTTCCCGCCGATGACCTCGTGCAGCAGCGCGGCGTCGAGCACCGAGCGTGCGCACGGGCCGATCTGGTCCAGCGACGACGAGAAGGCCACGAGCCCGTAGCGCGAGACGGTGCCGTACGTCGGCTTGACGCCCACCGTGCCGGTCACGGCGCCGGGCTGACGGATGGAGCCGCCCGTGTCCGAGCCGAGCGCGAGCGGCGACTCGCCGGCGGCGACCGCCGACGACGACCCGCCGCCGGAGCCGCCGGGGATGCGGGTGAGGTCCCAGGGGTTGCGGCTGGGCCCGAACGCGGAGTTCTCGGTCGAGCTGCCCATGGCGAACTCGTCGAGGTTGGTCTTGCCCAGCGGGACCAGGCCGGCGGCGCGCAGCCGGGTGACGACGGTCGCGTCGTACGGCGGGCGCCATCCTTCGAGGATCCGCGACGCGCACGTCGTGGGCATGTCGGTGGTGGTGAGGTTGTCCTTGAGGGCGATCGGGACCCCGGCCAGGGGCGACACCGGACCGCCGTCGGCGATGGCGCGGTCCGCGGCCCCGGCCGCGGCCAGCGCGCCGTCCGCGTCGAGGTGGAGGAACGCGTGCACGCCGCTCTCGGCCGGGCCGTCGACGGCCTCGATGCGCTCGAGGTGGGCGCGCGTGACCTCGACCGAGGACACCTCGCGGGCGTGGATGCGGCGCGCCAGCTCGGCGGCGTCGAGGGAGACCAGCTCGGAGTCCACCGGTCCAGCTCCGCTGCGCTGCGTGTCCCAGCTCACGCGCCCTCCCCCAGGATCCGCGGCACGCGGAAGCGGCCCTCCTCGGCGGCGGGCGCGGCGGCGAGCACCACGTCGCGCGGCAGCGAGGGCTCGACCGTGTCCGGGCGCACGACGTTGGTCTGCGGGACCACCTGCGCGGTCGGCGGCACGTCGTCGGGGATCTCGCCGACCTTCGAGACCGTGTCGACGATCGCGTCGATCTGCGCCGAGAACATGTCCAGCTCGGCGTCGGAGACGGCGAGCCGGGCCAGCCGGGCGAGGTGGGCGACGTCGTCGCGGGTGATGTCGGACATGTCCCTCCGGGGGTGCTGCACGTGCCTCGGGTCGAGCGGCGCTTCGCTGCGTCTCCCGGCGCCGGGCGCGAGCCCGCAGGACGGTGTCTCCCGGCGCGGATGTCCAGTCTAGGACCGGGTCGCGCGGGCCCTCGACGAGGATTCCGGCGGCTGCCGCGGTCAAGCTCTGATCATCGCTCGCCCCGGCGGGGGTCGGCCTGGGAGGATGCGCCGGTCCCGCCGGTGGGGTATCTCGGCGGGGCGCCCGGGAAGTGCGACCGCCGCCTCCCCGGCGGGGTACAGCCGAGTGCCCGCGCCGGCCCACCAGGCGGGGGTCGTCGGGCGTCCGGGAGTCGAGGAGGGTCGTGACCTACCTGCTGCGTGTGGTGCTGCCCGATCGTCCGGGCACGCTCGGCTCGCTGGCCTCGGCCCTCGGCGCCGAGGGCGCGGACATCCTCTCGGTCGACGTGGTGGAGCGCGGCGCCGGTTCGGCGGTGGACGACCTCGTGGTCGACATGCCCAGCTCCCGCCCGCCCGACGTGCTCATCACCGCCGCCGAGGCCGTCCACGGCGTGATCGTGGAGTCGGTGCGCCCGTTCGCCGGCGCCCTGGACACCACCCGCGAGCTGGAGCTCGTCGAGGCGGTCGCCGCCCACCCCGAGGAGGGCGTGCGGCTGCTCGCCGAGGGCGTGCCCGGGCTGTTCCGTTCGGCGTGGGCGCTCGTCACCGAGACCACCGGCGAGGGCCAGGGCGTGCGCCGCGTCGCCTCGAGCCCGGCGGCGCCCGAGACCGAGGCCGCCGAACTGTCCTGGCTGCCCCTCGACAAGGCCACCGTGCTCGATCCGATCGGCGGCCACACCGTGCCGGAGGCCTGGACCGACCTCGACACGGAGCTCGCCGCCGCACCCGTCGGGCGCCCGGAACGAGCCCTCGTCGTCGGGCGGCCCGGAGGGCCGGCCTTCCGGCCCTCCGAGCTCGCCCGGCTCTCCCACCTGTGCGGGATCGTCGCGACGATCGTGGGCTAGGGCGCCGGGATGATGTTGGCGTTGCGGTGGAAGAGGTTGTCCGGGTCGTAGGCGGCCTTGATCTCCGCGAGCCGCGCGTACTTCGTGCCGTAGGCCGCCGGGACGCGGTGGGCGTCGTCGACGCCCAGCCCGTTGGCGTAACCGCCCCGGCCGATCCCGTGCGGCGCGAGGGCGTCGTAGAAGCCCCGCACCCAGGCGCGCTCCGTCGTGAGCGGCACGCCGTCCGGGGTCATCCCCAGGATGAAGACCTGCAGACGGGGGGTCCGCTCGCCGCTGAACGCCGTGCTCGCGTCCTCGGCGTCGCAGTAGGCGCCGGAGAGGTCGTAGAAGAACACCGCCGACGTCGGCGGTGCCATCGCGCCCACCCCGTCCACGACCACGTCGATGACGTCGTCGGTGAAGCCCTCGAGGTAGAGCGACTTCTCGTACGCGCGGGTCCCCCAGCCGTACGCCTCGTCGAACATCTGCTGCAGCTCGACGTACGGCATCGGGGTGACCAGCTCGAACAGCGGCGGCAGCGCGCCGCGCACGCGGTCGACCACGGCGCGATGGGCGTCCTCGGCGCCGAAGCCGACTGCGCACAGCGCGAGCCCGCGCCGCAGGTGGTGCTCCTCGGGCACGAACGGTGCCGGCGGGGCGTGCATCGCCACCACCTCGAAGCTGACGTCGGGCGGCAGGTCGGCGATGACCTCTCGCGACACCCGCAGCGCCTCGGCCGCGCGGTCCATGCCGTAGAAGAGCATGCCCAGCTGGATCAGGGGGCCCACCTCGTGGAGGGCGAGCTCGAACGAGGTGACGATCCCGAAGTTCCCGCCGCCGCCGCGGACGGCCCAGAACAGGTCGGTGTTCTCGTCGGCGTCCGCGCGCACGATCCGGCCGTCGGCGAGCACCACCTGCGCCGCGACGAGGTTGTCACAGGTGAGCCCGTGCTGGCGGGTCAGCCAGCCCATCCCCCCGCCGGTCGTGATGCCCCCGACCCCGGTGTGGCCGATCTCGCCGAGGGGGACCGCCAGCCCGTGGGCCTGGGTCGCCGCGTCGAGATCCCGTTGCAGTGCTCCGCCCCCGACGACGGCCCGCCGGGCCACCGGGTCGACCTGCACATCGTTCATCCGCGTGAGGTCGACGACGATCCCCGCGTCACCGACGGACATGCCCGAGACGGAGTGGGCACCGCAGCGCACCGAGATCTCGAGCGACGCGTCGCGGGCGAACACCACGGCCGCGGCGACGTCCTCGGCCGTCACGCAGTAGGCGACGACGGACGGCCGCCGGTCGATGTCGCCGTTCCACTCCCGGCGGGCCTCGTCGTAGTCCGGGTCGTCCGCGGTGACGACGCTCCCCGTGAGCGCCGAGCGCAGGTCCTCGAACCGTGAGATCACCTGTGTCATGGGTCGGACTCCTTCCCCCCGGGCCACCTGGTCCCCCGCGGCCCTGGATCCGGAACGCCCCTCGCTCCGGAGCCGCCCACGCTAGTGCCACGCTCCGTGATCAGACGCTGCTCCGAACGAGCTATCATCGATAGCTAGGCGAAGACAAAGGCGGCATTCGACTACGGAAGGACACCAAGCTGTCCGGTGACTCGTGCACGCGGTGGATGCGGAGGGTCAGCGGCGGTGCTCGGCGCGGGACCCGGGCCAGAAGCCGGCCGCGCGCAGGCCGCCGGTGCGGGCGCCGTTGCGCCTGCGGTCCCAGCGGCCGCCCACGTCCTTGCCCTGCGCGTACCGCACGAGCTCCTCGTTGCCGGTCGCGAGCCAGGTGCCGTCGGGACCCTTGAGGGTGTCCTCGAAGCCGATGCGGCAGTCGAGGTTGTTCCGCTGCGCGTACTCGAGCACCGGCCAGGCGCCCGCCTCCTCGCCGTGCAGCAGGATCGGCGCCGGCACCGGGCCCAGGGCCTTGAGGATGCGGACGGCCTCGGCGACGGCGGTGTCCGGGTCGGTGACGGTGACCTCGGCGAGCACCCGGACGGTGCCCCGCGGCAGGCCGGCCTGCTTGAGCTGCACGGCGTCGCCGGTGGTCCACACGCCCAGCTCGACGCCGATGTCGACGGCGTCGAGCGCGGCGCACACGCGCTGCCAGCCGCGCTCGTGCACGTTGACCGCCGCGACGTCGGGGCGCGCGTGCCGCGGCAGGCGCCCCCACTGGCCGATGATCTCGGTGCGCTTGAGGGGGTCGGGCTCGACCCAGCGCGCGGTGGTGACGCCGATCTCGAGGTCGGGGGCCTCGCGACGGATGGTGTCGACGACCGTGCCGATCACCCGCGGGTCGAGGCTCTCCTGGCCGTCGCGGTCGCGGGGGTGGACGTGCAGGCTCTCGACGCCCAGCGCCGCCACCGCCCGGGCGTCGCGCGCGAGGTGGCGCGGGCTCATCGGGACCGCCGGGTACACGTCCGCGGGACGGGCACCGTTGGGGCAGCACTGCAGCACCGCGGCGTCCCTCCCTCCGCCCGTGAGCCTCGTCCCGGGTGTCCAGCTTCGACGCTGGCGGCGGCGGAGGCAACGCCAACGCGTCAGCGCTCGGGCTCCCGGCGGCACGCCACCCGGACGGTCGCACCGCCGTCACCCGACGGTGTGAGTGTGCCGGACACCCCGGGAAGGTCCGCTACCGGCCGGTCGGACGATCTCGTCACTCCTCGGCGGAGGCGCCCTCGGTGGCGTTCTCGGGCCCCGAGCCGTCTCCCCCGGATACGGCCGCACCCGCCGCGGCGTCCGGCCCCTGCTCGAGCAGCACGCGGAAGCCGTCCTCGTCGAGGATCGGGACCCCCGCCGACACCGCCTTGTCGTACTTGGACCCCGGCTCGTCGCCCGTCACGAGGAACGCCGTCTTCTTCGACACCGAGCCGGCGGCGCGCCCGCCGCGGGCGAGGATCGCCTCCTTGGCCTCGTCGCGGGAGAACGTCGGCAGCGAGCCGGTGACGACGATCGAGAGCCCCTCGAGGATGCGGGGCACGGACTCGTCGGCCTCCTCGGCGAGCTCGACGCCCGCGGCGCGCCACTTCTCCACCACCTCGCGATGCCAGTCGACGGAGAACCACTCCCGCACCGCCGCGGCGATCGTGGGCCCGACGCCGTCGACGGCGGCGAGCTCCTCCTCGGTCGCGGCGTCGATCGCGTCGACCGACCGGAAGTGGCGCGCGAGGGCCTGCGCCGCCGTGGGGCCGACGTGGCGGATCGAGAGCCCGACGAGCACCTTCCACAGCGGCCGGTGCTTCGCGGTCTCGAGGTTGGTGAGCAGCTTGCGCCCGTTCGCCGAGACGTTGCCCGCCTTGGTGCGGAAGAGGTCGACCTGGATCAGGTCGTCCTCGGTGAGCCGGAAGACGTCGCCCTCGTCCTGCACCACCCCGGCGTCGAGCAGCGCGGTCGCCGCCTCGTAGCCGAGGACCTCGATGTCGAACGCACCGCGCCCGGCGACGTGGAACAGACGCTCACGCAGCTGCGCGGGGCAGGAGCGGGCGTTCGGGCAGCGCAGGTCCTTGTCGCCCTCGCGCATCTGGCGCAGCTCGGTGCCGCACTCGGGGCAGTGCGTCGGCATGACGAAGGCGCGCTCGTCGCCGGTGCGGGCCTCGACCACCGGGCCGAGCACCTCGGGGATGACGTCGCCCGCCTTGCGGATGATCACGCGGTCGCCGATGAGCACGCCCTTGCGCTCGACCTCGCCCGCGTTGTGCAGCGTCGCCAGCGACACCGTCGACCCGGCGACCAGCACCGGGTCCATCTCCGCGAACGGCGTCACGCGCCCGGTGCGGCCGACGTTGACGCTGATGTTGCGCAGCGTCGTGGTGGCCTGCTCCGGCGGGTACTTGAACGCGATCGCCCAGCGCGGGGCCCGCGACGTCGAGCCGAGGCGCCGCTGCAGCGCGACGTCGTCGACCTTCACGACCACGCCGTCGATCTCGTGCTCGGCGTCGTGACGGTGCTCGCCCCAGTAGCGGGTGTGCTCGATGACGGCGTCGACGCCGTGGAGCACCCGGGTGTGCGACGAGACCGGCAGCCCCCAGGCGGCGAGCGCGTCGTAGGCCTGGGACTGGCGCTCGGGGGTGAAGCCGCGGCGCTTGCCCAGCCCGTGGCAGATCAGGTGCAGCGGGCGCGTGGCGGTGACCCGCGGGTCCTTCTGGCGCAGCGAGCCCGCCGCGGAGTTGCGCGGGTTGGCGAACGGCTGCTTGCCGGCGGCGACGAGCCCGGCGTTGAGCTCCTCGAAGTCGGCGAGGCGGAAGAACACCTCGCCGCGGACCTCCATCATCTCGGGGACCGGGAACTCGTCGGTGCCCGTGAGCTCGGTGGGCACGTCGGCCAGCGTGCGCATGTTGAGCGTGATGTCCTCGCCGGTGCGCCCGTCGCCGCGCGTGAGCGCCCGGGTGAGGTGCCCGTTCTCGTAGAGCAGGTTCACCGCGAGCCCGTCGATCTTGAGCTCGCAGAGGTAGAGCAGCTCCTCGGACGGGAAGTCGAGCTCGCGCTGGACCCGCAGCACCCACTCGCGCAGCTCGTCGGCGGTGAAGGCGTTGTCGAGCGAGAGCATCCGCTCGAGGTGGTCGACCGCGACGAAGTCGGTGGAGAACCCGCCGCCAACCCGCTGCGTGGGCGACTCGGGGGTGACCAGCGAGGGGTGCTCCTCCTCGAGACGCTGCAGCTCGCCGAACAGCTCGTCGAACTCGCCGTCGGTGACGATCGGCGCGTCGAGCACGTAGTAGCGGAACTGGTGGTCGGACACGATCTCCGCCAGCTCGCGGTGGCGCTGCGCGGCCTCGGTCGGCACGTCGTGCTCCGGGGCGTGTTCCGTGCTGGTCACGGGCCCGAGATTAGCCGCGCACCCCGACAGTGGACCGTGACTCGACCGTGTCGGGGCCCGGCGGCGGCGCGGCGCGGAACGGGATCGAGCAGGCGAGCGTGAGGACGCCGAAGCAGGAGAACAGCAGCACGGTCGCGGCCAGACCCGTCGGGGTGAGGACGGTCCGGCCCGCGCCGAGCAGCGCCACGATCACGAGGAAGGCCGCCACCGGGACGACCGTGCTCGCCCACGCGAGGCGCCGTCGCGTCGGTGTCCCCCGCCCGGCCAGGGCCCATCCACCCGCCATGGCGGGCAGGACGAGCAGCAGTGCGGACGGGTCGAGAGCGAAGATCAGCGGCACGAGCGTCAGGCGGCGACCGGGCCGCCCGCGGCGCCGGCGGTGCTCGGCGTACCCGAGCAGGCCGCCGACGACGGCGCTCGGCAGCAGGAGGAAGCCGAACGTGCCGAGCCAGGTGACGACGGACGCCGGTCCGGCCAGCGCCGCCATGAACCCCCGCAGCGCGGCGCCCCAGGCGATCCCGCCCACGACACCGGCGGCCACCCGTTGCGGCCCGGTCCGCGGCGGCGCGCCGAGGAGCGCGAGGCCGCCCAGCGCGAGGACCGCGACGAGGGCCGCGAGCAGCACGGAGTGCCACGCGCCGCGGGGCGTGTCGAGGGCGAACCCGCCGTCGGCGGGGGCGGTGAGGACGACGGGGAGGGCGGACACCCAGGCCGTCGCGACGACACCGCCGGCGAGCACTCCCCGTCGCGCCATGGCTGCCTCCCCGGGCCGTCGGTGCTCACGGAGAGTACGCGCGATCGGCCGTCCGAGGGGATGGTCGTCGCCAGTCGATCACTCTACGTGTCGACCCAGGTGTCGTTCCACCGACGCGACGAAGCCGGTGGCGATGCCGGCGTAGGAGGTGTCGGTGACGCCGCCGACGTGCGGGGTGACGGCGACGTTCTCGGCGAGCAGGGGGTCGTCGGCGTCGATCGGCTCGACCCAGGTGACGTCGAGCCCGGCGCCGGCGAGGTGGCCGTCGCGCAGCGCGGCGGTGAGCGCGTCCTTGTCGACGACCGGTCCGCGGGCGACGTTGACGACGTGGCCGCCGGGCCGCAGCGCGTCGAACGCGGCCGTGCCGACGATCCCGCGCGTCTCGTCGGTGAGGGGACACGCGACGACGAGGTCGTCGCAGCACGCCAGGGCGGCGGTCAGGTCGTCGACGCGGTGGAAGTGGGCGTCGTCGAGGAGCGCCGCGGCCCGGGGCGTCTCGGCGCGCGGACGCCGTCCGATCCCGACCGGCTCCGCGCCGAAGGCCCGCAGCCGGACGATCACCTCCGCGCCGATGTCACCGACGCCGAGGACGCCGACGGTGCGCCCGGCCAGGGTCCGCCCGGACGGCTCGCCCACCAGCTCCTTCGACACGTTCGCCCGCGCCTCCTCGAACCGCCGCAGGAGCGCGAGCAGGTGCAGCAGGGCGATCTCGGCGACGGCGACCGCGTTGCCGGACACGGCGCCGGAGACGTTGTCGACCGGCAGGCCGCGCTCCTGCGCGGCGGGCAGGTCGACGCCGGAGAGGCCGACGCCGAACTGCTGGATCATGCGTGGCGTCGTCGCGTCCATCAGCGCGCCGGAGATCGTGCTGCCCATGGGGCAGAGGATGTCGACCGGGTCCAGGCCTCCGTCCGGCACCTCGACGGGGACGTCGACGATCTCGACGCCGGTCCAGCCGACCTTGTCGAACGCCGTCTCGAGGGCTCCGCGCAGGGCGGCGAACCCGCCGCCCACCAGTCCGATCCGCACGGCGCCCAGTATCGGATCCCGCGGCCCGGCGCGTGCGCCGCGGGGATCACCGTCACCAGCTCGCGGGAGGGTCCGCGAACGCGCGGGCGAGCTCGACGGTCGTGCTCGTCGCCCGCCGGGCCCAGCCCGGTGTCGCCCCGGCGAGGCCGCAGGACGGCGTGACGACGGCGCGGTCGGCGAGGCGGGCGCGGTCGAAGCCCAGCTGGTCGGCGAGCTCGAGGGCGGGCGCGGCGAGGGCGTGGAGGTCGGGCCGGGCGCTCGGATCGGTGGAGGGGACGATGCCCAGCCAGAGATCCCGGTCCTCCCAGAGCTCCCCGAGGGCGTCGAGGATCTCCTTGGGGGCGTCCGGGCCACCCAGCGCGGTGAGGTCGACGGCGACGGCGTCGGGGGCGGTGGCGCCGAGCAGGGCGAGCGGCGGGGTGGGGTGGCAGCAGTGGAGGACGACCCTCTCCGCACCCGCGGCGCGCGCTCCCTCGACCGTCGCGGCGAGCAGGGACCGGGCCTCGGCGCCGGGCACCGCGCCGACCGTCCCGTAGCCCGAGGGCGTCGTCAGGGAACCGGCGAGCACGGCCGGCAGCGTCGGCTCGTCGATCTGGACGACGACGGGGGCGCCGGTGCGGCGGGCGAGCGTGGCAACGTGCGTGCGCAGCCCCTCGGCGAGGCTGGCGGCGAACTCGGCGACGGCGCCGCGGTCGGTGAGCACGCGGTGCCCGCTGTGCAGCTCGACGCCCGCGGCCAGCGTCCACGGCCCCGCGACCTGGCACTTCACCGCGCGCGGCGTCGCCCCGGCCGCGCCGAGGGCCTCGTCGAGGGCGTCCACGTCGCGGGCGAGCAGGTCCTCGGCGCGCCGCTGGTCGCCGCCGGGCCTGTGCACGACCCGGTAGCCCGACGGCCACACCTCGACGGCGAGGTCGACGAGCATCGCGGCGGCGCGCCCGATCATGTCCGCGCCGGCGCCGCGAGCGGGGAGCTCCGGGACGTAGGGCAGGCCGGGGACCTCGCCGACGATCGTGCGCGCGGCCTCCTGCCGGTCGGTCCCGGGCCACGAGCCCAGCCCCGTGGCACGGTCGCCGGGCTCGGGCTCCCGCGCGGCGGTCGTCTCACTCACGCGCCCAGGATCCACCCGGCCTCCGGGACCGTGCCGCGCGGGGCGGCCGCGCCGCCGTGGTCCTGAGCGAAGAGCACCGTCGGGCGGAGAGATGGGCGAGGGGCGCCCTCCGCTGGAACCCGGCGGGGTCGAGGAGATCAGGAGCGCTTCGTCCACGTGCCCGGGGCCCGGGTGGTGGATGAGGTGCCCGTGATCTCGGGAGACCCGGCCTCCGACCGGCCCCCGGACGACCTCAGCCGCGACCGGCGCCCGCCGGGGCGAGGTCCACCGCCGGCGGCGGCCACCCGACGCCGAGGCGGTCGGCCAGCCCGGCGACGCCGTCGTCGGTGACCTTCAGCGCGCGGTGGCCGGGCATCGAGCGCAGCCAGCCGTCCTCGTCGAACCGCGCGAGCAGCGCCGCGGCGAGCGGGCCGGCGAGGTGGTGGCGCTGCTCGGTCCAGTCGACGCAGCAGCGCACCGCGGACAGACCGTCGGGCACCGCCACCCCGAGGCCGGCGAGACCGGCGCGGCCCGTGTCGGTGAGGCGGTAGGCGCCGTCCTCGGCGACGGGCCCGGGCAGCTGGTGGCCCTCCCGCTCCGTGGGGTCCGGGGTGCCGTCGGAGCCCTCGATCCAGCCCTGGTCGCGCAGCGCGTCGGTGACGGCGACGCCGAGGCGGCCGGCGAGGTGGTCGTAGCAGCGGCGGGCCAGGCGCATCGCGTGGGCACGGGTGCCCTCGCGCAGGGATCGGACCGGGCGCGCGGGCGCGATCCGCCCCAGCACCTCGACGAGCCGCGCGACCTCGGGTCCCGCGAGCCGGTAGTAGCGGTACCGGCCGGTCGCGACGACCTCGGTCAGCCCGCGCTCGGTCAGACGGCCGAGGTGCCCGCTCGCCGTCGACGGGGCCACGCCCGCCTCCGCCGCCAGCGTGCTCGCGGGCAGCGCCCGCCCGTCGGCGAGCGCCAGCAGCATGCGACAGCGGGCGCGGTCGGCGAGCAGCTCACCGACCGCGGCCATGTCGACGTCGCCGCCGGGTGTCTGCGGTGCCATGGCCCCGACCGTAGGAGCGCGACGCTGCGGCGTGCACCGAAGCGTCGCCACCTCTCGTCGGAACGCCACGCCGACCGGCTGGGAGCATGGTCCGGTGGCGCAGGTGCTGGCGGGGCCGCAGTGGCGGGCCCGGGCGGGCGAGCACGCCGCGCGGGCCGACGCCCTGACCGCCGGGCACCGGGCGCGCCGGCAGCGCGGCGAGGCGCACCCGGTCGAGGACTTCCTCTACACCTACTACCCCACCCGCCCCAGCCGGCTGCGGCGCTGGCACCCCGGGGCCGGGGTGGTGCTCGAGGACGCCGGGGAGCGGGCGGTGTGGCGCCACTACGTCGCCGAGGACGGCGGCACGAGGGTCGATCACGAGACGCTCGGGCGGGAGCGCGGCGCCACGATCACCTTCGTCGCCGCCCTCCTGCGCGCCACGGCGTCGCGGGAGCCCCAGCTCGGCTGCTTCGGCCTCCACGAGTGGGCCATGGTCTACCGCGACGAGGACACCCGGCACCCGGTCCCGCTGCGGCTGGGCACCGAGGGCACCGACGCCGTCGTCGAGTCGCACCGCCTGCGCTGCTCGCACTTCGACGCCTACCGCTTCTTCACCGACGCCGCGGCGCCGCGCAACGCGGTCACCCCGACCCGGGAGCGCCAGCCGGACCTCGAGCAGCCCGGCTGCCTGCACGCGGGCATGGATCTCTACAAGTGGGCCGACAAGCTGGGGCCACTCGTGCCCGGCGAGCTGCTGCTCGACGCGTTCACGCTCGCCCGCGACATCCGGGTGCTCGACATGCGCGCGTCGCCCTACGACCTCGCCGACCTCGGCTACGACCCGGTGCGCATCGAGACCTCCGAGGGCAAGGCCGAGTACGCCGCCGCCCAGCGCGGCTTCGCCGACCGCGGCGCCGCCCTCCGCGCCCGCCTCCTCCACGTCTGTGAGCAGTTGGCCCCCCGATAGGGGCGCCAACCGCTCACATGGGATCGCATTTGACAGGCTTGTAAAGTCCGGGGTCATGGGACTCCCCGCGCTCGAGCAGCGCACGGTGCTCGCCACGCTGGAGCGCGCCCTGGAGCGGGCGCCCGACGACGTCGCCCAGATCGACCGCGCCGGGCGCTGGACCACGGCCCAGGCCTTCGACCGGTCGCGGCGGCTCGGCAGCGGGCTCCACGGGCTCGGCGTGCGACCGGACGCCCCCGTCGCGCTCATGGTCGACAACTCGTTCGACGCCGTGCACACCGCGCTCGGGCTCGCGCTGGTCGGCGGGGTGCAGGTGCCCGTCAACACCGCCTACAAGGGCGGCTTCCTCGCCCACGTCCTGCGCGACTCGGGCTCCGAGGTGCTCGTCGTCGAGCCGGGCTACGTCGAGCGCGTGCTCGCCGTCGCGGACGAGGTACCGGCGCTGCACACGGTGGTGGTGCTGGGGGAGACGGCGCCGAGCAGCACGAGATTCCGCGTGATCCCCTGGGCCGAGCTGGAGACCGCGCGCCCCGCCGACCCCGTCCGCCGCGGGCCCGGCGACCTCATGGCGATCATGTACACGTCGGGCACCACCGGCCGCGCGAAGGGCGTGCTCGTCCCCCACGCCCACGCGTACACCTACGCCAGCCGGGAGCACCTCGAGAGGCCGGGGCCCGGCGACCGCTCGCTGGTCACGCTGCCGATCTTCCACCTCGCCGGGCAGTGGTACGGCGTCTACCAGGCCCTGATCCACACCATCCCCTGCGTGCTCGAGCCCGGGTTCTCGGTCAGCGGGTTCTGGCGCGCCGTCCGCGAGCACGGCATCACGTACACGACCATGCTCGGCGCGGTCGCCGAGCTGCTCGCCCAGACCCCGCCGGCCCCCGACGACGCCGACAACCCCCTCGAGCTCGCCGTCATGGCCCCGCTCGCGAGCGACGTGGCGGGCTTCCGACGCCGTTTCGGCACCGACGTCGCCGCCGTCTACGGCATGAGCGAGATCGGCTGCGTCCTCGACGGCCCGCCCGCGTCCATCGTCGGCGGGGAATGCGGCTTTCCTCGCACGGGGTTCACGCTGCGGCTGGTCGACGAGGCCGGCGAGGAGGTCGCCCCCGGACAGATCGGCGAGCTGCTCGTCCGCCCCGAGGAGCCCCACACCGTGATGGCCGGCTACCACGGCCTCCCCGAGGTGACGGCCCGGACGATCAGGGACGGGTGGGTGCACACCGGCGACGCGTTCCGCACCGACGCCGAGGGGCGCTTCTTCTTCTCCGACCGCATGAAGGACGCGCTGCGCCGCCGCGGCGAGAACATCTCGAGCTTCGAGGTCGAGAGCGTGGTCAACGCCCACCCCGACGTCTACGAGAGCGCCGTGGTCGCCGTGCCGTCCGAGGTCGGCGAGGACGAGATCAAGGTGGTCGTCGTCCCGCAGCAGGGCGCGACGGTCGACCCCGAGCAGCTCACGTACTTCCTGGTCGACCGGCTCCCGTACTTCATGGTGCCCCGCTACGTCGAGCTCGCCGCGGAGCTGCCGAAGACGCCGACGCACAAGGTCCAGAAGGCCCGGCTGCGCGAGAGCGGCGCCACCGGCTGGGACCGCGAGGCCGCCGGCATCCGGGTGCGCCGCACCGGGGTGACGAGCCGATGAACCGCCTGCTCGTCGCCAACCGCGGCGAGATCGCCCTGCGCATCCTCGCCGCGGCCGCCGACCTGGGGCTCGAGACCGTCGCGATCGCCCCCGCCGACGACCGCACCACCCGCCACGTCGACGCCGCCGACGACGCCGTCGAGCTCCCGGGCACCGGCGCCGCCGCCTACCTCGACGTCGAGGCCGTCGTCGCCGCCGCGCAGAAGTCCGGCGCCGACGCCCTGCACCCCGGCTACGGCTTCCTCTCCGAGAACCCGGCCCTCGCCCGGGCGTGCGCCGAGGCCGCCGTCACCTTCGTCGGGCCGGACCCCGCGGTCCTGGAGCTCTTCGGCGACAAGGCCCGCTCGAAGGAGCACGCCCGCTCCGTCGGCGTCGACGTGCTCGAGGCGGTCGGGCCCGAGCAGGCCCGCGCCTTCCTGGACCGCGTCGGCGCGGTCATGGTCAAGGCCGTGGCCGGCGGCGGCGGGCGCGGGATGCGGGCCGTGCGCGACCCCGCCGCCCTCGACGAGGCCCTGGCACGCGCCGCGAGCGAGGCCGCTGCCGCGTTCGGCGACCCGACGGTGGTCGTCGAGCGCCTGCTGCCGCGGGCCCGGCACGTCGAGGTGCAGGTCGCGGGCGACGGGAGCGACGTCGTGGTGCTCTCCGACCGCGACTGCAGCGCCCAGCGCCGCCACCAGAAGCTCGTCGAGATCGCCCCGGCGCCCGCGCTCGACGACGAGGTGCGCGCGCGCCTGCACGACGCCGCGCGCCGGATCGTCGCCCCGGTCGGGCTGCGGGGACTCGCGACCGTCGAGTTCCTCGTCGACGGCGCCACGACCGCGTTCCTCGAGGTCAACCCCCGGCTGCAGGTCGAGCACACGGTGACCGAGGAGGTCCTCGGGCTCGACCTCGTCACCGCGGCGCTCCGGCTCGCGGACGGCGCCGACCTGCGCGGCGCCGGGCTCGACCCGGTGCCCGCGGTCCGGGGCACGGCCGTGCAGGCGCGGGTGTGCACCGAGACGCTGCGCGCCGACGGGACCGTCACCCCGCAGGCCGGCACCCTCACGCGCTTCACCCCGCCGACGGGGCGCGGCGTGCGGATCGAGACCCACGGCCACGCCGGCCACACGGTCGGCCCGCGCTACGACTCGCTGCTCGCCAAGGTCGTCGTGCACGACCCCGCCGGCGACGCGACGAGCGTGCTGGCCCGGGCCGGGCGGTGCCTGCGCACGTTCGAGATCGAGGGCGTTCCCACCAACCTCGAGGTGCTGACCGCGCTGCTCGACCAGCCCGGCCTCGCCGTCGGCGCCCTCGACACCGGGTTCGTCGACCGCCACGCGGCCGAGCTGGCCCCGGAGGTCGAGGACGCCGTCGACGAGCCCGACGGTGACCTCCACGCGGTCCGCGCCCCCACCGCCGGCGTCGTCGTCGCCGTGGAGCGGACGGCCGGCGACACCGTCGGACCCGACGCCACGCTCGTCGTGCTCGAGGCCATGAAGATGGAGCACGTCGTCACGGCCGGGGTCGCGGGCGCCGTCGCAGAGCTGCGGATCGCGGTCGGCGACGACGTGACGGCCGGTGGGGTGCTGGCGACGGTGACCCTCGGCGACGCCGACGCCGATCACCAGGAAGCCGACACGTCCGTCGACCCCGACCACGTCCGCCCGGACCTCGCGGAGTCCCTCGAGCGCCACCGCGTCACCACCGACGCGGCGCGCCCGCAGGCCGTCGCGAAGCGCCGCGACGTCGGGCGGCGCACGGCCCGGGAGAACCTCGCCGACCTGCTCGACGAGGGCAGCTTCGTCGAGTACGGCGCGCTGGCGCTGGCCGCGCAACGCCGCCGGCGGTCGGTCGAGGACCTCGTCGCGCGCACCCCGGCCGACGGCATCGTCACCGGGACCGGCACCGTCGACGGCCGGCGGATCGCGGTGCTGGCCTACGACTACACGGTCATGGCGGGCACCCAGGGCGTGCTCAACCACGCCAAGACCGACCGGCTGCTGCGCCTCGCGCTCGACTACGGGCTGCCCGTCGTGCTCTTCGCCGAGGGCGGCGGCGGGCGTCCGGGCGACACCGACTCGACCGCCGTCGCGAGCCTCGACGTCACCACGTTCGCACTCTTCGCGCAGCTCTCCGGGCGGGTCCCGACGGTGGCCGTCGTCGCGGGCTACTGCTTCGCGGGCAACGCCGCCCTGGCCGGGTGCGCCGAGCTGATCGTCGGCACCCGCGACCTGTCGCTCGGCATGGGCGGGCCGGCGATGATCGAGGGCGGCGGGCTGGGCGCGGTCGCCCCCGGCGACGTCGGTCCGGCCGACGTGCAGGGACCCAACGGGGTGCTCGACGTGCTGGTCGACGACGAGGCCGAGGCCGTCGCGGTCACGAAGCGCTACCTGGGGTTCTGCGCCGGGCCGACCGGCCCCGTGACGCCCCACGACCAGCGCGCCCTGCGCCACGCCGTGCCCGAGAACCGGCTGCGGGTCTACGACGTGCGCCGCGTGCTGCACACGCTCGCCGACCCGGACACCGTCCTGGAGCTGCGCCCCGGGTTCGGCGTCGGAATGATCACGGCGTTCGCCCGCCTCGGCGGACGACCCGTCGGCGTGCTCGCCAACGACCCCCGCCACCTCGGCGGCGCGATCGACGCCCCCGCCGCGGACAAGGCCGCCCGGTTCCTGCAGCTCTGCGACGCGCGCGGGCTGCCGGTGGTCTCGCTGTGCGACACCCCCGGCTTCATGGTCGGCCCGGACGCCGAGCGCACCGCGACCGTCCGCCGGTTCTCGCGGATGTTCGTGGCCGGGGCGAACGCGCGGGTGCCGGTCGTGTGCGTCGTGCTGCGCAAGGGCTACGGGCTCGGCGCCATGGCCATGGCCGCCGGACACCTCCACCGCCCCGTCATCACCGCGGCGTGGCCCACCTCCGAGTTCGGTGGGATGGGGCTCGAGGGTGCGGTGCACCTCGGCTACCGCCAGGAGCTCGAGGCCCTCACCGGCGAGGCGCGGAAGGCCCGCTTCGACGAGCTGGTGGGCGCGTACTACGAGCGCGGCAAGGGCCTGTCGGTGGCGAGCGTGTTCGAGGTCGACGACGTGGTCGACCCGGCCGCGACCCGCGACGTCGTCCTGGCCGCCCTCGAGACCGCGGGCGACGACCTCGGGCCCCGCCACCCGATCGTGGACACCTGGTGAGCACCCGCACGGCGATCCTCGACGCGGCGTCGCAGGTGTTCGCCGACGAGGGCGTGGGCGCGGCGAGCATCGGCCGGATCGCGAGCAGCGCCGGGGTCACCCGCCCCACCGTGTACGCGTACTTCGACACCAAGGAAGCGATCTTCACCGCGCTCGTCGGGGAGGTCCGCGACGCCTTCCTCGCCGCGCAGGAGGTGCCCGACACGGACGACCCGGTCGCGGTCGCGCGCGCGGTGATCACCTCCTACCTCGCGCTGCACGTCCGCCACCTGCCCCTGCTCGCGGCGATCGACCAGCGGGCCCGCACCGACCCGGCGGTCGCCGCCGCCCGCGACGACCTGCTCGCCCGCGTCCACCGGCGCAACGCCCGCTTCGTCGACCGCCTCACCGCGGCCGGGCGCGCCGACCCTGCCCTCGACGCCGACACGGTGTCGCAGGCGATCACGGGCATCGTGCGCCGGTTCGCCGAGCTCGGCGAGGACGCCGCCCCCGCCGTCCGCGCCCGTCTCGCGGACGACGCCGTCACCGCCTACCTGCGGCTCACCGGCCTGCACTGATCAGCTCCTCCGCGGCCCGGCCGTGCGGGTCACCGGCCGCCGAGCGCCCTGTCGAGCCGGGCGAGCAGGAAGAACGCCGCCATCGTCGCGACGACGCCGCCGATCCACACGCCCCACCCGGCCGCGCCGACGCCCACGGCGGCCCACCCGGCGTGGTCGCCCGCCGACCAGGCGACGATCACGCCGACCACCGCCCAGGTGATCAGCCCGCCGTAGGCGAGGAGCTGCAGGACCCCGTGGCGCACGAGCGGCCCGGAGGCGGGGTCGTCGTTGGCCATGGCGAAGGGGAGCAGCGCATAAAGGGTGAACAGCGCGGCGACGACGGCCAGGACCAGGGCGTTGACGGTGCTCACGAGGCTCCCGACGCTCACGACGCGACCGGCCGCGACGCCCGGACCGCGCCGATGCTCGCCACGACGACCAGCGCGATGGCCAGCGCGGAGAGCGCCGTGAGCTCCTGGCCGAGGACGACGAACCCCGCGGTCGCGGCGATCGCCGGCGCGAGGCTCATCAGCACCGAGAACGCCGAGGCCGGCAGCCGGCGCAGGGCGAGCAGCTCGAGGCTGTAGGGCACGAGCGAGGACAGGAGCGCCACCGCCGCGCCCCACCCGAGCACCACCGGGTCGAGCATCGCCGCGCCGCCCTGGAGCACGCCGAGCGGCACCGTCAGCACGGCGCCGACGGTCATCGCGAGGGCGAGCCCGTCGAGGCGGTCGAACCGCCCGCCCGCGCGCTGCGAGGCGAGGATGTACGCCGCCCACATCGTCGCCGCGCCCAGCGCGAACAGCACCCCGGGCACCGTCAGATCCGCGAAGCCCCCGCGGCCGAGCAGGGCGACGCCGGCGACCGCCAGCGCCGCCCACAGCCAGCTCGACGCCCGCCGCGACGCGGCGACCGACAGCACGAGCGGCCCGAGCACCTCGAGGGTCACCGCGGCGCCGAGCGGGATCCGCGCGATCGCCTCGTAGATCATCGAGTTCATGCCCGCGAGGGCGACGCCGAAGCCGACGACGAGCGCCACGTCGCGCCGGCCGAGCCCGCGCACGCGCGGCCGGCACACGGCGAGCAGGACGAGCGACGCGAACGCGAGACGCAGCGCGACCGCCCCGACCGGCCCCACGCGGCCGAACAACCCGGTCGCGGCCGTGGCGCCGAACTGCACCGAGAACTGCCCGACCAGCACCATGACGACGGCGACGGCGCGCGTCCGGGTGGCCGACTCCTCCCGCAGGCCCGTCACGGCCCCGACGTTAGGACGAGCTCAGCCGGCCCGCAGGTGCGACGGCGGCGGACGGTGGGCGCCGCCGGCCAGCCAGGCGCAGAGGTCGTCGACGTCCGCCGGCTCGTGCAGCGGACCGGCGACGACCGCGGGGCCGGTCGGCGTGCGCTCGTGGTCGCACGGCTGGACGAGCACCAGCCCGCCCGCCCCGTGCGGCGCGGTGCCCTGTCCGCACGCCGCCGCGGCCAGGCACGGTGCGCGCACGAGCAGTCCGTGCGGGCACCGGCGGACGGCGCCCCGCAGGGCCTCGCCGACGACGTCGCCGCCCGGTGCCGGGTGCTGGTGGTGCGGGCACGCCGGGGTACCGCAGTAGACGGCGGTGAAGCCGACGGTGCCGCTCATCCCTCGCCCCGGTCCCGCGCGTGCCGCGCCTCCTCGGGGACGTCCTCGCACGGGTCGACGTGTCGGTGCTCGAACGGGTCGGGGAAGCGGCGCCACGCCTCCTCGCCGAGGGCCAGCTCGGCGTCGGTGAGCAGCGCGGCGTCGAGCGCCTCGACGATGCCCGCGGGGGCGGCGTCGTGGACGAGCGCCACGATCTGCTGCTCGCGGTCACCGAAGCGCTCGTCCCAGCTCAGGGCCGCCGCCGCGCGCCGTTCGTCGCCGGCGTCGTCCCAGGCCTGCGGGTCGGCGGCGAGCCAGGTGCCGGCCGGGCCGATCTGCAGTGCGCCGCCCGCGGACTCGAGCCACAGCACGTGCTCGGGCTGCGAGGCCACCCACACGCGGCCGCGGACCCGGACGGTGCCGTGCAGGAGCACGTCGATCGCGGCGTGCAGCCGCTCGGGGTGGAACGGGCGGCGGTGCCCGACGTGCAGCAGCGAGACACCGGCGTCGCGGGTCAGCGGCGGCTGGCCCCGCAGCAGCGGGGTGTGGGCGTCCTCGGGCGCCCCGCGACGGGCCTCGCTCGGCAGCGTCGCGAGGCGGTCGACGATCTCCGCGCCGAGGTCCGCGGCGAGCTCGGGGGCGCCGGCCAGGTCGGCGGGCGACTCCGGGGCCGTCAGCCGGACCGCGCGCGGCGCGAGCCGGTCGAGCACGGCCTCGAGCCGGACCCGGTCCCACGGCGTGGGGCACCGCCCCGCGACCACGAGGACGTCGGCCGGCTCGGCCGACCCGACGATCATCTGGGCCACGGTCCGCTCGTCGTCCCCGGTGAGGGCCAGGCCGCGCCCGGCGAGGGTGTCGTCGCCGCCCGCGTCGTCCAGCCAGATCGCCGCGTCGAGGACCGTGACCACACCGCGCAGCGCGAGCAGGTCGGTCACCGGGCCCGCGGCGCCGTCGGGGACCAGGGCGTGCAGCGCCTCGCACACCGCCTCGGGCTCCACGCCGGGGTCGAGCAGCAGCACGACCTCACCGACCTCGGGGTCGCGCGCCAGGCACACCAGCAGCGGCAGCAGGTCCTCCCGCAGCGTGCAGGCCACGCACCCGTGCGCGAGCTCGAGGACCGCGTCGTGCTCACCGTCGTCCTCGACGACCCGCCGGTGCACCACACCCTCACCCAGCCCCCGCAGGTCGTGGGCGACGAGCACCGCCGTCGTCCGCGTCCGCTCCCCGGCGCTGCCGGTCGCCGCGCACCGCACCGCGGCCGCCACTGCCGCGGTCGCGACACGGTCGGCGCCGCTCACCAGCGTCAGCCCGGCCCGGGCGATCTCCGCACCCTCCGGCATACAACTCCCTCCGTCGGCGTTACCGTGAACGATAATCGTTCTCAACAAGGAGGGGAACCGGTGGCCCGCAACGACGTCCGCCCGATCGTCAAGCTGCGCTCGACGGCCGGGACCGGCACGACCTACGTGACCCGCAAGAACCGCCGCAACGACCCGGACCGGCTCGTGCTGCGCAAGTACGACGCCCGCGTCGGTCGCCACGTCGACTTCCGCGAGGAGCGCTGAGCGCTCCTCCGACCCCGTCAGGGAGGAGAGGCCATGAAGGTCCGCGCGTCGCTGAAGGCGCTCGAGCAGAAGCCGGGATCGCGCGTCGTGCGCCGGCACGGCAAGGTCCTGGTGATCAACAAGCGGAACCCGCGCTGGAAGGCCCGGCAGGCCTGAGCCGGGGCTGAGCCGGGGCTGAGCCGGCCGGCCTACGCCTGCTCCGGCGGCGTGTCGGTGACCCGCAGCAGCAGGGCGAGGAAGGCGTCGGCCTGCAACCGCCCGCCGCTGCGGGGCACCTCCCCCCGGCGCTCGTCATCGGCCGCCAGCTCCTCGCCGATGCGCCCCATGGCGCGCACCAGCGGGTCGGCGAGCTCCGGCGGCACGTCGCCCAGCAGCTCGAGCGACCCGTCCTCGCGGCGCTGCGTGGACAGGTGCGCGAGGGCCCGGCGCAGCACCCTGCGCGGCTCCCCGGCCACCAGGTCCGCGTCGTCCCCGCCGTCCCCGCCCGCCGTCGTCATCCCCGCAGTGTGCCGCGCGGCTCCGAGACCGTTCCGTGGGGACGGGCGCCGGGCTACCGTCGGGGCGGTGGCGGTCTGGGACATCGCGACGCTGCCGGCGCGCGAGCAGTTCTCGTACTGGCACGAGGTCATCTGCCAGGCCTTCGTCCCGCTCACCCCGCACCGCACCACCGACGAGACGGGGTTCGCCGCCAAGGTCGAGACCCGGGCGCTCGCGGGCCTCAACCGGGCCCGGCTGCGCTCCCGTCCCCAGCGCACCGACCACGGGCCGCGCGAGGTGGCCCGCACCGCCGGCGCGTACTACTTCGTCAACCTGCAGCTCGCCGGCCGCTGCGTGACCACGGTCGGCGAGCACACGAGCGTCGTCCGCGCGGGCGAGCTCGTCGTCGTCGACACCGCGGAGCCGTACTTCTTCGAGCTGGACCGGCCCTGGCAGATGCTGTCGTTCCGCGTCCCGCACGGCGAGCTCGACGCGAAGCTGCACGGGCGGCGACCGCGGCTCGGCCGGGCCGTCACCGCCACGGGGGCCGGGGCCGCGGTGGCCGCGCTCATGCCCGCGCTGTGGTCGCTCGACGCCGCCGACCCTGCGGCGGGCGAGCTCGCCGAGTCCTTTGCGACCGCGGTGGCGGCGGCGACCGCCGGAGCGCCCGCGGAGCGACCGCGGGCCGGCGTCACCCGCGCCGCGGTCCTCGCCCACGTCGAGCGCCACCTCGGCGACCGCGACCTCACCGTCGCCGGCGTGTGCCGGCTCTTCGCCATCTCGCCCCGCACGCTGCACCACCTCTTCGCCGGCACCGGCGAGTCGTTCGCCGCGACGGTGCGGCACCGGCGTCTGGACCGGTGCGCGGCGGTGCTCGCCGACCCCGCGACCACGGCGACGGTCACCGCGGTCGCCCGCGCGCACGGGTTCGACGACCCGACGGCGTTCGCGCGGGCGTTCCGGCGCCGGTTCGGGGTCTCGCCGCGGGAGCGGCGCCCGTAGTCGGCGTGCACGAACGGCACGGTGCGGTGCCCGGAAAGCCGAGACGGTGCCGACGGGCCGCGCCACGCTCTGCAGAGCATGACCGTGTCCTTCCTGCTGAGCCCCGAGCAAGAACAGCTCAAGGCCGCCGCCCGCGCCTTCGCCGAGGAGCACCTGCGCGACCTCGCCGCCGCCGTCCGCACCGAGCCGGACCCGCTGACCCGGGCGCTGCTGGCCCGCCCGGTTTTCGAGAAGGCCGTCGGGCAGGGCTTCCTCAAGGGCCTCATCCCGGCCCCGGTCGGCGGCACCGCCGCGAACGGCGTCGATGCAGCGATCTTCGTCGAAGAGTGGGCGGTGCACAGCCCCGACGTCACGATCTCGATGGCCGGCCCGCTCATCGCGCTCGCGCCGGTCTACGAGGCCGGCACGCCCGAGCAGGTCGCGCGCTTCGTCGCGCCGTTCCTCGCCGACTCCGGGGCACCGCTCGCGGCGACGGCCTACAGCGAGCCCGAGGGCAGCGCGAACTTCGACAGCCCGACGGGCACGCGGACCACCGCGACACCCGACGGCGACCACTACGTCATCGCCGGCCGCAAGGCGTGGGCGTCGCACCTGTCGGGCTGGGACGGCGACGGCCCGGACCTCATGACCATCGTCTGCCGGGCACCGGGCGGCATCTCGCTGATCGTCGCCGAGCGGGAGCACCTCGCCGGGCACGTCGAGGTCGAGGAGCACTACGACCTGCCCGGCCTGCGCGGTTGCCTGACCTCGCGGGTGCGCCTCCACGACGTCCGCGTGCCGAAGGCGAACCTGCTCGGCGCCGAGGGCCAGGGGGCCGCGCTGACCCGCAACGCCTTCCTGCCGAGCGGCGCCTCGATCGGCATCTTCGCCGTCGCCGCGATGCGGGGCGCCTTCGACGTCGCGCTGCGCTTCGCCACCACGGAGACGCGCGGGGGCCCGACGCCGATCATCGACCACCAGGCGGTGTCGGACGTCCTCGCCGACGCCAAGGGGAGGATCGAGGCCACGCGGCTGCTGGCCTGGCGCGCGCTCGACGCCGTCCTCGCCCAGCACCCGTCGGCGCCCGAGCTGGCCCTGCACGCCAAGGTCTTCGGCTCCGAGACCGGCGTGGACGTGATCAACGACCTCGTCAAGCTGGTGGGCGTGACCTCGTACGACGCGCGGTTCCCGATCGTCGAGTACCTCAACGAGGCGCTGGCCTACCCGATCATCGAGGGCAGCAACATCGGGGTGCGCCGCCGCCAGCTCCAGGACCTGTTCCGCGCCCCGGGCTACGACCCGCTCGCGGCGTCCGGGATGACCTAGGAAACCTCGTCGACCAGCGCCGTCCAGAAGCGCAGGGCGGCGTGCTCCATCTCGAGCCCGAGCCGCAGGGTGATCATCCGCTTCGCGACGGCGTCGAGGTCGGCGTAGCGCGCCTGCATGTCCTCGTAGACCGCGATCCGCTCGCGGTGGGCGGCGATCTGCTCGCGCGCCAGCCGCTCGACGTCGCCGGGCTCGGCGACCTCGTTGAAGAACAGCTTGAGCTCGGCGATGTCGCGCATCTGGAAGTGCTCGGGCGTGGGCTCCGCGAGCCAGGCCTTGAGCTCGGCGCGCCCGCTGTCGGTGAGCCGGAACGTGCGCCGGCGCCGGCCCTGCGCCTCGGTCTCCGCCGCCAGCAGGCCGAGCTCGGCCAGGCGCTGCGGCTCGGAGTAGAGCTGGGCGTGCGGGAAGTGCCAGAAGTAGCCGATGGAGCGCCCGACCGCCCGCTTGAGGTCGTAGGACGTCGACGGCCCCCGCAGCGCGATCGTGCCGAGCACGACGTAGGAGGTCGGGGAGAGCCGGTCGGCCACGGGCACGGAGCGTACCCACTCTTGCCCGTCGAGTGTCCATGTCATACCGTCCGAAACAGACCGTATGCGGCGGAGCATGATCGGGAGGCGGGACCGGATGGACCTCGCGACGGCGTGGACGTGGGCGGTCGACCGCTTCCCCGCACGCCGGGCCGTCGGCGGGCCGGCCCCGATGACCTACGCGCAATGGGACGCCCGCACCGCCCGCCTGGCCCACGCCCTGCGCGGTCTCGGGGTGCGCCGCGGCGACCGGGTCGCGCTCGTGCTCGTCGGCGGCGAGCCGGCGGCGTCGCTGCACCTCGCCGCGCAGCGCCTCGGGGCGGTCGCCACGCCGCTCTCGCCGCGGTTCGGCCCGCCCGAACTCGCGCATTGCCTGGCCGACGCGGCGCCCGCGCTCGTCGTCAGCGAAGCCGCCACCGCTGAGGCGACCGCGACGGCGATGGGCGACGAGCGCATCCGCCCGGTGACGCACCTGGGGGTGGCCGACCTCGAGCGACGGGCCGCCGACCAGCCCGACACCGCGCCGTCGGACCCGCCCGGCGCCGACGACGTCAGCGTCATGCTCTACACCTCCGGCACCACCGGGCGGCCGAAGGGCGTGCCGCGCACCCACCGCGCCGAGCACGCCGCGGCCGTCGCGCACCTCGTGCAGACGGGTCAGCGCCCGGGCGACGTCGTCCTCGGCGTCATGCCGCTGTTCCACACGATGGGCGTGCGGACCCTGCTCGCGACGGTGCTCGCGGGCGGGACGTGGGTGCCGCAGGCCCGGTTCGACGCCGCCGAGGCCGCCGAGCTGATCGCGCGCGAGCGGGTCACCTCGCTCTACCTCGTGCCGACGATGTTCTGGACCCTGCTGCGCGAGGCCTCGCCGTCGGCCCTGGGCGGGGTGCGGCGGCTCGCCTACGCGGGCGCGCCGATGGCGCCCGCGCTGGCGGAGCGGCTGGTCGAGACTGTGGCGCCGGAGGCGTTCGTCAACCACTTCGGCTCCACCGAGATCTACACGTTCACGATCGGCCCGGACGTCGCCGCGAAGCCGGGCTGCGCGGGGCGGGCGGGGATGTTCAGCCGCGTGCGCCTCATCGACCCGTCCCCCGGCGCGGGACCCGACGACGAGGTCGCGCCGGGCGAGCAGGGCCAGGTCGCGGTGTCGATGGCGAGCCCGGAGGCGTTCGGGGGCTACTGGCTGCGCCCGGACGCGACCGCGAAGGCCGTGCGCGGGGGCTGGTACTTCACCGGCGACCTCGCCGTGGCCGACGACGACGGCGACCTCTGGGTCAGCGGCCGCGTCGACGACATGATCAACACCGGTGGCGAGAACGTCTACCCCGACGAGATCGAGGCCGCGCTCGCGTTCTGCCCGGCGGTCGCCGACGTCGTCGTGGTCGGGCTGCCCGACGAGCGCTGGGGGCAGGCGGTGACGGCGTTCGTCGTGCCCGGTGCCGGGATCGCGCCGGCGGACGCCGTGCGGGGCGCCGAGTCCTGGGCGCGCGATCGGCTGCCGTCGCTGCGCCGGCCGAAGCGCGTGATCGCGATCGACGCCGTGCCCCGCTCGGCGGTCGGCAAGACCCTGCGCCGCGTGCTCGTGAGCGGGGACTACACGGCGCTCGCGGACACGGCCGGCGGGGTCCCGAGCGAAGGGCACCTCCGCTCGGGTCGACCGAGCGAAGGGCACCTCCGCTCGGATCGGGCGACGCCGTGAGCTGGACGCCGGCACGCGACGAGGACGCGGCCCTTGTGGCGGGCGCCGGGCGGTTCGTCGACGACCTCGACCCGCTGCCCGGGACGCTCGTCGCCGCGGTCGTGCGCAGCCCGCACCCGCACGCGCGGATCCGCGCGGCTGACCTCGAGGCCGCCCGCGCGCACCCCGGCGTTGCGGCGGTGATCGGGCCCGACGAGGTGCGCGCGGCCGTGCGCCCGTTCCCGCTCTCGACCACGACGCCGATGCCCTACCTGCCGTCCGCGACCGACGCCGCGCGCTACGTCGGCGAGCCCGTCGCCGTCGTCGTCGCGACCGACCGCTACGTCGCCGAGGACGCCTGCGAGCTGGTGGCGATCGACTACGAGCCGCTGGACGTCGTCGTCGACACCCGGTCGGCGCTGTCGGACGACGCGGTCCTGCTGCACCCCGAGGCGGGCACGAACGTCGCCACGGACCGCACGTTCTCGTTCGGGCCGGTCGACGACGCCTTCGACCGCGCCGACCACGTCGTGCACGGCGAGTACACGTTCCCGCGCTACTCGTCGGTGCCGATGGAGTGCTACGGGGTGGTGGCGCACTGGGGTGTCGACGCCGTCGAGGTGTGGGCCAACTTCCACGGCCCGTTCACGATGGTCCCGGTCGTCGCCGGGGCCCTCGGGGTGCCGGTCTCCCGGCTGCGGCTGCACGTGCCGGCCGACATCGGCGGCAGCTTCGGCATCAAGTCCGGCATCTACCCGTACGTGGTGCTCATGGCGCTGGCGTCAAAGCACGCGGGCCGGCCGGTGCGCTGGACCGAGGACCGCGTCGAGCACCTGCTGTCCAGCTCGTCCGGGGCCGGGCGGGTGATGACGTTCTCGGCGGCGGTCGGTGCCGACGGGACGGTCGACGCCCTGCGTGTCGACCTCGTCGACGACGTCGGCGCGTACCTGCGCCCGCCCGAGCCGAGCACGCTCTACCGCTGCTTCGGCAACATCACCGGGGCCTACGACGTGCCCGCCGTCGCGATCCGCGCCCGCGCCGTCGTCACCAACCGCGCCCCGACCGGGCTCAACCGGGGCTTCGGCGGGCAGCAGCTCTACTTCGGGCTCGAGCGGCTGATGGACGCCGTCGCCGGCCGGACCGGGCTGGACGTCGCCGAGGTCCGCCGGCGCAACCTCGTGCGCTCCTTCCCGCACCGCACGCCGACCGGCGGGCTCTACGACTCCGGCGACTACACGGGAGCGCTGGACCTGCTGCTCGCCAAGGGCGGGTACGACGAGCTGCGGACGCGCCAGTCGCTGGCCCGGGCCGAGGGGGCGTACTACGGCGTCGGGCTGGCGCTCGTCGTCGACCCGTCCGGCACCAACATCGGCTACGTGGGGCTCGCGACGCCGGCCGCCGACCGCAAGCCCGGCCGCGACAAGTCGGGGTCGACGGAGATCGTGCGCGCGTCGGTGGACCTGCAGGGCGTGGTGACGGTCCTGCTCGGCTCGGTGCCCCAGGGCCAGGGGCACGCGACGGTGGCGCGCCGGGTGGCGGCGTCGCGGCTGGGGCTGCCGGTCTCGCAGGTCCGCGCGACCGTGGACATGGACACCGCCTCGACGCCCTGGACGGTGACGTCGGGCAGCTACTCGTCGCGCTTCGCGCCGCTGGTGACGAGCGCCGTGATCGCGGCGGTGGACCGGCTGGCGGAGACGGTGCGCGCCGGGGCGTCGGTGCTGCTGGGTGTCGACGCGTCCGGTCTCGAGCTCGCGGACGGCTCGGTGCGCGACCCGGCATCCGGCGCGTCGTGTCTCTTCCGGCACGCGGCGGGCGTCGTGCACTGGGACCCGGGCGCGCTGCCGGCGGGCTCGCCGGCCCGGCTCTCGACCGAGGGCGAGTTCGTGCCGCCGGAGGCCGTCGCGGCGACCGCCGAGGACCGGATCAACTCGTCGCTCTGCTACGGGTTCGTGGCCGAGATGGTGGGCGTGCGGATCGACGCCGCGACGCTGGAGGTCACCCTCGACCGGGTCGCGACCGTGCACGACGCCGGCACGATCCTCGACCCGGTGCTGCTCGAGGGGCAGGTGCTCGGGGCGCTGGTGCACGGGCTCGGCGGCGCGGCGTACGAGGAGTTCCGCTACTCCCCCGCGGGCCAGCCGACGTCGGCGACCTTCCTCGACTACCTGTGCCCGACCAGCGCGGAGACGGCGTTCGAGCTGGTGAGCGACCACGTCTCGTCGCCCTCGCCGCTGACCCCGCTCGGCGCCAAGGGCTGCGGCGAGGGCAGCTCGATGAGCCTGCCGGTGGCCTACGCCAACGCCGTCGCCGACGCCCTGGCCCCCGCCGGCGTCCCCGTCACCTCCCTGCCCCTGCACGGTTCCGTGCTCCACGACCTCCTTCGTGAGCAGTTGGCGCCCCGATAGGGGCGCCAACTGCTCACGTACCCGACCACGACGAAGGGTTCCCATGGCACTGACCGGCGGCGAGGTCCGGCTCGAGCGGTCGCACGACGGGCGGGTCGCGGACGTGACGCTGTCCCACGGCCGGTACACCGTGATCACCTGGGAGATGCGCCGGCTCATGGCCGAGCGCTTCACCGAGATCGACCGCGACCCGGCGGTGCAGGTCGTCGTGATCCGCTCCGACGGCGAGCACTTCTCCTCGGGCGGGGACATCGCCGGGTTCATGGAGGTCGAGCCGATCGACTTCACCGACCTCGGCCACGACGTCACCGCGCCCTCGCGCAGCCCCAAGCCGGTGATCGTCGCCGTCGACGGCTACGCGTTCGGCGTGGGCCTCGAGCTCGTGCTGTCGTGCGACATCCGCCTCGCCACCGAGCGCAGCCGCTTCGCGCTGCCCGAGATGAACCTCGGCATGATCCCGGGCTCCGGCGGCACGCAGCGGCTCGCGCGGCTGATCGGGATCTCGCGGGCCAAGCACCACGTCATGACCGCGCGGCGCATGACCGGCCAGGAGGCCGCCGACTGGGGCGTCGTCGCCGAGCTGCACGCCGACCGCGAGGCGCTCGACGCGGCCACCGAAGCCCTGGTGACGACGATGCTCGGCTTCTCGCCGCTGGCCCTGCGCGCCGCGAAGGAGGTGCTCGACCGCGGGATCGACGCGCCCCTGTACTCCGGCATCGAGCTCGAGCGGAAGGCCTACGCGATGCTGCGCTCGAGCCACGACTTCGCCGAGGGCGTCGCGGCGTTCGGCGAGAAGCGCAAGCCCGAGTTCACCGGGCGATGAAGGCGGTGATCTCGTGAAACCGGCCGCGTTCGCCTACTGCCGCCCCGACACCGTCGACGAGGCGGTGGACGTGCTGGCCCGCGGCGACGCCAAGGTGCTCGCCGGCGGGCAGTCGCTCGTGCCGGTGCTGGCGATGCGCCTGGGCCGGCCGGGCACGCTGGTGGACATCACGCGGCTGCCGGGGCTGGACGATCTGTCGGTCGTCGACGGGCAGCTGGAGATCGGGGCGGCGGTCCGGCAGCGCACCGTGGAGAGATCGCCGTCCACGGCGTCGGTCCCGCTCATCGGGCGGGCCATGCCCTTCGTGGGCCACCGCGAGCTGCGCAGCCGCGGCACGGTGTGCGGGAGCCTCGCCCACGCCGACCCGGCCGCCGAGCTGCCCGCGGTCGCCGCGTGCCTGGGAGCGACCGTGGTGCTCCGGGGGCCGCGGGGTGAGCGTTCGGTGGCTGCGCGGGAGTTCGTCACCGGGCCGATGACCACCGCGGTCGACCTCGACGAGCTGGTGACGGCGGTGCGCTTCCCGGCCGCCCGCGCCGGCGAGGGCTTCGGGTTCGCCGAGATCGCCCGCCGGCACGGGGACTTCGCGCTGGCGGGGGTGGCGGTGCGGGTCCGCGGCGACGCGGCGGTGCTCGCCGCGTTCGGGGTCTCCGACCGGCCCGTGGTCCGCGAGCTGACGCTCGACGACCCGACCGAGGCGGGCCTGCGCCCGGTCACCGACGCCCTGGCGAGCGAGATCGTCGACACCGACGGCGACGCCCACGGCTCGCGCGGCTACCGCGCCCGCCTGCTGGGCGTGCTCGCGGCGCGGGAGCTGGCGCGGGCGCACCGGGAGGCCGCGTGTTCGTAGACGCCGACGCCACCGCCGAGGTCTCCCTGACCGTCAACGGGCGCGCGGTCACGGTCGCCGTGTCGCCGCGCACCACCCTGTCCGACGTGCTGCGCGACCGCCTCGGGCTCACGGGCACCCACGTCGGCTGCGAGCACGGCGTGTGCGGCATGTGCACGGTGCTGCTCGACGGCGAGGCCGTGCGCGCCTGCCTGCTGTTCGCGGTGCAGTGCGAGGGGGCGGCGCTCACGACCGTCGAAGGGCTCGGCGCCGTGGACGACCAGCACCCGCTGCAGCAGGCGTTCGCCCACCACCACGCCCTGCAGTGCGGCTTCTGCACGCCGGGGATGCTGATGAGCTCCTACGACCTGCTGGCCGGCGGCACCTACGACGAGGCGACGCTGCCCGAGGACATGTCCGGCGTGCTCTGCCGGTGCACGGGCTACCGCGGGATCCTCGCCGCCGTCGCCGACGTCGCCCGCACCCACCCCGACGGCGTCCCCCCGCCCCGCGCCGCCGTGCCCCCGGCGCTGGTCGGGCGTGTCAGCGGTGCGCCACCGCAGACATCCGGTGTCCGTGATGCCACACGCTCGCCCGAGATCCCGGCGGAGATCACGGTGCCGTCCGGCCCGCCGACGGTCACCGTCGACGTCCGCCGTGGGCTGGCCTCGCCCGTCGATGACGTCTGGGCCGTGCTCGCGGACGTCTCGCGGCTCGTCGCCTGCCTCCCGGGCGCGGAGATGACCGAGGATCTCGGCGACGACCGCTACCGCGGGCGCGCGGTCGTCGCGCTCGGGCCGGTGTCGTTGCGGTTCGAGGGCCTGGCCCAGGTCGAGGAACGGGACGCGGCGAGCCGGCGGATGCGCGTGCTCGCCCAGGGCGCGGACCGGGGCGGGTCGTCGACGCAGGCCGTCATCCGGCTCGCGGCCGACCCGTCGCCCGACGGCGGGACGACGCTGTGGGCCGACGCCGACGTCCACCTCTCCGGCCGCGTCGCGCAGTTCGGGCGCGCGCTGGCCGGTGACGTGTCGCGGCGGATGTTCGAGCAGTTCGCCGCGAACGTCGACGAGGCCGCGCGGACCGGCGAGGCGCCCCGGAGCACGACGAGCCCGCTGCGCCTGGTCGTCACCGCCCTGTTCGGGGGCCTGCGCGTCCGGGGCCGGCGGTTACTGGCTCGTATCACTCGCTCGGCGAGGGATACCAGCCAGTAGGCCCGCCCCCGTGCTCGTCCTCGGCGGTCTCGTCCCTCACCGGCCCTCGTACCGCGGCGGGCGCTTCTCGGCGAACGCCGCCGGGCCCTCCTCGGCGTCGTCGGTGCGCATGACCCGCAGGAACGCGGCGTGCTCCCGGGCCATCGCCTCGTCGTGCTCGAGCCCGAGGCCGTCGAGGACGCGGGCGCGGGCCTCGCGGACGGCGAGCGGTCCCCGGTCGGCGATGGAGCGCGCGAGCTCCAGCGCCCGCGGCAGCAGCTCCCGGAGCGGGACGACGCGGTTGACCAGCCCGACGCGGTGAGCCTCGGCGGCGTCGATCGGCTCGCCGGACAGGATCATCTCCATCGCCAGCCCGAGCGGCACGGCGCGCGGGAGCCGCACGGTCCCGCCGGCACCGGGGATGATCGCCCACTTGGTCTCGGCGAGGCCGAACGTCGCGTTCTGCGAGCAGAGGCGGATGTCGCAGGCGAGCGCCATCTCGAGCCCGCCGGCCAGGGCGTGCCCGTTGACCGCGGCGATCAGCGGCTTGGCGCGCTCGGTCGCGGTGAAGCCGCCGAAGTTCCACGGCGGGTCCTCGCCGGCGCGCACGCGGTGGCGGTAGGTCGGGATGAGGCGCTTGAGGTCGGCGCCGGCCGAGAACGTCGTGTCGCCGGCGCCGGTGAGCACGGCGACGAGCTTGGTGTCGTCCGACTCGAACGCGAACACGGCGTCGCCGAGGGCCGCCTGGTGCTCGGGGTCGAGCGCGTTGCGGGCCTCCGGGCGGTCGATGGTCAGGACGGTGACGCGCGGGTCGGTGGCGTCGTCCTCGACGCGGATCGGCATGTCAGCGCCGCGCGAGCCGGCGCGCACCACCGGGCGTCGCGGTCGGGAGCCCGTAGTGCTCGAACACCGCCGGCTCGTCCTCGGCCGCCAGTTCGCCGTCGGTGTCGATCGACGGTGCGTGCTTGGCGAGGTCCTTCGCGACGGTCACGCGCACGTGGTCGGGCGCCACCGTCGCCCCCGCCAGCGGCACGAACGCGAGGCGCCGGCGGCCGATGATGCCGACGACGACCGTCGCGAACGCGGGCTCGTCGGAGAGCGTGTCGACGTAGATCGCCTCGAGATCGCCGATCTTCCCGCCGGTCGGGTCGACGACGGCCTTGCCCTGCCAGTCGCGGATGTTCTCCGCCTCGAAGCCCATGGGCCGGAGCTTAAGGGCCCGCGGGCGATCAGCACGCGTCGTCGGCGGCGGTCCGGTAGGCCCAGCGCCCGCCGGAGCCGGGGACGTGGCGGGCGGGCAGGCGGCGGTCGCCCTCGAGCGGCGGCAGGGGGCGGGACCGCTCCATGGTCCGCAGGGCGCTGACCACCCGGCGGACGACAGGACCCGCGGGCAGGTCGCCGGCGACGGCGGCGTGGATGTCGGTGCTGATCAGCTCGCCCACCGGTCCCGGGTAGGCGTGCCGGGCGTAGCGGGCACACCGCAGCGCCGTGTCCGCCTCAGCCGGGCCGATCACGGGTGCGCCCGTCCCGTTCCGCGCGGCGGCGTGGGTGACGAGCAGGGCGGTCGGGTCGGGGCGCGCGGCGAGGTCGGTCATGCCCGGGAGAACACCGTCGGCCCGGTGACCGCGGCAGTTCAGCGGCGCGGCGAGGAGAGGATCCGCACCGCGAGCGCCTCGGTGATGCCGAGACGCGGCGTGTTCTCGCGGGCCCGCGCGGCGATCTGCCGCGGCGAGAGGCCCATGTCGGCGTAGAGCCGGACGATGTTCTCCTGGGCCGGGGTCCAGGCCGGGGTCCAGGCCGGGGTCGCCGGGCGTGCCGTGCGGGTGGGCCGGGTGGGTCGGGTCGTCGGGCGTCGCGGCGCCGGGACCCGCGGCGTGTCCTGGTGGACCGTCCCGAGCCCCGTGTTCTTGGTCGCGAACTCGCCCGCCGCCGCCCGCGCGGCGATGTCCTCGGGCTCGGCGACCCGGTACGCGTCGCCGCTCTTGTTGACGGCCACGGCGGTGACCGTCGGGCCCTGGCGGTACTGCGCCTGGCAGGCCGGGGCCGTGCAGTAGGTGTAGCCCAGCTCGGTGCGCTCCGCGGGGATCTCGCGGCCGCACCCGATGCAGTTGCTTGTCATCGTGCGATCGATTCTACTCCGGACACTAGACGGCGGAGGATCACCGACGGCTCCACGGAGATCACGAGCACCTCATCCACCTCGGCCGCGGCGGCCGCGTGCACCACGCGCTCCTGATCATCAGGAGCGCCCGCCTCAGCGCGACGTCGCCGCGATGGTCGCGCTACCCAGGACGACGTCGCCGCCGGAGTCCGGGCGGTAGAACACCGCCGCCTGCCCCGGCGCGACGCCGCGCAGGGGCTCGGCGAGCGCGACATCGACGCCGTCGTCGACCACCCGGACCGTCGCCGCCGAGAGCCCGCCGTGGGCGCGGACCTGGACCACGCAGTCGGTCGGCACCTCGCCCAGCCACACCGGAGCGGCGCAGTGCAGCACCGTCACGTCCAGCTCCTCCGCCGGTCCGACGCGCACGGTCCGGCTCACCGGCTCGAGGCTGAGCACGTAGCGCGGCCGGCCGTCGGGCGCGGGGCGCCGGATGCCGAGGCCGTGGCGCTGGCCGACGGTGAAGTCGTGGACGCCGCGGTGGTGGCCGACGACCTCGCCGGCGGTGTCGACCATCTCGCCGGGAGCGTCGTCGATCCGCTCGCCCAGGAAGCCGCGGGTGTCGCCGGACGGGATGAAGCAGATGTCGTGGCTGTCGGGCTTCTCGGCCACGACGAGCCCGCGCTCGGCGGCCTCGGCGCGGACCTCGGTCTTCGGGCTCGCGCCGAGCGGGAAGATCGCCCCGGAGAGCTGGTCGGGGCGCAGGACGCCGAGGACGTAGGACTGGTCCTTGTCGGGGTCGGCGGCCCGGCGGAGCACCCCGCCGGAGGAGAGCCGCGCGTAGTGCCCGGTCCCGACGGCGTCGAAGCCCAGCGCCCGCGCCCGCTCGAGCACCGCCGAGAACTTGATCTTCTCGTTGCAGCGCAGGCAGGGGTTGGGCGTGCGGCCGGCGGCGTACTCGGCGACGAAGGGCTCGACGACGTCGTCGCGGAACCGCGCGGCCATGTCCCAGACGTAGAACGGGATGTCGAGGACGTCGGCGCAGCGCCGGGCGTCGCGGGAGTCCTCGACCGAGCAGCAGCCCCGGGCGCCCTCGCGCATCGTCGCGGGCTTCGCCGACAGCGCGAGGTGCACGCCGGTGACGTCGTGCCCGGCGTCGCGCAGCCGGGCCGCCGCCACCGCCGAGTCGACGCCGCCGCTCATCGCGGCCAGCACTCTCACCGTGCGCTCCGCGCACGTGAGCAGTTCGGACGGCTATCGCTGTCCGAACTGCCCACCTGGCCGACGGCCACCATCACGACCGGGCCAGCGCGTCGCCGGCGCGGCGGGCGCGCTCGACGACCGGGCCGATCGCCTCGACCACGGCGTCGACGTCGGCGGCCGTGGAGTTGTGGCCCAGCGAGAAGCGCAGGGACCCGCGGGCGAGGTCCTCGTCGAGGCCCATGGCCAGCAGGACGTGGCTGGGGCGGGCGACGCCCGCGGTGCAGGCCGAGCCCGTCGAGCACTCGATGCCGCGCGCGTCGAGCAGCATCAACAGGCTGTCGCCCTCGCAGCCGGGGAACGACAGGTGCGCGTTGCCGGGCAGGCGCTCGCCGGGGCGGTCGAGCGGTACGCCGTTGAGCCGCGCGTCGGGCACCGCGGTCACCACCCGGGCGACGAGGTCGTCGCGCAGGGCCGTGAGCACGGTGGTCCGGCGCGAGACGTCGGCGACGGCGGCGCGCACGGCGGTCGCGAGGCTCATCGTGCCGGGGACGTCGAGGGTGCCCGAGCGGACGTCGCGCTCCTGCCCGCCGCCGTGCAGCAGCGGGGTGCAGGCGGCGTCGCGGCGCAGCAGCAGCGCGCCGACCCCGACCGGCCCGCCGAGCTTGTGGCCGGTCAGCGAGAGGGCGTCGACCCCGCTCGCCGCGAAGTCGACGGGCACGGCGCCGACGGCCTGGACGGCGTCGGTGTGGATCGGCACCCCGCAGGAGTGCGCGACCTCCGCGAGCGCGGCCACGTCGTTGACGGTGCCGACCTCGTTGTTCGCCCACATCACGGACACGACCGCGACCTCGTCGCCGTGGTCGGCGAGCAGGGCCTTCAGGGCGGCCGGGTCGGCGCGGCCCTCGGGGTCGACGGGCAGGACGTCGAGGACCGCGTCCTCGTGCTCGGCGAGCCACTCCCCGGCGTCGAGCACCGCGTGATGCTCCGCGGCGGAGACGACCACCCGGGTGCGCCGCGGGTCGGCGGCCCGGCGCGCCCAGTACAGACCCTTCAGCGCGAGGTTGTCGGCCTCGGTGCCGCCGGTGGCGAGCACGACCTCGGACGGCAGGGCGCCGACGGCCTCGGCGATGGTCTCGCGCGACTCCTCGACCGCCCGGCGCGCCCGGCGTCCCGCCGAGTGCAGCGACGACGCATTGCCGACGCGCCCGAGCGCCTCGGTCAGGGTGGCTGCCGCCTCGGGCAGCATCGGCGTGGTCGCCGCGTGGTCGAGGTACGTCATCGACCGGCCAGCGTAATCCCCTCGCGCGCGGCTGGTCTCCCCTGATCGGTACCGACCCGTGCACCGACGGCGACCTCGTGGTCACGCAGTGGTCACACACGGGCGCGCGCACTAGCGTCGCGGCCGGTCACGTCCGTCGCCGGGACGGGGATCGGACCAGCCACCGGTCGTCGCGGGAGGCCCCATGACCGAGGACACACGGGACGGGGTCGGCTACTGGGCGCCGCAGTGCCCGGCCGGCGCCCACGACGACCCCGGGTTCCGGCGGGACCACTTCGACCCGCTCTCGGAGACCCTCACCCGGGGCCGGTACGTGCGCGTCGCCGGGGAGATGGCGCAGAGCTGCCCGGTGACCCACACCGACGGCTACAAGGCCGGGATCTGGACGGTCTCTGGGTACGAGGAGATCCAGGACGTGCACCGGGCCGAGGGGACGGCGTTCTCCGCGTTCCCCGTGCTGCTCCAGGACCTCGGCAACACCCGGCCGGTGATCCCGATGGAGTCCGACCCGCCGCTGCACCGCCAGTACAAGCAGATCATCGCGCCGCCGCTGTCGCGGTCGGCGCAGGCGGCGCGCGAGCCCGCCTACCGCGAGGTCACGCGCACGCTGCTCGACGCGGTCCTCCCCCACGGCCGCGCCGAGCTGTTCGGTCAGTTCTGCACGCCGCTGGCCGCCCACTCGCTGATGGAGGCGATGGGGGTCCCCGGCCCCGACCGCGGCCGCCTCGCCGAGCTCGCCGTCTCACTCGTGCGCGGCGAGGGCGCCGACGGCGCGGCGGCCGCCGAGGTCTACGACTTCTTCGGCGGGCTCGCCGCGCAGCGCCGGCGGGCGCCGGGCGAGGACATCGTGTCGCTGCTCTGCGCGGCGACGGTCGACGACCGGCCGCTGACCGAGACCGAGATCCTCGACTACTGCATGATCCTGCTGCCCGCCGGCTTCGAGACCACGGCGTCGACGATGAGCTTCCTGTTCCTGCTGCTGGCCGAGCGGCCCGACGTCGCCGAGCGGCTGCGCGCCGAGCCCGCCCGCATCCCCGACGCGATCGAGGAGCTGATGCGCTACGCCACGCCGACGCGCTCGCACACCCGCACCGTGACCGCCGACTGCGTCATCGGCGGGCGCGAGCTGCGCACGGGCGAGCGCGTCTACCTCAACTGGGCGGGGGCCAACCACGACCCGCGGACGTTCCCGCGCCCCGACGAGATCGACCTGGACCGCCGCCCGAACCGGCACATGGCCTTCGGGTTCGGCTCCCACGTCTGCGTCGGGATGCACCCGGCACGCGCCGAGATGAAGGTCGCCCTCGAGGAGGCCCTCGCCGCGATGGACGACCTCCGCCTCACCGACCCCGCCGACGTCGTCGAGACGATCGGGACCACCTGGGCGATCTCGCACCTGCCGGTGACGTTCACACCCCTGCGCTGAAACGACCGAAGGGCACCCTCGCTCGAGGAGATCGAGCGAAGGTGCCCTTCGGTCAGAAAGACAGGGCGCGCCTACGAGCTGCGCTTGCCGACCTCCTCGCTCAGCTGCGGGCTGATCGAGAACAGGTCGCCCACGACACCGAAGTCGGCGATCTCGAAGATCGGGGCCTCGGGGTCCTTGTTGACCGCGACGATCGTCTTCGAGGTCTGCATCCCGGCGCGGTGCTGGATCGCGCCGGAGATGCCGAGCGCGATGTAGAGCGACGGCGACACCGTCTTGCCGGTCTGCCCCACCTGGAACTGGTTGGGGTAGTAGCCCGAGTCGACGGCGGCACGCGAGGCGCCGACGGCGGCGTGCAGCGAGTCGGCGAGCGTCTCGACGACCGAGAAGTTGTCGGCCGACCCCACACCGCGGCCACCGGCGACGACCACGTTCGCCTCGGTGAGCTCCGGGCGGTCGCCGCCGACGATCGGCGCGCGGTTCGACACCTTGGCGGACGTCGCCTCGTCGATCGCCGGGACGTCGACGGTCTCCTGGGCGCCGGCGCCCGCGTGCTCCTCGGGCTCGATCGAGCCGCCGCGCCACGAGATCACCGCGGTATCCGTGGTCGCGCGGGCCGAGACGGTGAAGGCGCCACCGAAGATCGAGTGGGTGCCCTCGCGCTCGCCGTCGAGGTCGACGACGTCGTTGAGCCAGCCGGAGTTGGTGCGCACGGCCAGGCGGCCGGCGACCTCGCGCCCGTCGGCGCCCGCGGCGACGAGGACCGCCGGCGGGGAGACCCGCTCGACGAGGGCGGCCAGCGCGTCGACCTGCGGGGTCGACAGGTAGTTGACGGCGTCGTCGGACTCCGCGACGTAGATCTTCTCGGCGCCGTGCGCCGCGAGACCCTCGGCGAGCTTCGCCGCCGTGCCGGGCGTGCCGACGACGACCGCGGACGGCTCGCCCAGCCGGCGCGCGGCCGTGAGCATCTCGTAGGTGTTCTTCTTGATCTCCCCGTCGACGTGGTCGACGAGGACCAGGACCTCAGCCATGGGTTCTCCTCTTCGCAGTCAGGGGGTGATCAGATGAGCTTCTGGCCCACGAGGAACTCGGCGATCTTCGTGCCGCCGTCGCCCTCGTCCTCGACCTTCTGGCCGCCGGACTTGGGCGGGCGCGGGGCGAAGGAGTCGACCTGGGTCAGCGAGCCGGCGAGGCCGACCTCGCCCGCGTCGAGCCCGAGGTCCGCGATGCCGATCGCGCTGACCGGCTTCTTCTTCGCGGCCATGATCCCCTTGAAGGAGGGGTAGCGCGGCTCGTTGATCTTCTCGCCGACGCTCACGACGGCGGGCAGCGCCGAGGTGACGTCGCACGTGCCCTCGTCGGTCTCGCGCTTCACCGTCGCGGTGCCGTTCTCGACGGTCAGCGCGTTCGCGTGGGTCAGCGACGGCCAGCCGAGCACCTCGCCGAGCATCGCGGGCACGGCGCCGCTGCGGCCGTCGGTGGCCTCGTTGCCGGCCAGCACCAGGTCGACCTCCCCGACGGTGCCGACGGCCTTGGCCAGCACCTTGGCCGTGGTCACGGCGTCGGAGCCGTGCAGGGCCTCGTCGTTGACGTGGACGGCCTTGTCCGCGCCCATCGAGAGGGCCTTGCGGATGGCGTCGGTGGAGCGGTCGGGCCCGACCGTCAGGACGGTGACCTCGGCGTCGCCGGCCTCCTTGATCTTGAGCGCCTCCTCGACGGCGCGCTCGTTGATCTCGTCGAGCACGGCGTCGGTCGACGCGCGGTCCAGCGTCTTGTCGGAGTCGGAGAGCGTGCGCTCCGACCAGGTGTCGGGCACCTGCTTGATCAGCACGACGATGTTCATGGGCGTTCTGCGACCTCCTGTGCTCGCATCGTCCGGCCGAGCGCCGGGGCTACCGCCCGGTAACGTACTCGTCGGTAACCTGCGTTCTGCCCCGACTCTCCCACGCCTGATCGGGAAAGGCACGGTGGCGTATCCCTCTCATGTTACTGACGAGTAGGGTGTAGGGCCCTACTCGGCAGTAACCCGAGGGTGTCCGAAACGGGCGATATGCTGGCGGTCAGCGGGGCGGAGAGACCGCCCCGCCCGCCCCTCAGGAGACGTCGTGCCCGGTCTGTTCCAGAAGGTGCAGGAGTTCCTGCGCAGCCCGCAGGGTCGCAAGTACGCCGACCAGGCGAAGCGCTACGCGCAGGACCCGAAGAACCGTCAGAAGGCCCAGGACATGGTGAACAAGTTCCGCGGCAAGGGCGGCGGGCAGCACTGAGGGCCTCCCGGCCGGTGTCGCTCGCGCAGCGACGCCGGCCGGGGACCGCTCGTCCGGGTCAGCCCAGGTAGTCGCCCATCCGGCGGAAGTAGTCGCCGGCGACGTGCTCGACGCCCCGGGCGTCGAGCACGCGCTGGAGCACCAGGCCGTACTGCCGGCCCCGCCAGGCCTCGGGCCCCGCGACGACGATGACGCCCCGGCCCTCGCGGGCGAAGACGCGCCCGATCGTCCCGCCGCAGCGTTCCCGCGACACCGAGGCCTCGAGCACCCGCAGCCGCTCGCCGGAGTGCAGGCACCACGCGTTCGGGTACGGCCCGGTCTGCGCCCGCACGAGGTTGACGAGGTCCCGCGCGGACCGGTCCCAGTGGATCCTGTTGTCCGGGTCGGCGCGCTTGTGGAAGAACGACGCGTGCTCGGGGTCCTGGCGCAGCCAGTCGTGCGGGCCGAACTCGATGCGGTCGAAGGCGTCGAGCGAGAGCGGCCCGAAGAGCGGCACCGTGCGTGCGAAGAGGTCCTCGGTGGTGTCGGTCGGGGTCACCGGCACGGTCCGCTGGGTGATGATGTCGCCGCGGTCGAGATCGGCGTCCATCCAGTGCGCGGTGATCCCGACCTGGCTCTCACCGTTGATCAGCGCCCAGTTCAGCGGGGAGAAGCCCGCGTAGCGCGGCAGCAGCGAGTCGTGGGTGTTGACGGTGCCGCGCGCCGGCGCGGAGAACACCTCCGGGCTGATCCAGGTGCGCCAGTTGCAGGCCAGGCCGATCTCGGCGCCCGACTCGCGGATCGCCTCGACCAGCTCGGCGTCCACGGCCTTCTCGCGGTAGAGCACGGGGATGTCGTGCTTGCGGGCGAGGTCGCCCATCGACTCGTCGAAGATCTCCGGTGCCCACTCCCCCTCCTCGGGGTGGCTGACGGTCAGCACGACCTCGTGGCGGGAGTCGAGCAGCGCGGCGAGGAGCTGGGCCCCCCACTTCTGGAACCCGAACAGGACGACGCGCATCAGCCGGCCTCCGCCGCGGTGCGCTCGCGCAGGCTGCGCGGCCGCAGGTCGGTCCAGTGCTCCTCGACGTAGGACACGCAGGCCTCCCGGGTCTCGCCCTCGGGCGGGGCACCGAACACGACCCGCCACCCGGCGGGCACGTCGGCGAACACCGGCCAGAGGCTGTGCTGGTCCTCGTCGTTGACGAGGACCAGGAAGCGCCCGTCGGCGTCGTCGAAGGGGTTGGTCATGATCGGCTCCCGTCCGGTCGGGGGTGCAGCGGGATCAGGGGGTCGACTCGATGCCGAGCGCCGCCAGGAGGGTGCGGAACGTGGCGCCGGTACCGGCGAGCTCGGTCTCGGGCCGGCACCCCGCCGCGACCAGGGCCCCGGCCGACAGCCGCACGTGCCGCCCGCGGATCCCGGCGCAGGGGGCGGTCACGACCCACTCGCCGTCGCCGTCGGCGGCGCACCATCCCGCGGCGGCACCCAGGTGGCCACGATCGGCCTGCTCGAGGTCGTCGACCACGGCGCGGGCCACCTCGGGCGGGTCGCCCCAGGTCCCCGCGCCCGGGCGCAGGACCTCGGCCAGCTCGAGCGCCGTCGGGCGGGGCACCCGGAGGCGGCCCTCGACGCGGCTCACCAGGCGCCACCGCCGGGCCGTGGGCACGAGCGCGGGCGCCGTGGGCACGTCGAGGTGGTCGCACCAGGGGGCCAGTCGCTCGGCCGCCCGGGCGACGGCCACGGCGTGGGTCGTGAGGTCGGCCTGCGCCGCGAGCTCGCGGCCGCGCCGGACGTCCTCGTCCGGGTCGGCGCTGCGCCACGCGGTCCCGGCGAGGGGGGCGCTCACGACGCGGTCACCGTGCCGGGCGACCAGGAGCTCGTCGCCGAGCCCGACCAGCGAGGAGCCGCCGCGGTCGTCGAGGTCGACGCGGACGGCCGAGGCGTCGTCGTCGGGATCGACGAGCGCGGACAGCAGTTCGTCCGGGTCCACCGGGCGGGGCGCGACGAGCGCGAGCGCGCGGGCGAGCACGACGCTCCCGACCTCGCCGTCGGCGATCAGCTCGAGGGCGCGGTGCACGGCGGCCGCGTACCGCGGGGGTGCGGGCTCCGGGCGGACGTCCCACCCGGCGGCCCGCGCGTCCCGCGCGGGCGGCGGCGGCGCCGGGGCCCGCCGCGCGCGGCGCTCCCAGGCGACGGGGACGACGAGCCGCCCGGGCCGTCCGTCGTCGGCGCCCAGGACCCCCGTCACGAGCGGGTCCGCCACGCCCTCCGCGTGCAGTCGGGCCACCACGGCCGCGGCCCCGGCCCGCCCGGTCGCGGGGTCCGGCTCGACCGTCGTGCGGACGCCGGTGGCGTGCAGCTCGCCGGACGGGAGGACGAGCACGGAGCGCGCGACCCCGGGGGCGGGCGCCGGGCCGGGGGGCGACGCGAGGCACTCCGGCGAGCTCTCCGTACGGTCCGTGCCGACAGTGCTGTCCGTGGGTGCACCCGTGGGCGTCGTGGTCACGAGCGTCCTCCTCGACGGCCCGGAGCCGACGTTGACTTAAGGTAGGCTCAGCAAAGTCGGCACAGAGCGCGACTGTCAAGGTCGACATCCGTCACAAGTCGGTCGCCCTGACCACTCTCGGTGCGGCCATCGGTACCTGTCCGGTACGAAATGTGGCGCACTCCCCAGGGTGGTTGACCGCCGCGTCGAGTGAGGTGAGCCTTCCCTCCGTGTCGGTCCGAGACGCTCTGACCCCGTGACGGCACCGATCACCGGGCCGCGCGTGCTGCGCGGCGCGATCCTCGACCAGCGGGGACCCGTCTCCGCCGCCGCGCTCCTGTTCATGGGCCACCAGGCGGGCGAGGCGCTGGTCCCGGTGCTGGTCGGCACCGTCGTCGACCGGGCCGTCGCGAGCGGCGACACCGGCGCCCTCCTGCGCTGGCTCGCCGTGCTCGGTCTCGACTTCCTCGTGCTGTCGTTCTGCTACCGCTGGGGCGCCCGGCGGGCCTGGCTCGGCGACGTCCGCGCCGACCAGCGGCTGCGGCTGCTCGTGGCCGACCGGCTGCTCGATCCGCGCGGGGGCGCCGAGACCGGCCGCCTGCCCGGCGAGCTCGCGAACCTCGCGGTCGCCGACGCCAAGCGCGTGGGGGTCGTGAACTTCGCCGTGCCGCTGGGGCTCGCGGCGCTGGCCGCCATGCTCGTCGCCGCGGTCTCCCTGGTGCGGATCTCCGTGCCGCTGGGCCTGCTGATCCTGCTCGGCACCCCGCCGCTGCTGCTGGTCGTGCACTTCCTGGGCGTCCCCCTGCAGCGCCGCAGCGGGCCCGAGCAGGAGCGGGCCGCCCGTGCCTCCGGTGTCGCCGCCGACCTCGTGGACGGGGTGCGGGTGCTCAAGGGTCTCGGCGCCGTCCCAGCCGCCGTGGCCCGCTACGAGCGGGCGAGCCAGGAGGCGCTGGGCGCCACCCTCGGCGCCACCCGCGTCCAGGCCGGCTACCAGGGCGCGGTGCTCGCCGCGAACGGGCTCTTCCTCGCGCTCGTCGCCCTCGTCGGCGGCCGCCTCGCCGCGGACGGTCAGATCAGCATCGGCGGCCTCGTCGCCGCGGTCGGCCTGGCGCAGTTCCTCATCACGCCCCTGCAGATGCTGGGGTGGGTCAACGGACGGATCGCCCAGGGCCGGGCCTCCGCCGCCCGCATCGCCGGGCTCCTGGCCGCCGGCCCCGCCGTCGCCGGCGGCGATCCGGCGGCGCCCCCGGTCCCCCACCGACCGGCGCTCGCCCTGCACGACCTGCACCACGGGTCCCTCCGCGGCGTCGATCTCGAGGTCGGGGCCGGGGAGACGGTCGGCGTCGTGGCGGCGGATCCCGCGGACGCCGCGGCGCTCGTCGCCTGCCTGGCGCGCGAGGTCGATCCGGCGCGCGGCACCGTCACGGTCGAGGGCCGGGCGCTGGCCGCCCACCCGCCGCGGACCGCGCGCAGCGGGGTGCTCGTCGCGTCGCACGGGGCCGAGCTGTTCTCCGGGACGCTGCGCGAGAACGTCGCCGCGGCCGCCCGCGACCCCGCGCCGGTCGCGTCGGCGATGGCCGCCGCGCAGGCCGACCAGGTCGCGGACGTGCTCCCCGACGGCGCGGAGACGCTGCTGCGTGAGCAGGGCCGCTCCCTGTCCGGCGGCCAGCGGCAGCGGGTCGCCCTGGCGCGGGCGCTCGCCGCCGACGCCCCGGTGCTCGTGCTGCACGACCCGACGACCGCCATCGACGGCGTCACCGAGATCCGCATCGCGGAGGGCGTCGCCGGCCTGCGGACGGACCGCACCACCCTCGTGCTCGCGACGAGCCCGGCGCTGCTCGCCGTCACGCACCGGGTCGTCCTGGTGGTCGACGGGCGCGTCGCCGCGACCGGCACCCACGCCGAGCTGGTCGCGTCCCATCCCGTCTACCGGTCGGCGGTGCTGGGGTGAGCGCGGACGCCGGGACCTCGGGACGGACCATCCTCCCCGTCGCCGACACGCGGGCCGTGCGGGCGGCGATCGGGCGCCCGCTCCGTGGCCGGCGAGGGGTGCTCGCCCTCGGGCTCCTCGCCCTCGTGGGCAGCGCCGCGGCGGGCACCCTCGTCCCCCCGCTGCTCGGACGGATCGTCGACGTGGTGGTGGGGCGGCAGGGCGCGGACGCGGTGACCGACCCGGTGCTGGGCCTCGTCGGCGCGGCGCTGGCGCAGGGACTGCTGGCCGTGGTCGGCATGGCCGCCATCGCCCGGGTCGGGGAGCAGGTTCTCGCCGCGCTGCGCGAGCGGTTCGTCGCCCGGGCACTGGGTCTGCCGCTCGCCCGTCTCGAGCAGGCCGGTGCCGGCGACCTCACCTCGCGGGTGACCAGCGACCTCGCCCTCGTCGGCGACGCGGTGCGGCAGGCCGTGCCCGACATGGCGCGCGGGGCCCTCGTGATCGTCCTGAGCCTCGGCGGGCTCGCGCTCCTGGACTGGCGCTTCTTCGTCGCCGCGCTCGTGGCGGTCCCGGTGCAGGTCCTCACCGCCCGGTGGTACGTGCGCCGGTCCAGCCCGCTCTACCGCGAGCAGCGCGAGGTCGGCGGGGCGCAGCAGCAGCAGCTCCTCGACACCGCCGGCGGCATCGCGACCGTCCGCGCCCTGGACCTCCACGACGACCACGGCGACCGGGTCCGCTCCCGCGCGGCGGACGTCGTCGACCTCGCGCTGCGGGTCGTCCGGCTGCAGACCGGCTTCTTCGGCCGGCTCAACCTCGCCGAGTTCCTCGGCGTCGCGGCCGTGCTCGCGACCGGGTTCGCGCTCGTCGGCGCCGGGACCGCGACCGTCGGCACGGCCAGCGCCGCGGCGCTGTACTTCATCAACCTCTTCACCCCGATCAACGAGGTGCTCTTCCTGCTCGACACCCTCCAGTCGGCGGGCGCGAGCCTCGCTCGGGTCGTCGGCGTGGTGGACCGGGACGAGGACACCGAGGACACCGACGACGCCGACGGCCACGACCGGTCGGCGTCGCCCGACGGGGGTGTCCGCGTCCGGGGTGTCTCCCACGCCTACACCACCGGCCACGAGGTCCTCTCCGGTGTCGATCTCGACCTGGCGCCCGGGGAACGCCTGGCGCTGGTCGGGGCGAGCGGGGCCGGGAAGACCACGCTCGCGACGATCGTCGCCGGGGTGCACCGGGCGAGCGCCGGTCGCGTGGAGGTCGGGGACGTCGCCATGGTCAGCCAGGAGGTCCACGTCTTCGCCGGCACGGTCGCCGAGGACCTGCGCCTGGCCGCGCCCGGCGCGACCGACGAGGACCTGTGGGCCGCGCTCGACGTCGTCGACGCCCGTGGCTGGGTGGCCGGGCTCCCCGAGGGGCTGCGGACGGTCGTGGGCACCGGCGGCCACACGCTCACCGCGGCGCAGGCCCAGCAGCTCGCCCTCGCGCGCCTCGTGCTCGCCGACCCGGCCGTCGCGGTGCTCGACGAGGCGACCGCCGAGGCCGGCAGCGCCGGCGCGCGCATCCTCGAGGCCGCCGCGGACCACTCGCTGCGCGGGCGCACCGCGCTCGTCGTCGCGCACCGCCTGTCGCAGGCGGCCGCCGCCGACCGGGTGGCGGTCCTGGACGCCGGCGTGGTCGTCGAGCACGGCACCCACGACGAGCTGCTCGCCGCGGGCGGGCGCTACGCCGAGCTCTGGGCCGCCGGGGTCGGCCGCGTCGCCAGCGGTCGGTGATCAGACCCCGAACGTCAGCACGCGGTCGAGGATCCGGCGGGCCGTGGCGTCGTCCACCACCGCCGGGTCGTGGATCAGCTCGATCGCCATCGGCCGCCCCGGCGCCGTCTCCCAGAACGCCAGGGTGAGGTCGGCGGGCGACGCCCCGGTCGGCACCGCGTCGAGGGCGCCGAGCACCGACTGCTCGCCGGCCATCCCCACGTCCTCGTGGTGCACGAGCGCCACCGGCGGGCGGGCGAGCCCGGTGTGCGCGGCGACGTCGGCGAACGCGGTGTCGTGGGCGAACGCGGCGAGGTCGGCGCGGCGCACGCGGTCGAGCAGCTCCTCGACCGACGGGTCGCCGGAGGTGTCGGTGCGCACGACGATGAGGTCGGCGACCGACCCGACGAGGTCGTCGAGGGCGGCGTCCACCCGGCCCGCGTCCATGGTCACCAGCGGCAGGTCCTCGCCCGCGCCCTCGGCGGTCAGCGCGGACGCGAGCGCCGCCTGCAGCACCATGAGCAGGCTCGTGCGGGTGCGGCGCGCCAGCCGGTCGAGCGCGAGCCGGCGCCCCGCGTCCAGCTCGACGGCGATCACCGACGCCTCGCCGCCGGAGCCGGACGCGAACAACGACGTCGGCAGCTCCTCCAGGTCGGCGCGCTCCGACGCCGACCGGACCGGCAGCGCCGTCGCCCAGCGCGCGTAGTCGGTGTAGGAGATCGGCAGCGGCGCCCACGCCGGCTCCCCGCCGCCGCGACGGGCGGCGTAGGCCGTGGCGAGGTCGCGCAGCAGCGGCACGACCGACCACTCGTCGACCGCCGTGTAGCCGAGCACGAGCAGCAGCCGCCCGTCGACCAGGTGCGCGCGGAAGGCCGGCTCGGCGGCGAGGTCGAACGGCTCGCGGGCGAGGTCCTCGAGCACGCCGCGGCGCTCGGTCAGCCCGGGCCCGCGGGTCGCGACACGGCGGACCTCCCCGACGGTCGTGCGCAGCGGCTCGTGGCGCGCGACGACGTCGTCGACCGCCGCGGCGAGCGCGTCCCGGTCGAACGGCCCGTCCAGGAGCAGCGCGTGATCGGGCCGCCGGCTCGTGCCGTCGGCGACGAGGCGGCGCTGCCCCGGCGCGAGCGGCTCCTCCGCCCCCGGTGGCCCGCCCGGTGTCGGACGGGGCCGGGCGCGCGGCGCGTCGGCCACCCGCACGGCCAGCGCGGCGACGGTCGGCGCCTCGAACACGTCACGCACCACCAGCTCGACGCCGAGGGCCTCGCGCACCCCCGACACCAGGCGCATCGCGGCCATCGAGTGTCCGCCGAGCGCGAAGAAGTCGTCGCCGACGCCGACCCGGTCGAGCCGCAGCACGTCGGCCACGATCGCGGCGAGGCGTTCCTCCTCCGGGGTCGTCGGCGCCGCCGAGGTCACGAGCGCCGACCAGTCCGGCGCCGGCAGCGCCCGGCGGTCCACCTTGCCGTTCGGCGTCAGCGGCATCGGCCCGTCGAGGGCGACGACCAGCGCCGGGACCATGTGCTCGGGCAGCCGGGCCGCGGCCGCCGCGCGCACCTCGTCCACGTCGACGGGACCGGACGCCGGGCTCACGTAGCCGACCAGGCGGGCCAGGTCCCCGTCCCTGTCGGCCACCGCCACGGCCTGCGCCACCCCGGGGTGCTCGGCGAGCGCCGCGGCGACCTCGCCGGGCTCGATCCGCACACCCCGGATCTTGACCTGGTCGTCGTCGCGGCCGAGGAAGTCGAGCACCCAGCCCGCGCTCGCCGCGGGGTCGCGACGCCAGCGCGCGCGGTCCCCGGTCCGGTAGAGCCTTGCGCCGGGCGCGCCGTACGGGTCGGCGACGAACCGCTCGGCGGTGAGGTCGGGGCGGCCGACATAGCCGCGCGCGAGCCCCCGCCCGCCGACCCAGAGGTCGCCGATGACCCCGGGCGCCACCGGGTCGAGCCGCGGCCCGAGCACGCGGACGACCGTGTTGGGGTCGGGCTCGCCGATCGGCAGGGGTCCGGACCAGTCGGTGCGCGTGCGCCAGAGCGTCGAGTTCACCGTCGCCTCGGTGAGCCCGTAGGCGACGAGCATCCGCAGCCGCTCGGCCCACCGCGCGACGAGGTCCGGCGGCACGGTCTCCGTGCCCACGAGCACCGTCGTGCCGCCGGGGATCACGCAGTCGTCGGGCAGGGCGGCGACCAGCGACGGCGGCAGGATCGCGTGGGTGACCCTCCGGTCGCGGAGGAAGTCGGTCAGCGGCGGACCGGCGACCCGGGCGTCGTCGGGCAGGATCTCCAGGCGCCCGCCGAGGGTCAGCGCCATCGTCAGCTCGAACGCGGCGACGTCGAACCCGACCGACGCGAACTGCAGGATGCGCGACTCGGCGGTGACCCCCATGCGGTCGACCGATGTCGCGGCGAGGCTCCCGATGCCCTCGTGCGGCACGACCACGCCCTTGGGCCGGCCCGTGGAGCCCGAGGTGTAGAGGACGTAGGCGGCGGCGTCGAGGCTCGCCGGGCGGGCGCGGTCCCGCCGCGGGGCCGGCACGACACCGTCGAGCACCAGGCGGGTCACCCCGGACGGCGCCCGCTCGGCCGTGGCCGGGGTGACGACGACCCGCACCGCCCCGGAGTCCGCCAGCATGTGCGCCAGGCGCTCCGGGGGGTGCGCGAGGTCGATGGGGAGCCACGCGGCCCCCCGCTTGAGCACCCCGAGCACCGCGGCGACCATCGGCACCGACCGGGGCACCGCGACCGCGACGACGTCCTCGGGCCCCACGCCGTCGAGGAGGTCGGCGACGCCCTCGGCCAGCCCGTCGAGCTCGGCGTACGAGACCGCGCGGTCGACGTCCGCCACGGCCACCGCGTCGGGCGTGGTGTCGACGTGACGCTCGAACGACGCGACCAGGGTCTCCTCGGGCACGGCGCGTGCGTCGGGACGGCCCTCGATCCGGGCGAGCCGCTCGCGCTCGTCGTCGGCGAGGACGTCGACGTCGGCGACCGGGGCGTCGGGCGCCGTGACCACCGACCCCGCCACCCGCGCGAACCGCTCTGCCATCCGCTCGGCCGAGCCGCGGTCGAACAGGTCCGCGGCGTACTCGAGGTGCAGGGTGATCGCGCCGCCGGCCGCGGTGTCCTCCACGAACGAGAACACGAGGTCGAACTTCGCCGTGGTGCCGGCGACGTCGTCCTCGCTGATCTCGAGCCCGGGCAGCGAGAGCGGCGATCCCGACCGCGCGTGGTGGCCCACCATGACCTGGAACAACGGGGTGCGGGCGAGCACGCGCGGCGGGTCGAGGTGCTCCACGACGGTCTCGAACGGCAGGTCGGCGTGCGCGAACGCGGCGAGGTCGGCGGCCCGGACACGGTCGACGAGCTCGCCGAACGACGGGGCGCCCGACAGGTCGGTGCGCAGCACGACCGTGTTGACGAAGAAGCCGACGAGGTCGTCGAGGCGTGGGTCGGTGCGGCCCGCGACCGGGGCGCCGAGCGGGACGTCGTCCCCGGCGGCGAGGCGCGCGAGCAGCACCGCGACGGCGGCCTGCAGCACCATGAACGTGCTGGCACCGCGCTCGCGGGCGAGCTCGCGCAGGCCTTCGGCCACGGCGTCGTCGAGCGGCAGCGCGACCGTGCCGCCGGTGAAGCTCGGCGTCGCCGGGCGCGGCCGGTCGGTCGGCAGCGCCAGCTCCTCCGGGGCGCCGGCGAGCGCGTCGGCCCAGAACGCCCGCTGGCGGTCGGCCTCGGGCGACCCCCCGTCGGAGGAGCCGAGCAGCTCGGCCTGCCACAGCGCGTAGTCCCCGTAGGTCACCGGCAGCGGGGTGACGGCGGGCGCGTGCCCGTCGCGCCGGGCCGCGTAGGCCGCGGCGAGGTCGGCGAACAGCGGCCCGTCGGACCACTCGTCGGTCGCGATGTGGTGCAGGACGAGCACGATGAGGTGCTCGCCACCCCCGGGATCAGCGCCGGGCAGCGCGATCACCGTCGCCCGCAGCGGGGGTCGGCGGGCGAGGTCGAACGGGCGCGCGACCTCGGCCGCGACGATCTCCGCGGCCTCGTCCTCCGAGGACGCGGATGCCCGCGTCAGAGGAATCCGCACGTCGGACAGCACCCGCTGGGTGACGCCGTCGATCAGCGTGCGCAGCGGCTCGTGCCGGGCCACGACGTCGTCGAGGGCGGCGGCGAGGGCGTCGAGGTCCAGCTCCTCGCCGTCCGGGCGCACCCGCAGCACGATCGGGTAGTGGTAGGCGCTGTTGGCGGAGCCGCCCGTCTCGTCGAGCTGCGCGAGCATCCACAGCCGCTGCTGGGCGGCCGAGAGGGGCAGGGCAGCGGGCCGCTCGCGGGGCGCGAGCTCGGGACGCGCCGCGACCGGCTCGCGGGCGCCGACCCGCCCGGCCAGCGCCGCCGGGGTCGGCGCGTCGAACAGGTCCCGCAGGGCCACGTCGGCGCCGAGCGCGGTGCGCACCCGCGAGAGCAGGCGCGTGGCGATCAGCGAGTGCCCGCCGAGGTCGAAGAAGTCGTCCTCGGGGCCGACGCGCGGGACGTCGAGCACCGCCGCGAAGATCCCGCAGAGGGTCTCCTCCTGCGGCGTCGCGGGTGGGCGCCCGCCGCCGGCCGGCGCGAGGTCCGGCGTCGGCAGCGCACCGACGTCGAGCTTGCCGTTGACGGTCAGCGGCAGGGTGTCGACCTCGACGAGCGCGGCCGGGACGAGGTGGTCGGGCAAGCGGCCGCGCAGGTCGTCGCGGACGGCGGCCAGGTCGAGCGCTGTATCGATGGTCGAGCTCCGCTGCGCTGCGTCTCCCGCCGCCGGGACCACGTAGCCGATCAACCGCGCCGACCCGCCCGGCCCGGACCTGTCGGCGACGACGGCCGCGCGCGCGACGGCGTCGTGCGCGGTCAGCACCGCGGCGACCTCGCCCGGCTCGACGCGGTGCCCGCGGATCTTGACCTGGTCGTCGGTACGGCCCAGGAAGTCCAGCACGCCGCCCGTTCCCGGGCGGCGCCGGACGAGGTCGCCCGTGCGGTACATCCGGCCGCCGGCCGGGTCGGTGGGGTCGGCGACGAACCGCTCGGCGGTCAGACCCGGGCGCCGCCAGTAGCCGCGGGCGAGACCGGTCCCGGCGATGTAGAGCTCGCCCGGGACGCCGTCGGGGACCGGGCGCAGCCACGGGTCGAGCACGTGGGCGCGCGTGTTGGTGATCGGGCGTCCGACGGTCGGGGTCGCGCTGTCCTCGGTGCCGCCGCCGAGCGTGTTGATCGTGTACTCGGTCGGGCCGTAGAGGTTGTAGCCCAGGGTGCCGCCGGTGTCCCGCAGCGTGGACCAGACCGTGTCGGACACCGCCTCGCCGCCGAGCAGGACCAGCGGCATGCCGCGCCGTCTCGACGGGTCCAGCTCCCCTATCGGCGTGCTCCCCTGATCGCTCCGTGTCCCGCCGAGCAGGCCCTCCTCGATGAGGGCGTCGGCGTACGTCGGGGTCACGTTGACGACGTCGACCGCGTGCTCGTCGGCGTGCGCCACGAGCCGGGTGGCGTCGCGGCGCAGCTCCTCGTCGAGGACGTGCACCTCGTGGCCCTCGACGAGCCAGAGGAGCTCCTCCCACGACATGTCGAAGGCGAACGAGACGGTGTGCGCGATCCGCAGGCGCCGCCCGCCGGCCGCCGCCACCACCGGGTCGAAGATCTCCGTGCGGTGGTTGATCTGCATGTTCGTCAGCCCGCGGTAGGGGGTGACGACGCCCTTGGGCCTGCCCGTCGAGCCGGACGTGTAGATCAGGTAGGCGGGCCGGTCGAGGCGGTCGGCGCGGTCGCGCGCGAAGTCGCCCAGCTCGGCGTCGGACAACGGCCCGGCCGGGAGCGCGTCGCGCTCGGCGGCGACGTCCGGGTCGTCGAGCACGATCGCGGGCACCCCGCTGAACCTGTCGGCCACCCGCGCGACCGTCACCAGCGCGACCGGCTCCGCGTCCGCGATCGTCTCCCGGAGCCGCTCGGCCGGGTGGTCGAGCTCGAGGGGCAGGTACGCCGCGCCCGTCCGCAGCACCGCGAAGAGCGCGACGACGGTCTCGGCGGAACGCGGCACGGCGAGCGCGACCACGGTCTCGGGGCCCGCGCCGCGCGACCGCAGCAGGCGCGCCGTGCGGTCGATGGCCGCGTCGAGCTCGCGGTAGGTCAGCGCCTCTTCACCGGAGTCCCCGGAGACCAGCGCGAGGTCGTCGGGCACGAGCGCGGCCCGCTCGGCGAGCATGTCGGCGACGGTGACGTTCCCCAGATCCACCGGTGCCCCGTCGCGGCCGCCCGTCACCGCCTCGCGCTCGGCCGGCAGCAGCGGGTCCAGCGCGGGCACCGCCGCCTCGGGGTCGGCGAGGACCTGGTCGAGCAGGGTGGTGAAGCGGTCGAGCCACGCCCGCGCGTCGTCGTCGGAGAGCGTGTGGGCCAGCGTGAGCCGCATCCGCTCGCCCGGGGTGACGATGAAGGTCAGCGGGTAGTGCGTGGCGTCGTCGCCCTGCAGGGCCGTGACGCCGTGACGGTCCGAGAGGTCGGCGATGCGCTCCTCGCCGCCCTCGGGGCGGTAGACGAACAGCGTGTCGAACAGGGTCCGCCGGCCCGCGGCGCGCTGGATCGCGCCCAGCCCGACCCACTCGTGCGCGAGCAGCCCCAGCCGCTCGTCCTGCACCCGCGCGAGCAGTGCGCCCGCGGACTCGCCGGCGTCGAGCACGAGGCGGGTGGGCACGGTCGTGAGGAAGAGGCCGACCGTCGTCTCCACGTGCGGCACGGCGTCGGGGCGGCCCGCGACGGTGGTGCCGAGGACGACGTCCGTGCGTCCGGTCGCCGCGGCGAGCGCGAGGCCCCACACGGTCGAGAGGACGGTGTGCGCGGTGATCCCCCGCTCGCGCGTCAGGGCGCGCAGGCGGGCGGTGACGTCGGCGTCGAGCTCGACGTCCCGCTCGCGCAGGGGCTCGGGCGTGTCCGGGCCGACGAGCGTGGGCTCCTCCAGACCCGCGAGCGCGGTCCGCCAGGCGTCCATGGCCGCGTCGGTGTCCTGGGCGGCGAGCCAGGCGAGGTGGTCGCGGTACGAGCCGGCGGGCTCCAGCTCGTCGCCCGCGTAGGCGCCGAGCAGCTGCGCGAGCACCGTCCACGCCGACCAGCCGTCCCACAGCAGCAGGTGCCGGGAGATCAGGACGCGGTCGCTCGCGGGACCGCGCACGAGCACGACCCTGAACAGCGGCGGCGCGGCCAGGTCGAAGCCGGCGGCCCTGTCCTCGGCGGTGGCCGCGGCGACGGCGTCGTCGGACGGCGCGTCGACCACGCGCACGGGCGGCTCGAGGGACGCGGCGACGAACTGCACCGGTTCGTCGAGGCCCTCGCTGGTGAAGCCGGCGCGCAGCGCGTCGTGACGGGCGAGCAGCGTCGCCACCGCGTCGCGCAGGCGGTCGGCGTCGAGCCGGTGGTCGAGGTCGACGGTCTCCTGGACCCGGTAGACGTCGGCGCTGCCGTCCAGTCCCGCGTGGAAGAACAGGCCCTCCTGCAGCGGGGAGAGGGGCCAGACCTCGGCGACGTCGACGTCTGCCCGGACCTGCTCCGGCGCGACCGGGGCGGCCAGGTCCTCGACCCGGGCGGCGTCGGCGGCCGTGTCCGGCACCCGCGCCGCGACCCCGGCCGGGCTGCGGCCCGCGAACACCTCGGCGGGCCCGACGGCCAGGCCCGCGCGGCGCGCCCGGCTCGCGACGCCGATCGCGGAGATCGAGTCGCCGCCGAGGGCGAACCAGTCGTCGTCGGGACCGCAGGTCTCGCGGCCCAGGACCTCGGCGAAGATCGCGCAGAGCACGCGCTCGGCCTCGGTCGCGGGCTCGCGGGCGGGCCCCGTCCCGAGCTCGGGGGCCGGGAGCGCCCGACGGTCGAGCTTGCCGCTGGCGGTCAGGGGCAGCGCGTCGAGCGCCACGACCGCCACCGGGACCATGGCCTCGGGCAGCTCCCGGGCCAGGGCCTCCCGGAGACCGTGGGCGTCTCCCACGACGTACCCCACGAGCGCCGGCGACGGGCCGTCGCGGCGCACGGTCACCGCGGCCCGGGCGACGCCGGGCTGCGCGGCGAGCGCGGCCTCGACCTCGCCCGGCTCGATGCGCTGACCGCGGATCTTCACCTGCTCGTCGGTGCGCCCCAGGTACTCGAGCTCGCCGTCCGGGCGCCGGAGCACGAGGTCGCCGGTGCGGTAGAGCCGCCGGCCGGGCGCGAACGGGTCCGCGACGAAGCGCTCGGCGGTGAGGCCGGGCCGGCCGGTGTAGCCGCGGGCGAGCTGGACGCCGGCGAGGTAGAGCTCGCCGGGCACCCCGTCGGGCACCGGCACGAGGCAGGGGTCGAGGACGTGCAGCGTGGTGTTCCAGACCGGCGCACCGATCGGCACGTGGGCCGTGTCGACGTCGCTGACCCGGTGGTACGTGACGTCGACGGCGGCCTCGGTCGGGCCGTAGAGGTTGTGCAGCGGCACTCCGGTGAGCGCCCGCCAGCGCGCGGCGGCGCCCGCGGGCAGCGCCTCGCCGCTCGCCAGCACGCGGCGCAGCGACCCCGCCCAGGACGGGTCCTCGGTGACCTCGTCGGACGCGAGGAAGGCCTCGAGCATCGACGGGACGAAGTGCATCGTCGTCACGCCGGCGTCGGCGACGAGACCGGCCAGGTACGCCGGGTCGCGGTGCCCGCCCGGGCGCGCGACGACGATCGCCGCCCCGGTGACGAGCGGCCAGAAGAACTCCCAGACGCTGACGTCGAACCCGACCGGCGTCTTCTGCAGCACGCGGTCGTCCGGGGCGAGCCCGTAGGTGTCCTGGGTCCAGGCGAGCCGGTTGACGATCGCGCGGTGGCTGACGACGACGCCCTTGGGGCGCCCGGTCGAGCCCGACGTGAAGATCACGTAGGCGGCGTCGTCGGGGTCTGCGGAGACCGGGGCGGTGTCGGCCGTGCCGGTGTCCTCGACGTGGACGCGCCGCGGGCCGTCGGGGAGCGCGGTCGCCCCGGTGGTCACGACGACCTCGACACCCGCGTCGGCGATCACCGCGGCGAGGCGATCGCGCGGCAGGTCGAGGTCGAGCGGGACGTACGCCTTCCCCGCGTGCAGCACGCCGGCGAGGGCGACGACGAGGTCGGCCGAGCGCGGCACGGCGACGCCGACGACGGAACCCTCCCCCGCCAGGTGCCGGGCCAGCCCGGCGGCGCGTCCGGCCAGCTCCGCGTGGGTCAGCGTGCCGTTCTCGGCGATCACCGCGGGGGCGTCGGGCGTCGCGGCGGCCTGCTCGGCGATCCAGGACGTGAGCGTCGCGGGCGCGACGGTGCGCGCGGTGTCGGGGTGGCGCGGCGGGGTGTCGCGCAGCGGGATCGCGGCGACCGGCGCGTCGAGGTCGGCCGCGAGGCGGTCGAGGGTGCGGCGCAGCTGGGCGACGACGAGCTCGGCGGCCGCGGCGTCGACGCGCGTCGGGTCGTGCTTGACCGTCAGCTCGAGGCGCGGGCCCACGGCGGCGATGAGCGCGACCGGGTAGTGCACGGCGTCGACGACGTCGACGGCCTCCACCCCGTCCGGTCGCGGGTAGTTCTCGACGACCACCAGCGAGTCGAACAGCTCCCCGTGCCCGAGCTCGCGCTGCAGCGCCGCGAGCGCGACGCCGTCGTGGTCGAGCAGCGCGGTGCGGTGGGCCTGTAGGGCGTCGAGGACGTCGGCGACGGGCTCCCCCGGCGCCCACCGCAGCCGGACCGGGACCGTGTTGATGAACAGGCCGACCGCGTCCTCGACGCCGGGCAGCACGCCGTCGCGGCCGGAGACCGTGCTGCCGACGACGACGTCACGGGAGCCGGTGAGACGCCCCACCACCAGCGCCCAGGCGCCGTGCAGCACCGTGCCGAGGGTCAGGCCGCGGCGCCGGGCCGCGGCGACGAGCCGGCCGGTGGTCTGCTCGTCGATCCCGAGCCGGCGCTGGTGGTGGCGGGGGGCGCGCTCGGGCTCGGGTGCGCCGACACCGGCGTCCGGGGCGAGCGCCTCGAGCAGCCGCGTGGGGCCGTCGAGGTCGGCGAGCGCGTCGCGCCACGCGGCGAGGTCGGCGGCCTGGTCGGGCGGCCGGGCCCAGCGGGCGCGGTGGGTCGGGAGGTCGGTGTCGGGGGCACTGTCGTCCCCCGTGTCCGCGAGCAGCTCCCGCACCACCACGGCGACCGACCAGCCGTCGAGCACGATGTGCTCGAAGGTCAGCACGAGGGCGGCCGCCTCCTCGCCCGTGTGCACGAGGGCCGCGCGGATCAGGGGCGGGCGGGCCAGGTCGAAGCGCTCGGCGCGCTCGGCGACGACGACGTCGTCGAGGGCGCGCTCGGCGGCGGCGGTGTCGAGGTCGCGGAGGTCGACCGCGCGCCAGGGCAGGTCGACGGACTCCGCGATCGCCTGGACGACGCGGCCGTCGGCACGTTGCGCGAAGCCCGCGCGCAGCTGCGGGTGGCGTGCGAGGAGCCGCTGCGCCGCCGCACGCCAGGCACCGGCGTCGACCGGACCGCGCAGCCGCACGACCTCCTGGACGGTGTAGACGTCGGAGAGCGCCGCGTGGACGAAGAAGCCCTCCTGCAGCGCGGAGACGGGCCAGACCTCGGTGATCGGGGCCGCGTCGCCGAGCACCGCCTGCGCCGTGTCGTCCAGCTCCACGGCGACGCCGTCAGCGTCCGCGGTGTCCTCGTGGGCGACCGCCACCTGGGCGAGTCCCGCCACGGTCCGGCTCGTGAAGATCTGCCGCGGCGTGATCTCCAGCCCGGCGGAGCGAGCCCGCGCGACGAGCGAGACCGACAGGATCGAGTCGCCGCCGACGGCGAAGAAGTCGTCGTGCACGCCGATGCCCGGCACGCCGAGCAGCTCGGCGAACACCGCCGCGAGCAGCTCCTCGCGCGGCGTGCGCGGCGCGGTGCCGTCGAGCTCGGCGGCGAGGTCGGCCGCGGGGAGCGCGGCGCGGTCGAGCTTGCCGCTGGGCAGGGTCGGCAGCGCGGGGACCGCGACGACCGCCGCCGGCACCAGGTGCTCGGGCAGCCGGTCGCGCAGGTGCTCGCGCACCCCGGCGGTCAGGGCGCCGACGTCGCGGAACGGTGCCGGGGTCGTGGTGCCGGTGGGCCCGCCGCCGCGGAAGGCCGGCCCGGCGTCGCCGTAGAGGACCTCGAACCGGGTCGGGTCCTCGGGGTCCCAGGTCACCCGCGCGCGGCCGGGTGCGAGCGCGATCAGGTCCTCGGGGTCCGCGGCCGGCGCGTCCGGGAGCGCGCTGCCGTCGACCCGCGCGAGCGCCTCGAGGTCCGGGGTCAGCCGCGCGTTCGGCACGCCGAGCAGCCGCAGCCCGGGAGACGCCGCCAGCGCCGCCCGCACCTCCTCCACCGACCCGGTCCAGGTATGTGAGCGAAGTTCCCGGCCATAGCCGGGAATTTCGCTCACATGGGCCGGACGGAGGACGGCGTGGTAGCGGTAGCGGGAGAGCTCGTCGTGGTGCGGGGTGCGCTCGAGCTCGACGTCGGCGGCGAGGCCCAGCTCGTCGGCGACGTCGCGGAAGAAGTCGGGGTGCACGAGCAGCTCGGGCTCCCACGCCACCGACGCGTCGACGGCCCGGCGCAGCGCCGCCGGGTCGCCTCCGGGGTCCCGGGCCGTCTCGACGCCGGCGCGCAGGGCGCGCAGCAGACCCGCGTGCCGGACGTCGCCGACGAGGATCGAGCCCCCCGGCGCCAGCAGCCCCGCGGCGTCGCGCAGGACCGCCGCCAGGTAGTCGGCGCCGGGGAAGTACTGGGCCACCGAGTTGATCACGACGGCGTCGAACGGCCCGCCGTCGACCCCGCGGACCTCGTGCGCCGGGCGGGTCTCGAGGACCACGCGCCCGCGCAGCTCGTCGTCGGCGTCGACCCGTCGTCGCAGGGACGCGACGCCCTCGGCGGAGAGGTCGATGCCGACGTAGCGCTCGACCTCCGGCGCGACCTCGGTGAGCAGCAGCCCGCTGCCGACGCCGATCTCCAGGACGCGCCGCCCCGCGGGCAGCGCGCGGATGCGGTCGACGACGGCGTCGCGCCACGCGCGCATGTGCTCGCGCGGGATGTCGGTGCCGTCGTAGGTCGAGTTCCAGCCGGCGAAGCCGTCGTCGAAGAGCGCCGCGTCCTCGTCGGCCGCCGTGTAGAGGACCTCGTGGAGCTCCTTCCACTCGTCGACGCGGCCCTCGCCGGCCTCTCCCAGCGCCGGCACCACGTAGCCCACGAGGCCGCGCCCGGCGGGCAGGTCCTCGCGCACCACGGCCGCGGCCTGCGCCACCCCCGGGTGCGACCGCATCTCCGACTCGACCTCGCCCGGCTCGACGCGGAAGCCGCGGATCTGCACCTGGTCGTCGGTGCGGCCGAGGAAGTCGAGGACCTCACCGTGGCGGACGACGAGGTCGCCGGTGCGGTAGAGCCGGTCGCCCGGCCTGCCGAACGAGTCGGCGACGAAGCGCTCCGCCGACAGGCCCGGCCGCCCGAGGTAGCCGCGCGCGAGGCCGGGGCCGCCGAGGTAGAGCTCGCCCGGCTCCCCGTCGGCGACCGGCACGAGCGCGGCGTCGAGGACGCGGGCGGTGGTCAGGGGGTCGGGCACGCCGATGGGGACCGACGTCCCGTCGAGGGTGTCGGGGTGGCTCTCGCCGAGCGTGGAGTTCACGGTGGCCTCGGTGGGCCCGTACGCGTTGAACATCCGGTGGTCGCGACCCCAGCGCGCCACGAGCTCCGGGGCGACGCGCTCGGTGCCCGCGAGCAGCACGCCGGGGGGCAGCGTGACGTCCTCGGGCATGGCCGCCAGCAGCACCGGCGGGAGGATCATGACGGAGACGTCGTGGGCGTACAGGTACGCCGCGAGCTCCGGGACCGGTGCCCGCAGCTCGCTGGGCACGACCACCAGGCGAGCGCCCGAGAGCAGCGACTGGCACAGCTCCCAGAACGCGACGTCGAAGCTCGGCGACGCGAAGGCGAGCACGCGGTCCTCGGGGCCGACGCCGAGCCGCTCGGTCTGGGTCGCCACGAGCTTGTCGACACCCGCGTGCGTGACCAGCACACCCTTCGGGCGGCCGGTGGATCCCGAGGTGTAGACGACGTAGGCGAGCCCGTCGACGGACACCCCCGGGTCGAGCGGCGCGGGTGGGGTCCCGGTGACATCGAGGTCGGACAGGAGCACGGCCCGCGTACGCCACTCCGGCGGGAGCGCGTCGCGCAGCTCCGGCGTCGTCAGCAGGACCGCGGGCGCGGCGTCGTCGAGGACGAACCGGATGCGCTCCTCGGGCTGGTCGGGGTCGACCGGCAGGTAGGCCGCCCCCGCGCACAGCACCGCGACCTGGGCGACCACCTGGTCGACCGAGCGGGGCAGCGCGAGCCCGACCAACCGCTCGGGCGCCGCACCGTGCGCCTGCAGGGCCGCGGCCAGGCGCCCGGCCCGGTCGGCCAGGGCGCCGTAGGTCAGCGACTCGTCGCCCAGCTCCACCGCGACGGCGTCGCCCCGGGCCGCGACCTGCTCGGCGAACCGGTCGGGCCAGGTCCGGCCCACCCCGACCGCCGCGGGCCGGGCGGCGTCGAGCGTGCTCACGAACCCACCGGCCGGTTGCCGGCGTGGTCCACGACGCGGGCGTCGGGCGAGAGCGGGCCGCCGTCGACGGGCTCGTCGCCGTCGTCCTCGGGCCGCGGGCGCGGCGCCGGTGACGCCCGAGCCGCGGCGGTGGCCGGTCGGCGTCCGCGCAGCGACGCGACGATCTCGCCGACGCGCACCGCGGTCGTCGAGAGCAGCGTCGAGCTGATGCCGTGCGTGTGCTCGGTGGGCCCCTGCACGTAGATCCCGGCGTCGAGCGGCTCCTCGGTCGTGAGGCGGTAGTCGCGCTCGACGAGCAGCTCGCCGTTCTCCGCGCGCCGGCACCACATCCCGAGGTCACCGAGCAGGGTGGTCGGGTCGATCGGCCGGTAGCCGGTGGCGTAGACGACGACGTCGGTCCCGACCGTCTCCCGTTCGCCGGTGGGCAGGAACTCGATGTCGACCTCGATGTCGGCGCCGTCGGCCCCGCCGGCCCCGTCGTCCGCGGCGTCCCCGGCGGGCTCCCGGACGCCCGCGACCCGGCAGGCGCCGTGGACGTGGAGGCGCTGACGCCCGTGGACCTTCTCCTGGTACGCCCGCGTGTAGAGCTCCTGGATCAGCTCCGGGTCGACCACGGAGTAGTTCGTGTTCGCGTGGTAGTCCATGAGCATCTGCTTGACGTCGCCCGGCGCCGAGTAGAAGTGGTCGACGGCGTCGGGGTCGAAGATGCGGTTCGCGAACGACGTGTCGTCGGCGGGGCTGTAGCCGTACCGCGAGAACACCGAGTGCACCTCGGCGTCGGGGTAGCGGCTGTGCAGGTGCTCGGTGGTCTCGGCCGCGCTCTGGCCTGCGCCCACCACGACGAAGCGCCGCGGCGCAGAATCCGGGTCGTCGTCCACCGCGGCGAGGCGGTGCAGGAACTCGCTGTTGTGCCAGATCCTCGGCGAGCGTGCGACGCCGGGCGGCACCGACGGCACCAGCCCGGTGGCCAGCACCAGGTTGCGCGTGCGCACCACCCGCGACCGCTCGGTCGCCACGTCGCGCAGCACGACCTCGAGCTCCTCGATGCGGCCGTCCGCCCGCCCGGCGACCGGGTGCACCCCGACGGCGCGCGTGCCGTACGAGACCAGGTGCCGGACGTCCGCGGCGCACCACTCGAGGTAGTCGTGGAACTCGATCCGCGACGGGAACATCGTCTTGGTGTTGATGAAGTCGGCGAGCCGGCCCTGGCCCTGCAGGTAGTTGAGGAACGACCGCGGGCTCGTCGGGTCGCGCATCGTGACCAGGTCCTTGAGGAACGACACCTGCATCGTGGCGCCCTCGATGAGCATGCCGCGGTGCCAGCCGAACGCCGCCTGCTGCTCGACGAACGACGCCCGGATCCGCTGGTCCCCGGGTGACTGCTCGTTGTGCTCCTGGACGGCGAGCGCCAGCGCGAGGTTCGACGGCCCGAAGCCCACGCCGAGGACGTCCAGGGTCTCCGGGGCGTCCGAGCTGCTCGACTGCGCACTCATGGCTCTCCTCGAGGTCCGCGCGCGATGTTAGGTGAGGCTATCCGTAGTCGACGACCAGCCACACCCCCGCGCGAGGCAGGGGTGTGGCCGCCGGACGCGGGCTACGTCGTGCCGTAGACCCGGGCGAGCTCCGGCGTGATCTGGTCGAGCGCGTACGGCAGGCTCAGCGGGCTCGAGAAGCCGAGCGCCCCGGCCACCGGCGACGCCTCGTCGCCGAGGAAGGCGACACGGTTGGCCCGCACGGCGCCGAGGTTCGCGAACAGCGGGTTGGACAGCGCCACCTGCGGCGGCACCCCGAGCACCGCGACGCCCTGCTGGTCGAGGCGGCCGAGCTGCTCGGTCGAGAGGGTCTCGGTGGTCTCCTGGACGCCCAGCCCCAGGCCGGTGAAGACCTGCGTGCGCGCGTCGTCGCGGCCGAGGAGGTTGTACTCACCCGAGGCCACGAGCGCGACCGCGATGTTCTTGCCGGCGAACTGGGGGTTCGCCGTCCGGGCGTCGGCGAAACGGCGCTCGACGTCGCCCACGACCTGCTCGCCCCGCTCGGGCACGCCGAGGGCGCGGGCGGTGATCCGGGTCTGCTCCTGCCAGGGCGCGGCCACGTTCTCGACGGGGTCGGCGACCGTCGGCGCGATCTGCGAGAGCCGGTCGTAGGTGGCGCGGTCCATGTAGGAGTACACGCCGAGGATCAGGTCGGGCTGCAGCGAGGCGACCTTCTCGATGTCGATCTCGTTGCCGCCGACCATCTCGGGCCGCGCGCCGTTCAGGGCCTGCTGGGCCCACGGCCGGGTCGTCTCGTCGAAGGCGCCGATGAAGTCACGCACCCCGACCGGGACGGTGCCGAGCGCGAGGGCGAAGTCGGCGTCGTTGTACCCGACGGTGACGACGCGCGTGGGCTTCGTCGGGACGGTGGTCTGGCCGAAGGCGTGCGGGATGGTCACCGGGAACCCCGGTGCGGGAGCCGACCCGCCGGAGCCCTGCTCGTCACCTCCCCCACCGCATCCGGCGAGCACGAGGGCGAGGACCGCGGCCAGCGCGCCCAGCAGGCGGGTGGTCGCTCCGGCGGGGACGAGGGACATGCAAGCGCTCCGTGGATCGTCGGCGATCGGAGAGTGATCTCGATAGGGGAGGCTTACCTAACGCCGAGGAGACGTCAACCGTCCGCTATGTGACGTATCGCCCGATCGGAACGACCATGGGTGTCCCGGCGACGGGATCGGGGACGACGCGAGCCTCGAGCCCGAAGACGTCGCGCACCGTGTCCTCGGTGAGCACCTCGTGCGGCGTGCCCTCGACGGCGATCTCGCCGCGGTGCAGGGCCACCAGCCGCTCGGCGTAGCGCGCGGCGAGGTTGAGGTCGTGCAGCACCATGACCACGGTCCGGCCGCGCTCGCGGTTGAGGCGGGCCACGAGCTCGAGCACGTCGACCTGGTGGGCGAGGTCGAGGAAGGTCGTGGGCTCGTCGAGGAGCAGCACGTCGGTGCCCTGGGCGAGGGCCATCGAGATCCACACCCGCTGGCGCTGACCGCCGGAGAGCGTGTCGAGGGTGCGCTCGGCGAACCCGGCCATGCCGGTCCACTCCAGGGCCTCGGCGACCGCCTCCTCGTCCTCGGCCGACCACTGCCGGAACCAGCGCTGGTGCGGGTGCCGGCCGCGCGCGACGAGGTCGGCGACCGTGATGCCCTCGGGCGCCGTGGGATCCTGGGGAAGGACGCCCAGGACCGTCGCGACCTCCCGGGACGGGACGGCGTCGAGGCGCCGCCCGTCGAGCAGGACGTGCCCGTGCCGCGGGGTCAGCAGCCGGGCGAGGGTCCGCAGCAGCGTGGACTTGCCGCAGCCGTTCGGGCCGATGACCGCGGTCACCGTGCCCTCGACGACGTCGAGGTCGAGCCCCTCCGTGCCGCCGACGACGACCGTGTCGCCGTACCCCACGCGCACGCCTTCGGCGCGCAGGCGGGTGCCGGCGTCGGTGGTCGCCTCGTGCTCGACGGCGTCCTCGGTGTGGGCGCTCACGCGGAGTCCTTCCTCGTCCGGCGGACCAGCAGGAACAGCAGATAGGGGGCGCCCAGCACGACGGTGACGACGCCGACGGGGACCTCGCCGCCGAGCACCGTGCGCGCCAGGAGGTCCCCGGCGACGACCAGCACCGCGCCCGCGATCGCCGAGGCGATCAGGGGTGGTCGGGAGCCCCCGGCCAGGCGCAGCGACACCTGGGGGACGACGAGCGCCACGAAGCGGATCGGGCCCGCCGCGGCGGTGGCCGATGCCGCGAGCACCACGGCGAGGCCCAGCAGCGAGATCCGGGTCCGGTCGACCCGCACGCCGAGGCCCCGGGCCGTGTCGTCGCCGAGGTCGAGGGCATCGAGGCGGAAGGTCAGCGCGATCGTGACCGGCACGACCAGGACGAGCACGACGGCCACGGGGAGCACGTGCTCCCAGCCGCGGGCGTTGAGCGAGCCGCGCAGCCAGACCAGCGCGAGCCCCGCCTGCTGGACGTTGGCGATCACGAGCAGCCACGACGTGACCGACACCAGCGCGACGCTGATGCCGAGGCCCACGAGGATGAAGCGGAACGCGTCGAGGCCCTGGCGGTACGCGAGCACGACGACGAGCGCCGCGGCGAGCAGCCCGCCGACGAGGGCCGCGAGCGGGAGCCCCAGGGCCGCCAGCAAGCCCACCGCCGACCCGCCGGTGCCGGCCAGCACCAGCACCAGCAGCGCGGCGACGCCGGCCCCGTCGGTGACGCCGAGGACGTCGGGGCTGGTGAGCGGGTTGCGCGCCACGCCCTGGGTGATGGCACCCGCGATCCCGAGCGCCGCGCCGACGAGGGCCCCGGTCAGGACGCGGGGCAGCCGGAGCTCGGTGACGACGAAGGTCTCGCTCCGGCTGCCGCCCCCGAACAGCACGCGCAGGACGTCCCCGACGGCGATCGGGTAGTCGCCCCGGCCGATGCTGACCGCCCCGACGAGGACCAGGACGGCCGCGCCGACCAGCACGACCGCCGCGCCGCGGGGCCGCCAGACCGCCGAGACGGGGCCGGCGCGCAGCGGGCGGCGGCCGGCTACGGCGTCGGGGACCCGGGTGCCTGCTCCGGTCTCCGTGGTGCCGGTCTCCGTGGTGTCGGTCTCCGTGGTCACAGCCGCACCGACCTCCGCCGCACGAGGGCGATGAAGAAGGGCGCGCCGACGATCCCGAGCACGATGCCGACGGCGAGCTCGCCCGGTCGCACGACCACGCGCCCGACGACGTCGGCGGCCACCACGAGCACCGCCCCGACCAGCGCCGCCAGGGGCAGCAGGCGCCCGTGGGAGGGCCCGACCAGCGACCGCACGATGTGCGGCGCGATGAGGCCGACGAACCCGATGGGCCCGCTGACCGCCACCGCCGCCCCGGCGAGCAGGGTGACGGCGAGGAGGCCCACGACCCGCGCGCGCGTCACGTTCTGCCCCAGACCGCGGGCGCTGTCCTCCCCGAGGGCGAGCACGTCGAGTGCGCGGGCGTTCGCCGCGGCCAGCGCGAGGCCGACGAGGACGAAGGGCAGCACCTGCAGGATCAGGTCGGCACCGCGGTCGTCGAGCGCGCCCGCGGACCAGAACCGGTAGGCGTCCAGCGAGGGCCCGTCCCCGAGGACGAGGCCCGACGTGATCGCCAGCAGCAGCTCGGACACCGCCAGACCGGCCAGCGCCAGGGTCACCGGCGTCGGCCCGCCCCGGCTCGCGGCACCGAGCGAGAACACGATCATCGCGGCCAGCGCCGCCCCGGCGAAGGCGAACCAGATGTAGCCGTAGACGTCGCTGACACCGAGGACGGTCGTCGCGAGCACGACGCAGAACGCGGCGCCGCCGCTGATGCCCAGCAGGCTCGGGTCGGCGAGGGGGTTGCGCGTGTGGCCCTGCATGAGCGTGCCGGCGACCCCCAGCGCCGCACCGACCATCACACCGAGCAGGGTGCGCGGCACGCGCAGGTCGCGGACGACGATGTCGGCCGGCGAGCCGGTGGGCGCCACCAGCGCGCGCCAGACCTCGTCCAGGGTCGTGGGTCCGGAGCCGACGGCGATGCTGAGCACCACGACGACGGCGAGGGCACCGAGCCCGAGACCGAGGGCCAGCACCGGGCGACCCCGCCGACGCACCGGCGGCCCGGACAGGCGAGGCCCGGCGACGGCCGTGGAACCCACCGCGCACCCTTCCGTCGGCTGCAGGTGTGCTTAGGCGAACCTAACAGCAACACCGGGCGAGGGCGCAGTGCCGGAGCGTGAGCGCGTGCACAGCGGGCCGGGCAGGCGACGGGCCCGACCCCTGGTTCCCCAGTGATCGGGCCCGGCGACGGCTCAGCGCGTCAGAGCACCTTGATGTTGAGGTGGTTGCCGCTGAGGTTGTCGTTCAGGATGTTGCTGCAGACGATGTTGCCGACGTTGGACCCGCCGACGGGCGCCTGCGTGACGGCGTTGGCGAGCGAGTCACCGCTGATCTCCGAGTTGGCCTCGGAGTTGCCGCCGGTGACGTTGCAGTTGCTCTCCGAGCTGTGCGACCTCTTCGACTCGTGGTGGTCGCCGTCGTGGCACTCGGTCGCCGACGCGAACGGCGCGGCGGCCAGCAGCCCGGCCGTGACGCCCGCGGTCACGACACCCATCTTCTTCAGCACAGGGACTCCTCGTGTGGCAGTTCAGGGGAGCGGGGAACGCCCCGAACGTGTCCGCCCGTGGTGCCCCCTCGCCGCCGGGCGGGCCGGATTCCGACTCACACGGTGACGACTCCACTCAACGAGGCGATGTCGATGGCGTTACGCGTCGTCGCGAAGAACTACTGGGCGTGATAATGAAGCTCGAGGGCAGGCGCCCCTGCCGCCCTTTGCGGTGTCCCGTTGCCCTCGTCGGAGCAGCATCGACGAGCCGGGGAGACAGCTGGCGAGCCCCTCACCGATCCCGTCGCCGGTGACTCACCGCACACGGCATGCGCCGGCATCCCCGCCGCCCGCCCGGGTGTGGTCGCGGTCACCATGGGCTAGCGTCGCCGGTGATCCCGGCGAAGGAGCGACGTGATGGCGGACCAGGCCCCCGAGGCGTGCTTTCGACTGATCTACAGCAGCCACCTGCGCATCCCCGCGCACGAGCGCAAGGCCCAGCTCGGGGCGATCTTCAGCACCGCACGGTCGAACAACACCAAGCAGGGTGTCACCGGCGCGCTGCTGGTGTGGCACGACAGCGTCGTCCAGGCCCTGGAGGGTGACGAGGCGGTCGTCCGCGAGCTCTACGAGACGATCCGCAAGGACCCGCGCCACGAGCGGCTCACGATCCTCGAGGAGTCCCCCGACGCCGAGCGGGCGTTCGGGCGGTGGTCGATGGCGCGGGTGTCCGACGACGAGGACGAGCCCGACATCCCCCTGCTCATGAACCGCGACAAGGGCGGCATCTCCCCCGCCGCCCCGCGGCCCACGACCCCCGCGCAGGACGAGGTCGTCTCGACCATGCGCGGGTACGCCCGCGCCGCCGCGCCCGCCTGAGCGCGGACGCGACGGTCGCAGGAGGGCGACGGGTCACGCGCCCATCGTGGTCTTCATGTGGTCGAGCACGGCGTTGTGCTCCTGCGCGGGGCTGAAGAGGATCACCTCGGCGTCGCGGCCGACGCGCACGGTGTGGCCGGGCGGCCAATAGAAGAGATCCCCGTCGGTGACGGTCTCCTCGGTGCCGTCGACGTACGAGACGGTGACCTCGCCGGAGATCATGTAGCCCCAGTGCGGGGCGTGGCAGCTGTCGCCGGGCAGCCCGACGAGCAGCGGGGCGATGTCCGCGCCGCCGCCGAGCGAGAAGTACTCGCCCGCGATCGAGCCGTAGCCGGTCGCCTCGCCGAAGTCCTGGCGCTGGCGCGCGATCGCGCCCGGTGCGTCGATCGTCCGCGGGATGTCGTCCTTCTGGATCCGCATGAGCCCCTCCGTGGTCCCGGGCGGGCCCCTCGGCGCCGCCGGCGAGGCCGAGCGTGCGCAACCGGCCTTGCAGCCCATCGGTGACTCTTCGGTCATCAATGAGACATGGGGCACACTCCTTCGATGGAGTTCCGGGTCCTCGGTTCCCTCGAGGTCGTCACCGAGGGCCACCGGCGGGCGCTCGGCGGGCCGAAGCCGCGCCTGCTCCTCGCGGTGCTGCTCGCGCACCGGCGGCACATGATCACCACGGACCGCCTGGTCGACGTCCTGTGGGGCGAGGACGCTCCGTCCACCGCGATCCCCACGCTGCAGACGCACCTCTCGCGCCTGCGCCGGACGCTGGACGGGGGCGGCGCCGTCCTCGAGACCCGCGCCCCCGGCTACCGCCTCATGGTGGCCGCGGCGGACGTCGACGCGGACCGGTTCTCCGCGGAGATCGACGGCGTGCGCGCGCGGATGGACGACGACCCGGCCGCGGCCCGCCGGCTCGCGGCGACGGCGCTCGCCCGTTGGCGCGGCCCGGCGTTCGCGGAGTTCGCGGGCGCCGACGGCGTCCGCGCCGAGGCGGGCCGGCTGGAGGAGCTGCGCGTCGCCGGCCACGAGCTCGCGGCGGAGGCGGGCCTCGCGTGCGGGCTCCACCGCGAGGTCGTCGGCGAGCTCGAGGCCCTGGTGGTCGAGCACCCGCTGCGGGAGCGCCTCTGGTCGGCGCTGATGCTCGCGCTCTACCGCTCCGGGCGTCCGGCGGAGGCGCTCCGGCGGGCCCAGCAGCTGCGGCTCCTGCTGCGCGAGGAGCTCGGCATGGATCCGACGCCCGACGTCCGCGACCTCGAGCGGAAGATCCTCGTCGAGAGCCCCGAGCTCGACGGTCGCCCGGTGGCGGCGCGGGTCCCCGCCCCCGAGCCCCCTCCCGCGTCCGACGACCTGGTCGGGCGCGCCGCGGACCTCGCGGTGCTGCGCGACCAGCTCGCCGCGCACCGGCTGGTCACGCTCGTCGGCCCCGGCGGTGTCGGCAAGACCCGGCTCGCGCAGGAGCTCGCCGGCGACCCGGGCGGGCACACGGCGCGGTGGATCGAGCTCGCCGCGGTGCGCTCCCCCGAGGCCGCCACGGCGACGCTGGCCACCGAGCTCGACCTGCAACGGCGCCCGGAGCGCTCGCTCGAGGACTCGATCGTCGAGGCCCTGCGGTCGGCGGACCTCGTCCTGATCCTCGACAACTGCGAGCACGTCCTCGAGGCCGTCGCACCGCTCGTCGCCCGCATCCTGCGGTGGTGCCCCCGCGTGCGCGTGCTCGCCACCAGCCGCGAGCCGCTCGGGCTCCCGGGCGAGGTGACGCACACCCTGGCGCCGCTGGCCGTGCCGGGCGCCCACGACGTCACCCCCGACGCCGTCCGCGCCTCCCCCGCCGTGACGCTGTTCGTCGCCCGGGCCACCGCCGCGCGCCGCGGGTACACCCTCGACGCGCGGTCCGCCCGGGCCACGGCCGAGATCTGCGTGCGCCTCGACGGCCTCCCGCTCGCGCTCGAGCTCGCCGCCGCGCGGGTCCGGTCCATGACCGTCGCCGAGGTCGCCGAGCGTCTCGACGAGCGCTTCCGGCTCCTCGCGGGCCGGCACGACGCCGACGTCCGCCACCGCAGCCTGCTCGACGTCGTCGCGTGGTCCCACGGCCTGCTCGCGCCGGGCGAGCAGACGCTGTTCGCCCGGCTCTCGGTGTTCGCGGGCGGCTTCACGCTGCGCCGCGCCGAGGAGGTGTGCGCCGACGGCGACCTGGACCGTGCCGACGTCGCCGTCCTGCTCGCGACGCTGGCCGACAAGTCGATGGTGGTCGCCCGCGAGGTCGACGGCGGGACGCGCTACCGGCTCCTGGAGACGCTGCGGGCCTTCGCCCGCGCCCGCCTGGACGAGCGCCCGGAGGCGGCGGCGGTCCGGCTCGCGCACGCCCGCGCGCACCTCGCGGCGGCCCGCGCCGCGCGCGACGGGTTCGGCGGGCCCGAGGAGGGCGCCTGGCTGCGGGAGGTCGACCGGGAGATGGAGGACCTGCGGGAGGCCTTCGGCACGAGCCTGGCCCTCGGCGAGGTCGACGTCGCCCTCGAGCTCGTCGCGTCCGTGCGCGAGTTCGCGTTCCGCGCGGTGCGCTACGAGATCTTCCGCTGGGCGGAGGCGGCGCTCGCCGCGCCCGGCGCCGAGGACCGGCCGTGGTCCCCCGTCGTCCTCGGGGTGGTCGCCTACGGCCGCTTCGTCCGCGGGGAGCTGACGGGGGCGGTGGTCGGCGCCCGGCAGGCGCTCGCGAGCGCCGAGCGCCTCGGTGTCCGCACCGGCGCCCTCGCCGAGCGCACGCTCGCGAACGCGCTGATCTACCGCGGCGACACCGACCCGTCGCTCCGGGTCCTCGAGGAGATGAGCGAGGACGCGGCGCGCACCGGGGACCACGCCCTCGCCGCGCACGTGGACTACATGCGCTCGGTGGCCTCGACGAGCATCGGCGACCCGGACGCGGCGCGGACGCTGGCCGACCACTCGCGGCAGGCGGCGCAGCGCAGCGGGTCGCCCACCGCGCGGGCGCAGGCGGCCTACGCGCTCGGGGTCTCCTGCGAGCGCGACGACCCCGAGCGGGCCCTGCGGTACCTGCGCGAGAGCGTCGAGCTCGCCGAAGGGGTCGGCAACCGCTGGCTGCGCGCGTTCGCCCGCACCGAGGAGCTGGCCGTGCGCGCCGCGCGCGGCGAGGTCGGCGCGGCGGTCGACGGGTGGCCCGAGGTCGTCGAGACCTGGTTCCGTGGCGGCGACTGGGCCAACCAGTGGCTCTCCCTGCGCCACGTCTTCGCGATCTTCGCCGACCACGGGCTCGACGAGGTCGCGGCCGCTCTGCACGCCGCGATCGACGCGGCCGGTGCCGCCACCGCGCTGCCCTTCGAGCCGGTCGAAGCCGACCGCGTCGCCGCGACCGTCGAGACGCTGCGGACCCGGCTCGGCGACGAGGCCTTCGACCGGGCCGTCCTGCGCGGGCGGACGCTGCGCGACGAGGAGGTCGTCGCCATGACCCTCGAGCACCTCGCGGCCTTGCGGTGACTCGGGCTGATCAGCCGCGCCGCCCGAGCCCGTGGTCGCGCGCCAGCAGTGCGGCCTCGGTGCGGCCGGTGACGCCAAGCTTCGCGAAGATGGTCGAGAGGTTGTTGGTGACGGTCTTGGCGGCGACGCCGAGACGGGCGGCGATGGTGGCGGTGGGGACGCCGGTGGCCAGCATGTCGAGGATCTGGCGCTCGCGGGCGGTCAGCTCGGCGAAGGCGTCGGCCCCGAACGGCCCCGGCGTGACGCCCGCCCCGAGGAACGTCGCCCCCGCCGCGACCGCGTGGATGGCGCGGACGATCTGCTGGCGCGAGTCGCCCTTGAGCACGTAGCCGGCCGCGCCCGCGTCGAGCGCCGCGCGCACCGAGGTGTCGTCGTCGAGCATGGTCAGCACGAGGACCCCGACCTCGGGCGCCCCGGCGCGCACCCGGCGCGTCGCCTCGACGCCGTCGATGCCGCCGGGCATGTGCAGGTCGACCACGAGGACGTCGGGCCGGGCGGTCACGGCGGCGTCGACCGCCTCGGCGCCGGACTCCGCGGTGGCGAGCACCTCGATCCCCTCGGTCGCGGTCAGCAGGGCCGCCAGCCCGTCGCGGATGACCGGGTGGTCGTCGGCGAGCACCACCCGCACCGCCGGCTCGGTCACGACGGGACCCGGGCGAGCGGCAGGCGCGCCTCGACCCGCCCGCCCGCCGGCGACGGCGCCGCGGACACGAGCCCGCCGAGCTCCGCGGCGCGCTCGAGCATCGACGCGAGACCGACACCGGTGTCCCAGCGGTCCGCGGCACCGGTGCCGTTGTCGCGGACACCGATGACCAGATCGCCGTCGCAGCGCCGGATCTCGACCTCCGCGCGCGTGGCGCCGGAGTGGCGGGCGACGTTGGTCAGGGCCTCGACGAGGATGCGGTAGGCGGCCACCTCGACCGCCGCGGGCAGCTCGCCGACCGGTTCGTCGAGCACCGCGAACGCCAGCGGCGCCGGCTCCCCGCGCGCGAGCCGCTGGGCGTGCCGGCGCACCGCCTCGGCCAGGCCCAGCTCGTCCAGCGCGGTCGGGTGCAGCTCGTTGATGAGGCGCCGGACGTCCGCGAGCGCGCCCGTGACCCCGGTGCGGATGCTCTCGCCGAGCGTCGCGACCTGCCCATCGGCCAGCGTGACGACGGCGTCGGCCTGGAACGCGACGCCGGTGAGCACCGACGCGAGCCCGTCGTGCAGGTCGCGCCGCAGGCGGCGGCGCTCCTCCTCGCGGGCGGCGACGATCTCCTGCCGCGAGCGCTGCACGGCGGCCGAGAGCGCCTCGGCGTGCAGGGCGACGCCGATCGGCAGGGCCATGAGCTCGAGGACGGCCCGGTCGGACGCCGCGAGGCGGGCCTCGCCGGAGCGCACCCCGACCCGCAGCTCGCCGACGGTGCGACCGGCGTGCCGCAGCGGGAACGTCTCGACCTCCGCGGGTCGCGTCCCGGTCTCGCCGACGACGGCGCCGTCGACCGCGAGCGCCGCCCAGGGCAGCCGCAGGGCGCGGCACACCGCCGGCAGGACGTCCACCGGCCGGTCCAGCTGCTCGCCGACCGACGACATCGCGCGCACCGGGTCGGCGCGGTCGCCGTAGAGCAGGGAGTCGACCAGGCGCTGCAGCCGGACCCGGATCGGGTCGAAGGCGGCCGCGACGACGATCGTGGCCACCACCGAGGACGCCAGCCCGTCGGCCGGCCCGACCAGGCGCGCGACGAGCTCGACGACCGCGACGTAGGTGGCGACGAGCGCGACGGTCAGCACGAGGTAGGTGACCGCCCGGGACCAGAGCAGGCGGATGTCGAGCAGCTCGTGGCGCAGGACGGCGACCGTGATCGCCATCGGGACGAGGGCGACCGCGACCGTGGAGATCACCGGGAAGACGGTGCCCGTGGGCATGAGCGTCCACAGCGCCCGCGTCGCCGCGATGACGACGACCGTCGCGACGGCGGCGAGCAGGGGCCAGAGGATCTGGCGGCGGGTGCGCTCGTCACCGCGGCGGTAGCGCGCGACCAGCGTGACCACCCCGGCGAGGTAGGTCGCCGCCAGCACGACGTTCGACGCGACGTCGACCGGGCCGGACCCCAGGCCGGGGACCGCCAGCACCGACCACGCCGGCGGCGCCTCCCCCGCCGCGAACCCGGCGACCGTCTGGAGGGGGTAGGGGTCGGCGCTGAACAGCAGGACCTGGACGACCCCGTTGACCAGCGCGACCGCGAGCAGCGGGCGCGGCACCCGGCCGTCCGGGAACACCAGCAGGGCCAGGGGCAGGAGCAGGCCGATCGCCCACGGCCAGGCCGCGGAGTAGACCGTCGCGGTCCAGGTGATCGCGGTCGGGTCGCCGGCGACGAGCGCCGCGGCGAGCCAGGGGGTCACCGCCGCGGTGGCCGTCTGCGCGACGCCGGCTCCGAGCAGCACCCAGCCCAGCGGGTGACGTGGTCGGTACGCCGCGATCAGGCCCCCGCAGAGGGTGCCGACGGTGCCGATGACCGCGTTGGAGACGAGGAAGCTGTCCCGGGCCGCCGCGAACGACATGCCCGTGACGAGGACGCCCACGACCGCCGCCACCGTCTCCGCGAGCCCCACGGCGGTGACGGCGACCGCGAGCCACGGCGGCCGGTCGGTACGGGTGCCCCCCATGTGCTCATCCTGCGACCCCGCCGGGCGCTTGTCTGCGGCCGTTTCTCCCGGTCAGGCCGGGATGTTCCTCCCGACGGCCCCGGGCACGCGCCGGGTGCTCCGGCCCTGCCGGACGGGACGGTCGCGCGCCGAGGCTCGCTCCTGCTTCGTCCACTCCGACATCCGGGAGCAGCCATGACCGACACCCTCGCCCGCACCGACACCGGCGTCCGACCCTCCGGCGTCGCCGCCGCCCTCGCCGGCGCCGTGATCACCGTCCTCGGAATCGTCGGCGCCCTGGACCCGGCCGCCGTGGGAGCCGGCTGGTTCGCGGCCGTCGTGCCCGCCGGCCTGCTGTTCGCCGCCGCGATCGTCGGCGTGCGGCGTCTTGCGGGCGCGGTCGGCGCGTCCGGCCTCGTGACCGGCGCCCTCGCCGTCGCCGCGGTCGCCATGACGATCTTCTCGCTGGCCCACGCCTACGCGCTGGTCGACGAGGACACCGCGGTGATCCTCTTCAGCGTCTTCATGGTCCTCGCCGCCGGCGGGCTCGTCGTCGCGGCGTTCGGAATGGTCCGCGGCCCGGCCGTCCTGCCGCGGTGGACGACGCTCGCGGCCGGCGTGTGGCCGCTCGCCACCATCCCGGCCGCCGGCGCGCTCGGCGACGTCCCCCGCAGCGTCGCCATCGCCGTCTGGGGCCTCACCTGGATCGCGCTGGGGATCGCGCTGCTCCGCACGCGGCGGGGGTGAGGGGGTCCGGGGTGGACGGCCCGGGGGGCGCCGTCCACCCCGGTCCCGCAGCGCCCGGTCCCGCAGCGCCCGGTCCCGCAGCGCCCGGTCCCGCAGCGCCCGGTCCCGCAGCGCCCGGTGTCAGACCACGGCGGCCGGGACGCGGTGCGGCGGCGCCGCCCGCGGCAGCTCCCGGCGTCGCGGCAGCACGACATCGGGCAGGACAGCGGCCCCGTCGCGGGGCAGGCGCAACGCCGTCGGCCCGGCGTCGAGCCCGCGTCCCGGCACCACGACGAGCTGGCCGCCCGGCGTCGTGCCGGTCGCGTACACGCCGTCGGCGTCGGTGGCCACCGGCGTGCCGCCCGTGCCGTCGCGGTCCACGAGGGTCACGGTCGCGGACGCCGGCGCGAGATCGGCGTCGAGGACGCGGCCCCGGACGCCGGGGTCGTCGTCGGCCCGGTCCCCGAGGAAGCCCCGCGCGTCGGCCAGGGCGGTGACCGCCTCGTGGAGGCTCAGCAGCTCGCGCACGACGGGGTCACCCGGCCGTCCGGTCCGGTCGGCGTGGGCCAGGAGGTCGCCGACCGCCCGCGTCGCGGCGCGCGGCGTCCGGGGGTCCTCGGCGCCCCACCGCTCGGCCAGGCGCGCCAGGCGGTGCGCCCCGCCCCCGTCGCTCCCCCGGCCCCGGGGCACCGCGCGGGCCGCCCGGGCCAGCCGCGCCGCGTGGTAGGCGACCGTGGTCCACCCGGTCATCCGACGGCGGGTGTCGCGATCCGGGACGACGAGCAGGGTGCGCGTGAGCGGGTCGGTGACCGTGAGCATCTGGTGCACGGCGGCGTCGAGCGAGCGGGCGTCGGCGCCCAGGTCGACGGCCATGTCGGGCCGGCGCAGCCAGACGTCGACGTCGTCGAGCAGGGTCGTCAGGCGCTCGAGCAGCACCCGGCGGGCACCCGACACAGCGTCCCGCGCGTGCGTCGGCACGACGAGGAACGCGACCGCCGCGCCGATGACCCCGCCCAGCACCGTCTCCCCGAGGCGCAGCAGCATCAGCGACGGCGTGAAGCTCCCGAGCAGGGCGTAGAGCTCGCCGACGAGCAGCGTGATGAAGAAGATCATCAGCGCGTACGAGACCTTGAACAGGTAGAAGCCGAGGAAGACGCTCAGCAGCATCACCGGCACGGCGACGGCGGGCGAGCCGCCGGTCAGCGCCACCAGCGGGATGGCGCCGACGAGGCCGACCATCGTGCCGACGATGCGGTGCCCGGCCTTGCGGACGGTCTCGGCCGCGGTCGCGGTCCCGGTGAAGGCGAGGAACGCGGCGAGCACGGCCCAGTACCAGCGCTGACCGGAGACGACGTCCCCGAGGGCGACCGCCAGGGCCGTGGCGAGGCCGACCTGCAGCGCCTGGCGCGTCGGCAGGGCGAGATGGGACGCCCACGAGCGGGGTGACGCGCTGCCGTCGACGACGGCGTCGCGCATCGCCATCACGGTCACGCCCGAGCCTGGCAGGAACCCGCCGAAGAGCTCGACGGCGGGGGCGAACTCGGGGAAGTCACCCGTCTCGGCTGACTCTGCCGTCCCGCGCTCGCCCGCGACCGCCGCCGACCACGCGTCCCGCACGGCCACCAGCGCCCCGACGGCCGCCACGGCCGCCTCGCCGTCGGCGTGGGTCGCGCGAGCGCCGTCCGCCGCCGCGCGCGCCTCCTCCCACCGGCCCGCACCGACGAGACCGAGGAGGTCCCGGACCTCCGTGCCGCCGCCGGGCCGCTCCGCGAGGCGGTGGGCGGCGTCCACCACCGCCCGCGTCGCCAGCTCCCCGTCGATCACCGCGTGGCGCACGGCCCGCGCATGGGCGTCGGCCGCGACCGCGATCCCCAGCTGGCCGTCCAGCATCAGCGCCGCCTCGGTGACGGCGACGAGGCGGTCGTGGACCCGGTCGCGCCGCCGCTCGTCGCCGGGCGCGTCGAGCATCTCCCCCGTCGCCGCGACGGCGCGCTGGACCCGCGCCGAGAAGGCGCGCACCGTCCGGCGCAGCACCCGGTCGTGCCGCACCGGGAGCACCACCAGCGACAGGAACGTCGCCCACGCGAACCCGACCGCGACAGCCAGCAGGATCCCCGGCACCTGCTCGGGACGCAGGCCCAGGAAGAGGGCGAAGAAATAGCCCATGAACGTGACCATGCCGCCGATGAAGTACCGCGGCCCGAACCGCCGGATGACGACCGCGAGCATCATGACCAGCACGAACGTCACCAGCGACAGGACACGGACACGGTCGACGAGCAGGGCGGTGCCCATGCCGCCGAGCAGGAACAGCGACATCACGCCGAGCGTCGCCGCCCGCCCGGCCCGCGTCGGGTCCGAGACGCCGAACGCGGCCATCATCGCGATGACCCCGCCGAGCATCATCGGCACGAGCGCCGAGGGCAGGCCGAGGAGGCGGACGACGGCGAGCTCGACGAGCAGCGCCGACCCGACCCCGACGGTGGCCCGCCCGGCCGAGGTCAGGCGGACGAGGCCCGGGTCGGAGGCCACCAGGCGGTGCCACCACTCGCGCATCGTCGCGCCGGCACCGGATAGTTGCACAGGCTAAGCATATGGGCGGCGGGGTGGCCAACGCCCGGCGTTGTCGACATCGTCACCGGCGGGCGACGGTGCGCGGCATCCCGGTCGGGCCCGGGTCGTGGCGGGTCCGCGCCTGCCAGGATGCGGACGTGTCCCCCGCCGACGGCCTGCCGCTGACCGGCGAGCGCACGGTCCCGGGGCTGGACGTGGAGAACTACTGGTTACCAGGCACCTAAGCGCTATGCTGACCTGCGAAAACGCAGGTCGCGAGCGAGCGCTGTGCCGCCAGTTTCCGTGGCAGACGAGACCTCTCGTCTGATCAGGGAGACACCGCAGTGCCCGACACCTCTGACCGATCCCCCGACCACGCCGCGCGCGGCTGGCGGGACCTCGCCGACGGATACCGCTGGCGGCCCTCCGGCGCCGCCGGGCGGCCCAGCGAGGGCGTGACCCTCGTCGGCCCGACCGGCGTGACCGTGACGCTGACCCACGACGGCGCCGTGCTGGTGCTGCCCGCATGAGGCGCCGCGTGTTCCGACTCCCGAAGGACTGGGCGGCGATGAGCGCCGCGGAGCAGGATCGCTTCGTGGAGACCATCACCCGCGCCACCTACGACCGCCTGACCGTCGGCGACTGGGCTCGGTACCTCGCGGCCTGCGTGCGCGGTCGGCGCCGCCGGTAGCCTGGCCGCAACAGACCAGGCGCTTCCCCGCGCAGCACGGCATCACGGCCCCGTCACACGTCTCCGGTGGCGGGGCCGTGGTGTGTCTGGGGCCGTGGCGGCGATGACGAGCGAGGTCGGCGACACGCCGGGGCACTAGGGCTGACCTGGCCAGACGTCGCACTCCGCGCGTGTAGCGCCGGAATTACGGGGATCGCCCAATAGGCTGATCTCGCGCCACTGGTGTGCGGAGGGGCATTTCCCCGACCTCGTGCACCGACGTCGCCGAGCGTGCCGGGTCGGAGCATCCACCCCGGCTGCGTTCGGCGGCGCCGGATATCGACGTCGCATGGAACTGTCCCCTACCCGTCGCCGACGGCGGCGCAGGAGGTGATGGCCCCGTGGCGGGTCGTCATTGCAGGAGGAACGCCGACCGGCCCACCTGGTGGTGGGCCAGGCCGACGATCAGCTGGATCGCCAGGGTGCTCACGGCGTGGGGCCTGCACACCCTGACGGACCACTGGAACTGCTAGGAGGGAGGAAGGGTGCGTGTCCCGTTGCAGCGGGGCACGGCCCGTCCCTCTCCCACGGTGTAGCACGTTCGGCACTACACCGTGGTGTGTTGCCACGATAGACCACGTTGCACCGCAGAACCGTGCATACCGAATCACGGCATGTCGGAACACAGAACATGGCCGCGACGGCGAGCACGCGACTCACATATATAGGGGGCACCTATCCCGACCTGGCATAACAGCTGATCAGGATTCAGGTGTCGCACCTTGCGTCGTCGCCGACCCAGCGACCGCAGCGCCACGCCCAGAGCTGCGCCGCGAGGTAGACCAGCTCGGTGGTCCGGCCGTCCTCGCGCAGCCGCTCGCCGATCGCGGGCGGGAACTGCCCGTCGTCGCGGTGACGCTGGGCGGCCCGGCGCACGGCGATCAGCGAGCGGTTGACCACGCCCAGCTCGACGGCCTCGGCCAGCGAGACCCGGGGCGGGAAGACCACGCGCATGCGCCTGCTCGGCGGCTTCCGCGGCGGCAGCTCGATCAGCCGCGGCCTGGCGGCGCTCGGCGAGCAGCGCCCAGCCGGTCGACCGGTCGATGCCCATCGCGGCGGCGGCGCGATCGACCGCGGCACGGTGGCGTTCGTAGACCGCGGTCGGCGAGAGGTCCAGTCGACGCGGCCCGCCGCCATAGACCGGCTCGTCGCCGGACGTGGCCCACATGACCAGCGCCATGACCAGGAACGCGATGACGTCGTGCACGGATCACGATGATGCGCCGGGAAGATCCGTTTACACCAGCCGCGGGTACTCGGTGACCATGAGCGACACGACGGGCCGCCACGGCGCGGCCGACGAGCTGACCATCGCCCGGCTCCGGCTCGACGCCCTCGCGGCGCGGGTCGAGCGCATCGTCTACGACGCCGCCGGGCGCGCTGCCGGGCTCCTGGTGCCGGGCAAGGGCTGATCGGCGTCTCTCCGGGGCACACAGCGGGCCGTGTGTGGCCGCTGGCGCCCTCGGGCTACCGGAAGCGGGGGCTGACGTAGCGCAGCGGGCGTCTCGCGCGCCGCTCGTCGGCGAAGCACGCCCAGCACCGCTCCGCGGTGTGCGACATCAGCTGCCCGCACGTCGGACACGGCACGCGCCGTCGCTTGTGCAGCCGGTTGGCTCGCGCCGGGCGGCACCGGTCGCACCAGCGCGACGCGCGCAGCGGCAGCGGCGCACCGCAGCGCTCGCAGCTGTGCCCGATCGACGATCGACCAGCCGCGCCGCCGTCGACCAGACCTTGGTCGATGTCGACCAGCTCGGGCGCTCCGTCGACCAGCGATCGACCACCGTCGACCAGCTCGCCGCGGCCCTCGATCAGCACGGCTGCTCGCCGACGCGCCCGGTCGTCAGGTACTCCGAGCCGGACCGATCCTCGCGCGCCCAGCGCAGCGAGGCGGCGTCGCCGAGGCCGAGGTGAGCGCGCGCCCAGTCGGCGCGGGCGCGGTAGTGCTCGCACACCGCGTCGTAGACCTCGAAGGCACGATCGACGTCGCCGGAGCGCGGCGCGACCTCGGGCAGCCCGTGGCGCGCCGGGTCGAAGCGGGCCAGGTGCTCGGGCAGCGCGGTCCCGTCGCCGCGGGGCTTGAGCGGCTTCACGAGACGACCTGGAAGCCACGACGGCGCGAGTAGTAGCCGCGCCCGCCACCTCTGATCTGCGCGCGCTCGCCGTGCTCGTCGGGGATGCGCAGCTGCGCGGCCAGCTTGCCCAGCAGAGCCTCGCACTGGCGGGTCTCGACCGCGGCCGGGTGCACCTTGCCGTCGAGCATCAGCCCCTCGGCCGAGGTGATCGCCTCCAGCGCGGTGATCCGGTCGGCGACGGCGACGACGCGGCGCAGCAGGGCGTCCTCGTGGGCTTCCAGGTCGAAGCGACCGGCCACGGCGTCCCACCAGCGACGTCCCGCGGGGCCGATGCCGCGCGGCGGGCGCTTGCTTGCCTCACTCACGATGATCTCCGTTCGGTTCAGGTCCGATGCGTTCAGGGGTCACCGACCGGCAGCCGCAGCACCTCCTCGCCTGGGGCGGGGTGCCGGGGCGGGAGTCACCCCCTCGATCACGCTGCGCGACGGCCGGCTGCGCGGAGAGTGACGAGAGCGCCGGGTCGCCGACCGGGATGGACTGGCAGCCGCGGACCTCGCCGAGCAGTCGCATGTGTCGACGCGTCAGGGTGAGTCCCGACGTCGAGCCGGTCGGCCGCGTGCCTGACTCGGTCGAGCTGAACGGCCCGTTCGTGATCGAGCGCGTCGAGCTGACGTAGTCGTGAGGGTTGCGCAGCTTGGCAGTGACTAGCTCTGCGACGACCTGGCGCAGCAGTGCTGTGCTCGTGCGCCCTGCGCTGATGCGTGCTGCGAGGTCAGGCACACGAAGTGCTATCTGCGCCTCTGCGCGTTCGATCAGCACCAGGACGCGTGCTGTGTCCTCGACGCTGAGGGGGCCGTGGTCCACCTCGACGTCCTCGATCAGCGTGGTGGTCATGCGCTCACACCCCTCTTGATCAGATAGCACTTCGGAGCACTTGGGTCGCAGGTAGCGAGCTCGCTGCTACTGCACTCCGACCCACACGTAGCCGCCCGGGTCGGCGAGCCCGCTGCCCGCGTGCGTGCTCTGCCACGACAGGAGGTCGCCCGGCGCCACGCGCACGTCGCCGGTGAGCGGGACGCGCTCGTACACGCCCGCGGCCAGCACTTCGCCGGGACCGGGGTCGGAGCCGGGCGAGGCGTCCATGCCCGGCGCGAGGTCGTCGAGATCGACCGCGGCAGCGAGCACCAGCCGCGCGACGATGACGGTCGTGCCCTTCACCAGCGTCAGCGTCCGGCCGCCGTTGCCGGTGATCGTCGCGGCGGGCAGGAAGTCGACCGCGGTCACCACGCCGCCCACGGTCACGGTGCCCAGCGGCGTCGTGGCGTTGTCGGTGGCGGCGAGCGGCGGCGCGGTGCCGTCGATGCTGATCATGACGACCTCTCTCGGGTCGGTAGGGGTCCGGCCGCGGAGCGCGTCAACGACGGCACGCTCCGCGGCCGGGGCGCGAGCGGGTAGGCGATTCCAGCTCGCGCACATCGGGTGCGACAACAACCCAGAAGCGCACCCGACGGCCTCTCAGTCCGGGTCGGGCATGGCCTCGATCTCGGCGATCACCGACCGGACGTACTCGCTGTAGACCTCGGCGGGTGGTTCCTCGGCCTCCGGCGGCGCCACCCGGCGGCGGCCCGCGACGGCGCGGATCGCCTCGCTCATGTCCATGCCGCTGTCGTCGCTCACGCGTTGTCCACGATCGCGACCGGCACGCCCGCCACCCCGGCCGCGTTGACCGGCGTCGCGAGCACGTGGCCGATCCGCATCACGCAGCGGAGGGCAGAGACGTCCTGCTGGATCAGGTTGTAGGCGATCGACCCGTCCTCGTCCTGGATCACGCCGGAGTCGAAGACCTGGAACGTCATGTCCTGCCGGACCCCGTAGAGGACCGAGGTCCAGTCGGCGACGATCGCGGTGGCCTGCGTCGCGTCGAAGTAGACCGGATCGGTGGCCACGCCCATGCCGAGCAGGCGCAGCGGGAAGGCGTCCCCACCGACGGGGTTGGCCACCAGCTCGCCGGTGCGCTGGCGGGCCGCGGTCCACTGCCAGCCCGGCCGCACGACCGCGCCGGTCACCGAGTGCTCGGTGAGTGACACGGCCTCGGCCGCGGAGAGGAGATCGGCGGCGTAGTCCGACGTCGGAGCGACCACGTGCGTGGCGGTGGTCGCGCGGGCGACCATGCCGGGGCCGAAGCTCGCCGGTCCGCCGTGGCCGAACATCACCGCGGCGTCGATCTTGCGGGCGAAGGCGCGGGACACCAGCGGCTTGATCATCTCCCAGACGTCGAAGCTGGCGTCGTCGAGCACCGCGTCGGGCACCGGGACCACGCAGGCGATCTCTTCGGCGAGCAGCGTGACGTTCTCCCAGGTGGCCTGCGTGGTCGGCTTCCAGCCGGTGTCGCCGGTCAGCCACGCGGCGTCGGGGACCGAGGTCAGCACCGGGACGTTGGCTTCCTTGGTCGACACGGGGACGCGCTTGCCCAGGCGCATCACGGTGGAGGTGGTCTCGACCTCGCCCACGATCGCCTGGGCGACCTGCTGGGGCACGTCCGCGAGGGCGTCGGTGCGGTCGATGATGTTCACGGTCATGGCGACTCCAGGTCGGCGTGGAAGTGCGCGCCGCACTCGGTGAGCGAGGGAGTCGGGCCGACCGCTTCCAGGGCCAGCAGCTCCGATCGAGACAGCCCGATCAGGTGCCAGCAGGGGACCAGCGCCGCGCCCTCCTCGCCATCGGTGACGGCAGGGAACGAGTGCAGGACGCCCCAGACGATCTCGTCGTCGTCAGCGTCCATATCGCCGTGCTGGGGGCCGACCGGGACCGTTGTCCGCTCGCGGAGCGTCGGGTCGTCCTCGCCCAGTGGGGCACCGCCCGGAGGCGTGGGGTCGTGCTCGGAGCCGTCAGGCTCGCCGTGCCCGTCGACCGGGCCGTGACCGGATCGTAACTCGTCGTCGTGCTCGCCGGGAGTGCTCATCGGGTCACCGCCAGCGCGTCACGCGGCGAAAGGTTGCGGGCGCCCCGGCCGTCGAGCGGCTGACCGGCCCGCGGGTTGTCGTAGCAGCACTGGCACAGTCCCGCGTCGGCTCCGTGGCGGGTCGGGTGGCCGCAGCGCGGCGTGGGGCAGCGCCGGACGTCGATCAGCTCCAGCTCTCCGGCGGCGGCGTACGCGGTCACGGCGTCGTTGGTGCACCGGTTGGCCCGCTCGAAGACGATCACCGACGCCTGCGCGCACGCCTCGCACTGCATCGGCTCGTCGGCGGCAGCGGCGACGCGGCGGCACTCGGGGCACTCGCGCCAGCTCGGGACCGTCGTCGGCGTGACCGGGGGCGGCGGCGCGGCGGTCTCGATGGGCTCGGGCTCGTCGTCGGGCTCGTCGTCGTGATCCTCGCCGATGGCCGCGATGGCGGCCGTCAGCTCGTCGTCGGCGGTGACCTCGTCGGCGGCGGCCTCGTCGGGTGCGACCGCAGGCTGCTCGGCCAGCACGGCGGTGACGCGCTTGAGGAACGCGCGGCCACCGATGCGCGCGAGCAAATCGCGGGCGTCCTCGCCGTCATCGGGCCAGAGCACGCGAGCCTGCGGCAGCGCCCCGGTCAGCTTCGCCACCGCGGCGCGCCCGGCGTCGTCGGCGTCCGGGATGATCACGAGCCGGCCTTGGGCGTCGCCGAGCACGCGGCGCAGCCGCTCCAGCGCCGGGCTCGACGCGCCACCGGCCCAGGTCGTGGCGTACCAACCGGCCAGCGCGTCGACCGACGACTCGGACTCGACGAGCAGGATCCTCTCGCCAGCCGCTACCCCGATGGCGATGTCGGGCTCGCGGTAGAGCGGCAGCTGATCCTCGCGGATGCCGATCAGTCCCGGCATCCACGCGTCGCCGCCCTGGCGGGTCTCCCAGCGCAGCTCCTTCGCGCCGGAGGGGTGGCGGTAGCGCGCCTTGCGGTGATCGGGGCCGTAGTCGTGGAACGCCTCGAAGCGGAAGCCACGCTCGCCCAGCGAGCCCTCGCCGCCGACCGGTGCGCGCAGCGGCGGCCACGCGATCTTGTCCAGTCCCTCGCGGTGGGCGTGCCCCGCGGGCGGGACCGTGGGGGTGTGGGTGAGGTCGCGACGGTGAAGCGCCAGCGCGCCCAGCACCTCGTCGACCGTGCACCCGTAGTGGCAGTGGATCATCGCGCGGCGCGTCTTGGTCGTCTGCTGAACGCTCAGCGCCGCGGAGTGCTCGCCGGTGCGCCCGTGCGCCGGGCACTGCCACTTCCCGCCGGAGTGCGCCAGCTTGGCCGCGCCCAGCAGCTCGACGAGCCACTGGGCCGGGGAGCGCTGCTCACCCTCGCCGACGGGGGGCACTGCGGCGACGTCCTCGCGCGCCGCGCGCATCAGCTCGCCGAGGGATCGGGGGTTGTTGTTGGTCATCGCCTTGGTCCTCCGATCCTCTGGTCTCTGGTCACCCCTGAACCGACACCCCGCTTCGCTAGGGGTGTGTCAGTTGGTTCAGTTGAGGGGCAAGATCGTTTCACCAGCGTTTCAGCGCGTGTCAGTGCAGGTCATGGGCGTGTCAGTGCGTTTCAGAAGGCTCCCTTGCGAACGTGTCAGGGACGTTTCAGTTGATCTTGTTGGAACGGTTACTGAACCGGGCATAGCGGTCATTCGGCCAGCGCTCCCAGGGTGCGGGTGACCGGGACGTCCGGCCCGGTCCAGACGTGCCGCGCGGTGGCGCTGCCGGTGTCGGGCGCGACGTCGATCAACTTCTCGGAGATCAGCCGCGACCACGCCCGGCGCACCGACGACTTGTGGTGCTTCCCGGCGTTCTCCGGCGCCAGCGCGGCGATGGCCTCGGCCAGGGTGAGCCCCACCCAGCCGGGGTCGGCCTGCGTCGGCGAGGCTGCGTAGGACATCAGCAGGGCGAGGTCGCGCACGCTGGTCTTGCCGTCTCCGGCCTCGGCCAGCCGCTCCACCTGCTCGGGCAGCGTGCGCAGAGCGCGCCGCCAGATCGGCCCCAGCGCGTCGTCCTCGTCGTCGCGCATCGCCTCGGGCGGGACTTCCGCGGGCACCACGACCGCGTTGGGCGCGACCGGGATGAGGTCCCACGACCAGCGACGGCCGTCCTCGGCGTTCGCCTTGTCCTTGGCGATCTCCGCGACGATCGGCCCGTTGCGGCGCGGGCGGTGACACACCACGGCGTCGTCCATCCCGGCGAGCAGCGCCGTCGAGCCCCGCGGCCTGGTCCCGTCGGCGAGACCGACGTGGTCGATGAGCAGCACGCAGGCGTCGTCGCCCGCGTCGCGCAGGACGTCCATCGCCTCGCCCAGCGCGGCGTTGTCGGAGGGGCTGTTCTCCTCGCCGACCATCAGCAGGTTCTTCGTGTCCAGCACGATCAGCTTGGCCCCGACCTCGCGGACCTTCGCGGCCAGCCCGTCGGTGGCCTCCTTGACCATCGGCACGCGCTCGGTCACCGCGAAGAAGTAGCCCTGGAGGTCCGCCCAGCGGCGACCGTGGTGGTTCAGCCACGCCTCGACGCGCGGGACGTTGACCCGCTGGCCCTCGGCCATCAGATAGACCACGGCGGCCCGCTTGACCTTCTGGCCGCGCCAGTCCGTGCCGGTGGCGACGCACAGCGCGGCGTCCATCGCGACGAACGACTTTCCGGCCCGGCTCGGGCCGAACATCACTGCGCGGGAGTCGACGTGCAGCAGACCGGGGATCAGGTACTCCGGCCGGGGCTGCGTCGCGAACTGCTCGGCGTCGAGCCACGCCAGCGGCGGCGCGCTGAGCGCCGCGACGATCTGGTCTGCCCGGCGGTTGATCATCTTGTCGAGCGCGGCCTGCTTGGCACGGGTCTCGAAGGCCAGCTCATCCGCAGAGGACTGCTCGTCGTCGTCGTAGCCGTCGCCGTCGGAGACGCTGCGCAGCGGCGTGACGTTCATCGGGTCACGACCCGATCACGCGGTGACGTTGTGGCAATTGTCGGAGCGTCGTGCGATTCTGTAAGCATGGCCCCTCCGATCTAGGGGTCAGCGCGAGAGAGACCGGGTCCGGCTGGGGAGCTGCCCGGTCTTTCGCGTATCCGGGTGAGTGATCAGGCGCTCTCGGCGGCGGCGGCCTCGCGCTCGTCGCGGGCCTTGCGCCGCACGGCGGCCGACCTCAGCGCGAGTCGAGCGAAGTGGGCCTTGCGCAGGTGCTCGGCGCGCTGAGCGCGCTCGGCGGCGGGCAAGGTGCCCTCGGGGTCGACCTGGCGCTCGAAGCTGGCCATGAGCGCGTCGCGAGCAGGCGCGGTACGCGCGGAACGGTCGGGCGTGTTCGACCAGCTGGTGTGAGCAGCGACCTGGGCGATCAGGCGACGCTCCTCGGTGGAGGCCATAGCAGCGAGTCCTTCGGCGGGGTGTGGACGGTGATCGCCCTCGCCCGTCTCACTGCTGGCGCTCGCTGCTCTCCGCGAGGACTGCCCCGATTAGATCACGAAGCACAGCGCTTTTCAATTCTGCGCTGTAATCTCCGGAATTGTCTGTTAGTGACTGAGTGACTAACTGACAGAATCGTTTACACGCGGTCTCCGCGGCCGAGTCGCCGGGCGGAATCGCGGGCGCGCTCGTCGGCGGCGCTGGCCCCGTAGCGGCGGACCATCGTCGGCGAGCGCCACCCGGCCAGCCGCTCCACGTCGCCCTCGTTCGCGCCGTGGGCGAGCAGGTCGTGGGCGAAGGTGTGCCGGAACTGGTGGGGGTGCAGTGGGGAGAGCCCGGCCAGCGCGCAGCGGCGCCGGATCATCTCGGCAAGCCCGCCGCCGGAGAGCCGCCACCCGCTCGGCCCGCGCCGCGTGGTCACGAACAGCGCCGGGCTCTCGGTCCCGGAGTGCTTCGCGCGAGCACGCAGGTAGCGCCGTAGTGCCAGCGCGGTCTTGCCGCCGAAGGGGACGATCCGCGGCCGGGAGCCCTTGGTCCGGCGCAGCGTGATCTCTTGCGCGCGGAGGTCGACGTCGGCGACGTCGATGCCGACGACCTCGGCCCGGCGGGCGCCGGTGTCGAGCAGGACGCGAATCAGCGCCGTGTCCCGCAGGTCGACGAACGCGCGGCCCTCGCAGGCACGCAGCAGTGACGCGAGATCGTCGTCATGGACAACCGGCACGATCGGCGGCTCGACCGCGGGCAGCTCGACCTTCGCCGCCGGGTTGCCCTCGATCACGCCCTCGTCGGCGAGGTAGCTCAGGAACAGCCGCAGGCTGATCAGCCGCACGCGCCGGGTGGCCTTGCTGCGGCCCTGCTCGACCAGCTGGCGCGACCAGCCCTGCACGTGGCGGGCGGTGATCTCGCTCGGGTCGGTCAGCTCGGGATGCGACGCCGCGAGGTAGGTGGCGAACTGGTCGACGCCGCGGCGGTACACGCGACGGGTCTCCTCGGACACCTCGGTCAGGGTCAGGGACCACTCGTCAGCAAGATCGGCCAGCTCGTCGCGCACGGGTGTAGGTTACCGTCACACGGAGCGCTGTGCGGAACCGTCGATCCGAGAGGAGGTCCGCCGATGGCGAACATCGCCGCAGGTCAAGCGGCTAGCTTGCCGTTGACTGGAGAGCGCACCGTGCCCGATGTCTGTCACGAGAACTACTGGTTCCGGCGCCACGAGGCGGTCTACCTCGCGCTGGCGGCCCGGTGCGCGGACCTCGTCGTCCTCGACGCCGGGGTGGGTGAGGGATACGGGGCGGCGCTGCTCGCCTCGTCGGCGCGGCGGGTCGTCGCCCTCGAGCTGGACGCGGCGGTGGCGGCGTACGTGCGGTCGCGGTACCGGTCGGTGGCCGTCGCCCGCGCGGACCTCCAGGTGCTGCCGCTGGCCGACCGCAGCGTCGACGCCGTCGTGACGCTGCAGGTGATCGAGCACCTGTGGGACCAGCCCGGCTTCCTCGCCGAGTGCGCGCGGGTCCTGCGGCCCGGCGGGCGGCTGTACTGCGCGACGCCCAACCGCCTGACCTTCTCGCCGGGCGCCGGCCCCGAGGACCGCCCGCTCAACCCGTTCCACACCCGGGAGCTGACCGGGTCCGAGCTGGCGTCGCTGGTGACGTCCGCCGGGCTCGCCGTGGAGTCGCTGCTCGGGCTGCACCACGGCCCGGCCCTGCGCGTCCTCGACGCGCGCCACGGGGGGTCGCTGGTCGACGCGCAGGTGGCGCTGGCGCTGTCCGGCGAGGTGTGGCCGGAGTCGCTGGCGGCCGACGTCGCCGCGGTGACCGCCGCCGACTTCGACCTGCGCGCCGACGACCTCGACACCTCGCTGGACCTGCTCGTCACGGCGGTGCGGCCCGGCTGAGGTCGGGGCGGGTGTTCGAGCGATGCGGCTTTGCTGGCGTGTGACGCCAGGATCGCCACATGCTCGCCGGCGCGACACGCCGAGGCGGGCCGGGACCGGGGCGAGCCGGGACCTGGGCGCGCGCCGCGAGCAGCACGTTCCGCAGGGCGAGACCCTCGATGATCATGCGAAAGGTGCCCCTCGCCGCCGCGCCGGGGCGCACCCGGACCCGCACCCACACGCGAGAAGCACCTTCCGCAGCTCGCGAGGCCCGATGATCATGCGGAACGTGTCCCTTGCCGCCGGAGCCCGCGGCGCCGGCGACCGGCGCCTCCCGCCCTCCTGAGCGACCGGAGGGCCCCTTCGCTCGGAACCGCCGCCCGGGGCCCGTGCGAGACTCGGCGCCCCGGCAGGGGGCGACGAGAGGGAGCGTGGTTGAGCAGGGAACCGGTGGGCACCTTCTGCCTCGTCCTGCACTCGCACCTGCCGTGGCTGATGCGCCACGGCGCCTGGCCCGTCGGCGAGGACTGGCTCTACCAGGCGTGGGCGCACGCGTACCTCCCCGTCGTCGAGACCCTCGAGCGGCTCGCGTCCCGGGGCCACCGCGACGTCCTGACGCTCGGCGTGACCCCGGTGCTCGCCGCGCAGCTCGACCACCCCGCGGCGCTGCGCGCGATGCACACGTGGCTCGCCGACTGGCAGCTGCGGGCGCACGAAGCACACCGGACGGACCCGGCGCTGGCCACCCGCGAGCACCGGGCGGCCGCCCACGCGCTGGAGGTCTTCGAGCGCGACTGGCGGCACGGGGCGTCACCGGTCTTCCGGCGCCTGGCGGACGCCGGGGTCGTCGAGCTCCTCGGCGGACCGGCCACCCACCCCTTCGCCCCCCTGCTGCCCGGGCGCGTGCGCCGCTTCCTGCTCGACGCCGGGCTGCGCGACGCGTCGCTGCGCCTGGGTCGGCGCCCCGCGGGCATCTGGGCGCCGGAGTGCGGCTACGCGCCCGGCCTGGAGCACGACTACGCCGCCGCCGGCGTCGAGCGCTTCCTCGTCGACGGCCCGGCGCTGCGCGGCGACACCGCGGCCGCGCACCCGGTCGACGGCACCGACGTCGTGGCGTTCGGGCGGGATCTCGAGGTGACCTACCGCGTGTGGTCCCCGCGCGCGAGCTACCCGGGCGGCCCGGACTACCGCGACTTCCACACCTTCGACCACGCCACCGGGCTCAAGCCCGCCCGGGTCACGGGCCGGCGGGTGGCGCCCGGGGACAAAAAGCCGTACGACCCGGCGCGGGCCGCGGCGGCGGTCGCCCGCGACGCCGCGGACTTCGTCGGCGTGGTGCGGCGCCGCCTGGAGGACCTGCGGGACGGCCGCGGGCGCCCGGGGCTCGTGGTGTCCGCGTTCGACACCGAGCTGTTCGGGCACTGGTGGCACGAGGGCCCGGCGTGGCTCGAGGCCGTCCTGACCGCCCTGCCGGAGGCGGGCATCCGCGTCACCACGCTGCGCGGCGCGGTCGAGGCCGGGCACGTCGAGGAGCCGGTCGTGCTGCCCGCGTCGTCGTGGGGGTCGGGCAAGGACTGGCGCGTGTGGGACGGGTCCGGCGTGCGCGACCTCGTGGCCGACAACGCCGAGGTCGCCGACCGCCTGCTCGCCGCCGTCGACGGTGCGGCGCCGACCGCGGGCCGCGACGCGACCCTCGACGCGCTGGCGACCCAGGCCGCGCTGGCCCTCTCGAGCGACTGGGCGTTCATGGTCACCAAGGACTCGGCCGCGCACTACGCCCGCCGCCGCGCCGCCGAGCACCGCGACCGCGTCCGCGAGCTCACCGACCTCCTGCCCGCCGGCCGTCACGCCGAGGCAGCCGCCCGCGCGGCCGAGTTCGCGGCCCAGGACGACCTGTTCGGGCGCGTCGACGCCCGCGCGCTGCGCCGCCGCGACCCCGGTGACCGCCGCCGCGCCACCCCTCCCTACTCGGGAGTAGGGTCGCTCGCCTGACTGGTCAGCGAAGCGCCCCTATCGGCGTGCTCCCCTCATCGACACTCAGAGCGTCCGTAACGGTACTTCGATCATGGGTCGGGAAGGGGCCGCCGGTGCGGGTGCTGATGCTGTCCTGGGAATATCCGCCGGTCGTGGTCGGCGGGCTCGGCCGGCACGTGCACGCGCTCGCGACATCACTCGCCGACGCCGGGCACGACGTCGTCGTCGTCGCCCGCCACCCGGCCGGCACCGACGCCGAGACGCACCCGACGACGCTCGAGCGCGCCGACGGCGTGCGCGTGCTGCGGGTCGGCGAGGACCCGCCGCACCTGGAGTTCGTGCGCGACCTCGTCGCCTGGACCCTCGGGCTCGGCCACGCGATGGTCCGCGGGACGGCGCCGCTGCTCCGGGAGTGGACCCCCGACGTCGTCCACGCCCACGACTGGCTGGTCGCCCACGCCGCCGTCGCGCTGGCCGAGCTCGCCGGCGTCCCGCTGGTCGCGACGGTGCACGCGACCGAGGCCGGGCGCCACGGCGGCTGGCTCTCCCAGCCCCTCAACCAGCAGGTGCACTCGGTGGAGTGGTGGCTCGCCCGCCGCGCAGACCGCGTCGTCACGTGTTCGGAGTCGATGCGCGCCGAGGTGGCGGGCCTGTTCGACCTCGACCCCGATGACGTCACGGTGATCCACAACGGCATCGACCCCGCCGGCTGGGTCCGCGGCACGCAGCGCCGCGGAGCTGCCGCGCCGGAGGCGCACCCCGGTGCGCCGACCCGGCCGGACGGACCCCCGACGCTGCTCTACCTCGGCCGCCTCGAGTGGGAGAAGGGCGTGCACGACCTCGTCGCCGCCCTCCCCGCGATCCGCCGGGCGCATCCCGGCACGCGGCTGCTGGTGGCCGGCACCGGATCGTGCGGCGACTGGCTCGCCGAGCGCGCCCGCGCCGCCCGCGTCCGCCGGTCGGTGCAGCTGCTCGGGCACGTCGACGACGCCGTGCTCCGCGACCTCCTCGCGACCGCCGACGCCGCCGTGCTCCCGAGCCGCTACGAGCCGTTCGGCATCACCGCGCTCGAGGCGGCGGCCGCCGGGGCGCCGCTGGTCGCGTCGCGGGCCGGCGGGCTGGGCGAGGTGGTCGTCGACGGGGTCACCGGTCTGTCCTTCGATCCCGGTGACGTCCCGGGTCTCGCCGCCGCGGTGATCCGCTGCCTCGACGACCCGGCGGCCGCGCAGGAGCGCGCTCGCGCCGCCCGGGCCCGCCTCGACACCGACTTCGCCTGGCCGCGCATCGCCGCCGAGACCGCGGCCGTCTACGCCGCCGCGACACCCGGGCCGCCCCTGGCCCTCGGCCGCCCCAAGATCCCGTCAGGGAACGTCTTCGGCCTCACGTGAGCAGTTGGCGCCCCGGGAGGGGCGCCAACTGCTCACACGGGGCGGGCCGGCTCGCCTGCCGAGGTGCCCGGCGCGCCGTCCTCCGAGGCCGCCTGCCCCGCCGCGAGGGCCGTCTTGCGCGCGATGTCGGCGAGGGCCTCGCGCTCCGCCGCCGCGGCCTCGTAGTCCGCCATGCGGTCGCGGACGACCCGCGCCGGCGCGCCCACGGCCACGGCGTGGTCGGGCACGTCGCCGCGCACCACGGCGTGGGCGCCGAGCACGCACCCGCGCCCGACCCGCGCGCCCCGCAGCACGCTCACCTTCGTCCCGATCCACGTCTCCGGCCCGATGCGCACCGGGGTCTTGACGATGCCCTGGTCCTTGATCGGCACGTGGACGTCGGCGTAGCGGTGGTCGAAGTCGCAGACGTAGATCCAGTCCGAGAGCAGCGTCGCCTCGCCGAACTCGATGTCCAGGTAGCAGTTGACCGTGTTCTCGTTGCCGAACACCGACTTGTCCCCGATGCGCAGCGAGCCCTCGTGGCAGCGCAGGCGCGTGTGGTCGCCGATGTGCACGAACCGGCCGATCTCCAGGCGCCCGAAGCCCTCCCGCGCCTCGAGCTGCACGCCCTTGCCGAGGAACACGAGCCCGTGAAGCAGGATGTGCGGCTGCCGGATCCGCACCTTGATCATCCGCCAGTAGCACCGGAGGTGATAGGGCGTCCACGCGCGATGGCGCACGATCCAGCGCAGCGAATCCCCGGTGAGCAGTCGCGGCTGGCGCGGGTCCGACCTCACGGTGCCAGACCCTACGATCGGTGACCCCCCTACGATCGCCCGGTGTCCCGCCCCGGCTCGACGGCCGCCCCGTCGGTCAGCGTCGTCGGCAGCGTCAACCTCGACCTCGTCGCGCGCGTCGAACGCCTGCCCGCGCCCGGGGAGACGCTGTCCGCCCACGGGGTGACGCGCGTACCCGGCGGCAAGGGCGCGAACCAGGCCCTCGCCGCCGCGCGCCTGGGCGCCCGGGTCCGGCTGCACGCCGCGGTCGGCGACGACCCGCTCGCCGGCGAGGCCCTGGCCCTGCTCCGTGACGGCGGCGTCGACCTCTCCGCCATCACCATCGTCGACCGGCCCACCGGCACCGCGATGATCCAGGTCGACGACGACGGCGACACCACGATCGTCATCGACCCCGGCGCCAACGACGCCCTCGTCGTGCACCCCGGCGACCTCCGCGCCGACGTCGTGCTCACCGTGCTCGAGGTGCCCGACGAGGCAGTCGCCACCGCCATGGCCTCCCCGGGCTACTGCGTGCTCAACGCGGCCCCCGCGCGGGCCGTCCCCGGGGACGTCCTCGCCGGCGTCGACCTGCTGTGCGTGAACGCTGCCGAGCACGGCGTCCTCGCCGCGCACGCCGACCTCGACGCCCTGCGCGCCGTCGCCGTCACCCACGGCGAGGCGGGCGCGGAGCTCCGCCGGCGGGGACGGATCGTCGCCCGCGCCGAACCGCCGCCGATCGACGCCGTCGACGGCACCGCGGCCGGGGACGCGTTCACCGCGGCGCTGGCCCTGGCGCTGGCGACGGAGGTCGACGACGTCACCGCGCTGCGCCGCGCCTGCCGCGCCGGGGCGCTCGCCGCCACCCGCGCCGGCGCCCAGCCGTCGCTGCCGACCCTCGGCGAGATCGACGTCCCGTGATCCCGCTGGTCATCGACACCGACCCGGGCGTCGACGACGCCTACGCGATCGCCCTCGCCGCCCGCGCCCCGGAGGCCGACCTGCGCGCGGTGACCGCCGTGTTCGGCAACGTCGACCTGCCGACGACCACGACGAACGCCCGCCGGCTGCTCGGGATGCTCGGGCGCAGCGACGTCCCGCTCGGGGTCGGCGCCGAGCGCCCGCTCATCCACCCCACGACGCAGCGGGCGGCCGACGTCCACGGGGACGACGGGCTCGGCGGCGTCGCCGAGCGCTTCGGCCCGCTCGGCCCGGAGCCCGTCGGACGCGCGCTCGACGTGATCACCCGCGTGCTCGAGGCGGCCGCCGAGCCCGTCGTCCTCGCCGCGATCGGCCCCCTCACCAACGTGGCGCTGCTGCTCGCGACCCGCCCGGACCTGGCCAGGCGCATCGGGCGCCTCGTCGTCATGGGCGGCTCGATCGGCATCGGAGGCAACGTCAGCGCCGCCGCCGAGTTCAACGTGTGGTCCGACCCCGAGGCCGCCCGCCGCGTGCTCGTCGAGGAGCGGGTCCCGACGACGCTGGTCCCGCTGGACCTCACGCACGTCGTGACGGTCGACCGCGCGTGGCTGGAGGCGCTCGCCGCGTCCGGCCCCCTCGGCGAGGCGCTGGCGGCGACACGCGACGTCTACGGCCGCGGCGAGGCGCTCGGCGTGGACCGCGTGCCGATCCACGACGCGGTCGCGCTGCTCGAGGCCGTCGCGCCCGGGACCCTGGCGACGGTGCCGCTCGAGCTCGAGGTCGACACGACGCTCGGCCCGAGCCGTGGCACCGTGCACGCCGACCGCCGGGGGCGGGCGCCCGGGGGCCGGGCCGTGGACGTCGCGCTGCCCGAGGGGACGGACGTCGACACGGTGCGCGGCGAGCTGCTCCGGCGCCTTCAGGACCGGCCGGGCGCCGCGGCCTCGCAGACATAGGCCTCCGGCCCGGACGCGAGGCGGGCGAGGACGACGGTGGCCTCGTGCGGTCCGGCGAGCTTGAGCCGGGGGCGCAGGGCGTTCGGGTCGACGTCGAGGCCGCGGACGAGGATCTCGAGGCGGCCGACCCCGCGCGCGGCCAACGTCCGGCGCAGCGTCTTCTCGCCGTAGCGGCCGTGCTCGAGCACCCGGAAGGCCCGGATGCCCGGCGGCGGGGCGTCGCCGGAGAGGTAGGCGAGGTGCTCGTCGAGGCGCCAGAGCCCGTGCCGCGCGCCGTACTGGCGGACGAGCCCGGCCCGGACGACGGCGCCGTCCGGGTCGACGATCCACTCCCCCGCCGGGGCGACGGGGCAGGCGTCGTCCTCGGCGTCGGTGACCTCGACATCCGCGCCGCGACTCGACAGCACCGTGGCGCGACGGGAGGTCCTCGCGAGGCCCGCCGACCACAGCGCCGCCTCCCGCACGCGGCCGTCGAGGCTGACGATCTCGACCTCTTGCGCCCACGGCACCAGCGCCGGATCGAGCCCGGGCGCGGTCGATACGACCAGATCGTGGTCCGGGGTGTCAGCGAAGTGCCGTCGCAGACACTCAGCGTCCGTATCGGCACTTCGATCACCGAGCGCCACGGCCGCGAGATCGTCCAACGGCGGCGCGAAGTCGGCGGGGCGCCAGGTGCGGCGGCCCGCGGCGGTGCGGCGGGCCGGGTCGGCGACGAGCACCGTGTCCCGCGAGCACGGCGCCAGGGCGTCCGCCCGCACGAGCGGCACGCCCGGGACGTTCACCCGCGCCATGGCCAGCCGCACGGGATCCAGGTCGGAGCCGAGCACCCGCCCCGCCACACCCCGCAGGGCCGCCAGCTCCGCGCCCACCGAGCACGTCACGTCGTGGACGTCGCGGCCCGCGAGCCGGCGCGCCCGGTGCGCCGCCACCGGTGCCGCCGTGGCCTGCTCCGCCGCGTCGCCGGTCAACAACCAGCCCTCCGGGATCCGCCCGCGGGCGCGTTCCTGGAGCAGCGCGGTCTCTAGCACGGGCGCGGCCCGGTCGCCGAGACGCTCGCGCAGCGCCGCCACCAGCTTCAGCCGGTCACCCCCGGTCGGCACCGACGCCACCGCCTCGCGCCCCCCGTCCGAGGCCAGGTACGCGACGTCGTCGAGGGTGAACCCGTACGTCAGAGCTGCACCGGCTCCGGCGGCCGCACGCCCGTGACCAGCGCGTTGTAGAACAGCGAGCGCGGGACGACGCGGGACATCACGTGCGCGTCCACCCACGACAGCCGCTGCCAGGTGCGGTACGCGAACATCGCCCAGCCCATGCCGAGCCGCTCCGGCGGCACCGCGGCCTCGAACGTCCGCACCGGCCACCCGAACACGGCGGCGGTGAGCTCCTCGGTGACGACGCGGACGTCGACCGCACCCGCGGCGTGCGCGAAGCGCTCCAGGCGGTCCGGGTCGAAGACGTGCTGGTCCACCACCGACTCCAGGGCCGCCGCGCGCGAGGACTCGTCGAGCTCGGTCCGCGGGCGCAGCCAGGACGACGGGGCGAACCGGGTCGTCGCCCACCACGTCGCCTGCCCCAGCTTGCGGGCGTAGAGGTCACCGAGGCGCGTCGGCTCCCCGGCGAACACGAACCGCCCGCCGGGCTTCAGCACCCGCAGGATCTCGCGGAACGCCGTGTCGAGGTCGGGGATGTGGTGCAGCACGGCGTGCCCGACCACGAGGTCGACGCTCGCGTCCTCCACCGGGATCGTCTCGGCGTCCGCGACGCGACCGGAGACGTCCAGCCCCAGGTGCGACGCGTTGCGCGTCGCGACCTCGACCATGCCGGGAGAGAGGTCGGTGACCGTGCCGCGGCGCGCGACGCCGCCCTGCATGAGGTTGAGCAGGAAGAACCCGGTACCGCAACCGAGCTCGAGGGCGTGATCGTACGTCTCGGAGCCGGGACTCACCGCCCGGAACCGGTCGACCGCGAACGTCGTGCATCGCTCGTCGAACGAGATCGACCACTTCTCGTCGTACGAGGCCGACTCCCAGTCGTGGTAGAGGACGTTCGCGAGCTTCGGGTCCGTGAGCGCGGCCTCGACGTCCTGCTGCGACGCGGTCATCGGCCCAGGAACTGGGCCTTGCCCGGCCCGTTCTCGACGAACGAGCGCATCCCGATCGTCTGGTCCTCGGTGCCGAAGAGCGCGGCGAACACCTCGGACTCGAACGTCAGGCCGTCACGCAGGTCCATGTCCAGCCCGCGGTCGATCGCCTGCTTCGCGGCGGCGAGGGCGCGCGTGGGGCCGTTCGCGAACTGGGCGGCCCAGGCGTGGGCGCGCGTGTAGACCTCGTCGGGCGCGACGACCTCGTCGACCAGGCCCAGCTCCAGGGCCTCGGCGGCCTTGACGAAGCGGCCGCTGAAGATGATGTCCTTGGCCTTCGCCGGGCCGACGAGGCGCGCGAGCCGCTGCGTCCCGCCGCCGCCCGGGATGATCCCGAGCAGGATCTCGGGCTGGCCGACCGTGGCGTTGTCGCCGGCGATCCGGCGGTCGCAGGACAGCGCGATCTCGAAGCCGCCGCCGAGCGCGTAGCCGGTGATCGCGGCGACCACGGGCTTCGGGATCTCCGAGACGGCGCCGAACCCGCGCGAGAGCTCGTGGGTCCGCTCGGCCATCTCGGCGTACGAGAGCTCGGCCATCTCCTTGACGTCGGCGCCCGCGGCCAGCGTCTTCTCGCCGCCGTAGACGACCACGGCGCGCACGTCGGCGCGGCTGGTCGCCTCCGCGGCGACCTCGGCCAGCTCGACGTTGACCTGGCGGTTCACCGCGTTCATCGGGGGCCGGTCGAGGCGGATCGTGCCCACCCCGCCGTCCACCTCGAGCCGCACGAACTCCGTCACCGATGGGCCTCCTCGATCAGGTTCTGCGTCGGCGGGGACCCTATCGCCGCACCGCCGTGAAGCGCCGCCGCCGGCTGGAGAGCTCCAGCGGCTGGTCGAACGTGGCCGACAGGTTCTCCGAGGTCATCACGTCGTCGAGCAGCCCCTGCGCCACCACGCGGCCGTCGCGCATCAGCATCGCGTGGCTGCAGTTGGGCGGGATCTCCTCGACGTGGTGGGTCACCATCACCGTCGCCGGCCCGTCCGGGTCGGCGGCCAGCTCGCTGAGCAGCTCGACGAGGTCCTCCCGGGCGCCCAGGTCGAGCCCGGCGGCCGGCTCGTCGAGCAGGAGGATCTCCGGGTCGGTCATCAGCGCGCGGGCGAGCAGCACCCGCTGGCGCTCGCCGGTCGAGAGCGTCGCGTACCGCCGGTCGGCGAGGTCCAGCACGCCCATCATCTCCATGAGCCCCGAGGCCCGGCGGTCGTCCTCGGGGTCGTAGTGCTCCCGCCAGGTGCCGACGACGCCGTAGCCGGCGCTGCGCACGACGTCGTGCGCGGCCTCGTCCGCGGGCACGCGCCCGGCGAGGTTCGCGCTGGCCAGCCCGATGCGGGGGCGCAGGTCGAAGACGTCGACGCGCCCGAGCCGCTCGCCGAGCAGCTCGACGGTGCCCGTCGTGGGGTGCATCTCGGCGGCCGCGAGCCGCAGCAGCGTCGTCTTGCCCGCGCCGTTGGGTCCCAGGACGACCCAGCGCTCGTCGAGCTCGACGGTCCAGTCGAGGTCGGCCAGCAGGTCCGAGCCGCTGCGCCGCACCCCGACGCCCTCCATGCGGATGACGGTGTCGGGGTCTGCGGGTCCGGCGGCCGTCCTGCGCTCCGCGTCCGGCTGCGTCACGGCCGCCATCCTGACGGATCACGCCCCGCGCCGGGCGACGGGCCCGCCGCCGATCGGGCACGATCACCCCACGATGTCGAGCTCCCCCACTGACCTACCCGCTGCACGCGGTACGCATCTCGACGGCGAGGTGCTGCGCGCGTGCGTCCCCGCCGCGCCGAGCGCGGAGGCCGTGGAGCTCTGCCTGCTGGGCGGCGACACCGAGCGCCGCGTCGAGCTCGTCCGGGCCGGCGACGGGTGGTGGCGCGGCGAGGTCGGCGCGGTCGAGGCCGGCACCCCCTACGGCCTGCGCGTCCACGGCCCGTGGGTCCCCGCGCGGGGGGTGCGCACGAATCCGGCGAAGCTGCTCGTCGACCCCTGGGTCCGCCGCGTGACGGGGCAGGTCACCTCGCTGGCGGCCGCGCGCCCGTTCGCGGGCGACGACCCGTTCTCGGCCCGCCCCGGCGACCAGGACTCCGCGGGTTCGGTGCCGCACGGGGTCGTCACGGCTCCCGTGAGCGACGCGCCGGGCGCGCGGCCGGCCGTGCCCTGGTCGGACACGGTGATCTACGAGACCCATGTGCGGGATCTCACGATGCGCCACCCCGACGTCCCCGAGCACCTGCGCGGCACCTACGCCGGGCTCGCGCACCCCGCCGTCGTCGACCACCTCGTCGGGCTCGGCGTCACCACCGTCGAGCTGCTGCCGGTGTTCGCGAACGCCGACGAGCCGTCCCTGCTCGCGCGCGGGCGCCGCAACCACTGGGGCTACTCGACGCTCGCCTACCTGGCCCCGCACCCGCGCTACGCCTCGACCCCGGGCCGCGAGGTCGAGGAGTTCCGGGCGATGGTCGCGACGCTGCACACCGCCGGTCTCGAGGTCGTGCTCGACGTCGTGTTCAACCACACCTGCGAGGGCGGCGCCGACGGGCCGTCGCTGTCGTGGCGCGGCCTCGACGCCGCCGGCTGGTACGCCCTCGACGCCCGCGGCCGCGACGTCGACCTCACCGGCTGCGGCAACACCCTCGACCCCGCCTCGCCGCTCGTGCGCGCGCTCACGCTGGACTCTCTGCGGTACTGGGTGACGACGATGGGTGTCGACGGCTTCCGCTTCGACCTCGCCTCGACCCTCGGGCGCCCCCACGGCGGCGCCTTCGACCCGGCCGCGCCGCTGCTCGCCGACATCGCCGCCGACCCCGTGCTCGCGCAGGTCAAGCTCGTCGCCGAGCCCTGGGACGCCACGGGCGAGGGCTACCAGGTGGGCGGCTTCCCGCCGGCCTGGGCGGAGTGGAACGGGCGCTTCCGCGACGACGTCCGCGACTTCTGGCGGGGGCACGGCCCGATCTCGGCGATCGTCACGCGCCTCGCCGGATCCTCGGACCTCTACTGGCCCGCGCGTACGCCCGCCGCGTCGGTCAACTTCGTCACCGCGCACGACGGCTTCACCCTCGCCGACCTCGTCGCCTACGAGCGCAAGCACAACGAGGCCAACGGCGAGCAGGGCCGCGACGGCACCGACGACAACCGCTCGGCCAACCACGGCGTCGAGGGCCCCACCGCCGACCCCGCGGTCCTGGCCCTGCGCGCCCGCCAGTCCCGCAACCTGCTCACCACGCTGCTGCTCGCCGCGGGCACCCCGATGCTGCTCGGCGGCGACGAGCTGGGGCACACCCAGCACGGCAACAACAACGTCTACTCGCTCGACGACGAGACCTCGTGGCGGTCGTGGTCCTCGCCGGACCTGGTGGACTTCGTCGCCCGGGCCCTCGCCCTGCGCCGCGCCACCCCGGCCCTGCGGCGCACCGACTTCTTCTACGGCCGCGAGGACACCGACCCCGACGGCGCCGCCCCGGACATCGCGTGGCTGCACCCCGACGGCCGCGAGTTCACCGAGCCGGACTTCCCCGAGCACGGCCGCACCCTCGTCGTCCGCGTCGACCCCGGGGTCGGTGGCGCGCCCGCGCTGCTGCTCGTCCTGCACTCCGGTGCCGCGGCGGTGGACGTGCTGCTGCCCGACGCCTTCGGCGACACCGCCTGGACGCCCGTGCTCGACCCCGGCACGCCCACCGGCGCGCCGCCGTCGACCGGGCCCCTCGCCGCCGGCGGGACGCTCGCGGTCCCGGCGCACTCCGCCCTCGTCCTGCGGGCGGCGCCAGGGAGCTGATCAGCGAGATCTCGGCGACCGGAGCGCGCGTCCACGCCAGCCGGACGATCGCTCCACTCGTCCGGATCTCGACGCTCACCGGCATGGATCCGGGGACGTCGACGCCGCGTCGAACCCGGTATGAGCAGCAACGACGGGCAAGGCATCGAGCTCCGGCGGCTGATCCGGCGCCAGCACGGGATCGTCAGCCTGGAGCAGGCGAAGGCCGCCGGGTACTCGCGCCAGATGGTGGCGTACAAGGTCGCGACGAAAGCGTGGTTCCCGGCGGGCCCGCGCGTCTACCAGGTGGGTGAGCACCGGAAGACGCCCCATTCCCGGACCGTGGCGGCCCTGCTCTCGCTGGGCCCGGACGCCACGCTCGTCGGCACGTCGGCCGCGTGGTGGTGGGGCTTCCACGCCACCACGCCGACCCGGACGCAGATCGCCGTCGCGCCGCACCGGCGCCCCCGTCCGCGGGACGGCGTCGACATCGTGCGCCGGGTGATCGCGCCGTGCGACCGGACGAGGGTCTCGGGCATCGCCGTGACCGGGCGCGCGCTCACCGTCCTCGACGCCGCCGCGCACCTCGGGCTCACCGACGGCGCGCGGGTCGCCGACACCGCCCTGCAGAAGGGTTCGGTGACCGTCGAGAGCTTGCGCGACGCGCACACGCGCGCCGCCTGCCGGCGCGGGGCCGTGATCGGCGCCGAGATCGTCGCCCTCGCCGCGGGCGGTGCCCGGTCGTGGGCAGAGCGGGAACTCCACGCCCGGCTGCGGTCCGGGGGCCTCACCGGGTGGGCGGCCAACACGGCGATCGCGCTGCCCGGGTACGGGCGCGCCGTCGGCGACGTGGTGTTCGACAGCGAGAAGGTGATCGTCGAGGTCGACGGGTGGGCCTACCACCGCGACCTGCGCGCGTTCCTGGGCGACGGGCCACGCCAGTCCGCCCTCGCCGCCGCGGGCTGGCTGGTGCTCCGGACACACTGGTACGAGCTGCGCGAGCACCCCGACGTCTTCCTCGCCCGCCTCCGGGCGACGCTGCGGACGAGATCCTGACGAGTGGAGCGCGCATTCTGCTCAGCTGAACGCGCGCTCCACCCGCGCGGATCTCCCGGCCCGTCTCCTACGCCGGCAGGACCACGCGGCCGAGCTCGGCGGGTGCGGCGAGCAGGTCGTGGCGGGGCAGGACGCGCACGGTGTAGCCCAGGACGCCCGCGTGGGGCAGCGGGACGACGACCTCGAAGCGGTGCGAGCCGTCGTGGCCCGGGCCGATCGGGGTCATCGGCTCGACGACGGACTCCGAGAGCTCGTCGGCGTCGTCCGCGCGGCCCACCACGGCCTGGACGAGGACCTCGTCGGGGTCGAGCCCGCCGAGGGCGACCTCGGCGCGCACGGTCATCGGCGCGCCGAGCACCGGGGTGTCGGCTCCGCCGGAGGCGTCGACCTCGGCGACGGCCACCGACTGCCACGCCGCGTCGAGGCGGGCGCGGTAGGTGGCGAGCTCCTTGGCGCCCGCGAAGCCCTCGGCCACCACGCGCGCCGCCGAGCGGGCCGCCGGCGCGTACCACTGCTCGACGTAGTCGGTGACCATCCGCGTCGCCTGCACCTTCGGCGAGAGCGTCGCGAGCGTGTGCCGCACGAGCGCGGTCCAGCGGTCGGGCACGCCGTCGGCGCCGCGGTCGTAGAACAGCGGCGCGACCTGGGTGCCGAGCAGGTCGTAGAGGGCGTTGGCCTCGATGTCGTCGCGGCGGTCCGGGTCGTCGACGCCGTCGGCGGTCGGGATCGCCCAGCCGTTGCGGCCGTCGTAGAGCTCGTCCCACCAGCCGTCGCGCACCGAGAGGTTCAGCCCCCCGTTGAGCGCCGACTTCATGCCCGACGTCCCGCAGGCCTCGAGCGGGCGCAGCGGGTTGTTCAGCCACACGTCGCAGCCCCAGTAGAGATAGCGGGCCATCGACATGTCGTAGTCGGGGAGGAACGCGATGCGGTGGCGCACCGCGTTGTCGTCGGCGAACCGGACCATCTGCTGGATGAGGCCCTTGCCCGCCTCGTCGGCGGGGTGCGACTTGCCCGCGATCACCAGCTGCACCGGGCGCTCGGGGTCGAGCAGGATCGAGCGCAGCCGCTCCTGGTCGCGCAGCATCAGCGTCAGGCGCTTGTAGGTCGGCACGCGACGGGCGAAGCCGATCGTCAGCACGTCCGGGTCGAAGACGCGCTCGGTCCACGCGAGCTCGGGCTCGGACGCGCCGCGCTGCAGCCACGACGCGCGGACCCGGCGGCGGACCTCCTCCACGAGCCGCTTGCGCAGCGTCCCGCGCATCTCCCAGAGCAGGGCGTCGGAGACCCCGAACAGCTCGGGGCTGCCCGCCGCCTCGGCGCCCGCGGTCAGCCCGGCGATCTCGCGGGCGGTCCAGGTGGGGCCGTGGACGCCGTTGGTCACCGACCCGATCGGCACCTCGGGGGCGTCGAACCCGCCCCACAGCGACTGGAACATTCCCCGCGACACCTCGCCGTGCAGCTGCGAGACGCCGTTGGAGCGCTGCGCGAGGCGCAGGCCCATGTGGGCCATGTTGAACATGTCGCCGGCCGGTTCCCGGCCCAGCGTGAGCACACGGGTCGGCTCGATGCCCGGCAGCATGTCGGCGGTGAAGTAGTGCTCGACGAGCCCGATCGGGAACCGGTCGATGCCCGCCGGCACCGGCGTGTGGGTGGTGAAGACGGTGCCGGCGCGCACGGTCGCCAGCGCCTGGTCGAAGTCGAGGCCCGCGTCGGCCACCAGCTCGCGGATGCGCTCGAGGCCGAGGAAGCCCGCGTGCCCCTCGTTGGTGTGGAACACCTCGGGCGCCGGGTGGCCGCTCAGCGCGCAGAACGCGCGCACCGCCCGCACGCCGCCGATCCCGACGAGGATCTCCTGGCGAATCCGGTGCTCGGCGTCGCCGCCGTAGAGCCGGTCGGTGATCTGGCGCAGGTCGGGGTCGTTCTCCTCGATGTCCGCGTCGAGCAGCAGCAGCGGCACCCGGCCCACGGACGCCTGCCAGACGCGGGCGCGCAGCGTCCGCCCGCCGGGCATCGCCACGCCGATCAGCACCGGGGCGCCCGACGCCTCGGTGAGCAGGTGCAGGGGCAGGCCCTGCGGGTCGAGCGCCGGGTACTGCTCCTGCTGCCAGCCGTCGAGCGACAGCGACTGGCGGAAGTACCCGGATCGATACAGAAGGCCGACGGCGACCAGGGGGACCCCGAGATCGCTCGCGGCCTTGAGGTGGTCGCCGGCGAGGATGCCGAGCCCGCCCGAGTAGTTCGGCAGCACCTCGCTGACCCCGAACTCCATCGAGAAGTAGCCGACCGCCGAGGGGAAGCCGGCGGCGCCCCGCTGCTGGTACCAGCGCGGCTCGGACAGGTAGGCGCGCAGGTCGTCCGCCCGCTCCTGCACGCGGCCCACGAACGCGGCGTCCTCCGCGAGCTCGGCCAGCCGCTGCGGGCGCACCTCGCCGAGCAACCGGACGGGGTCGCCGCCGCTGGCCCGCCAGCTCGCCTCGTCGACGCTCGCGAACAGGTCCTGCGTGGGCCCGTGCCACGTCCAGCGGAGGTTCGTCGCCAGCTCCTGGAGGGGCGCGAGGGCGGCCGGGAGCTGGGCGCGGACGGAGAAGCGACGCAGAGCCTTCACGCGGGAGGAGACTACGGCGCGGCCACCGACGCGCCGTGCGGGCCCACCTGTCCTGGATCGATCCCTTGACTACGCTGCGTCGCGTGAGCGCGTTGGGGAGATGGTGGCGGTCCGGACGACGGGCGAACGACGCGGGGAAGCCCCCCGAGCACGACGCCGACCACGGTCCTGAGCAGGAGATGACGGCGCCGCGCGACGCCACCGGCGAGCAGCCGGTCGTCGGGTCGGACGGTGCCAGCGCACCGGCGTTCGAGCACGAGCCGACGTCGGAGTACCCGCCGCGGTACGACCCGCGCTACGACGACCGGCGGACCCCCACACACGACCCGGGGCACACCGAGATCACCACCGGGCCGCCGTCCGCGGGCTGGCTGCGGCGTCGCCGCGGGTGGGGCTCCGCCGACGACGTCGAGATCGGCCCGCCCCCGCCGCCGGACGCGCGCCCGACGACGGGTCCCTTCCCGGTCCCCGGCGGCTCCGCCGATCCCGCGTCCGGGTCCTTCCGCTCGCCCGGCGAGGCGGGTCCCCGCTCCGGACCGTTCCCGTCGCCCCACGCCGCCGGACCCTCGGGCCCCTTCGCGTCGCCCGATCCCGCCGACCAACCCGCGCCGCGCCCGTTCCCCGCGAACGGCTCCCCGCGGCCGGGTGGTCCGCCCCGCGGCGAGCCGACGCCGGGTCACGGGTTCCGGGCGGTCGGCGCCGACATGCCGGGCCTCGACGGCGGCTCCTCACCGGCGCCGACGCTCCCGCCGTGGCGGCGGCCGGCCACCCCGCCGTGGGGCATCGCCACCGGTCGTCCCTCGCGCGGTCCCTCGCCGACCCCGCGCGGCCCGGCCGCATCGAACCCGGCGGATCCGGGTAGCGGACGCGACATGAGCTCGCCGTCGGACCGCGAACCCGACCGGTCACCGGACCGGCCGGCGTCCCCGCCGCCCGCCCCGGACCGGACCCCGGACCGGCCCACCCCGCGCCCCGGGACCGACGGTGTGGCCGGCCGCCCGTCCCGGGCCGACGAGGCGTCGTGGTTCACGCCGCGGACGCCCTACGCGCCGGTGCCGCCCCGCCACACCACCGGCGAGCAGGGAGCGGACGAGACGCCCGCCCCGGTCGCTGCCGACGCCGCGACCCCGGATGAGCGGCCCTCTGGCGACACCGCGCCCTCCGGCGACACCGCTTCCGCCGGCGACACCGCTTCCGCCGACGACACCCCGTCCTCGGACACCGGGAGCCCGCCCGCCGACGACGCGGCCTTCGCGGTGGCCGCCGAGGAGTCCTCGGCGTCCGACGGATCCGCGGCCTCGGACGCCCCCGACGCCGCGCCCCCGGAAACCGATCCGGCTGACGAGCGCCCCGCCCCGGACCGCGACACCGGATGGCGCACCGCCGCCGGGATCGGTGCCGTCGGCCTGGGCGCCGCCGGGCTCGGTGCGGCCGCCCACGCCCGCGGCACCGACGACGCCGACCCGTCCGACGGCACCGACGTGTCCGCCCCGTCGAGCTCGTCGCGGCCCGGTGGCTGGAGCTCCGCCGGGTCCGCCGCGTCGCCGGGCTCCTCGATGTCGCCGGGCCCGTCGTCCTCGGGGTCCGGTGGGCCGTGGACGCGCCGTCCGGTCCCCGGCCCGCCCGCCGCCGCCGACGACCCCGGGACGACGACCGGCCCCGACGCCGGGACGGCGAGGGCGCCGCGGCACGGGCTGGGTGACGACGCCGACGCAGCACCCGTGTCCTCGGACCACGGTGCGGACCCCGACGAGGAGCACGCCACCACGACCGTGTCCCCGGGACACGGGCTCCCGGGATCGACCACGACCGGCTCGGCCACCGGCACCTCGTCCGGCGGGTCCGACGACGACGACCCGCTCGGGGTGGGACCGGTGGACGCCGACGCCGGCGACGACGTCCCGAGCCTCGCGCCGGAGCGCCCACGGGACGACGTCCCCGACTCCGACGCCGACAGCGCGCCCGCTTCCCGGCCGACGGTCGACGAGGACGCGCCGGGCGACCTGACGGCGCCCGACCCGACCGGCGCCGACGTCCCCGCGGAGGAGCCGGCCGGGGCGCCGTCCACCGACCCGAGCGAGGTCTCACCGACCGCGGCGGCAGCCGCCGTGGGGGCCACCGCCGTGGGGGCCACCGCCGTCGGCGCCACCGCCCTCGGAGCCGCCGCGGCGACGGCCACGCCCGACACGGCCACCCCCGACACGGCCACCCCCGACACGGCCTCGCGCGACGCAGCCACGCCCGGCACCACGGCCCCGCCGCCGCCGGTGACACCGACCCGCCGGCCGTCGACCCCCGCTGCGGGCATCCCCGCCGACGCCGTCGACCGGCACCGGCTGCCCGAGGGCCGGATCGGGATCGACGAGGTGACGCCGGAGGTCTCGGGCGGGCGGTTCCCGTCGAAGGCCGTGGTCGGCGAGGTCGTCCCGGTCGAGGCGACGGTGTGGCGCGAGGGCCACGACGCGGTCGCGGCAACCGTCGTGTGGCAGAAGTGCGGAGCGAGCCACGGGCAGGACCCCGACGCGACACAGCAACATTCTTCGGGCTCTTGCGGCGACCAGGCCCCGCGCAGCACGCGGATGGTGCCGACCGGGCCGCTGACCGACCGATTCGCCGGCCAGGTGGTCCCGGACGCCGAGGGCCTGTGGAGCTTCCGCGTCGACGCGTGGAGCGACCCCTGGGCGACGTGGCGGCACGCCGTCGACGTCAAGACCCGCGCCGGTCAGGGCAGCGCCGAGCTGGCCAACGACCTGGAGTCCGGCGCCCGGCTGCTCGAGCGCGGCGCCGAGGGCATCCAGCAGCGCCTGCGCGACACCCCGCGCCTCGCCGAGGACGACCCGGTCGATCTGGCCCGCCAAGCCGGTTCGACGGCGGCGGGGGGCAGCGAGAGGACCGGGGGCATCGCGATGCCGCCCGCGCTCGAGCTGGCGCGCACGCTCACCCGCGCCGCCGCCTCGCTGCGCGACACCGACAAGGACCTCGCCAGCCGCATCGGACCGGCGATGACCGCGCCGGTGCACCGCACGATGACCGAGCACCCGGTGCGGGAGCTGGTCACGGAGGGCCGCACGCACCACGTCCAGGTCGAGCGCTCGGTGGCGCTGGCCGGGGCCTGGTACGAGTTCTTCCCCCGCTCGACCGGCGGGTGGGACGAGGACGGGCACCCGGTGCACGGCACGTTCGCCACCGCGACCCGCGAGCTCGACCGCGCCGCGGCGATGGGCTTCGACATCGCCTACCTGCCCCCGATCCACCCGGTGGGCACGGTCAACCGCAAGGGCCCGAACAACACGCTGACGCCGGGGCCGGACGACGTCGGCTCGCCCTGGGCGATCGGTTCGGCCGCGGGCGGGCACGACGCGATCGACCCGAACCTCGGCACGATCGAGGACTTCGACGCGTTCGTCGCCCACGCCCACGACCTCGGGCTCGAGGTGGCGCTGGACCTCGCGCTGCAGTGCGCCCCGGACCACCCGTGGGCCGCGGAGCACCCGGAGTGGTTCACGATCCGGCCCGACGGGACGATCGCGTACGCCGAGAACCCGCCGAAGAAGTACCAGGACATCTACCCGGTCAACTTCGACACCGATCCCGAGGGGATCTACGCCGAGGTCCTGCGCGTCGTCCTGTACTGGATGGACCACGGCGTCCGCGTGTTCCGGGTGGACAACCCGCACACCAAGCCGCCGAACTTCTGGAACTGGCTGATCGCCGAGGTGCACCGCCGCGACCCGGGCGTCGTGTTCCTCGCCGAGGCGTTCACCCGTCCCGCGCGGCTGTTCGGGCTGGCGAAGGCCGGGTTCAGCCAGTCGTACACGTACTTCACGTGGCGGACCGGGCGCGACGAGCTGCGGGAGTTCTTCGAGCTGCACCGCGACCGGCTCGACGAGTGCCGACCGAACTGCTTCGTCAACACCCCGGACATCCTCCACGAGTCGCTGCAGGTGGGTGGCCCGGGCATGTTCGCGATCCGGGCGGCGCTCGCGGCGACGCTGTCGCCGAGCTGGGGGGTGTACTCGGGCTTCGAGCTGTTCGAGCACCAGCCGGTGCGCCCGGGCAGCGAGGAGTACCTGGACTCGGAGAAGTACCAGCTGCGCCCGCGGGACTTCGCCGGCGCGCTGGCCGAGGGCCGCAGCCTGGAGCCCTGGATCACGCGGCTGAACCAGCTGCGCCAGGCGCACCCGGCGCTGCGCCAGCTGCGGACGCTGCGGTTCCACGACACCGACAACGACGCGCTGCTCGCGTACTCGAAGACCGACCCCCTCACCGGGGACACGGTGCTCTGCGTCGTGACGCTGAACCCGTTCGGCGTCGAGGAGGGCACCGTCCACGTCGACATGCCGGCGCTGGGCCTGGACTGGCACGAGCGGTTCGGGGCGTTCGACGAGGTCAGCGGGCAGACGTTCGAGTGGGGCGAGGCGAACTACGTGCGCATCGAGCCCTGGCGCGACGTCGCGCACATCATCTCGGTGGTGCGCCGGTAGCGACCCTGTGCGCCCGCTGAGAAACCGGGCGCATCGGGCACGATCGGGGGCCGCGCGCCGTTGGACACGGTGAGAGCCATCGGGAGGTCTGAAGTGCGCATCCTCATCGCCCTCGCGGTCTACCTGGCCGTCGAGATCACCGTGCTGGTCCTGGTCGGCCAGGCCATCGGGTTCTGGGGCCTGCTCGGGGTCCTCGTCCTCTCCGCGGTCGTCGGCGCCTGGGCGATCAGGCGGGAGGGCCGCCGGTCGATGAGCGAGCTGGCCACGGCCGCGCGCTCGGGACGCCCGGCCGAGGCCGAGGTCGCCGACGGCATGTACGTCGCGCTCGCGGGCGTGCTGCTCGTCGTGCCCGGCCTGCTGTCGACGGTCGCGGCGCTCGTGCTGCTGGTGCCGGGGGTGCGCCGGGCCCTCGCCCGCCGCGCCGCCGACCGGGCGGTGCGCGCCGGGAGCGCCCGGATGGGCCCGGCGGTCACGGTCGTCGGCACCGGCGGGCCCGCCGGGTGGGGCGCGGGACCCGACGCGGGGCCGGGCCGCGCGCCGTATCGCGGCACCGTGATCGAGGGCCGGGTCATCGAGAGCGGCGAGGGCTCCTGATCCACACCGTCGGGCCCCGGACCGGTGCGGCGCGCCGCCCGGTTCGACCACTAGCGTGACGCCTGATGAACGAGGGAGTCAGCGCACCGGGCGACGAGCTCGTGGCGGACGACACGACACACGACACCAGCACCTACGACGCCCCGAGTGCCGCCGACTTCCGGCACGCGCGCACGCTGCCGGTCGAGGACGGCTGGTACAAGCGCGCGGTCTTCTACGAGGTGCTGGTCCGCGCGTTCGCCGACTCCAATCGTGACGGTTTCGGCGATCTCCCCGGGCTCACGGACAAGCTCGACTACCTCGCCTGGCTCGGCGTCGACTGCCTGTGGCTGCCACCGTTCTACGACTCCCCGCTGCGGGACGGCGGGTACGACATCCGCGACTACCGCAAGGTGCTCGGCGAGTTCGGCACCGTCGAGGACTTCGTCGAGTTCGTCGACCAGGCCCACGCGCGCGGCATCCGCGTCATCACCGACCTCGTCATGAACCACACGTCGGACCAGCACTTCTGGTTCCAGGAGTCGCGGCGCGACCCGGAGGGGCCCTACGGCGACTTCTACGTGTGGTCCGACGACGACACCCGCTGGCCCGAGGCGCGGATCATCTTCGTCGACACCGAGTCGTCGAACTGGACCTACGACTCGGTGCGCGGGCAGTTCTACTGGCACCGCTTCTTCTCCCACCAGCCGGACCTCAACTTCGACAACCCGGCCGTGTGCGAGGCGATGATCGACGCGCTGCGGTTCTGGCTCGACCTCGGCATCGACGGGTTCCGCCTCGACGCCGTGCCCTACCTCTACGAGCGCGACGGCACCAACGGCGAGAACCTCCCGGAGACCCACGCGTTCCTGCGCCGGGTCCGCAAGGTCGTCGACGACGAGTACCCCGGCCGGGTGCTGCTCGCCGAGGCGAACCAGTGGCCCGCCGACGTCGTGGAGTACTTCGGCGACGCCGACGCGGGCGGCGACGAGTGCCACATGGCGTTCCACTTCCCGCTGATGCCGCGCATCTTCATGGCGGTGCGGCGCGAGTCGCGCTTCCCGATCTCGGAGATCCTCGCGCAGACACCGGCGATCCCCCACAACGCGCAGTGGGGCATCTTCCTGCGCAACCACGACGAGCTGACGCTCGAGATGGTCACCGACGACGAGCGCGACTACATGTACGCGGAGTACGCCAAGGATCCGCGGATGAAGGCCAACATCGGCATCCGCCGGCGCCTGGCCCCGCTGCTCGACAACGACCGCAACCAGCTCGAGCTGTTCACGGCCCTGCTGCTCTCGCTGCCCGGCAGCCCCGTCCTCTACTACGGCGACGAGATCGGGATGGGCGACAACATCTGGCTCGGCGACCGCGACGGCGTCCGCAGCCCGATGCAGTGGACGCCGGACCGCAACGCCGGCTTCTCCACCTGCGACCCGGGGCGGCTCAACCTCCCCGTGATCATGGACCCGGTCTACGGCTACCAGGCGGTGAACGTCGAGGCGCAGTCGAACTCGACGGCGAGCCTGCTGCACTGGAACCGCCGCATGATCGACATCCGCAAGCAGCACCCCGCGTTCGCGCTCGGGAGCTTCCACGAGCTCGGCGGCTCCAACTCGAGCGTGCTCGCCTACGTCCGCGAGCACGCGGGCGCCGACGGGGCCCGCGACGTCGTGCTCTGCGTCAACAACATGTCGCGCTTCCCCCAGCCGGTGGAGCTCGACCTCATCGCGTGGAAGGGCGAGGTCCCCACCGAGCTCACGGGCGGTGTGCCGTTCCCGGCGATCGGGGAACTGCCCTATCTGTTGACCCTTCCGGGTCACGGGTTCTACTGGTTCGCCATCCATCCGGCCCAGGAGCGCTGATGCCCGCCACGAGCCCCGACGGGGCCCCGCCGAACCCTGGCGACCCGCTCGTCGGACTGCACGACGACCTGCTCGCCTGGCTGCCCACGCAGCGCTGGTTCCCGGCGAAGGGCCGCGAGATCGCGGGCCTGCGCACGGTGGCCCACACGGTGGTCTCCACCCCGGGCGAGCTGCCCACGGTCGAGCACGCGGTCGTCGGCGTGTCCTTCACCGACGGGACCGGCAGCGCCGAGGAGCGCTACCAGCTCGTCCTGGGGGTGGCGGCGAGCCCGCCGGGCGACGTCGAGTACGCGGTCATCGGGCGGCGGCGCACGCCGGACGGCGGCGACGAGGTCGTCTACGACGGCCTGGCCGACGGGCGGATCAGCCGGCTGTTCCTGGCGCTGATCACCTCCGACGCCACGCGCGGCACCCTGCACTTCGTGCCCGAGCCGGGCACCGAGATGCCGATCGTCGGCCCGGGACGTCCCTTGCTCGGGGAGCAGTCGAACAGCTCGGTGATCTACGGCGAGCGCGCGATCATGAAGCTCTTCCGGCGCGCCACGGCCGGGCTCAACCCGGACCTCGAGCTGCACCGGGCGCTCGGGCGCCAGGGCAGCGTCGAGGTCGCGCCGCTGCTCGGCGCGGTCGAGGGCGAGCTGGACGGCGAGCCGATGGTCGTGGCGATGCTGCAGTCGTACGCGGCGAACTCCGCGGACGGCTGGTCGATGGCCCTGACCAGCGTGCGCGACCTGCTCGCCGAGGCCGATCTGCGGCCCGACGAGGTCGGCGGCGACTTCGCCGGCGAGGCCCGCCGCATCGGCAAGACCGTCGGCTCGGTCCACCGCGAGCTCGCCGCCGCCCTGGGCTCGGGCCCCCTCGACGGCGACGGGGCGGCGGAGATCGAGGCGTGGATGCTCGCGCGCCTCGACCACGCCGCGGAGGCGACCGAGGGCGTCCGCGAGCAGCGCGACGCCATCGCGGCCGTGCTGCGCGGGGTCGCCACGGCGGGCCCGTCGACGGTGCAGCGCATCCACGGCGACCTGCACCTGGGCCAGGAGCTGCGCACCCCGACCGGCTGGCTCGTCATCGACTTCGAGGGCGAGCCCTCGAAGTCGCTCGCCGACCGCACGCGTCCCGACTCCCCGATGCGCGACGTCGCGGCGATGCTGCGCTCGTTCGACTACGCCGCGTTCCACCAGCTCTCGGACTGGGAGCAGTCCGCCGACGAGGCGGACCCGCAGCTCGAGCGCCGGGCGCAGGAGTGGGCCGACCGCAACCGGTCCGCGTTCTGCGACGGCTACGCCGAGGTCACCGGCACCGACCCGCGCGACAACCCGGCCCTGCTGCGGGCCTACGAGCTCGACAAGGCGGTGTACGAGGTGCTCTACGAGACCCGCAACCGCCCGACCTGGGTGTCGATCCCGCTGCGGTCCATGCGCCGCCTGCTGACCGACACCGGAGCGGCCCGCCGCTGACCCCCTGACCGGCGGGCGTGGGACCCCGCCGCCAGGGGTAGTCCGCCCGATACTTCTTCCGACCTCGAGGAGCCCGTGAGCGTGCCCGCCGTCCCCGCCCACCGGAGCGTCACCGTCGCGCCGTCCGACCTCGACGTCCACCTGCTGATGGAGGGCTCGCACCGCGACCCCCACGGGGTGCTGGGGCCGCACCGCGACCCGCAGTCCCCGGGCACGGTCGTCGTGCGGGCCCTGCGTCCCGGCGCCGACGCCGTCGACGTCGTGGTCGACGACGGCCCCACCGCCGGTCGCTACCCGCTCGCCGAGGTGCACGCCGCGGGGGTGTTCGCCGCCGGCGTGCCCGGCCCCCTGCCGCGCTACCGCCTCGCGACGCGCCGCACCGACCCGGTCACCGGCGAGACCGTCGAGACGATCACCGACGACCCCTACCGGTTCTCCCCGGTGCTCGGGCCGGTCGACCTGCACCTCATCGGCGAGGGCCGCCACGAGCGGCTGTGGGACGCGCTCGGCGCCCACTTCCGTCGCTGGCCGACGCCGTCCGGGCCCGTCGAGGGCACCTCGTTCGCGGTGTGGGCTCCCCACGCCCGCGGGGTGCGCGTGTGCGGCGACTGGGACGGCTGGGACGGCACGGCGACGCCGATGCGCGCGCTGGGCTCCGGGGTCTGGGAGCTGTTCGTGCCGGGCCTGGGCGACGGCACCCGCTACGGGTTCCGGATCCTCTCGCCGGACGGGCACTGGCTGGACAAGGCCGACCCGATGGCGTTCGCCGCCGACCTGCCGCCCACGCCGGCGTCGGTCGTCACCACGTCGACCCACGAGTGGGCCGACCAGGAGTGGATGACCCGGCGGGACGCGTCGCGACCGCACGCCGAGCCCATGAGCATCTACGAGCTCCACCTGGGCTCGTGGCGCCAGGGTCTGACCTACCGGGAGCTGGCCGACGAGCTCGCCGAGTACCTCACCGTCTCCGGTTTCACCCACGTCGAGCTGCTGCCCGTCGCCGAGCACCCCTTCGGCGGCTCGTGGGGCTACCAGGTCAGCTCGTACTACGCGCCGACCTCGCGCTTCGGCAGCCCGGACGACTTCCGCTACTTCGTCGACCGCCTGCACCGCGCGGGCATCGGCGTGCTCGTCGACTGGGTGCCGGCGCACTTCCCCAAGGACGAGTGGGCGCTCGCGCGCTTCGACGGCACCCCCTGCTACGAGCACGGCGACCCGCGCCGCGGCGAGCAGCTCGACTGGGGCACGCTCGTGTTCGACTTCGGGCGCTCGCAGGTGCGCAACTTCCTCGTCGCCAACGCGCTGTACTGGCTCGACGAGTTCCACATCGACGGGCTGCGCGTCGACGCCGTCGCCTCGATGCTCTACCTCGACTACTCGCGGCCCGACGGCGGCTGGACGCCCAACCGCTACGGCGGCCGGGAGAACCTCGAGGCGGTGTCGTTCCTCCAGGAGGTCAACGCCACCGTCTACAAGAACCACCCGAGCGCGGTGACGATCGCCGAGGAGTCGACGGCCTGGCCCGGCGTCACGCGCCCGACGCACCTCGGCGGGCTCGGGTTCGGCTTCAAGTGGAACATGGGCTGGATGCACGACACGCTCGACTACGTCGGGCGCGACCCGGTGCACCGCGGCTACCACCACAACCAGATGACGTTCTCGATGACCTACGCGTACAGCGAGAACTACGTGCTGCCGCTCTCGCACGACGAGGTGGTGCACGGCAAGGGCTCGCTGTGGACGCGCCAGCCCGGCGACGACGAGCGCAAGGCCGCGGGCGTGCGCGCGCTGTTCGGCTTCATGTGGGCGCACCCGGGCAAGCAGCTGGTGTTCATGGGCGGCGAGTTCGGCCAGGTCCGCGAGTGGTCCGAGGAGCGCTCGCTGGACTGGGAGCTGCTCGACGACCCGCGCCACGGGGGCCTCCGCCGGCTCATGGGCGACCTCAACGCCGCCTACCGCTCGCTGCCGCCGATGTACGAGCTCGACATCGACCCGGCCGGCTTCTCGTGGATCGACGCCAACGACGCGACCGGCAACGTCCTGTCGTTCCTGCGCTTCGACCAGGCAGGCAACGCCGTCGCCTGCCTGGTCAACTTCTCCGGGGTCGACCATCCGAACTACCGCGTCGGGCTGCCGTCGGCGGGCCGCTGGCGCGAGGTGGTCAACACCGACGCCGAGATCTACGGCGGGCGCGGGGTCGGCAACTACGGTGCGGTCATCGCGACCTCGTCGCCGTGGCACGGCCGGCCCGCCTCGGCCGAGGTGACGCTGCCGTCGTCGGGCGTGCTGTGGCTCGCGCCGGCGTGACGGATGTGGCTCCTGTGATTCGCCGATCGTCACCCACGCGGGGCACGTCGCGGGCATGATGTCGCGCGTGCGGGGATCGCTGCGGGCGTCGATCGTGATCTGTGCCGTCCTCGCCGCCCTGGTCACGTCGGCCTGCGCGTTCCCGCAGGACGGGCGGGCCGTCGCCGGGCCGGAGGTCACGGCGGGCATCGACCCCTCCTTCGTCCAGGGCACCGACGGCAGCGACCAGGACCGGCTCGCCGCCGCCGTGCTGCGCGACCTCGAGGGCTACTGGGGCCAGACGTTCCCGACGCTCCCGGGCGGCCAGCCGTTCGCCCCGTTGAAGGGCTACTACTCGGTCGACCCCTCGGGACGCAGCGGGCGCGCCCCGGCGGTGCCGTGCCTGCGCAACCCGCGCGAGGTCGAGGGCACCGCCTTCTACTGCCCGGACTCCGACATCATCGCGTGGGACCGGGCGGGCCTGCTGCCGCAGCTGCGGCGTGAGTTCGGCGACGCGGCGGTCGTCGTCGTGATCTCTCACGAGTTCGGGCACAGCGTCCAGCAGCGCCTCGACCGCGACGGCACGCTGCGCTCGGCGCCGACGATCGTGCTGGAGGCCCAGGCCGACTGCTACGCAGGTGTCTTCCTGCGGCGCGTCCGCGACGGCTCCCTGCCCGACCTGCGCACCGGTGTCGACGGCATCGACGGCGCGATGGGCGCGCTGATCACCTTCCGCGACCCGGTGGGCACGTCCCCGCGCAACGCCGACGCCCACGGGAACGCGTTCGACCGGGTCACGTCGTTCCAGGACGGGTTCGACGGCGCGCCCGCCACCTGCGCGGGCATCACCCAGGACCGCACCTTCACCCAGCAGTCCTTCCGGTCCGCCGACGACGAGAACTCCGGCGGCAACCTCGGGCTCGACCCGCTGATCCGGTCCATGCAGCCCGACCTCGACCGCTTCTTCGGCGGGCTCGTGCGCCAGCGCGGCGGGCAGTGGGCGACGCCCGGCTCCGAGCGGGGGCGCGCGACGTGCGGTGACAGCGGCGACGACGAGGTGCAGGGCCCGGTCGCCTGGTGCGCAACACCGTCGGCGGTGCACATCGACACCTCCGGCACCCTCGCCGCCGACCACGCCCGCATCGGCGACTACGCCACCGGCACCCTGCTGGCCTCCCGCTACGGCACCGCCGCCCTCGCCGCGATGGGGAAGCCGACCACGGGCGCCGAGGGCGGGCGCGCCGCCCTGTGCCTCGCCGGGGCCTACAGCGCCGCGGTGGGCACGGGCGGCAGCGGCTTCGCCCTCTCCCCCGGCGACCTCGACGAGGCCGTGACCCTGCTGCTGCGCGAGGACACCGCCTCCCGCGGCACCGACGGCGTCGCGGCCGCGGGCACCGGCTACGAACGCATCCGCGTCTTCCGCGCCGGCGTCGACCAGGGCGCCGACGCGTGCCTGCGAGGCGTCTGAGGTTTGTCAGCGAAGTGCCGTCACGGACACTGAGCGTCCGTATCGGTACTTCGATCACTCACCGGCCACGGCCGGCGGGCGATCAGTACAGCGCGCGGGCCAGGGCGCGGCGGGCCGTGGTGACGCGCTCGTCCTCGGTGCCGAAGAGCTCGAACAGCTCGACGAGGTGGGTGCGGGCGCGGTCGCGGTCGTCGCCCGCGGTGCGCGACACGGTCTGCACGAGCCGGTCGAAGGCCCCGGCGACATCCGAGGTCGCCAGCTGCGCGTCCGCGGCGGCGATCTGGGCGTCGACGTCGTCCGGCGCGGCGTCGGCGCGGGCGATCGCCGACGGGTCGGCGGACTCGGCGCGCTGGAGGAACTTCACCTGCGCGAGCGCCGCCTGCGCCTCGGCGTGGTCGGGCTCGCTCGCGAGGATCGTCTCGTAGGCCTGGGTCGCCGCGGCGTAGTCGCCGCGCTCGAGGGCCTCCTCGGCGGCGACGATGCGCGGGTCGTCGGGCTCCTCGACCGGTTCCTCGACCACACCGGCGCCCCCACCGCGCGCCTCGGCCTCGGCGATGCCGGGCATCTGGTCGCGCAGCGCGTCGAGCAGCTGGGCGATCCACTGGCGCAGCTGCGGCTCGGGCTGGGCGCCCTGGAACTGGGTCACGGGCTGGCCGCCGGCGACGACGACGACCATCGGGATCGACTGCGCCTGGAACGCCTGCGCGATGCGCGGGTTGGCGTCGACGTCGATCTTCGCGAGCACCCACGCGCCGCCGCCCTCGGCGGCGAGCTTCTCCAGCACCGGCGAGAGCTGCTTGCACGGCTGGCACCAGTCGGCCCACAGGTCGACGACGACCGGGACCTCGTTGGAGCGGTCGATCACCTCGGCCTGGAAGGAGGCCTCGTCGACGTCGATGACGGTGACCGGGGCACCGCCGCCGGCGCCACCGGCGGGCGGTCCGCCCGCGGCGGGGTCGACGGGGCCGGCGGGCCGCTGCTGCGCGGCGCCCGACGTCCGGGCCTCGGCGCGGGCCTTCAGGCCGGACAGGTCGACAGCCCCGGCCATCGCCGAGGACAGAGCTGCGGCCTGGGCCGCCTGGCGTGAATCGGGACGTGCCACGGAGCCAAGTCTGCCACCTGGGGGTGGCGGGCGACTCAGGCCCGGACCCAGCCCGGACTCAGCCCCGCAGGCGCTCCTCGACGCGCGCGACCTTGGCCTCCATCTGGCCCGTGTGGCCGGGCCGGATGTCGGCCTTGAGCACGAGCGAGACCCGCGAGCCGTACCGTCCGGCGGCCTCGGTCGCGCGGCGCACGACGTCCATGACCTCGTCCCACTCGCCCTCGACCGAGGTGAACATCGAGGAGGTCTCGTGCGGCAGGCCGGACGCGCGCACGACGCGGACCGCGGCGGCCACCGCCTCGGAGACCGACCCGTCCTCGGCCGGTGCCCCGTCGACCCCGACGCCGGACGGGGACACGCTGAACGCCACGATCACGGCCGCCAGCCTGCCACGGATCCACTGCTAGGTTCGGGCCCGTCATGACCGCGTCCACGCCGCTGCCGTTCGACCCGATCGCACGGGCCGCGTCGATCTGGGGCGAGCGGATCGGCGAGCCCCGCGCGATGGCCGCCGTCACCAGCGTCATGCGCGTCCAGCAGATCCTCCAGCAGGCGGTCGACGGGGCGCTGCGCGCGCACGGGCTGACGTTCGCCCGGTACGAGGCGCTGGTGCTGCTGCGGTTCTCGCGGGCGGGGTCGCTGCCGATGCGGATCATGGGCGAGCGGCTCCAGCTGCACCCCACCTCGATCACCAACATCGTCGACCGCCTGCAGGGCTCCGGCCTCGTCGCCCGCCGTCCGCACCCCACCGACGGGCGGACGACGCTCGTGGAGATCACCGACGCCGGCCGCGAGCTGTGCGCGGCGGCCACCGCCGCGGTCACGGCGATCGACTTCGGCCTCGTCGGGCTCGACGAGGAACAGACCGAGACGCTCACGGGCCTGCTCTCGCGCGTGCGTCACGCTGCGGGCGACTTCGCCTGAGCCGACCGCAGCACCCCGGCCTCGAGGTGCCGGACCTCGTCGACGAGGTCGAGCCCCTCGCCACGGTGGGCCAGCAGCACGACGGTCCGGCCGGTCCCCGCGTCGAGCAGGTCGGCGATCAGCTCGCGCGCGGTGGCCGGGTCGAGTCCCTCGGTCGGTTCGTCGAGCACGAGCACCGCCGGATCGGCGAGCAGCGCGCGGGCCGTGGCCAGGCGCCGGCGCTCGCCGCCCGACACCGACCCGGCGTCCAGCCAGGTGTCGAGGCCGTCGGGCAGCCCGTCGAACCAGATCCCGAGCCGGACGCGGCGCAGGACGGCGACGAGCGCGGCGTCGTCGGCGTCGGGGGCGGCGAAGCGCAGGTTCTCGCGGACGGTCGTGGCGAAGACGTGGTCGTGCTCGCCGACGAGGGCCACCGCGCGGCGCCAGGCGTCGCCCGGGACCGTGGCCGCGTCGACGCCGCCGAGGCTCACGGTGCCGTGGCGCGGGTCGAGCAGGCGCAGCAGGACCGCGGCGAGCGTCGACTTGCCCGACCCCGAGGCCCCGGTGACTCCGAGCCGCCGGCCGGCGGGGAGGTCGAGGTCCAGGCCGCGCAGCGCGGGCGTCGCGCCCCAGCCGGCGGTGAGGTCGCGGACGCGGAGGTCGCCGCGCCGGACGCCGCGGGCCCGCGCCGGCTCGGTGGCGGGCGGCGCCGGGTCCTCGAGGGCCGCGAGGCGGGCACGCGCCCGCCGGCCCCGCACCACGGCGGCGGCCGCCGCGGGCAGCCCGAGGACGGTCTCGCCGAGCGCGAGCGGCGCGAGCACGGCGACGGCGGCGAGCTCCGGCGACGCGCTCGCGGGCGCCGCCAGGGCCGCGGCGACCGCGGCGGCGCCGAGCCCGAGCTGGGCGAGCATGCCGGCGAACGCCCCGCCGGCTGCGTCCCGCCGCCGGGCGCGGGCGAGGGCAGCGGCCCGCGCCCGGGGGACGGCGTGCAGGGCATCCCGCGCCGCGAGCTCGTCGCGGGCGGCGTGGGTCTCGACCACCGCGGCGCGCAGGGCGTCGGTGCCCTCCTCGACCGCGGGCGCCGCCCGACGCGCGGCCACCGCGGCGACCAGTGGCGCGACGACCACCGTGACCGCCAGCCCGGGCAGCAGCGCGCCCGCGAGGGCCGGGCTCGCCAGCGCGGCGGCGCCGAGCAGCACCGGCAGCGCGAGCGCCGCGACGGCCAGCGGCAGCACCCCGCGGACCAGGCCGTCGAGGCGGACGTCGACGTCGTCGACCACCCGCGCCAGCAGGTGACCCCGCCGGCCCGCGACCGCACCCGGCACCCGCGGCACGAGCGCCGCGACGACCCGCCGGCGCCACCGCACCACCCGCGCGAGCCCGTCGGCGTGCGCCGCGACGCGCTCGAGGTGCCGCAGCACCGGCCGCGCGATCGCGAACCCGCGCACCGCGACCACGGCGATCGAGAGGACGAGGATCGGCGGCTGCGCCGCGGCGCGGGCGATGAGCCACGCCGCCGCGGCGGTCAGCGCGACGCCCGCCACCGCCGCCCCCGCGCCCAGCAGCACCGCGATCGGGAGCCCGCGCCGCGTCCGGGGTTCGCGTGATGGTGCAGCGAACGGGCGGTTCGCTGCTTCTATGCGCGCAAAGTCCCCGTTCGCGGCGGAGCTCGGCGCCGCGACGTCGTCCGCTCGGGGTGGCGGAGCGAGGGCGTCCTTCGCTGCGTCCGAGGCAGCGAGGGCGTCCCTCGCGCCGACCGGGACCTCGCCCGCCGTCGCCGCGGACGCGGAGTTCCGACGCATAGAGGCAGCGAACAGCGCGTTCGCTGCATCCACGCCCGACGCCGCGAGGTCCACCACACGGTCGGCGGCGGCGCGCAGGGCGGAGCGGTGGGCGACGGCGAGGACGAGGGCGCCGCGACCCGCGAGCTCCCGGAGCTCGGCCACGACCGCACGCTCGGTGTCGGTGTCGAGGTGCGCCGTGGGCTCGTCGAGCAGGACGACGGCGCCGACGGGGTCGCGGGCGGCGTCGCCGAGCACGGCGGCGAGGGCGAGGCGGCGGCGCTGGCCGGACGACAGGGAGCGGCCGGCCTCGGCGAGGGGTGTCGACGGGTCGAGCGGAAGGCCGAGACGACCCAGGAGCGACGGCGGCGCCTCCTCCAGCGCCTCGCCCACCGTCGCGGCGTGCGGCAGCTGCGGGTCCTGGCCGAGCACGAGGAGCCGCCCGTGCACGTCGACCGAGCCCGTGGCGTCGGCCGCATCGTCGAGCGTCCCGGACAACGCGCGCAGCAGCGTCGTCTTGCCCGCCCCGGACGGCCCGGCGACGACGAGCAGCTCCCCGCCCTCGGCGTCCAGGGCCGGCACCGCCGGGGTTGCGGAGAGACGGCCGGGATGCCGGACGGCGAGGTCGCGCACCCGGACGTGCGCCCGCCCGTCGGCGACGGCACGCACGAGCCCCGAGGGGACGGCCGGCGCCAGCAACGCGTCCCGCTCGTCGAGCACCGCGGTCGCCCGCGCGGTGTCGTGGAACCGGGCCCCGGCCTCGCGCAGCGGACGGTGGGCCTCGCCGGCCAGGAGGATCGCGACCAGCGCGGGCCACAGCGCCATCGCGCCCTCCACCAGGCGCACCCCGGCGCCGACCGCGACGAGCCCGACCGAGAGCGTCCCGAGCAGTTCCAGCGCCGTCGAGGACAGGAACGCCACGCGCAGGACCCGGACGGACGCCGCGCGGTGCCGCTCGCCGAGGTCGGTGACGGTGTCGACCGCCCGGTGGGCGCGCCCGAACAGCCGCAGCGTCGCCAGGCCGGCGACGGTGTCGAGGAAGTGACCGGCGAGGCGCTCTCCGGCCGCCCACTCCCGGCGTGCGCGGGCACGGGCCGCCCAGCCGAGCAGCACCGCGAACACCGGCACCAGCGGCAGCGTGACGGCCACGACCAGCGCGGAGGTCGGGTCGGCGAGCGCCAGCACCACGAGCACCGCCGGTGGCAGCACGACCGCCAGCACGAGCGCGGGCAGGGTCGCGGTGAACCAGCCCCGCAGCGCGTCGACCCCGTGCGCGGCGAGCGGCACCACGGCGGGCGCGTCGGCGTGGGCGAGGTGACCGAGCAGCCGCTCGCGCTCCCGTTCCACCACCTGCTCGCCGGTGCGCGCCGCGAGCCACGGCCCGAGCCAGGCGAGCCCCGCCCGGAGGACCACGACGAGGGCCAGCACCGCGATCGCCGCGTGCGGCACCACCCCGGGCCCGGTCACCAGCGCGGTCACGACCGACGCCGCCGCCAGCGCCGCCGCCACCGTGCCCGCGGCCTGCGCGACGCCGACGAGCACCAGCCCGAGCACCCCGGGCCACGCGCCGCGGGACAGCGCGAGCAGCCGGGGGTCCACCGGCCCCCGGGTGGGGCTCCGCCCTGCTTCGTCGCCCGAGGTCACGTCGCCACCCGCTCGCTCGCCACCCGGCGCCGGAACACCCAGTACGAGAACGCCTGGTACGCGACGACACCGGGCAGGACGACCACCGCGGCGACCGTGATCAGCCGCAGCGCGCCGGGGCTCGCGGCCGCCCCGTCGACGGTCAGCGAGAACGCCGGATCCAGCGTGCTCGGCAGCACGACCGGGAGGTGTGACGCCAGGACGGCGACGGCCCCGCCGGCCACGGCGACCGACGCCGCGGCGAACGCGAGCACCTCACGACGCAGGGCCACCAGGGCGGCGACCACCGCCACGCCCACCAGCCACCACGGCTCCAGGAACGCCACGACCAGCGCCGCGGGCACCAGCGCCCCCAGCGCTGCGATCCGGGCCCGCGCGCGCAGCGGGCCGGTCGTGCGCAGCCCGAGGAACGTCGCCCCCTGCACGAGGGCGACGGCGACCCCGAGCACGGCGCCGAGCAGCGCAGGCCCCGACACCAGCGGCGCCAGCGACCGCGCCAGGCCGGCACCGGCGACCTCCCCGTCCGCGCCGAGCGCGAGGCCGGTCGCGAGGACGCCCAGCACCGCACCCCACAGCGCCGCGACCAGCACCGACGACGTCGCGAGCACGGCGTCGCACACCGCGCGCCATCGCGCCGTCCCGCCCTTACCGCGGAACTCGATCGCCACCCCGCGAGCGGCCAGCGCGAGCAGGATCAGCACGAACGGCAGGTAGAGCCCGCTCATCAGGGCCGCGTACCAGTCCGGGAACGCGGCGAACGTGACGCCGACGGCGGCCACGAGCCACACCTCGTTGCCGTCCCAGACCGGGCCGATGGTCGTGACGCCCGCGGACCGCTCGTGGTCGTCGCGCCCGAGCACGCCCGCGAGCACCCCGACGCCGAAGTCGAAGCCCTCGAGCGCGAAGAACAGCACCCAGCAGGTGATCGCCAGCGCGAACCAGAGGGTCGGGAGGTCCACGTCGATCTCCTCAGTACGCAGGGACGAGGGGGCGGTCGGACGGCTCGGGCTCCGCGACGGCCGGTTCGTCCTCCGCCGTCCGCGCGACCCGGAGCACCAGGCGCACCCAGACGACCGCGAGCACGCCGTAGACCAGCGCGAAACCGGCCAGGGAGGCGACGATCTCGACCGGCGTGAGCCCCGGCGAGACGCCGTCGGCGGTGCGGAAGAGCCCGAAGACCAGCCACGGCTGGCGGGCTGTCTCGGTGAACAGCCACCCGGCGGTGGCGGCGAGCGCGGGCAGCACCGGGACGGTCCAGAGCAGCCGGAGGAGCCACCGGTCGACGACGTGGCCCGCGGACAGCTCCCCGCCGCGCCGCAGCCGCCACAGGACCCACGCGGCCACGACCGTCGCCAGCACCCCGAAGCCGATCATGAAGCGGAAGCTCCAGTAGGCCATCGGCACCACCGGGACGTAGTCGCCCGGGCCGAACTGCGCGACGTACTGCGCCTGCAGGTCGTCGATGCCCTGGACCGTGCCGGTGAAGGTGCCGGTGGCCACGAACGAGAGCAGCCACGGCACGTCGAGGCTGAAGAACGGCTCCTTCGCGCCCGGTGCGCCGACCGCGAACAGCGAGAACGGCGCCCCGGACTGCGTCGCGTACAGGGCCTCGGCCGCGGCCATCTTCATCGGCTGGACCGCGGTCATGACCTTGCCCAGCAGGTCGCCGGTCAGGGCCACCGCGGCGCCGGACACGAGCGTCGTCCACGCCCCGACCCGGGTCAGGCGCACCCACTGCCCCGCGGTGTCCCCCCGCCGCATCCGGTACGCCCCGATCGCCAGCAGCAGCGCACCCCCGCCGGCGAACGCCCCGGCGACGGTGTGCGGGAAGGCGGCGAGCACGACCTCGTTGGTCAGCAGGTCGGCGAAGCTGCCGAGGCGCGCGCGGCCGGTGGCGGGGTCGAGCGTGTAGGCCACCGGGTTCTGCATGAACGCGTTCGCCGCGAGGATGACGTAGGCCGAGAGGAGCGTGCCGACCGCGACGATCCAGATGGTCGCCAGGTGCAGCGCGGGGCGCAGCCGTCCCGCGCCGAACCACCAGAGGCCCAGGAACGTGGCCTCCAGGAAGAAGGCGAGCATCCCCTCGATCGCCAGCGTCGGCCCGAAGACGTCGCCGTAGAACCGGGCGAAGGCCGACCAGGAGAGCCCGAACTGGAACTCCTGCACGAGCCCGGTCACGACACCGACCGCGAACGTGATCATGAGGAGCTTGCCCACGAGCAGGGTCAGCCGCTGCCACCGCGCGTCGCCGGTCCGATGGGACAGGGTCGCGAGCAGCGCCGTCAAGGTCGACAGCGAGATCGACAGCGGGACGAACAGGTAGTGGTACACGGTCACGACGGCGAACTGCAGTCGGGACAGCTCCAGTGCGGTCACGACGACCTCCCGTACCTACGACGCTGCGTCGTATGTACGACCAAGCGTAGTACGACGACTTGCGTTGGCAAGGGGATCCACGGCTAGGATGCGTGACGTGGCCCTGGGTGAGCTGGAGCGCGCGGTGATGGCGCAGCTGTGGGCCGCTCCCGGCCCGTTGACGGTCCGCGAGGTGCACGAGGGCCTCGAGCGGGAGCTCGCGTACACGACGGTGATGACGGTGCTCGGCCGGCTGGCCAAGAAGGGCGTCGTGCGCCAGGAGCGGGACGGCAAGGCCTACCGCTACGTCGCGGCCTCGACGCGCGAGCAGATGGCGGCCTCGCTCATGCTCGACGCGCTCGGCGACGTCGGCGAGGACCGCACCGCCGCGCTGGTGGCGTTCGTCGACCGCGTGGGTCCCGAGGAGGCCGCGGCCCTGCGGGCGGCCCTGCAGACCGGGCCTCCCCCACCCGCCGTGATCCCCGAGGTCCCCGAACCGCGTCACGACGGCGAGGATCGCGGCCCCGAGTCGTGATCTCGGCCGCATCGGGACCAGACTGATCGGTCATGGCCTCGGTGTGGCTGGCCGTGCTGGCGCTCGTGCTGGCCGGCCCCGTCCCCTCGGTACTGGCGCGCGCCCACTGGCCGCAGCGCGTCCCCCGGGCCGCCATCGTCCTGTGGCAGGCGATCGCCCTCGCCGCCGTGCTCGCCGCCGTGGGCAGCGCGCTCGCCGCGCCCGAGGAGCTGCTGCGTGCCCTGGGGCCCGAGGAACGCCGCGGGACCCCGATGGTCGTCGCCGTGGCGGTCGCCGCGACCCTCGCCGGCCTCATCGTGCTGCGCCTGCTCGGCGTGCTCGTGATGCTCGCCGTGCGCACCCGCCGGCGCCGCTCCCGGCACCGGGACATGGTCGACCTGCTCGACCGCGCCGAGCGCAGCGCCGCGGTCGGCGGGATCGGGGCGAAGACCGTCCTGCGCGTCCTCGACGGCGCGGTCCCGTTCGCCTACTGCCTGCCCGGGCGGGCGCCCCGGGTGGTCGTCACCGACGGCGCGCTCGACACCCTCGACGACGAGGAGCTGCGCGCCGTCCTCGCCCACGAGCAGGCACACCTCGACGCCCGCCACGACCTCGTCCGCGAGGGCTTCGTCGCCCTGCACCAGGCCTTCCCCGTGCTCGTGCGCAGCCGCCAGGCCCGCGACGCCGTGGGTCTGCTGCTCGAGATGCTCGCCGACGACGCCGGCCGGGCGCGATGCTCGGACGCCGCCATGGCCGGGGCGCTCGAGGCGTTCGTGGCCACCGGGGACACCGAGGTCGCCGCCCGCCTCGAACGCGTCCGGGCCCGGCGCTGCGGCGGCCGCGCCCTGGCCACGGGCACCTACCTCGTCGCCGCCGCGGTCGTCGTCGTCCCGACGGTCGCCGTCGTCATCCCCTGGCTCTCCGCGGCCCTGCCGGCGGCCGGCCTCCTGCGCTGACCCGCCGCGAACGGGGACTTCGCGCGCGTAGAAGCAGCGAGCAGCACGTTCGCTGCGACCAGTGACGTCAGCCCCGCACCGAGGCCACGACCTCGTCGGCGGCGGCGAAGGGGTCCAGCGCGCCGTCGACGACCCGCTCGGCCAGGGCGTCGAGGGCGGTCGAGCCGGCCAGGGACCGGATGCGGGCGCGCAGGTCGGCGAGGGCGATCGCCTCGATCTCGGCGCGGGCGCGGCGGCGGGGGCCCTCGCCGAGGCGGTCGTGGTCGGCGAGGAAGGTGTGGTGGTCGTCGAGCGCGGCGACGAGGTCGTCGATCCCCTGCCCGGACGACGCGACGGTGCGCACGACCGGCACGCGCCACGACGGGCCCTTCTCCACGCGGTTGAGCCGCATCATGTGCTGCAGCTCGCGCACGGTGGCGTCGGCGCCGTCCCGGTCGGCCTTGTTGACGGCGAAGACGTCGGCGACCTCGAGGATCCCGGCCTTCGCCGCCTGCACGCCGTCACCCATCCCGGGGGCCAGGAGCACGACCGTCGTGTCGGACAGGGCGACGACCTCGACCTCCGACTGCCCGACCCCCACCGTCTCGACCAGCACGACGTCGCAGCCGGCCGCGTCGAGCACCCGCAGCGCCTGCGGGGTGGCGGCCGCGAGGCCCCCGAGGTGCCCGCGGGTGGCCATCGACCGGATGAACACGCCCGGGTCGGTCGCGTGCTCGCTCATCCGCACCCGGTCACCCAGCAGGGCGCCGCCGGAGAAGGGCGAGCTGGGGTCGACGGCGAGCACGCCGACGCGTCTCCCGTCGGCGCGCAGGGCCGTGACCAGTGCCGACGTCGTCGTCGACTTGCCGACGCCGGGCGAGCCCGTGAGTCCCACGACCCGGGCGTGGCCGGTGTAGGGGGCCAGCGCCGCCGCGAGCTCGCGCAGGCGCGGGCTCGCGTCCTCCACCAGCGAGACGAGCTTGCCCACCGCGCGGGGCACGCCCTCGCGGGCGTCGGCGACGAGCCGCTCCAGGTCCTCCACGGCGCGGCAGGCTACCGATGCCGGCCCCGATCGCCCGTGCTTGGTAAATCGAGCGTGCGCTGCGTCACGGAGCGGACACTTCGATTCAGATGGTTACCCTGCCCGCCATGGCAACCGAGCTCCTGGCCGACAGCGGCATCACCACGATCGACCACGTGGGGATCGCCGTACCCGACCTCGATGCGGCCATCGCCTGGTACGCCGAGAACCTCGGCCTGGTGGCCACCCACCAGGAGACGAACGGCGATCAGGGAGTGCGTGAGGCGATGCTGCACGCACCCGGTGATGACGCCGGCCCCGCGGTCCAGCTGCTGGCGCCGCTCGACGATTCATCGACGATCGCCAAGTTCATCGACCGCAACGGGCCCGGCCTCCAGCAGGTGGCCTACCGGGTGACCGACATCGAGAAGAGCACGGCGACCCTGCGGGAGAAGGGCCTGCGCCTGCTCTACGACGCCCCCCGGCGAGGGACGGCGGGCTCGCGCGTCAACTTCGTGCACCCGAAGGACGCCGGCGGCGTGCTCGTCGAGCTCGTCGAGCCGGCCACCGACCACTAGGACCGACCCGCTCACACCCCGGTCCCCAGGACTGTTACCGGTCGGTAGCCTCGCGCCACCGCACCACACCCGGAGGCAAGAACGTGCAGGACATCCGCGACGCCATCCTCGCCGACGACACCGCCGCCCTGAACGGAATCCAGGTCCCGGAGTCCTATCGAGGCATCACCGTCCACGCCGACGAGGCCGACATGTTCGAGGGGATGGCCTCGCGGGAGAAGGACCCCCGCAAGTCCCTGCACCTCGACGACGTCCCCACCCCGGCGGTCGCCCCCGGTGAGGCGCTGGTCGCCGTCATGGCCAGCGCCATCAACTACAACACCGTGTGGACGTCGATCTTCGAGCCGGTCTCGACGTTCAGCTTCCTGCGGCGCTACGGCAAGATCTCGCCGCTGGCCAAGCGGCACGACCTGCCCTACCACGTGGTCGGCTCCGACCTCGCCGGCGTCGTGCTCAAGACCGGCGAGGGCGTCCAGATGTGGAAGGCCGGCGACAAGGTCGTCGCGCACTGCCTCTCGGTCGAGCTCGAGGCCCCCGCCGGGCACGACGACACGATGATGGACCCGGAGCAGCGCATCTGGGGCTTCGAGACCAACTTCGGCGGCCTCGCCGAGCTGGCCCTGGTCAAGACCAACCAGCTCATGCCCAAGCCGGACCACCTGACCTGGGAGGAGGCCGCCTCGCCCGGTCTGGTCAACTCCACGGCCTACCGCCAGCTGGTCAGCCCGCACGGCGCGAACATGACCCAGGGCGACGTCGTCCTCATCTGGGGCGCCTCGGGCGGGCTGGGCTCCTACGCCACCCAGTTCGCGCTCAACGGCGGAGCCACCCCGGTGTGCGTGGTCTCCAGCCCCGAGAAGGCCGAGATCTGCCGCAAGATGGGCGCCGAGCTGATCATCGACCGCTCGGAGGAGGGCTACAAGTTCTGGTCCGACCCCGAGACCCAGGACCCCCGCGAGTGGAAGCGGTTCGGGCAGCGGATCCGGGAGCTCACCGGGGGCGACGACCCGGACATCGTCTTCGAGCACCCGGGCCGCGAGACCTTCGGCGCGAGCGTGTACGTCGCCAAGCGCGGCGGCACGATCGTGACCTGCGCGTCGACGTCGGGCTTCATGCACCAGTACGACAACCGGTACCTGTGGATGAACCTCAAGCGGATCATCGGGTCGCACTTCGCCAACTACAAGGAGGCCTACCTGGCCAACCGCCTCGTGGCGAAGGGCCAGATCCACCCGACGGTCTCGCGCGTCTACCCGCTGCACGAGACCGGCGAGGCCGCCAACGACGTCCACCACAACAGCCACCAGGGCAAGGTCGGCGTCCTCGGTCTCGCCCCCGAGGAGGGTCTCGGCGTCACCAACACCGAGAAGCGCGAGCAGCACCTCGAGGGCATCAACCGCTTCCGTGGCGTCTGAGGGATCGTCGGCGTGTCGTCCGGACGGGTGGGGGCGTGTCTCTCACCCGTCCGTGATGCGATCCCCGCGACGCCGGTACCGTGAGCCGCATGGCCTCTGACGAGCACGAACTGTTGCCGCTGGGGACCGGCTTCGACGTCGTGCGCCGCGGGTACGACCGCGGACAGGTCGAGGAGCACCTCGACCGCGTCGAGGCCGACCTGCGCATCCTCACGGCGGACCGCGACGCCGCCGTGTCGCAGGCGACCGAGCTCGCGCGCGCCCTCGACCACCATCGCGCGCACGTGGAGGACCTCCGCGCCCAGGTCGACCGTCTCTCGGCGCCCCCGGACACCATGGAGGGGCTCTCCGAGCGCCTCCAGCGCATGCTGCGGCTGGCCCAGGACGAGACGCGCTCGATGCGCGAGGAGGCCGGCGAGGCCGCCCGCCGCGTGCGCGAGGAGGCCGACGACTACGCACGACGGACCGCCAACCAGGCCGACGAGCACGCCCGCGCGAAGATCGCCGAGGCCGACGACCACGCCCGCCGGACCGCCGAGCACGGCGAGGAGCAGGCCCGCGCCACCGTCGACGAGGCGCACCGTCAGGCCCGCGAGATCCACGAGCGCGCCGAGGCCGAGGCCGAGGAGGCCCGCACCCGCTACGACGAGGGCCTCGCCGACAACGACCGCCGCCGCCGCGCGATGGAGGACGAGCACCGCGGGGTGATGGACACCGCCCGCGCCGACGTCACGCGCCTGCGCCAGGACGCCGAGCACGAGCGCGACCGTCTCGACACGGAGGGCCGCGAGCGCCGCGACCAGGTCGAGAACGACTTCACCGTCGCCATGGCCGCCCGCCGGCGCGAGGCCATGCGCCAGCTCGAGGCCGACGAGCAGGCGTCCAAGGAGCGGGCGGAGAAGTACGTCAAGGACGCCTCCGACGAGGCCCGGCGCCGGCTGCGCGAGGCGGACGCCGAGGTCGCCGAGATGCGCCGCCTGCGCGACCGCGTCGGCCAGCAGCTCGCCACCCTGCGCTCGGCGCTCGGGGCGCTGCCCACCGTCGACGCGTTCCCCGACGAGGACGCCCCCGCCGGGCCGGTCCTGCCCGACCCGCCGGCCGCGGGCTCCCGGCCCTCGCCCAACGGCGAGTCGCGGACCCCGGACGAGGACGGCGACCTCGGTGGCGCCAGCGCGCCCGAGCAGCGGAGCGCGACGACGAGCCGCTAGCGGCGCCCCTGGCGCCAGCAGCCGGTGTGCCAGTGCCGCCGGTCGGTGTCCTCCTGGACCTCGTCGGCGGGCCACGCCACCACGTGCGACGTCCCCGGCGGGATCTCCTGCTGGCAGCCCGGGCAGCGGTACGTCTTCGTGGCCGCGGTCCCGCTGATCGAGCGCACCATCCACCCGTCCTCCTCGCGCACCCAGCCGCCCCGCAGCGGCGGGGGTGCCGGTGCGGGGCGGGCGGGGCGACGGGACCTGCGGGGCATCCCTGACCTTCCTGGCCTACTTCTTCTGGTAGTCCCGGAACCCCTGGCCGGTCTTGCGGCCCAGCCGGCCCGCGGTGACCAGGTGCTCCAGCAGCGGCGCCGGGGCGAAGCCGGGCACCCGGAACTCCTGGTAGAGGGAGCGCTCGATCGCGAGCGACACGTCGAGGCCGACGACGTCGAGCAGCGCGAACGGCCCCATCGGGAGCCCGCAGCCGTTCTTCATCGCCGAGTCGATGTCGTCGGCCGTGGCGTAGTTCGCCTCGAGCATCGCCGTCGCGTCGTTGAGGTACGGGAAGAGCAGCGCGTTGACGATGAAGCCCGCGCGGTCGCCGCAGAGCACCGGGTGCTTGCCGACCTTCGCGGTCACCGCCCGCACCGTCGACGTCACGTCCGGCGCGGTGGTGATCGGGCTGACGATCTCGACCAGCTTCATCACCGAGGCGGGGTTGAAGAAGTGCATGCCGACGACGTCGTCGGGGCGCTGCGTGGCGGCGGCGCACTCGACGACCGGCAGCGACGAGGTCGTGGTCGCGAGGATGGCGCCGGGCTTGACGACGTCGTCGAGCGCGCCGAACACGGCCTGCTTGACCTCGAGGTCCTCGGCGACGGCCTCGACGACCAGGTCGCAGCCCGCGAGGTCGTCGAACGTGGTCGTCGGGCGGACGCGGGCGAGCGTCTCGTCCCGGGCCTGCTCGGAGAGCTTGCCCTTGACGACGGCCTTCTCCAGCGACTTGCGGATGCCGGCGACGACGCCCTCGCCCTTGGCCTCGGTGCGCGCCCGCACGATCACCTCGTAGCCGGACCTGGCGAACACCTCGGCGATGCCCGTGGCCATCGTGCCGGTGCCGACGACGCCGACCGTGGCGACGGTGCGCTGGTCGCCGGCCTCCTGCCCCGGGGGCGGCGGGGTGAGGGAGTCGGCGACGACCTCGGGCGAGCCCGGGGCCGCGTAGGTGTAGAAGCCGCGCCCGGACTTCCGGCCCAGCAACCCCGCGGTGATCATCTGCTTGAGGATGGGGGCCGGCGCGTGGCGCTGGTTGCGCGACTGTCGGTACATCGTGTCGAGGATCTCGTAGGCGGTGTCGAGCCCGATGAGGTCCATCAGCGCCAGCGGGCCCATCGGGTAGCCGCAGCCGAAGCGCATGGCGGCGTCGAGGTCCTCGCGCCCGGCGTAGTGGGACTCGAACATCCCGACGGCCTGGTTGAGGTAGGTGAAGAGCAGGTTGTTGGCGATGAAGCCGGCGCGGTCGCCGCACACCACCGGGCTCTTGCCGAGCTGCACGGCGAGTCCGGTGACGTCGGAGAGCACCTCGGGGTCGGTGACGACGGTGCGCACGACCTCGACGAGCGCCTGGACCGGCGCCGGGTTGAAGAAGTGCATGCCGACGACCTGGTGCGGACGCTCGGTGCGCACCGAGAGCTCGGTGATCGAGAGCGACGAGGTGTTCGACGCGAAGATCGTGTCCGGGCCGCACACCTTGTCGAGCTTGGAGAACACGTCGGCCTTGAGCTCGAGGCGCTCGGGGACGGCCTCGACCACGAGGTCGGCGTCGCCGAGGTCGTCGAGGTTGGTGGAGACGCGCACGCGGCCGAGCAGCGCCTCGCGGTCGTCGGCGGCGAGCTTCGAGCGGTCGACCGCCCGCTGGGTCGACGCCTCGAGCGTCTCGCGGCCCTTGGTGGCCGACGCCTCGTCGATCTCCACCGCGACGACCTCGATGCCGCCGCGGGCGAACACCTCGACGATCCCGGCTCCCATCGTGCCGAGACCGACCACTCCGACCCGGGCGAATTCGCGCGCCACGTCGAGACCTTCCTGCCGACGACCGTTGTCAGTACCGCTGCACGGGACACGCTCTCACCTGCCCCGGGGCGCGATCCTGCCATGGAGGGCGGCGTCTCACCCGGGCCCGACGGACGGGTTCGTACCAGCGGGTAACTTGACCGTTCCGGTAGGGCGCGGCGCCCGACGCGACAGGAGCGCGGCCCCGACCAGCGCCGCGAGGGCGAACGCGCCGGCCGCCACCCAGAACCCCGCGGCGATCCCCCCGGGCGCCGCGGTGCGGCCCGGCTGCTCCCCGTCGGCCGCGATCACGACGGCGCCGATCACCGCGATGCCGAGCGTGCCGCCGAGCTGGCGGACCGTCTGGACGACCCCGGAGGCCTGGGTGCGCTCGGCGTTCGCCACCCGCGACAGGGCGTCGGTGTTCGTCGGCGACAGCGTGAGCCCGAGACCGACGCCGACCAGGGCCATCCCCGGGGTCTGGGTCGCGTAGTCGAGACCGGGCAGGGCGAGCAGCCAGACCACCGTGCCGACCGCGCAGAGAGCGAGGCCCGTGAGCACCGGGCCCCGCACGCCGGCCCGGTCGTACCACCGGCCGCCGATCTGGGCGGCCAGCGTCAGCGGCAGGATCAGCGGCAGCACCGCGAGCCCGGCCTGCATCGGCCCGAACGCCAGCAGCTCCTGCAGGTAGATCGAGCTGTAGAGCACGAGCCCGAGCAGCCCGAACTGGACGAAACCCATGACGACGGCAGCGCCGGTGAAGCCCCGGTCGGTGAACAGCCGCACGTGGATGAGGGGATCGCTCGACCGGATCTGCCGCACGACGAACCAGGCCGTCGCCCCGACCCCGGCGGCGAGCAGGGCCAGGACGCCCGGGGAGAGACCGACGGCGCCCGCGGCCTGGATCGCGAACGTGGTCGCGGCGAGGCCCGCGACGACCAGCGCGACGTCGAGGGGCCGCACGACCGTGCCGGGGACCCGCTCGGCGGGCACCGGGGCGATCGCCACGAGCACGAGCGTCGCGATGCCGACGGGCACGTTGAGGAAGAACACCGCGCGCCAGGTCACGTACTCGGTGAGCAGCCCGCCGATCAGCGGGCCGAGCGCCACGAACACCTGGCTGATGCCGGCGAAGATCGCCATGGCGCGGCCGCGCTCGCTGGGCCCGAACGCCGCGATGACGATCGCCGCCGACACCGGCACCATCAGCGCCGCGCCCGCGCCCTGCAGGGCCCGGAAGGCGATGATCGTCGCCTCGCCCAGCGCTCCGGCCGGGGCCAGCCCGCAGCCCACCGAGGCCAGGAAGAACAGGGTCACCCCGGAGCGGAACGCCCGCCGCGGTCCGAGCAGGTCCGCGGCCTTGCCCCCGAGGGCGACCAGGGCGGCGAGGGCCAGCACGTAGGCGTTGACCACCCACTGCTGCGCTCCGGGGCTCAACGAGAGCTCGCGGCCCATCGTCGGCAGCGCCACCGACACGACCGTCTGGTCGAGCATGATCATGGACAGCGAGCCGGTCATGGCGACCAGCACGAGCCACCGCTTCGGGTCCACGACGGTGTCCTCCGGTGCGGTGCTCACCTGTCGCGCCCGCGCAGCTTCCAGCCGACCATCGCCGCGGCGGCGGGCACGACGGCGAGGCCGTGCGGCATCCCGGCGACCGGTGCCGGGTTCTCCGGCACCGGCCGCGACCAGGGCTGGTCGGTGTGGCCGTGCGGCGGCCGCAGCCCGAGCTCGCCGAGCATGTTGACCGCCATCATCCCGCTGAACACGGGGTTCGGGTTCGGGCCGCCGCCGCCGCCCAGCTCGGCGACCCGGCGACCGAGGTCGGTCGTGAACTCGCCGGGGGCCACGGTGTCGTGCCCGCGCGTGATCTCCAGGGCGGCCTCCTGCAGCGCCACGACCTGGTCGAGGACGCCGTCCAGGTGCGCGACCGCGTCGGGCCCGCGCCGGACGGTGTCGTCGTGGCCCTCGGTGATCACCGAGACCGCGCCGTCGGCAGCCGCCGTGGCGACCGCGCCGAAGACCGTCGCCAGCTTGAGCTGGTCGGCGTCCCGCATCGCGCCGCACGGTCCGTTGACCTCGTCGCCGAGGTGGACGAGACCCGCGTCGCGGAGGTGGACGATCACGTGGCCCGCGCAGTGGCCCTGGCTGCGCAGCACCCGGACCGCGCCGTCGGCGAAGGACCACCCCGTCATCCGCACCGGGCCGAGCGACAGCCGCTCGAGCGGGCGCTCCTCGAGGACCCGCGTCGTCGCCCCGAACGGGTGCAGGGGCTGGAACAGCGAGACGACCTTCTTCGCCGACAGGTCCGGGGGCGCGGGCATCGGGGCGACGCCGGTGAGCCGGTCGAACGCGTGCTCCCAGTAGGACACCGGGTCGCGCATCTGCTCGACGTCGCGAGCGGAGACCCAGTGCTCGGCGGTCACCCCGCGCTCGGCGGCGAGCTCGTCGACCAGGTCGTTGTTGCCGACGTGGTCGGTGTGCCCGTGGGTGGTGATCAGCAGCAGGCGCGACCACGGCCCGACCTGCTCGACGGCGCGGCGCAGGGCGTCCCGGAACCCCGTGGTGACGCCGGTGTCGACGAGCACCAGGTGCTCGCCCGTCCGGTGGACCAGCGCGTTGCCGACGTCGGGCTGGTCGTGCGCGATGTCGAGCTCCTGGCCGGTCACCAGGAGCGTCCGGTCGTCGACCCGGACGGTGTCACCGAGGGGCATGGCGGTCCTCTCGCCGGGACGCCGCCGGTCGGCCTCCCCCGCAGGGACCGCGCGTCAGGTGATCAGCGCCTCCGACCGTAGAGCACGCTGACCAGCCCGGCGAGGATCTTCACGATCCAGCCCGGGCGGTCGAACGTCATGATGTTGACGCTGCGGAAGCGGCGCTCGGAGATCGCGAGCGGGCGCGTGAACTCGCGCAGCCCGTCGACGCCGTGGATGCGCCCGAAACCGGAGTCGCCGACGCCGCCGAAGGGCAGCGACGGGATGCCGGCGAAGGCGATGACGCCGTTGACCGACACCATCCCGGCGCGCAGGCGGCGTGCGACGTCGTGGCCGCGCTTCTTCGCGAACACCGAGGCCCCGAGCCCGTAGCGCGAGGCGTTGGCCCGCTCGACGGCCTCGTCGATGTCGCGGACGCGGTTGACCACGACGGTCGGGCCGAAGGTCTCGTCGGTGACGGCCGTGGAGTCCTCGGGCACGTCGGCGAGCACGACGGGCTCGACGTAGGGCGCGCGCACCGAGTCGCGGCCGCCCACCACGGCGCGTCCGCCGCGGGCGAGCGCGTCGTCGATCTGGCCGGAGATGACCCCGAGCTGCGAGGGCATCGTGATCGGCCCGTACTGGGCGTCCGCGGCCCCGCTCGGCGCGACGGTGGCGGCGCGGCGCGCGACCCGGTCGAGCAGGTCCTCGGCCACCTCGTCGACGACGTAGACGCGCTCGACGCCGACACAGGTCTGGCCGGCGTTGGACATGGCGCCCCACACCACGGCCGCCGCCGCGTCGTCGAGGTCGGCGTCGGCGTCCACGAGCAGCGCGTCCTTGCCGCCGCACTCGACGAGCACCGGCGTCAGGCGCTCGGCGCACGTGGCCATGACCTTCTTCGCCGTGGCCGTCGACCCGGTGAACGCGACCTTGTCGACCCCGGCGCGGCACAGCGCCGCGCCCGTCTCGCCCTCGCCCGTGACGAGCTGGAACACCTGGTCGCCGCCGTCGCCGACCGCCTCGGCGAAGCTGTCGACCAGCCACTTCCCGACGCCGGGCGTAAGCTCACTGGGCTTGAACACCACGGTGTTGCCGGCCGACAGGGCGTAGACGATCGAGCCCATCGGCGTGAACACCGGGTAGTTCCACGGCCCGAGCACCCCGATGACGCCCAGCGGGGGGTACTCGACGGTGGCCCTGTGGTTGATCATCAGCAGGCCGGCGGCGGCGTTGCGCGGGCCGAGGACCTTCGCCGCGTACGTCGCGGCCCAGTGCAGGTGGTCGAGCGCGAGGATGCCCTCGATCCGCGCGTCGTCCATCGGCTTGCCGGTCTCGCGGCTGACCACCGCGGCCAGCTCCTCGCGGCGGCGGTCGATCAGCTGGCGCCACGCCGCGAGCTTGCGCGCCCGGCCGTCGAACCCGAGGTCGGCCCACCACCGCGCCGCGCGCCGCGCCCGGGCGACCGTCGCCTCGACCTGCTCGGGCGTGTGCCGCGGGTAGGACGCGATCACCTCGCCGGAGCGGGGGTCGAGGGAGTCGAACGTGTCCTGCGCCGAAGCCGCGGGCACCGACACCGCGTCGCGGGTGCTCGTCATGCCCGGAATCTACCCATCGGTAGCCGTCAGGCGCGACTGCCGCGAGGTGGTCAGCGAAGTGCCCTCGCAGACACTCAGCGTCCGTATCGGCACTTCGATCACCCGAGGATCACCCGAGGACGGCGCGGATCCGGTCGGCGGTGCCGTCGAGGCTCGCCCGGCCCGGACGCGTCCAGGCGGCGAGCAGGCGCAGCCCGTCACCCCGCCGGCGCGGGATCACGTGGAGGTGGACGTGCCACACCGTCTGCCAGGCCACGGCGCCGTCGGCGAGCAGGAGGTTCACGCCGTCGGCGAGGCCGACGTCGCGCAGCCCCTGCGCCACGCGCCGCGCCAGCGACCACACCGCCGCGCCGTCGGCGTCGTCGACGTCGGCCAGGTGCGCGGCGTGCGCCTTCGGGACGACGAGCACGTGCCCGGGGGTGACCGGCTGCAGGTCGAGGAACGCCACCGCCCCGTCCGACTCGGCCACCCGGCTCGCCTCGCCCCGGCCGTCGACGATCCGGCAGAACACGCACTCGCCGTCGACCTCGGTGGGCAGGCGCTCGCGGACACGCCGACCGCGCCCCAGGCGCCGGGCCAGCGCGCGACCCAGCCGAGCCATCGCGCTCAGAACAGCCGGAACTCGTCGACCTCGGCGCCGCGCAGGGCGTCGTAGTCGAGCGTCACGCACCGGATGCCCCGGTCGGTGGCCAGCGTCCGGGCCTGCGGCTTGATCTGCTGCGCGGCGAACACCCCGGCCACCGGCGTCAGCAGGGGGTCGCGGTTGAGCAGCTCGAGGTAGCGGGTCAGCTGCTCGACGCCGTCGATCTCGCCGCGGCGCTTGATCTCCACGGCCACCGAGGCGCCCCCGGCGTCACGGCAGAGCAGGTCGACCGGGCCGATCGCGGTCGGGTACTCGCGGCGCACGAGCGTCCAGCCGTCCCCGAGCGTCGTGACGTGCGCGGCGAGCAGCTCCTGCAGGTGCGCCTCGACGCCGTCCTTGACCAGCCCCGGGTCGACGCCCAGCTCGTGGGACGAGTCGTGCGCGATCTCCTCGAGGGTGATCGTCAGCGTCTCGTCGGCCTTGTTGCGCACCGTCCACACGCCGGGAGCCTCGGTGAGCCAGCAGGGCGGGCTCATCCAGTTCAGCGGCTTGTAGGCCCGGTCGTCGGCGTGGACGCTCACCGAACCGTCGGCCTTCACCAGCAGCAGGCGCAGCGCGCTGGGCAGGTGCGCGGTCAGGCGACCGTCGTAGTCGACGGTGCAGCGGGCGATGACGAGTCGCACGCGGTCAGTCTGGCGGGAGGCGTCAGGAGCGCTGGGTGGGGGTGCCCGACGGCGCGCTGGACGACAGGTTCGCCGAGCGCTCGAGCTCGTCGAGGAACGTGTCGACGGACTGGTGCTTGGCCTCGTCGCTGCCGAGCTCGGACTTCACGAGGCGGTCCGAGAGCGCCACCGAGTGGCTGCCGAGCTCGGACTTCAGCTCGCGGACGACCTGCAGGCGGGCGTTCTCGAGGGCCTCCTCGCCGCGGCGGCGGGTGCGCTCCGCCTCCTCCTCGGCCTTCTGCCGGATCTCCTCGATGATCCGGTCGGCGTCGGCGCGGGCGTCGTCGCGGATGCGGGAGGCGTCGTGCTCGGCGTCCTTGATGGCCTGCGCATACTTCTGCTGCGCGGCCTCGAGGCGCTCGCGGGCGGCCTTGGAGTCCTCCACCTGCTGGCGGATCTGCTCCTCGCGGTTCTGCGTCATCGTGCGCAGCGGCGGCAGCACGTAGCGGTACAGCAGGTAGCCGATGATCAGGATTCCGACGATCTCGGCGATAATCGTGCTCATATGGCGGCGCGCTCTCCCGTCGGTGCCCGTCACTGCGCTCGTGCGGGCTCACCCTAGCAACCCGGCGCTGATGATGATCGGGCACGATCTACAGGCCGTGGAGACGCGCGCGAGCCGCCAGGTCTACGCCAACCCCTGGATGACGCTCCGCGAGGACGCGATCCGGCGCCCCGACGGCGCCGACGGCATCTACGCCGTGGTCGACAAGCCCGACTACGCGCTGGTCCTGGCCCTCGACGACGACCACCTCGCCATGGTCGAGCAGTACCGCTACCCGCTCGGCGTGCGGCGCTGGGAGTTCCCGCAGGGCACCGCGCCCGACCGCGCCGAGATGCCGCCCGAGGAGCTGGCGGCGCGCGAGCTCCGCGAGGAGACGGGCCTGCGGGCGGGCACGTTCACCTACCTCGGCCTGCTCGACGTCGCTCCCGGTCTGTCCTCCCAGCGCGGCCGCGCGTTCCTCGCGACCGACCTCACGGCGGGCGAGCCCGAGCGCGAGGACACCGAGGCCGACATGCGCTTCGCCTGGGTGCCGCGCGCGGAGTTCGAGGCCCGTGCCCGGGCGGGCGAGATCACCGACGCCCAGACCCTCGCCGCCTACGCCCTGCTGATGCTCCGCGGCGACTGACGGGCACAGGGGAACGGGCACAGTGGGGACATGTCGCTGGTGCGTCTCGGTCCGCTGTCGGTCCCCACGCCGGGTGAGGTGGTGGAGAACGGCCGCGCGCTCGCGGGATGGGTCGGCGAGGTCGTCGACGTCGGCGCGCGCCTGCCCGGGCGCGTCGACGCCCTGCTCGACGAGGTGACGCGCCTGGTCGGCGTGCTGGGGCTCCTGGCCGGACGCGTCGAGGGCCTCGTCGACCGCGCCGACGGGATCGTCGGACGGATCGACGGCGTCATCACCGAGGCCGGGCGCATCACCGACGGCGCGAACGACGTCGTCGGCTCGGCCCGCACGATCACCAGCGGCGCGGAGGAGGTCGTCGGCAGCGCCCGGAAGATCACCCTGGGGGCGGAGGAGGTCGTCGGCTCCGCGCGGTCGATCACCAGCGGCGCCGACGAGGTCGTCGCCTCGGCCCGGCTGATCACCAGCGGCGCCGAGGAGGTCGTGACGTCGGCGCGCGCGATCACGGGCGGGGCGAGCGAGGTCGTCGACTCCGCGCGGTCCATCACGAGCGGCGCCGAGGGCGTCGTCGGCGACGCGAAGGGCATCACCGAGGGCGCGCGGGAGATCGTCGAGGGCGCCGGCGCCACGAGCCGCTCGGCCCAGGAGCTGCTGGACCTCTACCGGCCGATGCTCGAGCGCGGCGCCCCGCTGGCCGGCAAGTTCGTGGACGAGCTGAGCCCGGAGGAGGTCGACGCGGCGATCAAGCTGGTCGACCAGATGCCGCAGTTCACCGAGCACATGGTCACCGACATCATGCCGATCCTCGCGACGCTCGACCGCGTCGGACCGGACCTCCACGAGCTGCTCGACGTCACCAAGGACCTCCGCCAGGCCATCGACGGCATCCCGGGCTTCTCGTTCCTCAAGCGCCGGGGCGCCCGCGACGACGACGAGTAGCCGTCAGCCCGGGATCACGGCCTGCGTCTGGGTGGTCCGGGCGACGAGGCGGCCGCGGTCGTCGGTGAGGTCGGTCTGCACGACGACCTGGGTGCGCCCACGGTGCACGGGGCGCGCCGTCGCCCGCACGTCGGAGCCCGACACCGCGCGCAGCAGGTGGGTGCCGGACTGCGTCGTCGCCGTGCGGGCGCCGGGCGGGAGGCCGAGGAACGCGCACACCGCGCCGGCGGTGTCGGCGAGCGTCATCACCGCGCCGCCGTGCAGCAGGCCGCCGAGGGTCGTGTTCGTGTCCGACCAGGGCAGGACCGCGACGGTCTCGTCGGCGTCGGCGGTCTCGATCCGCATCCCGAGGGCGACGGCGAAGGGCATGGCGGCGACGAGCTCGTCGGGGGTCACGGGCTCCAGCGTCGACCCGCGCGGCGCTGATCGTCCATGACCTGCGAGGTCATCGACCCGGCTACCGCGGCCGGGCCAGTGTCGAGGGACCCACCGACCCCGTACCGACCAGGGAGGTCCCCATGGACGCCACGACCACCGTCGACCGCTACCTCGCCGCCTGGAACGCGACCGACCCCGCTGCCCGCCAGGAGGCGGTCGCCGCCGTCTTCACCCCGGACGCCCGCTACGTCGACCCGCTGGCCGACGTCACCGGGCACGACGGCGTCGACGCCCTCATCGCCGGCGCGCAGCAGCAGTTCGCGGGCCTGGAGTTCTCGCGCGGCGAGCTGGTGGACGCCCACCACGACGTCGTCCGGTTCACCTGGCACCTCGGACCCGCCGGTGCCGAGCCCGTGGTCGTCGGGTTCGACGTCGCGGAGATCGCCGAGGACGGCCGCCTGCGCACCGTCCACGGGTTCCTCGACAAGGTGCCGAGCTGACTCAGCCGCCCGCGACGGGTGCCGGCGACGGCGAGTCGAGCCCGTTCGCCTCCCGCACGACGTCGACGAACTCGCCCATGATCCCGGTCAGCGAGTAGGTCTTCGGCGTGACGACGCGCTGCACACCGAGGCGCTGCAGCTGGTCGGCGTCGTTGGGCGGGATGATCCCGCCGACGACGACCGGGATGTCGTCGGCGCCCGCGCGGGCGAGCCCGTCGAGCACCGCGGGGACGACCTGCAGGTGCGAGCCCGAGAGCACCGACAGGCCCACGACGTGCACGCCCTCCTGCACCGCCGCCGCGACGATCTCGGCGGGGGTCAGGCGGATGCCCTGGTAGATCACCTCGAAGCCGGCGTCGCGCGCGCGGACGGCGATCTGCTCGGCGCCGTTGGAGTGGCCGTCGAGACCGGGCTTGCCGACGAGCATGCGCAGCGACGACACGCCCATCTCCTCCGCGGTGCGTCGCACGCGCGCCCGCACGTCGGCGAGCTCCTCGGGCGCCTCGCCGGCCCCCGAGGTCGCGCCCGACACGCCCGTCGGGGCCCGGTAGGACCCGAACACGTCGCGCAGCGCGGCCGCCCACTCGCCGGTCGTCACGCCCGCGCGGGCGCACTCGAGCGTGGCCTCCATGAGGTTCTCGTCGCCGCGGGTGGCCTCCTGCAGGCGCGTCATGGCGGCGTCGGCGGCCTCCTGGTCGCGCGACGAGCGCCACTCCTGCACCGCGCGGGACGCCTCGTCCTCCACCGACCTGTCGACGGTGAAGATCGCCTCGGCGCCCTCGGCCTGCAGCGGGCTGGGCTCGGTGGAGGTGAACCTGTTGACCCCGACGACGACGTCCTCGCCGGACTCCAGCCGCTGGCGGCGCGCCGCGAGCGACGACACGAGCTGGGACTTCATGTAGCCGGAGTCGACGGCCGGCACGGCCCCGCCCATCTCGGCGACCTTGGCCATCTCGGCGCGGGCGCCCTCGACGATCGCGCCGGTCTTGGCCTCCATGACGTGCGAGCCGGCAAAGATGTCGTCGTGGTCGAGCAGGTCGGTCTCGTAGGCCAGCACCTGCTGCATCCGCAGCGCCCACTGCTGGTCCCACGGGCGCGGCAGGCCGAGGGCCTCGTTCCACGCCGGCAGCTGGACCGCGCGGGCGCGGGCGTCCTTGGACAGCGTCACCGCGAGCATCTCGAGGACGATGCGCTGCACGTTGTTCTCGGGCTGCGCCTCGGTGAGGCCCAGCGAGTTGACCTGCACGCCGTAGCGGAACCGCCGCATCTTGGCGTCGGTCACCCCGTAGCGCTCCCGGCAGAGCTCGTCCCAGAGCTGGGCGAAGGCGCGGAGCTTCGCGATCTCCTCGATGAAGTGGAGCCCGGCGTTGACGAAGAACGAGATGCGCCCGACGACGGTGCCGAAGTCCTCCTCGGGCACCTGGCCGGAGTCGCGGACCGCGTCGAGCACGGCGATCGCGGTCGAGAGCGTGTAGGCGACCTCCTGCGTCGGCGTCGCCCCCGCCTCCTGCAGGTGGTAGCTGCAGATGTTGATCGGGTTCCACTTGGGGACGTTCGTGTAGGTCCAGGCGATCATGTCGGTGATCAGCCGGACGCTCGGCGCGGGCGGGAAGGCGTAGGTCCCGCGCGAGAGGTACTCCTTGACGATGTCGTTCTGCGTGGTGCCCGCCAGCTTCGCGCGGTCGGCGCCCTGCTCGTCGGCGACGGTGACGTAGAGCGCGAGCATCCACATCGCCGTCGCGTTGATCGTCATCGAGGTGTTGGCCTCGTCGAGCGGGATCCCGTCGAAGAGCGCCCGCATGTCGCCGATGTGCGACACCGGCACGCCGACCTTGCCGACCTCGCCCTTCGCCAGCTCGGCGTCGGGGTCGTAGCCGGTCTGCGTGGGCAGGTCGAAGGCGACCGAGAGCCCGGTCTGGCCCTTCTCCAGGTTGCGCCGGTAGAGCTCGTTCGAGGCCCGCGCCGACGAGTGGCCGGCGTAGGTCCGCATGACCCACGGCCGGTCGCGGGAGTCGTCGCTGGGGTACGGCACGAGTGAGCACCTCCGCTGCGTGTCGTCACCTCCGCGGGTGACCCGCTGATGTTACCGACGGGTCGGGGTGTGGGGTCGCGGTGTGGGATGCCGTCAGCCACAGGATCGGTCAGGTGGGACGCGCAGCGGAGCGGAGCTGGACCATCCGTCAGCGCCCGCGCGGAGCGGAGCCGGACCGGTCACACTGACGGGATGGTCGGCGACATCACCCCGATTCTCCTGGCGATCTCGCTGCTCATCCTGCTCGCCGGCGTCCTGCGCTACACGTTCGGCCGCGGCCCCACCGGCGCCCTGCCCGACGAGAACGGCGACCTCGGCCTGCTCGAGACCGTCGCCACCGTCCCCACCCGCGAGGCCGCCGACGTCCTCGTCGCGAAGCTGGCGCGCGAGAAGGTGCGGGTGACGGTGAGCCGCGGCGAGGACGGCTGGCGCCTGCTCGCCTTCCCGGCCGACGCCGCCGACGCCCGCGTGGTCCTCCACAGCATGTGAGCAGTTGGCGCCCCCATGGGGGCGCCAACTGCTCACACGGGTCAGCGGACGGGCGGGGCCACGATCCGCTCGATGGCGCCGCCGAGGGCGGCGAGGTTCTCGACGAACAGCGGGTAGCCGCGGTCGATGTGGGCGACGTCCCAGACCTCGGTGGCCCCGTCCGCGCACAGCCCCGCGAGCACGAGGCCCGCCCCGGCCCGGATGTCCGAGGCCCACACCGGCGCCGACGAGAGGCGCCGCACGCCGCGGACGACGGCGTGGTGCCCGTCGGTGCGGGCGTCCGCGCCCAGGCGGACCATCTCCTCGACGAACCTGAAGCGCCCCTCGAACACGTTCTCGGTGATCATCGAGGTGCCCTCGGAGATGGCGGAGAGGGCGATGGCCATGGGCTGCAGGTCGGTGGCGAAGCCCGGGTAGGGCAGCGTCACCCAGTCCACCGAGCGCGGCCGGCCGGCCATCAGCACACGGAAGCCGTCGGGGTTCGCCGAGACCTCGGCGCCGGCCTGCCCCAGACGGTCGAGCACGAGGTCGAGGTGGTGGGGGTCGACGCCGTGGACGGTGACGTCCCCGCCGGCCATCGCGGCCGCGAAACCCCAGGTCGCGCCGACGATCCGGTCGCCGATGACGCGGTGCGTCGTGGGCGTGAGCGCGCCGCCGCCGTGCACCGTGAGCGTCGAGGTGCCACCGCCCTCGATCTTGGCGCCCATCTGCTGGAGCATCGTCACGAGGTCGACGATCTCGGGCTCGCGCGCCGCGTTGTCGATCACCGTCGTGCCCTCGGCGAACACGGCCGCCATGAGGATGTTCTCGGTGGCCCCGACGCTCGGGAAGTCGAGCCAGATCTGGGCGCCGCGCAGGGTCTCCGCGCCCGCGACGACGCAGCCGTGGTTGATCTCGCTCGACGCACCGAGCAGGCGCAGCCCGGCCTGGTGCATGTCCAGGGGACGCGAGCCGATCGCGTCGCCCCCGGGCAGCGGCACGACGGCGCGGCGGCAGCGGGCGACCAGCGGACCGAGCACGCACACCGAGGCGCGCAGCCGCGACACCGACCGGTAGTCGGCCTCGGGCGCCAGCTCGCGCGGCACGTCGATCGTCACCGTGTCGCCCGCCACGGCCACGGCGCACCCGAGGCTGCGCAGCACGTCGGCCATGAGGGGGACGTCGAGGATCTCCGGGCAGTTCGTGATGACCGTCCGGCCCTCGGCCAGCAGCGCGGCCGCCATCAGCTTGAGCACGCTGTTCTTGGCGCCGACGACGTCGACCGCGCCCTCCAGCGGCCCGGAGCCCTGCACCACGAAGTGCTCGTTCATCGCGCGGGGACGCTACCCGCCCACCGGCGAGGCCCCGTCGGCGGAGCGCGGTGCGTCCGAACGGACGGGGCGGCGGGGGCAACGGCCACGCTCGCCCGGGACCACGTCGGTGCTCGCGGCCGCCGACCACCTCGCGCCGTCCCTAGACTGACGCCGTGGCCGTTCACCTGACCCGGATCTACACGCGCACCGGCGACGACGGGACCACAGGTCTCTCGGACTTCTCGCGGGTACCCAAGACCGACCCGCGGCTGTCGGCCTACGCCGACTCCGAGGAGGCGAACGCCGCCATCGGGGTCGCGCTGTCGGTCGGGGCGCCGCCGGAGGCGATCGTCGCCCCGCTGCAGCAGATCCAGAACGACCTCTTCGACGTCGGCGCCGACCTCGCGACGCCGATCGTGGAGGACCCGGAGTACCCGCCGCTGCGCGTCACCGAGCGCCAGGTCGAGCGGCTCGAGGGCTGGTGCGACACGTTCAACGAGGGCCTGCCCAAGCTCAACTCGTTCATCCTGCCCGGCGGCACCCCGGCCGCGGCGTACCTCAACGTCGCCCGCACCGTCACCCGCCGCGCGGAGCGCAGCACCTGGGCGGTGATCGCGGCCGACCCGGAGCGCACCAGCCGGCTCCCCGCGCACTACCTCAACCGGCTCTCGGACCTGCTGTTCATCCTCGGCCGCGTCGCCAACCCGGGTGGCGACGTCCTCTGGGTGCCCGGCGGGCCCGAGGAGCAGCGCTAACCGAAGGCACGGTCCTCGCCGCGGTAGGTCTCGGTGGTCCAGACGATCCGGTCGCCGCGGATCATGTGGTACTGCCGGACGTGCTCGGCGAGCTCGCCGGCCTTGGCGGGACGCATCCACACGCGCTCGCCGAGCCCGGGCACGTGCTCGCCCTGCACCGGCGTCTGTACCTCCCCGGCGCCCTCGGTGCCGGTCAACCGGAGGTCCGAGCGGATCGGGCTCGGTAGCCGGGACGCCGCGGCGGGCCCCGAGGCCACCCAGCCGCCGCCGGCGAGGGTGGCGGTGCGGTCGTCGGGCCGGCGCACGACCGGCAGGGCGTAGGCGAGTGCGGGCCGCGGGCGCATGCGGGTGTAGCCGTCGAACAGCGTCGAGCCCATGAGCGCCGAGCCGGCCGCGATCTCGGTGACCGACGGGTCCGCGCGGGTGGTCTCGACGCTGCCGCTGCCGCCGCCGTTGACGAACTCCAGGTCGGCGAGCTCCCGCACGGCCGCCACGACCGCGCCGCGGCGCTCGGCGAGCTCGGCGGCCGAGTGCCGCTGCATCCACCGGACGGCCAGATCGCGAACCCGGGAGCCGATGGCGTCCGGTACGCCCGCGATCTGGCTCTCGTAGGACATCAGCCCGACGAGGCGGAAGTTCGGCCGGTCGGCGATCGCGCGGGCGAGCGCCACGGCCGCGTCGACCGTGCGCACCGGGGAGCGCCGGGCGCCGATGTGCAGGCCCGGCACGGGACGCCACGCCGCGTCGAGGTCGAGGCACACGCGCAGCTCCGGGTGCCGGGCGCCCACGGCGTCGTCGATCAGGTCGAGGTGCGCGACGGAGTCGACCATCAGCGTGATCTCCGCCCGCGCGCCGTCGTCGAAGCCGCAGAGCGCCGCACGGTCGACCGTCGGGTAGCCGACGAGAATGTCGCTGCTGGTGCTGTTCTCCTGGTGCCAGAGCGCCTCGCGCAGCGAATAGCACATCAGCCGCCCGATGCCCGGCGGCCGGTCGACGACGTACTCGATCAGGCCGCGGCACCGCACCGACTTGGTGGCCAGGCGGATCGGGAGCCCGGCCGCGCGGGCGAGCAGGTCGTCGAGGTTGGCGTCGAAGGCGTCGAGGTCGACGATCGCGAACGGCGGGTCGAGCTCGGCGGTGGCGCGATCCCAGCTGCTGATCACCCGCCGGAGGTTACGGTGCTCGGCGTGAGTCGCGGCACCTGGCGGAACTGGGCCGGCACGGTCACCGCCACCCCGGCACGGGTACACCTCCCCCGCTCGGTCGACGACGTCGTCGCGGCCGTGCGCGCGGCCCGCGGCTCGCACCTGCGCCCCCGCGGCAGCGGGCACTCGTTCACCCCGCTCGCCGCGACCGACGCGCACGCGATCGACCTGCGGCACTGGGCGGGCGTCGACACGCTGGACACGACGACCGGGCGCGTGCGGGTCCGCGCCGGGACGACGCTGCGCGCGCTCAACACGGCGCTCGACGCGCACGGGCTCGCGATGGCGAACCTCGGTGACATCGACGCCCAGACGATCTCGGGAGCCGTCGCCACCGGCACCCACGGCACCGGCGCGCGGCTCGGCGGCGTGGCGACGCAGGTGGTCGCGCTCGACCTGGTGCTCGCCGACGGCTCGGTCGTGCACTGCTCGGCGGGCGACGAGCTCTTCGAGGCGGCGCGGATCGGGCTCGGCGCGTTCGGCGTCGTCACCGGACTCACCCTGCAGTGCGTGCCGGCGTTCACGCTGCGCGCGGTCGAGCGCCCGGAGCCCCTCGACGACGTCCTGACCGGCCTCGACGCGCTGCTCACCGGCGACGACGACGGGGCCGATCACGTCGAGTTCTACTGGTTCCCGTACGGCAGCCAGGCTCTCGTCAAGCGGAACACCCGCGTCGACCCCGCGGACGCGCCGCCGCCGCTGCACCCGGTGCGGCGGTTCCTCGAGTACGACGTCGTCGAGAACGCCGCGTTCGGGGCGCTGTGCCGGGTCGCGCGCGCCCTCCCGCGCACCGCCGTGCCCCTGGGCCGCGTCGCCGGGTCGGTGCTCTCGGCGCGCGAGTACGGCGACCGCTCCCACCGCGTGTTCACGACCCGGCGCCGGGTGCGGTTCGTCGAGTCCGAGTGGGCGTTCCCGCGCGACCGGCTCGCCGGCGTGCTCGACGACCTGCGCGCGCTGGTCCCCCGCCTCGAGCACCCGGTGCTCTTCCCGGTCGAGGTCCGTGTCGCCGCCGCCGACGACGTGTGGCTCTCCACCGCGTACGGCCGCGACACCGCCTACGTCGCGATCCACCAGTACGTCGGGGCGCCGCGCGAGGAGTACTTCACCGGGTTCGCCGAGATCGCCGCGGCCGCCGGCGGGCGCCCGCACTGGGGCAAGGTCCACCCCCTCGACGCCGCGGCCCTGCGCGAGCGGTATCCCCGCTTCGACGACGTGCGGCGCGTGCGCCGCGACGTCGACCCCGGGGGCCTGTTCACCAACCCGCACCTGGACCGCGTCCTCGGCCCGGTGGCACCGTGACGGTGTGACCCGCAACCTGCTCACCGGGGCGATCACCGTCGAGGACCTCCCGGCTGCGACCGCCGCGTTCATCCGGAAGCAGGCCGCCGCGAAGGGGCTGGACGGCGACCCGCTGGACGGCGTGACCCACGGGCTGCGGACCGACGAGGACAGCCTGGAGCGGCTGAGCTCCGGCCCGCGCACCGAGCACCACACGACGGAGATGCTCCTGTCGTCGCAGCTCCTGATCATCTCCTACCGCCAGGGCCACGACGACACCTACGAGCGGGTCGACGCGGCGGCGCGGGTGAGCTTCCACCGCCTCGACCAGCTCGAGGTCGTGACGCCGGTCCCCGACCGGCCCCATCGGACGCTGGGCACGGCCACCCTCGGGGTGCTGTCGGTGGAGAGCCGGATGGTCGGCGGCCCGCGACGCACCACCCGGAACATCCCGACGGGCAACGCCCCGGAGGCCACGACCTTCCGGAACGCCCTGGTCGACGCCGCGGGACGGGCGCGGACCTGACCCCCTAGACGCGGATCGCGTCGGCCATCCCGACGACGACCTCGCGGTCGCCCTGGTACGGCTCGCGGCCGTGCGCGGTCCGGATGTTGTCGACGACCATGACGTCGCCCGCCTGCCACGGCTCGCTCACCGTGTGCGCGGCGTAGGCGTTGTTGATCAGGTTGACCACGTCCTCGCCGATCGGCTCGCCGTTGCCGAAGCGCGTGGTGAAGGGCAGCCCGTCGGGCCCGTAGGACTCGACGAGGTACTCGCGGATGTCGGGGTCGAGCGTCCACTCGTTGAGGAACGCGACCTGGTTGAACCAGCACGGCCGGCCGTCGACGGGGTGCCGCACCACGGCGCGGCGACGCTGGCGGGTGCTCAGGCCGTCGCCGTTCCAGCTGAACTCGATGCCCTGGTTGCGGCAGTACTGCTCGACGGCGCCGCGGTCGTTCGTCCCGAAGGCCTCGGCCCACGACGCGCCGATCTCGTCGTTGTAGTTGCGGACCAGCAGCCAGCCCTCGTTCTCGAGCCGCGACACCAGGGCCGGCGGGAGCGCCTGGAGGACGGCCGACGCGTCGCCGACCGGCGTGGCGCCCCCGGAGGCCGCCGGGGTGAGGCAGGCGAAGAACATGAAGCCGGGCGGGTCGGGCAGGTAGCTCAGCTCGTTGTGCAGGCACATCTGCTGGGTGGCCGGCCACGGCGTGGCCGAGTACAGGCCGTTCCCCAGCGCCGTGCGCGCCGCGAAGGCCTCGCGCTCGGCCAGCAGGCCGACCGCCGCGAGACGCCCGAACACGGCGGCCGTCTGCGCGTGGTCGCGGACCCCGAGCCCCCGGATCAGGACCGAGCCGTGCCGGGCCACGATCTGGCGGACGTCGTTGCGGTGGTACGCGGCCCAGCCGACCGGGTCCGGCCCCGCGCTCACCCACAGGATCGGCGGTTTGCCGGGACGCAGGTCGAGGTTGCCGGCGGCCGGCTGCTGCATGGTCGAGGACATCGCGGGCTCCTGGGGCTGTGGCGTGGTTCAGGCGGGTGGCGCGGGGTCACGCGGTGGGTGTGGACGGCTTCGGCAGGTTCTCCGGCAGCACGGTGCGGCCGGTCAGGCGCGCACGGGCGCCGTAGTGCTCCTCGCGCCAGACCGGGGCGTAGACGGTCTCGAGGTAGCGCTCGCCCGAGTCGGGCGCCAGGGTCACGGCGGTCATGCCGGGCCGGCCGTGCTCCTTCATCCACGCGGCGGCACCCGCGACCACGGTGCCGGTGGAGCCGCCGAAGAGGAACCCGCGCATCGCGAGGCGCTGGCACATCCGCAGGGTCTCGGTCTCGGGGACCATGACGACGTCGTCGACCAGCGTGCGGTCGAGCGCCGGTGGCGTCATGCCCATGCCCAGCCCCGGGATGCGCCGTGTGGCGGCCGGGCCGCCGAAGCTCACGGACCCCTCGACGTCGATGGCGACGATCGTGACGTCCGGCCGGTGCTGCTTGAACCAGCGCGCGGTGCCCATCAGCGTGCCGCAGGTGCCCGCGCCGACGAACACGACGTTGACGTGGGGGAAGGTCTGGGCGATCGCCGGCCCGGTCTGGGCGTAGTGGGCGCCGGCGTTGGCCGGGTTCTCGTACTGGTTGAGCCAGACGGCGTCGGGGTTCTTCGCGCAGATCGAGGCGAGGTGCTCGATGCGGGCGCCGAGCAGCCCGGTCTCGGGGTGGGGCACGTCGACGACGTGGACCTCGCCGCCGAAGGCCTCGATGAGCCGGCGGGTCTGGATGTTGCAGCGGTCGTCGGTGACGCAGATGAAGCGGTAGCCGTGGTTCGCGCAGACCATCGCCAGCGCGACGCCGAGGTTGCCCGACGACGACTCGACGACGATCGACCAGGGGTTGAGCAGCCCCTGCGCCTGGGCGGCCCCGATCATCGAGGCCGCGGCTTTCAGCTTCACGGACCCCGCGAAGTTCATGCCCTCGACCTTGAGGAAGAGGTTGTGCTCGACGATCGCTCGCAGATCCACGAAGAGGTCGTCGGTGTTGTACTGCTGGGGGGCGGAGATGATGGTCATGGCGACCTCCTCGGTTTCGCTGTCGTCGTCCCGGTGGGACTCCAAGAATCCGCTGGGGCGCCTCGCGCCGACATCGCCGCCGCGCCAGCCTTCCCGTCGTGCGTGGTCAGGGTTCTGTCACCCGGAGGTAAGGGGTGGTGGTGCACCTCGCGGCCTCCCGCTCAGCCCGCGGCGGGCGTCAGGAGCACGGCGCCGTACACGGCGCCCGCGACGACCGCCGCCACGAGCAGGACGGCCAGGACGACCAGGAGCACCGTCCGCACCGGCCGCCGGGCGGGCGGCTCCTCCGGGTCGGCGGGCGTGACCGGGTCGGTGGACCAGCCCGAGGTCGGGTCGAGGATCGCCGGCGCGGCGGCCCGCGGGTCGCGGACCCGCAGCGCGGACGTCCTGTCGTCGTCGGGGGCCGACGGCCGCACCGGTGGCGGGCCCCCGGCCGGCCGGGCCTCGACGGGCGCGGCGCCGGTCGGGCGCCGGACCCCGGTGTCCCGCGGCGGGCCGGGGGCCCACCCCGGACGCACCGCCTCCCGGGGCGGCGCGCCGGGACCGCCGCGGGGTCCGGGACCCCCCGGACCCCCCGGGCCTCCCGGGCCTCCCGGGCCTCCCGGGCCGCCGGGCCGCCGGGCGGGGGCGGCGCTGCGGGCCGACGGGCGCGCGCCGCGTCGCATGACCGCGGTGGCGTTGACCGGGTCGTCCACCTGTGTGGCGGGCACGACCGTGGTCGGGACGTCGGCGTCGGCCTGGTCCGCCGCGGGAGCAGGCGCGGGAGCGGCCGGGGCGGGAGCGCCGGAGGCCTGGGTGCCGCCACGGCGGGGGGCGGCCTTCTCGGCGTCGCCCGCCTCCCGGCGCCACTGCGCCGTGGTCGGGGTCGACGGCACGACCCGCCCGGCCCCGGCGTCGAGCGCCGCCCGGGCCGCCGCGGCGAGGGCGCCCGCGCTCGCGGGCCGCTCGGCCGGGTCCTTGGCCAGGCTCGCGGCGACCAGAGCGTCGAACGCCGGGTCCAGACCCGGGACCGAGCGCGACGGCGTCGGGGGCGTCCAGGTCAGGTGCGCGGTCATGAGCTCGGTGGGCTCCTCGATCGGGAACGGCCTGCTCCCGGTGAGGCACTCGAACAGCAGGCAGCCCAGCGCGTAGACGTCGATCCCCAGGTCGCCCTCGCCCGAGAAGCGCTCCGGCGCCATGTAGTCGAGGCTGCCGATCAGGATGCGGGTCCCGGTCAGCGGCGCGCTCTCGTCGCCCGCCACGGAGCGCGTGATCCCGAAGTCGACGAGGTAGACGAAGTCGTGCGCGCCCACCGCGTCGTCGATGAGGACGTTCGACGGCTTCACGTCGCGGTGGATGAGCCCGGCGTGGTGGGCGGCGTCCAGCGCGGACGCGACCTGCTCCACGACCGCCACCGCGCGGGCTGGCGGGAGCCGGCGCTCCCTCTCGAGGACCGACTCGAGGTCGGCACCACCGACGAGACGCATGTCGAGGAAGAGCCGCCCGTCGATCTCGCCGTAGGAGTGGATCGGGATGACGTGCGGGCTGTTCAGCCGCGCGACGAGCCGCGCCTCGCGGCGGAAGCGCCGCTGGTACTCGTCGTCGCCGGCCGCCTCGGCCACGAGACGCTTGAGCGCGACGATGCGGTCGTGCTCGGTGTCGTGGGCCTCGAACACCTCACCCATGCCGCCGCGACCGACCACGCGGAGTAGCTCATAGGGCCCGAAACGTTCGGTCACCCGAGGCACCCCCCTCCGGCTGGTCGTCGCTGATGACACTATGTCGCACAGGCCCTCGAACGTGATAGACCGTATGGCGTACTCTCACTCGAATGTGACGGTCGGTGATCGTCACCCGGTGTCGAGGAGGACAGGCGTGACCAGCGACGCCGGGCGCGCGACGAGCTTCCTCGAGGTGTGGCGGCCTGGGGGTGTCGAGGTGGTCCTCCTCGCCGGGCCGTCGATGACGATCGGTCGGGACGAGGGCAACGGGGTCGTGCTCGACCACGACGGTCAGGTGTCGTCCCTGCACGCGGTGCTGCAGTCCTACGGGGCGAGCTGGGCGATCCGCGACCTCGGCAGCACCAACGGCACCGTCGTGGCGGGCGAGCGGCTCATCGCCGAGCGCGCGCTGCGCCACGGGGACGCGATCCAGGTCGGGGCGACGCGGATGGTCTTCCGCGGTGCCGCGGGCCGGGCGGCGCCCACGACGGCGCCGCGGAAGCCCCCGGAGCTCACCCGCCGCGAACGCGACGTCCTCCTCGCGCTCTGCCGGCCCCTGTTCTCGGGCGCGGTGTTCACCGAACCCGCCACGGCCCGCGCCGTCGCCGCCGAGCTCGTCGTCTCCGAGGCCGCGGTCAAGCAGCACCTGCTGCGCCTCTACGACAAGTTCGAGCTCGACCCGGCGAGCACGCGGCGCCGCGTCGAGCTCGCCAACGCGGCGCTGCAGCGGGGCGCGGTCACCCCCGCCGACCTCACCTGACATTCAGCCGTAGCGCTTCAGCTCGTGGAAGAAGTCGTCGACCACGTGCAGGCCGCCGGTCGCCGTGACGTGGTCGTAGACGTTCTTGCCCAGCGCGAGGTCGAGGATGCCGAGCCCGAACGGCGAGAACACGACGGTCCGGTCGGTCGGCAGCGTGATCCGCTCGGCGAGGACGTCGCCCAGCGTCCCGTCGACGTGGTCGCGGTTGCCGGTCTGCTGCTCCACCAGGTGCACCGAGGTGTTCGCGCGCAGGCAGTGGTCGACGTCGTCGACGATGTTCGTCGACGCCGTGATCACCTCGGGCCCGAGGTCGCGCAGGGACACGTGCAGGACCAGCGGGTGGTGGTCGAACCACGCCGGGTCGTGCACGTGCGGCGTGCCCGCCACCGTGGCGAAGACGACGAGGTCGCTGTTGCGGATCAGCGACTCGGCGTCGTCGTGGACCGTGATCTCCCCGGTGCCGTCCTGCGTGGAGAGGTAGCCACGGAAGCCCTCGGCGCTCTCCGGCTTCAGGTCGAACACGCCGGTCTCGTCGAAGGTCCACCCGGTCCCCGCGAGATAGGTGTGCAGGTACCGGGCGATGAGCCCCACCCCGAAGAAGCCGACGCGCCGTGGCCGCTCGCGTCCCCGGGTCAGCCGGTCGGCGGCCAGCGCGGCGGAGGCCGAGGTGCGGCACGCGTTGATGATCGACGCCTCGAGACAGGCGAAGGGGTAGCCCGTGTCGTGGTCGTTGAGGATCAGCACCGCCGACGCGCGGGGCACCCCGGCCGCCACGTTCTCCGGGAAGCTCGAGACCCACTTGATCCCGTCGACGTTGACGTCCCCGCCCACCGACGCGGGCAGCGCGATGATCCGCGACGTGGGGCGGTCGTCGAAGGTGAGGAAGTACGACGGCGGGTTGTGGGTCCGGCCGGCGTCGTGGAGCCGGTAGGTGTCCTCCATGAGGGCGACGACGTCGCGCTCGCGCCCGCGCACCGCCTCCCCGACCTGCGCGCCCGGGATCACCGCGAACGGCGGCACCGTCACGGCACCGACGGTCGAGCTCCGCTGCGCTCCGTCTCCGGACATGTCAGGCTCCTTCGAGGTGGTCACGAGGACGGGGCGAGGTCGGAGGGCTGGAGGCGCACCGTCGGTTCGTCCTCCTCGGCCGGGGCGGCCTGGGCGGGCGCGGCCTTGCCGTCGATGAGCGCCGCGAGGTCGGCGAGGACGGGGTGCTTGACGATCTCGGGCAGGCTCACGGCCTTCTTCAGCCCGACCGCCATCTTCACCGCGAGCAGCGAGGAGCCGCCGCGGTCGAAGAAGTGGGTGTCGCGCCCGATCGCCGACTCGTCGACGCCCAGCAGCGGCGCCCAGACCGCGGCCACCCGGGCCTCGGTGGGCGTCAGCGGAGTCGCGTCCGCGCCGGCGTCGGCGGTCTCGGGCTCGTCGAGGGCGAGCGCGAGGGCCGTCAGCGCCTTGCGGTCGATCTTGCCGTTCGGGGTGAGCGGCAGGGTCTCCTGGTGGTGAAGCACCGGTGGGACCATGTACGCCGGCAGCGACGCGCCGAGGGTCGCGCGCAGCACCTCGGTCTCCACCGGCGCGGCCGCGCCGTAGAAGCCGACCAGCTGCTTGCCGCGCCCGGGCCGCTCGGCGACGACCACCGACGCGTCCCGCACGCCGGGCGCGCGCAGCAGGGTGTTCTCGACCTCGCCGATCTCGATGCGGAAGCCGGAGATCTTCACCTGGTGGTCGCGGCGCCCCAGGAAGTCGAGCTTGCCGTCGGGCAGCCAGCGGCCGTGGTCGCCGCTGCGGTAGAGCCGCTCCCCCGGGCGCAGCGGGTCGGCCACGAAGGCCTTCGCGGTGCGCTCGGGGTCGTTGACGTACCCGCGGCCGACGCAGACCCCGGAGAACACGATCTCGCCGGGCGCGCCGAGCGGGACCGGGTTCAGCGCCTCGTCCACGACGTAGACCCGGACGTTGGGGACGGCCGGCCCGAGCGGCACGCGCTCGCCGGTGGGCACCTCGGTGAGGATCTCGTGGTTGGTGTCGTCGCAGGTCTCGGTCAGGCCGTACGCGTTGACCACCGCGACGTCGGGCCGCACCGAGAACCAGCGCGCCACCAGCTCCTTCTTGACCGCCTCGCCGGTGACCGCGATGCGCCGCAGCGCGGGCAGCGCCTCGGACGCCGGGACGTCCAGCTGCTCGAGGTAGGACACGACGACGTCGAGGTAGGACGGGACGAGCTGGGCGACCTCGACCCGGCGGCGGGCCAGGAGGTCGACGAACGACGGGACGTCGAGGATGGTCTCCTGCTCGACGAGGACGGTGGTGCCGCCCACGAGCCATGGCGCGACGAGCTGCCACAGCGAGATGTCGAAGCACTGCGGGGCGGTCTCGGTGACCACCGTGCCCTCGGTGATCCCGAGGTCCTCGATCTTGGCGTACAGGTGGTTGACCATGCCCGCGTGCTCGCACATGGCGCCCTTCGGCTCGCCGGTGGAGCCGGAGGTGAAGTACAGGTAGGCGAGGCGGTCGCCGGCGATCTCGACCCGCGGGACCTCCTCGCCGTGCTCCTCGGCGACCGCGTCGTCGACGAGGAGGCGCTCGGGGGCCGCGGCGCCGAGGCCGGCCAGGGCCTCGTCGAGCGTGGTCGTGCTGCCGCGCTCGCCCAGCACGAGGCGCGCGTCGGCGCGGGTGAGCACCGTGGCGATGCGGTCGGCGGGGAAGTGCGGCTCCAGCGGCAGGTACGCGGCGCCCGCCTTGAGGATGCCGAGGACCGAGGCGGCCCAGTCGAGGGTCCGCTCGGCGACCACAGCGACGATCCCCTCGGGCGGCAGGCCGCGGGCCAGGATCGCCCGGGCGACGCGGTCGGTGACCTCGTCGAGCTCGCGGTAGGTCCAGGAGCGGTCGCCGTGCCGCACGGCGACGCGGTCCGGGTCGGCGGCGGCCCGCGCCCGGATGATCTCGTGCGCGGGGAGGTCGGGACGCTCGCGCACCGGGCCCGCGAGGCCGTCGACCTGGAAGGCCAGCTCCTCGGGACCGACGAGTCCGGCCGCGCCCGGCGCCGCGTCCGGGTCGGCGCACAGCTGTCCCAGGGCCGTGAGGTGGTAGCCCGCGATCCGCTCGGCGGCCGGGACGTCGAGGTCGCCGGTCCGGTGGACGACGCGCAGCACGTCGTCCGCCGGGCGGTCGACCACGAACACGGTGCCGTCCTCGAGCACGGCCCCGTCCCCGGCCCCCACCCCGAGGACCGTCTCGGGCCAGAGCCCGGCCAGGTCGCGTCGCGCCTGCGCCAGGCCCACCTCGTCGGCGACCTGGTCCGCGGCCGCGAGGCCGGTCAGGGCCGCGGACGCGGCGGTGACCAGCGCCCGCCACGACCCGAGCTCGGTGTCGAGGCGGGCGGGCATCGTCCGGCCGGCCGTCGCGACGGCGGCCAGGACCTCGGGCTCGGCGGTGAGCGCGGCCAGCACCCGGGCGTGCGCCGCGAGGAGGAGCGCCTCGGGGACGGCCCCGAGGCGACCCGCCTGCGCGGACACGGCGGCGGCCAGGTCGGCCGGCACGGCGACCGTGGTCGTGACGGCGTCCTCGCCGGGCGCACCGGGCGTGCGGCTCCACCGCGGGACGGCGGTGGCGCCGCTCGCGAGGACGGCGCGCCACCGGGTGTCGTCGGTGACCGCGCAGGTGGTGGGCTGGGTCATGGGTCCGTCCTCGGGGTTCGGGTCGGTCACGTCAGTCGAGGCCACGGGCGGGGTTGCCGCCCCAGGACTCGCCGGGCGGCACCTCCTCGCCCTTCATGAGGAAGGTGTCGGGGGCGAGCTTCGCGTCGTCGCCGATCGTCGTGCCGTAGTGCACGAAGGAGGAGACGCCGAGCGTGACCCGGGCCCCGATCACCACGCGGTCGGACTTGAAGCCGCCGTCCTCCTGCGAGTGGCACTGGATCACGCAGCCCTCGCCGAGGGTGGCGTCGTCACCGATGGTCGTGAACGCCTTCTCGGTGAGGTTGGCGCCGTCGTCGAACACCCGCGCGCCGACGTGGACGCCGAGCATCCGCCACACGAGCGGCTTGAAGGGGGTGCCGTTGAACGCCTGCACCCAGTCGGGGGCGGGCACCTTCCAGTACCGCTCGTGGCGCCAGAAGACGGGGTCGTAGATCGACGCACCGCCGGGCATGAGCGCCTTCAGCGGCGCGACGCAGCGCTGGACCAGCGAGAACCACACGACCAGCAGGACGATGCCGACCAGCTCGACGAGGACGACCTCGCCGGGACCGGCCGCGATCGGCAGCGACGCGACCGCCACGAGGCTCACGATCGTCAGGTAGCTGAAGATCCACCGCACGAGCAGGTGGATCGCCATGGAGACGGCGTTGTGCCGGTTCTTGCGGCGCAGCGACCGGGCCAGCTCCCGGGGATCGGCCACGTCGAGCGCGCTGTCCCGCGCGACCGTCCGCGGGATCTCGAAGCTCGGTGAGCCGAGCAGACCGACGCCCTGACGGACCGGGCCGTGGAGCGGGATCTGCACCTTCGTGGCGAGCAGGCAGTCGTCGCCGGTCCGGCCCTGCGGTGGGTAGGCGATCTTGTTGCCGAGGAAGTTGTTCGCCCCGATCGCCGTGCGCGAGACGCGGAACGACGTGGCGGAGTACTCGGCGTTCATCACCGAGAGCCCGTCGGCGACGACGGTGCCGCGGCCCACGCTGGTGAGGAAGGGGTTCTCGTGCTGGACCGCCATCCCGAAATTGGAGCCGGTCTGTTCCAGCGGACGGAGCTTGTAGCCGATGAACACGAGGTAGTGAGCGATCGCGGAGCTGTCGCCGAACAGCTCGACGAACGGCTTGAGGTTGGTGAGCGCCCCGATCGTGCGGTGCAGCCAGTAGCGGACCCCGTAGAGGGGGTAGACGACGTCGGGGCGGACCCAGATCGCGAGCAGCCGCGGCACGGTCGTGGCCACGGCCAGGCCCAGGACCAGCGCGCCGAAGTAGAGCAGGCCGCTGAGCGCGAGCAGCTGCAGGTGGAACCCCACCGAGGCCAGCACCCCGGGCGGGGGCGCGAACAGCGTGGCGAACAGCGGGACGAGGGAGAACAGGACACCGGCGACCACGAGGGCGGCGGGCGAGGCGATGACCAGGGCGACCACGAAGAGCACCGTCGAGTAGAGGATGCGGCGCAGCCGGCTCCCCGGGGCGGGCGGCACCGCGGGCAGCGGGCCCTCAGCGCGGCGGCCGGGCGAGCCGTGCCAGACCTCGCCCGCCGGGATCGCCTGCCCCGCGTGCAGCGAGGAGCTGTGGGCGAGCGACGCCCCGTCGCCGACCGCCGTGTTGACGTCGAGCACCGTCGCCTCGCCGACGAAGGCGTTCGCGCCGATGCTGACCCCGCCGATCTCGATCTTGCCGTCGTGCGCGCGGTAGCACGCGATGACCGCTTCCTTCCGCACGAGGCTGCCGTCGCCGATGCTGAACAGGTCGGTGCATACCGGCACCTGCCCGCCGAGGTAGACGACGTCGCGCCCGACCTTCGCCCCCAGCGCGCGGAGGTAGAGCGCGAACGCCGGCGTGCCGTTGAACAGCACCATCGGGCTGGTGCGCACCAGCGTCTTGACCACCCAGAACCGCAGGTAGGCGGGGCTCCACACGCGGATCGACCCGGGCCGCCACCGCCCGATCAGCGCCCACTTCGCGACGATGGGCAGCACGCTGAGCACGACGAACCCGGCGACGCCGGCGAGGAGGGCACCCAGGTACCCGTTCACGATCCCGGTCGACGTCGTGACCGCCTCGAAGCCCCACACGAGGATGGAGGCGGCGATGTAGCTGTAGGCCAGGACGCAGACGAGCTGCGCCGCGCCGCACAGGACGAACGACGTCGTGCCCGCGCGCGGACCGCTGGGCTCGTCGGTCCCGGTCACCGACGGGCCGGCGGGCGCGGACCGCTCCCGGTCGCGCTCGGCGCCGCCGTCGAGCGCGGCGGAGAGGCTCGCGATGGTCGGGTTCCGGTACACGTCCGGCATCCCCACCGACGGGAGGTCGTCGCGCTTGCGCGTGCGGGCGCAGAAGCGCGCCATGAGCAGCGAGTCGGCGCCGAGCTCGTCGAAGAAGTTCGCGTGGGGCGGCACGTCGGGCCGCTCGAGGACCTCGGCGAGGATGGCGCCGAGGCCCGCGGTCGCCTGCGCGGTGCCGCTGCCGGCGCCCGCCGGCTTCGCGGCGGGCGCGAGGGCCACGGAGAGCTTCGCGAGCGTCGGGTGCTGGTAGATGTCCTGCATGGCGGCCGACGGCAGGTCGGGGTGCTTGCGGATCCGCGCGCAGAAGCGCGCCATGAGCAGGGAGTCCGCGCCCAGGTCGTCGAAGAAGTGGCCGTCCCGCGAGACGTCGGCGCCGCCCAGGATCTCGACGAGGATCTCCCGCAGGAGCGCCTCGGTGGCCCCGGGCGCGGCGGCCGGCGCAGCCGCGCCTGCCGCGGGGGCCGCCGGTGCGCTCGCCGCGGCCGCCCCGACCGCGGCCGCCGGCACCCGCGTCGCCGCCGGCGGCCCGGCGGCCGCTCCGGCCGGGGCCGGCCGTCCCTGCCCGCCCGGTCGACCAGGTGCACCGGGTCGGCCGGGCGCACCCGGCGCGGGCGGCGCACCCGGCCGGACGGGCGGACCGGGCCGGCCGGGAGGTCCCGGCCGCGCCGGCGCGGCCGGCCCACGGGCGGCGGGCATGCCCGGACCGGGGGTCCCGGGGCCGGGGGTGCCCTGACCGGGGCCACCGGGGCGGGGTGTGCCCGGACCGGGCGTCGCGGGACCGGGCGTCGTGGGGCGCCGGCCGGGCGGTGCGGGCGGCGGAGCGGCCGGTGCGTGACCGGCCGGCGTCGGGGGGGCCGGTCTCGAGGGGGCCGGAGTCGGGCGCGCCGGCGTCGGGGGCGCGGCCACGGGCGGCGTCGCCCGGACCGCCGTGGTCGGCGCGTCGACCGCGTTCCGTGGCTTCCCGGGCCGCGGGGCCTCGGGCGCCTCGGGCGTCTCGGGCGTCTCGGGCGTCTCCGGGGGCTCCTCGGGCGTCGGCGCCGGGTGCGGCATCGTGCCCTGGGTGGCGTCCGCGCCGCTCGCCGGCGGCGCGTCCTCGCCCGGCCCGGCCTGGTCGTCCGGCGGCTCCTCGACCGGCAGCGGCTCCTCGACCGACGGCGACGGGAGACTCATGACGGTCGTGCGCCGCGACCGCCGGGGTGCCGGCCGGGGTGGCAGCTTCACCGCCGAGGGCGCGATCCGCTCGCCGCGGCCGCCCGCCCCGTCGAGACGCGCGATCCGCTCGACGTCGCCCGCGGGCGTGACCCGGCCGAGGTCGCCGGTGCGGAACATCAGGGCCGGCCCGCCGCCGGGTGGGGAGACGAACGCCCCGGCCGTGAGCTCGCGGCGGCCGACGTACCCGCGCGCCACCCCGGGACCGGTGATGCCGATCTCGCCGATCCCCCCCGCGGGCAGGACGCGGCGCGGGTCGGCGGGGTCGGTGACGACGACCCCGTAACCGGGCAGGGGGCGTCCGAACGTCGCCGGGCCGTCGGGACCGAGCTCGGTCCACAGGGCGGCGACCGTGGTCTCGGGCGCGCCGTGCATGCCGACGATGCGGCGCCCGGGTCGCTGCCAGCGGGCGACGAGGTCCCGCGGCCGCTCGGTGCCGGACAGCACGAGCAGGCGGAGGTCGGGCAGCGTCTCGTCCACGCCGTCCAGCTCCTCGGCCGTCGCCCGCAGGACGGTCACGCGCTGGTCGCGCAGGTGGCGGCCCAGCTCGGCGCCGCGCAGGGGCGGCCCCGCGGGCGCGGTGACGACGGTGGCCCCGCCCGACCAGGCCAGCCACGTCTCGAGGACCGCGAGGTCGGAGCCGGCCCGGGGATCGTGGTGGACCCGGTCCTGGGGCCCGATCTGGAGCAGTCCCCCCGCGCCGCGGAGGAACGCGACGGCCGCGTCGTGCCCGACGGCCGTCGCGCGCAGGCCGCCCTGGACGCCGGCGGAGCGGTCGGCGGCGTGGACCACGACGTAGGCCGGCGTCCCGGCGACCGAGCCGCGCTCGGCGTCGGTCAGGCGCTGGGCGTCCTCCTCGTCGACCCGGGTCCGGACGCGGTCGAGGTAGACGGCGTCGACGTCGGACCGGTCGAGCCGGGACGCGACGCCGGTCGTGGTCAGCACGATGCCCGCACCGGCCGCCTCGAGCACGGCGGCGAGCGCCTCGTCGGGGAGCCGGACGTCGAGCGGGACCCAGACGGCGCCGATCCGGGCGGTCGCGAGCTGGGCGACCAGGGTGTCGTCGGGCCGGTCGAGCAGCAGCGCCACCCGGTCGCCGGCGGCGATCCGGCGCCGCCGCAGGTAGCGCGCCAGCCGCGCGGCCCGGGTCTCGAGCTCCACGTAGGACATCGGGCCGTCGGCGGTCTCGGCGGCGACCGCGGTCGCCCGGCCGTGGCGGCGGAGCTCGTCGCAGGTCCGTTCGACGACCCGGTCGATCCGCTCGTCGGCGGGCGCGGGCGGCGGGCCGGAGCCGGAGCCCAGGCCGGGGCCGTACCGGCGTCGCGACGCGGTCCACCGGCGACGCGTTGCCGGCGGCACCGGCTGCGCCATGGCGACGCCGTGCGTGGCACCGGCGACCATGGCGACCCCACGTTCCTGGCATGACGTTCCCCGCGCGGGTGTGCGCGAGACCACGACATCGTCACGTACCGGCGTCGTCGTCGCGCCTACTTTCACTCGAATGAGCTAATGTCGATCGCAGATTTCCTCCTGGCGACGGCGATACGGCCCGATCTGGGCACCCTCTGTCATCGAGGCCGTGACGTGACCTCGCCGCCGCCTCACCGTGGCCGCCTTGCTCCAAGGTGACAGAACTGTGGCCCCGACCGGCGGTAAGCGTGACGCCGCGGCGATGTCCGCCGCCGGTCGTGCCCAGGAGGCTGTTCCTCACACCGCTCGCCGAGCTCCGAGGAGTCCTCCGATGACCAGGACCGCCGTACTGCCGCGTGACCCGCGCCTGGCGCCGTCGGGACCCGCGGCACCCGGGACGGCACGGCTGCACCGCCCGACCGTCCCGCCGACCGGCGGCGTCGCGGACGCGCCCACCGTCCGCCTGCCCCTGGTCCGCGACGCGGCGGCGAAGGGTCCGGGGGCGCGCGTCCGCGGGATCGACATGGCCCGCGGGCTCGCCCTGCTCGGCATGATCGCGGTCCACACGTTCCCCACGGCCGAGAACGGCGCGCTCACCACTGTCGGCCTCCTCGCCGGCGGGACCTCGGCGGCCCTGTTCGGCCTCCTCGTCGGGGTGTCGGTCTCGCTGCTCACCGGACGCCGGCAGGTCACGCTCGGGGCCGGGACGTTCGGGACCCACGCCGTCCGGCTGGCGGTGCGGGGCCTCGCGGTGGGCGTGCTCGGCCTGGCGCTCGGCCAGGCGGCCCTCGGCGACGTCGACATCATCCTGACCTACTACGGGGTGATGTTCCTGCTGGCCGTCCCGCTGATCCTGCTCCCGACGCGCGTCCTGTTCGCGCTCGGTGCCGTGCTCGCGGTGGTCGCCCCGGTCACGAGCTTCCTCGTGCGGCAGGGCATGCCGCCGGCGCCCGAGCTGCTCGACCCGTCGTTCACCGCGTTCGTGACCGACCCCGCCGGCATGCTCGGCACGCTGTTCCTCACCGGCGCGTACCCGATCTGGCCCTGGCTGACCTACCTCTGCGTCGGCATGGCCGTCGGACGCTGCACGCTCTCCCGCACCCGCACCGCCGCCCTGCTCGCCGGCACCGGTGTGGTGCTCGTCGTGGCCGCCGCCGTCGTCTCCCGGCTGGCGCTGGTGACCTTCGGTGGCCTCGGACAGATCCTCGCGAACCCGGGCCTGCCCGCCGAGGAGCTGCAGGCCGCGCTCACCGAGGGCCCCAACGGCGTCACCCCGGCCTCCACGTGGTGGTGGCTCGCGGTCGACACCGCCCACTCGTCGACCCCGCTCGACCTGGTCCGCACGGTCGGGACGTCGCTGGCGGTGCTCGGCGCCATGCTGCTCCTGGACCGCGCCGTCGCCCACGGTGGCACGTCCCCGTGGGCCCGGATCGTCGACGCCGCGCGGGCCCCGCTGGCCGCGGCCGGCGCGATGACGCTGACCTTCTACTCCCTGCACGTCGTCGTCGCGGGCCTCGCGACGGGGGCCGACCCGTGGGCGCTCTACCTCGCCCAGGTCGTCGTCGCCCTGGCCGTCGGCCTGCTCTGGCAGCGCTACGTCGGGCGCGGTCCCCTCGAGACCGGGGTCAGCACGCTCACCGACGTCGCCGCCCCCGCTCCGCGCTCGTCGGCCGGTCGCCCCGCGGCGTCCCGTCCGTGGCGGGCGGGCCTCGTCGCCCTGGTGGTACTCGCGATCATCGTCGGCGGCGCGTTCGCCGCCGGTGCGGGCCGGGCCGACGACGCGTCCGACGCGACCTCCACGAGCGAGGAGGTCGACGGGCCCGACTCCGCCGTCGAGGACGCCCCTGGGGACGCGCCCGAGGTCGGCCAGTCGGACGAGTCCTCCGAAGAGGAGGCGCCCGCCCAGCAGGGCGACACGGACCAGACCGGCTCCGCGGACGAGGGCGAGTGACGCCCGGCCGTGACCGACCAGCCCTGACCGACCAGCCCTGACCGACCAGCCCTGACGCCGGCCCCGCGGCCGGCGTCAAGGCCTCACGGCGTCTCGGGGGTCCAGGTTCGTAGCCACACGGTGTGCGGGGAGCGGCGCAGCTCGGCCAGCGCCTGCTCGGGGACGGCGGCCTCGGTGTCGGTGAGCACATAGCCACGCTCGCCGCGGGTCGACAGCGCCTGGCTGACCACGTTCACCCCGCTGTCGAGCAGGATCTGGTTGATCCCCGCCAGCACGCCCGGGGTGTTCTCGTGCAGGTAGCCCGTGCGGAACACGCTCGGCGCGACCGGCAACGACACCTCCGGGAGGTTCACCGACAACGCGGTCCGCCCCGTCGCCAGGAACGCCAGCAACTTGGTGGAGACGAAGCCGCCGATCTCCTCCTGGGCCTCCTGGGTCGACCCGCCCACGTGCGGAGTCAGGATCACGTTGTCCAACCCGCGCAGGGGCGAGGAGAAGGTGTCGCCCTGCGCCTTGGGCTCGATCGGGAACACATCGATCGCCGCCCCCGCCAGATGCCCGGACAGGATGTTCTCCCGCAACGCCTCGTCATCGATCACCATCCCCCGCGACGCGTTGATGAAGATCGACCGCGGCTTCATCGCAGCGAACTGCTCCGCCCCGAACAACCCCGCGTTCCCCGGACGGCCGTCCACATGCAGGCTCACCACATCGGCCTCGGCCAGCAACGCCTCCAACGACCCCACCTTGCGGGCATTGCCGTGCGCCAACCGGTCCTGGGTGTCATAGAAGATCACCCGCAGCCCCACCGCCTCGGCGATGTTCGACAACTGGGTGCCGATGTTGCCGTAACCCACGATCCCCAACGTCCGGCCCCGGAACTCGTGGCTACCGCGCGCCGACTTGTCCCACACCCCCTCGTGCATCCGCGCGGTCTTCTCCGGCAACCGCCGCACCAACGCGATGATCTCCCCGAGCACCAGCTCCACCACACTGCGGGTGTTGGAGAACGGGGCGTTGAACACCGCCACCCCCCGCTCCGCGGCAGCGGGCAGATCGACCTGGTTGGTGCCGATGCAGAAACACCCCACCGCCAGCAGATCCTTGCCCGCGTCGAGGACCTCCGCGGTGACCGTCGTGTTCGACCGGATCCCCAACAACGACACCCCGGGCAGGGCCTCGGCCAGCTCCGCGCCCGACAACGACCCCGACCGCGCGTCGACCTCGATGCCTTCGGCACGAAACGCTTCCACCGCGACCGGATGGATGTTCTCCAGGAGCAAGACCTTCACACCAAGAGCGTAGAGCTTCGGTGACTCCAGTCACATACTGCAGCACGGTTCACGTCACTACGGCAATCCGGTGAACCGAGCGCCGGTGACGGACCCCGCGAGGGGCCCGGGGTCCGTCACCGGGGCATCAGCCGAGCAGGGGCTTCACGCGCGTCCCGAAGTCGTGCACGCCCTGCTCGAAGTCGTCGAAGGTGAACATCATCCCCTGCACGCCGGGCATCTTGGCGACCTCGTCGACCTGCCGCGCGACCGTCTCGTAGGAGCCGACGAGCGTGGCCATGTTGAAGTTGACCGCGCCCTCGGGCAGGTTGATCGTCCGCGCGGTGCCGGACCCGTCCGCGGTCTGGTCCTGGCTGCCCTCGTCGGACATGTAGCCGAGCGCGGCGGCGTCGGCACCCTCGTTGTAGGAGCGCCACTTCGCCTGGGCCTCCTCGTCGGTCTCCGCCATGATCGCCATGAACAGCGGCAGGGACTTCACGTCACGGCCGGTCTCCTTGGCGAACGACGCGAGCCGCTCGGTGGGCTGGCGGTAGACCTCGGGGTCGTTCACGCCGGGCGAGAGGATGAAGTTGTAGTCGCCGTACTCGGCGCAGAAGCGCATCCCGCGCTCCGACTGGCCCGCGCAGACGATGTCGACCTTGCCCGTCGGCCGCGGCGAGAGGACGCAGTCGTCCATGTGGAAGTACTGCCCGTCGAGGTCGCAGCGTCCCGTCTCCCACAGGTCGCGCAGGACCTTCACGTACTCCGTCGAGTAGTCGTAGCGGTAGCCGAAGTACTCGTCACCGGGCCAGAGGCCCATCTGGTCGTACTCGTTCTTCGCCCAGCCGGAGACGATGTTGACGCCGAAGCGGCCCGGGGCGATCTGGTCGATCGTGGTCGCCATCCGCGCGACGAGCGCGGGCGGGAGCGTGAGCACCGCGGTCGAGGCGTAGAGCTTGATCCTGTCGGTGACGGCGGCGAGGCCGGCCATCAGCGTGAACGACTCGAGATTGTGGTCCCAGAACTCGGTCTTCCCGCCGAACCCGCGCAACTTGATCATCGAGAGCGCGAACGCGAAGCCCTGGCGCTCCGCCTCCTGCACGACGTTGCGGTTGAGATCCCACGTCGGCATGTACTGGGGGGAGTTCTCGGAGATGAGCCAGCCGTTGTTGCCGATCGGGATGAAGACGCCGAAGTCCACGGGGGGCCGCCAATCCTTGGAGGGTCAGGGAACGGGGACGGGGAGCGCACGCAGCGCCGGGACCACCTCACGGGCGAGGAGGTCGAGGGAGGTCCGCGCCGCCTCGACCGGCATGCCGGCCCAGTCGGTGCGGAACACGAAGTGGTCGACACCGAGCTCGTCGCGCCACGGGAGGAGTGCGGCGGTGCAGTCCTCCGGAGACCCCACCACGAACCGGTCGCGGGAGAGGTCGTCGTAACCGACCCGGAACGACTCGGTTCCGGGCATGACACGGTCCTGGCCCCAGTCCGCGTAGACCTCGTACTTCCGGGCCAGGTGCGGCATGGCCAGCTCGAGGGCCTGCTCCCGGGTGGGGGCGCAGAACACCTCGCGGATCAGCGGCAGCTCGGTGACCGGTCCGCGCCCGGCCGCCGCCCGCTCGGCACGGAAGATCTCGAGCTGCCGGGCGACGGTGGCCCGGGTGGCGTGCGGGTTGATCATCCAGGTGTCGGCGAGCCGCGCCGCACGGCGGACGGCGGCGTCCGCGTTGGCGGCCATCCAGATCGGGGGCCGGGTCTCCCCGTCGGGGCGCGCCACGGGGCGGAAGGTGGCGCGCACGCCGTCGAGCCGGGTCCACGGCAGGTCGGCCGTGACGGCCTCGCCGCGCCACAAGGCCTCGACGATGCGCAGGTTCTCGGTGAACCGCCGCACCTTCTCCTCCGGCGGGACCCCGAACGCGTCGTACTCCACCTGCCGGTAGCCGAGCCCGATCCCGAACACCGAACGGCCGCCGCAGACCACGTCGAGGCCCGCGTACGCCTCCGCCGTGTCGACGGGGTGGTGCAGGGCCAGCAGGTGCACGCCCGTGCCGACCGTCATCTCCCCGGCCTCGGCGGCCACCCGCGCGAGCCACGGGAGCGGCTGGATGTGCGCCAGCGCGTCGGCGAGGTGGTGCTGGCCGGCGAACACGGAGTCCATGCCGCCGTCGCGGGCGGTGCGCACGAGGGAGAGCTGCTCCTCCAGCGCCACCAGCGGATCGCGGTCCGGCGGCTGCTGGTGGGTGAGGAAGACCCCGGCGCGGATCCCCTGCTCAGACCCCACGGCAGGCCTCGGCGAACTCGGCGGCGGGACGCTCGTCGCCGAGGGCGAGCACGGCGTCGCGCACGCGGTCGGCCCTCGCGGTGTCGGCGACGCGCCCGATGGTGCCGGCGAACTTCTCGTCGATCTCCGCGTTGGTCAGCGGGCGCCGGTCGTGGCCCCGGTTGACCTGCTCGCGGTGGGCGACCACCCGGCCGTCGGCGAGCTCGATCTCGACACGACCGGAGTAGGCGTCGGGGAACAGGCCCTCGTGGTCGTCGACGACCTCGACGCGCCGGGCCAGCGCGAGGATCCCCGGGTCGCCCAGCGCGTCGTCGGAGAGCTCGGCGAGCGTGAACCGCCCGCGCTGCAGCGACGCCGCGACGGTGAACGGCAGGCTGAACTTGGCGTCGTACTCGTCGCGCGGCGCCCACTTGTTCTCCGGCGGCTGGCAGACGACCTTGCCGGGCACGGGGTGGATCGCGCAGCGGATCGCGCGCACGTCGGCGGCCGCGATGCCGTGCTCGGCGCGCAGGAGCAGGGCGGCGTCGGCGAACGCGTGGTTGAAGTGGCAGATCGGGTAGGGCTTGACCGCCGTGCGCATCAGCTCCCACTGGGTGCCGAGGCCCTCCGCGACCGCCTCGGGACGGGTCTCCCGCCCGGTGAGGTGGGTGGCGTAGAGGCCGAAGCGGCCCTCGTACACCGCGCCGGGCCCGGTCCAGCCGGCCTTCGCGAACGCCGCGGCCGTGAGCCCGGACATCGCCGCCCAGCCCGGGTGCAGGCGCTTGGTCCACGCCCCGTCCTCGAGGAACTCCAGCAGGCCCGCGGCCATCGAGCCGACGACACCCTGCGCCGTCGCGAGCCCCGCGGCGTCGAGCCCGGAGAGCCTGCCGGCCGCGACCGCGGCGCCGAACGCGCCAGCGACGGCGGTGGGGTGGTAGCCGACGTCGTGGAAGCCGCCCGCCCCGCCGAGGCCGACCCGGGCCGACACCTCGACCCCCAGGACGTACGCCGCGAGCAGGTCCCGCGTGCTCGCGCCGGCCACCGTGGCCGCGGAGATCGCCGCCGGGAGCGCGGCGGCCGAGACGTGCGTGACGGCCGGGATGTGCGTGTCGTCGAAGTCCATTCCGTGCACCAGCACGCCGTTGAGCACGGCCGCATCGCGCGGGGAGAGCCGGTCGGGCATGCCGAGCACCGGGTGGCTGCCGCCGCCGAAGGTCGCCAGCGCGTCGCGGGCGATGCCGGGGAACCGGTAGGCGGTGGACGCGAAGGCCAGGCCGACGGCGTCGAGCACGAGGTACCGAGCCCGTTCGAGGACCTCGTCCGGCACGTCGGCGGCGTCGAGGCCGGCCGCGAACTCGGCGACACGGCCCGCCAGGGCGGTCCGGGCGGGGCTCTCGAGCGACACGCGGGCGGCTCCCTTGCGGCACGCAGCGCGGCGGAGCCGCCGCGCCGGAGGCGGACGCCCGGGTGACCGGGCTCACCGGACCATACGTCAGACGTTTAGACGGCGGAAGGGGCGACCGCGAGGTGGTGGGCGGTGCGCTGCTGGAACACGCGCGCCGCCCACAGCGCCGTCGCCTCCCGGTGCGGCGGGGCGACGAGCTGGGCGGAGACCGGACAGCCGTCCGGGGCCACGCCCGTCGGCACCGCGAGGCCGGGGGCGCCGGTGAGGTTGCCGAGCATCGTCGAGCGCGACTGCGCCGCGTAGAGCGGGTAGTCCTGCCCGTCGACGACCACCGTGCCGTCCGGCAGGCGGGGCGCCGTGGACGGGCAGGTCGGGACCACCACCAGGTCGGCGCCGGCGAACACCGCGTCGAGCTCGCGCTGCAGCTCGGTGCGGAACTGCAGGGCGCGCAGGTAGTCGACGGCGGGCGTGACGATGCCCTGGCTGATCCGCCGGACGACGACGGGGTCGTAGGTGTCCCAGCGGTCGGCGTCGACACGGTGCAGCGTCGCGGCCTCGGTGAACACCACCTGGTAGCCGATCGGCAGCGCGTCGCCCGCCGACGGCACCTCGCCCGGCACGACCTCGGCGCCGGCGGCCACCAGCTCGTCGACCAGGTGCGCGACCCCGGCGGCCACCGCGGCGTCGCAGAGCTCGGTGAACGCGCCGCCGGGGACGGCGATGCGCAGGCCGGTGAGGTCGTCGCGGGCCGGGACATCGAGCTCGGGCAGGGCGAGGCTGCGCGGATCGGCGCCGTCGGGTCCCCGCAGGACCCCGAAGAGCGTCGCGACGTCCCGGGCGCTGCGGGCGAGCGGCCCGACGGTCTCGGTGGTCCACGACAGCGGGAACACCCCGGTGCGCGGGATCGCGCCGGCCGTCGGCTTGAGCCCGGTGAGCCCGCACCACGCCGAGGGCAGGCGCACCGAGCCGCCGACGTCCGTCCCGACCGCGCACGGCACCGCCCGCGCCGCGACCGCCGCCGCCGAACCCGTCGACGACCCGCCGGCCCAGCGCCGCGGGTCCCACGGGTTGCGCACGGCCCCGAAACGCGGCGGGTGCGGCCCGCCGACGGCGAACTCGGTGGTGGCGTCCTTGCTGACCGCGATCGCCCCGGCCTCCTCGAGGCGGCGCACGACGGTCGCCGAGGCGGCCGCGGGCGGATCACCGTCGCGGCCGTGGTTCCACGACCCGTTGGTCGTCGGCACCCCGGCGACGTCGATGACGTCCTTGACCCCGAACGGGACGCCCTCCAGCGGCCGCGCGGTGCCCTCGGCCCAGCGGCGCGCCGAGTCCCGCGCGGCGGCCCGGGCCCGCTCGCCGAGCACCGCGATCGTGCAGTTCAGCGCCTCGTGGGCGGCCGCCAGCCTGCCGAGAGCCGCGTCGATCTCCTCGACCGGGTCGGTGTCGCCGGCCGCGTAGGCGGCGAGGAGGTCGGTGGCGTCGTTCACGGCCGCGACCAGCGGTCCCCGTGCGCCGGGTCGGCCGCGCCGTCGGCCGGCAGCGGTCGCGCGCGCAGCCGGGCGGCCGCGGGTTCGGCGGCCTCGACCGCGGCCCGCATCACGTCGACGATCTCGTCGTCGACCGCGAAGCCGAGGCGGGCCGCGAGCGCGGCGAGCTCCGCGCGCTCCGGGACGCTCACAGGACCGTCTTCCCGGCCAGCAGCGACGACGCGACGACCGTGCCGAGCATGTCGTTCGTCCCCTCGCCGATCGACATCAGCGGGGCGTCGCGGTACAGCCGTTCCACCTCGAACTCGGTGGAGTAGCCGTAGCCGCCGTGGATGCGCATCGCGTCGGTCGCGCACTCCAGGGCCGCGTCCGACGCGAAGATCTTCGCCATCCCCGACTCGGTGTCCATGCGCACGCCCTCGTCCATCCGCGACGCCGCCCAGTAGGTCATGAGGCGGGCCGCCTGGAGGCGCACGGCGATCGCCGAGAGCCGCAGCTGCACCGCCTGGAAGTCGCCGATCGGGTGCCCGAACGCGCTGCGGTCGCGGGCGTAGGCCAGGGACTCCTCGTAGGCGCGCTGGGCGATGCCCACCGAGCGGGCGGCGATGTTCACGCGCCCGGTCTCCAGGGACGACAGCGCCTGCTGCAGCCCGCGGCCCTCGACCCCGCCGAGCAGCTGGGTCGCCGGCACCCGCACGTCGTCGAGCACCACCTCGCACGACTCGGTGCCCTTGTAGCCCAGCTTGCCCATGTCCTTGGTGATCTCGAGGCCGGGCGACCCGGCCTCCACCAGCAGCATGCTCATGCCGCGGTGGGCCGGCGAGGCGGTCGGGTCGGTCTTGACCAGCACCGGCAGCGGGTCGGCGTGCCGGGCGTTGGTGATCCACATCTTGGTGCCGCGGACGACGTAGTCGTCGCCGTCGCGCCGTGCCGTCGTGGTGATGCCCTGCAGATCGGTCCCGGCCCCGGGCTCGGTGAGCGCGATCGCGGTGCGCCGCTCCCCCGTCGCCAGCTCCGGGAGGTAGCGCTGCTTCTGCTCCTCGGTGCCGTGCCGGGCGATCATCCAGCAGGACACCGAGTGGCTGCCGAGGATGCCCGCGATGCCCATCCAGCCCCGCGAGATCTCCTCGAAGGTCAGCGCGAACGAGACGGTGTCCGCGTCGAGCCCGCCGTAGGACTCGGGCACGGCCAGCCCGAACAGGCCCAGCTTCCGCATCCCCTCGACGATCTCGGTCGGGTAGCGGCCCTCGTGCTCCCAGTCGCGGGCGACGGGCACGATCTCGCGGTCGACGAACGAGCGCAGCGTCTCGCGGAACAGCCGCTGCTCGTCGGACAGGCGGAAGTCCATCAGGCGGTCCCCTCCCTCGGGCCGAAGGCGCCGGCCGCCCGTGCGGCGGCCAGACGCTCGTCGTCGTAGCCGATCCCGCGCAGCACGGTCTCGGTGTGCTCGCCCATCGCGGGTCCGCGGCGGGCCGGCGTCGTGTCGTCGCCCGGCGGCCCGACCCGCACCGGTGAGCGCAACGACCGCGCGGTGCCCCACGTCGGGTGCTCGGTCTCGGCGACGAGGCCACGGGCGAGGGTGTGCTCGTCGGTGAGGGCCTCGTCGACCTCGTGGATCGGGGCGCACGGGATGCCGGCGGCGCCCATCACGGCGATCCAGGTGGCGACGTCCCGGCCGCGGAAGAGATCCTCGAGCACCGGCAGCAGCACGTCGCGGTGGCGGTCGCGGTCGGCGAAGGTCGCGAAGCGCGCGTCCTCGGCCAGGTCGGGACGCTCGAGCACCACCGTCAGCCGCTGCCAGAACTTCTCCTTGGCGCACCCCACGACGAGCCAGCCGTCGGCGGCCTCGAACGCCTGGAACGGCACCAACGACGGGTGCGCCGAGTGCCGCGTGCGCACCGGCTCGTAGCCCGCGGTCATGTGCCACGTCGCCGGGTAGGTGAGCAGGCTGACCGCGGTGTCGTAGAGGGACAGGTCGCAGTCGGTGCCGACCCCGTCGCGCCGGGCCGCGTGGATGCCCGCGAGCACTGCGATCGCCGCGACGAAGCCGCCGCTGTAGTCCACCAGGGACAGGCCCGCCTTCTGCGGCGCGCCGCCGGGCTCGCCGGTCAGCGACATCCAGCCGCCGAGCGCCTGCAGGACGTAGTCGTAGCCCGGCTCCCGCGACCGCGGCCCGGTCATGCCGAAGCCGGTCAGCGAGCAGCAGACGATCCGCGGGTTGACGTCCTTCAGATCCTCGTACCGGATCCCGAGCTTCGCCGGGACGTCCCCACGCAGGTTCGAGTACACCGCGTCGGCCGAGCGGACGAGGTCGTGGAACACCGCCCGCCCGGCCTCGGTCCGGATGTCGAGCAGCACCGAGGACTTGTTCTTGTTGAACGACTCGAAGAACAGCGAGTCCCCGTCGCCCGCGTAGGGCGGGACGTGGCGCCCGACGTCGCCCCCCGACGTCGGGTCCTCGATCTTGACGACGTCGGCGCCCAGCTCGGCGAGGTGCATCGACCCGAACGGCCCCGCGCCGTACTGCTCGAGCGAGATGATGCGGACGTCCTCGAGCGGCCTCATGCCTCGTTCTCCAGGGACAGCGGTGTCGCCGCCTGCGGGAAGTGCGATGCGGCCCGCGGGGCGTCGCGCCGGTGGACGTAGAACGCGCGCTTGAGCGTCAGCACCTCGACGCCGTCCTGGTTGAGCCCGCGGCTGCGCACCCGGACGATGCCTGCCTCCGGACGGCTCGACGACGCACGCGTCTCCAGCACCAGGGACTCCGACCACAGGGTGTCGCCCGCGAACACCGGGGTCGTCAGGCGCAGCTCGTCGATGCCGAGGTTCGCGAACGCGTTCTGGCTCGTGTCCGACACCGACTGCCCGAGCACGATCGAGATCGTCAGGGGCGACGCGACGATCATCCGGCCGAACTCCGAGTCCGCGCCGACCTGCGCGTTGAAGTGCGCCTGGTTGGTGTTCATCGTCAGCAGCGTGAACCAGGTGTTGTCGGTCTCGGTGATCGTGCGGCCCAGCGGGTGCTGGTAGACGTCGCCGACCACGAAGTCCTCGAAGAAGCGCCCCTGCCACCCCGCCACGACGGCCATGGCGCCGACGCTAAACGTCTGACGTATTGCTCCACAAGCGCCGACGGACCGTCTACGCTGCGACCGTGCCCCCGCAGCCGCCCGCCTCCGGCACGGCCGGGCCCTCGACGCCCGTCGCCCACCTGCGGGTCCAGCGCGTGCGCCCGGCATATCGGCAGGTCGCCGACGAGCTCCGCACCCAGATCCTCGCGGGCACCCTGCCCGCCGGCACCCGGCTGCCCAACGAGGCCGAGCTCGGCCGCGCCTTCGGCGTCAGCCGCAGCACCGCCCGCGAGGCCCTGCGCGTGCTCTCCAGCCAGCACCTCGTCGAGACCCTCCGCGGCGTCCAGGGCGGCACGTTCGTCAGCGAGCCCGACCCGGCGCGGGTCGTCGAGGACGTGGGTAGCGCCCTCGGCGTCCTCGTCATGACCCCGCAGCTGCACGTCAGCGACCTGCTGGAGGCGCGGCTGCTTCTCGAGCCCGCCGCCGCCCGGCTGGCCGCGCAGCGCGCCGACGCCGAGACCGTCGAGGCCGTGCGCGCCGCGGCGGCCGCGCCCCGGGACGACCGCGACCCCAGCGGCTTCGTCGGCCACCTCGACTTCCACACCACGCTGCTCATGGCCACCGGCAACCTCATGCTCACGCTCATGGGCCAGCCGGTGAACGACGTCCTGCGCACCCGCCTGCGGCGCGCCGGCGTCGAGGCCGGCGAGTGGGACAAGGTCGACGCCTGCCACCGCGAGATCGCCGAGCACATCGCCGAGGGCCGGGCGGGCGAGGCCGAGGAGTCCATGCGCGACCACATCGTCGAGCTGCGCCGGCTCTACGAGCGCGACGGCTTCTGGACCTGATCGACACGAGATCAGGAGCGCCTGGTCCACCCCGATGGGGAGCGGGACGTCGATGAGGTGCCCCTGATCTCCGCAGGGACGAGCCGGGGCACGTCCGTCGCCGGGGCGACCCGAGATCACGGGCACCTCATCGACCGCGACCGGCCGGCCCGGGTGGACGACGCGCTGGTGATCTCTCCGGTCGGGCGCGGGACGTTGACCCCTCGCGCGCGCTCCACCACCGTGGCGCCGTGCCCACCGCCCGCACGATCACGTCCCGCGCCATCGCCGCCGACGACCTGACGCCGGCCGCGGCGGCGCGCGTCCGCGAGCAGGCCGCGCAGCACGACCTGGGCGATCCGCTGCCCGACGTCACCGACGGTCTGCGCGTCGACGAGGAGGCCACGACGAAGCGCCTGTTCCGCACGCCGCGGACCGCGCGCTCCGAGGTGGAGCTGCTGCTGAGTCCCGCGCTGCTGGTCGTGGTCGACCACGCCGCCGATGCCGACGAGGTGGCCCTGCACCCGCTGCGCCAGGTCGAGTTCTCCGCCGCACCCGCCGAGCTGCTGGCGAAGGTGACCGGGATGCCCGTGGACGTGCCGGACGACCGGCTGCCGGTCACCAGCACGCCGCTGGGCGGCGACCGGCGCACGACGCGCTACGTCCGCGTGGGCACCGGGCCCGACGTCCGCGCGTTCCGCGCTGCGCTGACGGCCGCCGTCGACGCGGCGCGGCCGAGGTTCGACGTGTGAGGGCTCAGCTCGCCTGGCGGTAGCCCGTCGAGCGCCCCGGCGGGATCGACTCGAGCCAGGACGAGAAGCCGGTGAGCACGTCGGGGGCCATCGCGATCTCCCAGGTGCCGCCGCGGGTGCGCAGGGACAGCACCGTCGCGGTGGCGGCGTGCATCTCGCCGTCGCGGGGCGGGCGGCGGTCGACGATCTCGAGCTCGGTGCGGTCGAGCACCACGCGGGGCGCGGTCCGCAGACCGCCGACATGGAACAGGCGGAACTGGTTGCCCCGGTAGCGGCCGACCCCGGTGCGCCACCCCCGGTCGGAGGGGCGCCCGGTGGCCGTGTCGAGCGGGGGCGACGGGCGCAGGGCCACGTCGACCCCGCCCCGCCGCAGCTGTTGGATGCGACGCAGCGCCAGCAGCGAGACCACGAGGATGACCAGCAGCACGACCGCGAGAACGATCTCGACGATCATGCCGGTGGTCAACGGAGCCTCGGTGCTCTCAGTCCTGGCCTGCCGCCGCGAGCCGGGCCTCGGCCCGTGCCTTCGACGCTCGGCCCTCGGCGTCCTCCTCGTTCGCGGAGTCCCGGGCCTGCTGGGCGGCGGAGACGTCGATCTCGTCGGCGAGCTCGGCCTCCTCGGCGAGGATCGTGAGCTTCTCGCCGTCCATCGAGAGGAACCCCCCGAAGACGGCGGCCCGTACCGACTCGCCGTCGGTCGGGTCGATCCGCACCATGCCCGCCTCGACGAGCTGGGCGATCAGCGGCTCGTGGCGAGGCAGGATGCCGATCTCACCGACCGCCGTCCGCGCGAAGACGAACTCCGCCGTGCCCGACCAGACCTTGCGCTCCACGGCCACGAGCTCGACCTGCATCTCGGCCACGCGTCGTCATCCTTGTCTGTCGCTGGGGGTGACACACCACGCGGCCGGGCCGTCGGGCCCGGCCGCGCGGTCTCTCACTCGGAGTACTTCTTCTGGTTCTCCTCGACGTCGTCGAGGTCACCGCACATCTGGAAGGCCTGCTCGGCGTAGTCGTCGTACTCGCCCTTGGCGATCTTGTCGAACGCCTCGACCGTGTCCTTGACGTCCACGTTGGAGCCCGGCTCCCCGGTGAACTGCTCGGCGGCGTACATGTTCTGGCCGAGGAAGCGCTCGATGCGCCGCGCGCGGGCGACGGTGAGCTTGTCCTCCTCGGAGAGCTCGTCGATGCCGAGGATGGCGATGATGTCCTGCAGGTCGTTGTACTTCTGCAGGATGCGGATGACCTCGCGCGCCACGCGGTAGTGGTCCTCGCCGACGTACTCGGGGGCGAGGATCGTCGAGGTCGACGTCAGCGGGTCCACCGCGGGGAAGATGCCCTTGGCGAACACCCCGCGCGAGAGCTCCGTGGTCGCGTCCAGGTGGGCGAACGTGGTGGCCGGCGCCGGGTCGGTGTAGTCGTCGGCGGGCACGTAGATCGCCTGCATCGAGGTGATCGAGCGACCCTTGGTCGACGTGATCCGCTCCTGGAGCTCGCCCATCTCGTCGGCGAGCGTCGGCTGGTAGCCCACGGCCGAGGGCATGCGGCCGAGGAGGGTCGAGACCTCCTGGCCGGCCTGGGTGAAGCGGAAGATGTTGTCGATGAACAGGAGGACGTCCTGACCCTCCTGGTCACGGAAGTACTCCGCCATCGTCAGACCCGACAGGCCGACCCGCATGCGGGTGCCCGGCGGCTCGTCCATCTGCCCGAACACGAGCGCCGTGTCCTTGAGGACGTCGGCGTCCGCGAGCTCGACCCAGAGGTCGTTGCCCTCACGGGTGCGCTCGCCCACGCCGGCGAACACCGAGGTGCCACCGAAGTTACGGGCGATGCGCTGGATCATCTCCTGGATGAGCACCGTCTTGCCGACGCCGGCGCCGCCGAACAGACCGATCTTGCCGCCCTGCACGTAGGGGGTCAGCAGGTCGACGACCTTGAGGCCGGTCTGCAGCACCTCGGTGCGGCCCTCGAGCTGGTCGAAGGGCGGCGGGTCGCGGTGGATGCTCCAGCGCTCGAGGTCGTCGCCGTAACCCGGCTCGTCCAGGCAGTCGCCGAGCGCGTTGAACACGTGCCCCTTGACCTTCTGGCCGACGGGCACCGAGATCGCCGACCCGGTGTCGGTGACCTCCGTGCCCCGGACCACGCCGTCGGTCGGCTGCATGGCGATGGTGCGCACCTGGTTGTCGCCCAGGTGCTGCGCCACCTCCAGGGTGATCTTCTTCGACTCACCGCCCAGCTCGACGTCGAACGTGAGGGCGTTGAACAGGTCGGGCACCGCGTCACGCGGGAACTCGACGTCGATGACGGGACCGAGCACGCGGGCGATGCGCCCGGTCGTGCCGGTGGTCTTCTCGGGTGCCTGCGTCATTGGGTCACTCCCCGCTTCCGGCGAGCGCGTTGGCGCCGCCGACGATCTCGCTGATTTCCTGCGTGATCTGGGCCTGGCGGGCCTGGTTCGCCTCGCGCGTCAGATCGTCGATGAGCTCGTTGGCGTTGTCGGTGGCGGCCTTCATCGCCCGTCGACGCGCCGCGGACTCGGATGCCGCGGCGTCGAGCAGCGCCGCGAAGACCCGGGTCCGGAGGTACTTGGGCAGCAGCACGTCGAAGAGCTGCTCGGCCTCCGGCTCGAACAGGTACTCGCCGCCCTGCCCCGAGGACTCCGAGCCGGAGTCGGAGTCCGACTCCTCCCGGCCCTCCTCGAGCTCCTCCAGCGAGAGCGGCGCGATCTGTCGCGACGTCACGGTCTGGCTGAGCATGTTGGTGAACTGGGTGTAGATGAGGTGGACCTCGTCCACCCCGCCCAGGCCCTCGGCGCCCTCCGGCACGCGCAGGCCCGCGTCGTCGTCGTCATCGGGACGCGACACGGTGTCCTGGCCGCCGGTCATGAAGGCGGCCGCCAGCGCGTCGGCGACCTCGACGGCGTTCTCGTAGAACGGGAGCTCGGAGAAACCGGTCCAGCTCTGGGCCGGCTCCGTCCCGCGGAAGGCGAAGTAGTCGCGACCCTTGCGGCCGATGACGTAGAGCACGGGCTCCTGGCCCGCCTCCTGGATCTCGGCCATGCGTCGCTGGGCCGTCCGCAGGATGTTGGCGTTGTAGCCGCCACAGAGGCCGCGGTCGCTGGTGATCACCAGCACGGCGACCCGCGAGACCTCCTCGCGGGCCACCAGCAGCGGGTGGTCGGTGGCCGCGGCCTTGGCCGCCTGCGCGAGCACGTTGGTGAACTCCTCGGCGTAGGGCCGGGAGTTCTCCACCCGGGCCTGCGCCTTGGAGATCCGCGACGTCGCGACGGTCTCCTGGGCCTTGGTGATCTGGGCGATGTTGCGCGACGAACGGATCCGCCGGCGCAGGACGCGGAGCTGTGCAGCCATCGGCGACCCGTCAGCTCTCGGAGGAGGAGTCGGACGACTCGGACGAGGACTCCGACGACTCCGACGACGACTCCGACGACGACTCGGACTGCGACTGCGACGACGACTGCGACGAGCCGGACGAGGAGCCGGACGACGAGTCGTCGACCACCGAGGAGCCGTCGCCGGCCTCGAAGCTGTTCTTGAAGTCGTCGACGAGCCCGCCCAGACGCTTCTCGCCGTCGTCGTCGAGCTTGCCCGACTCGCGGATGTTCGAGAGCACCTCGTCGCCGTTGCGCTGCAGGTAGTCCAGGAACTCCTGCTCGAAGCGGCGGACGTCCTCGGTGGGCACCGAGTCGAGGTAGCCGCGGGTGCCGAGGAAGATCGCCGCGACCTCGAGCTCGACCGGGTACGGCTCGCCCTGGCCCTGCTTGAGGACCTCCATCAGGCGCGCGCCGCGGTCGAGCTGGGCCTTGCTGGCCGCGTCGAGGTCGGACGCGAACGCCGCGAACGACTCGAGCTCGCGGTACTGCGCGAGCTCCACGCGCAGCGACCCGGCCACCGACTTCATGGCCTTGATCTGCGCGTCGCCGCCGACCCGGGACACCGACACACCGACGTTGATGGCGGGGCGCTGGCCCTGGTTGAACAGGTCCGACTCGAGGAAGCACTGCCCGTCGGTGATCGAGATGACGTTGGTCGGGATGTAGGCCGAGATGTCGTTGGCCTTCGTCTCGATGATCGGCAGACCGGTCATCGACCCCGCACCGAGCTCGTCGGAGAGCTTCGCGCAGCGCTCGAGCAGCCGCGAGTGCAGGTAGAAGACGTCGCCCGGGTAGGCCTCGCGGCCCGGCGGGCGGCGCAGCAGCAGGGAGATCGCGCGGTAGGCCTCGGCCTGCTTCGACAGGTCGTCGAAGACGATCAGGACGTGCTTGCCCTGGTACATCCAGTGCTGGCCGATCGCGGACCCGGCGTAGGGCGCGATGTACTTGTAGCCGGCCGGGTCGGAGGCGGGCGCGGCGACGATGGTGGTGTACTCCATCGCCCCGGCGTCCTCGAGGCCCTGCTTGACCGCCGCGATGGTCGAGCCCTTCTGGCCGATCGCGACGTAGATGCAGCGGACCTGCTTGTCCGGGTCGCCGCTCTCCCAGTTCTCACGCTGGTTGATGATCGTGTCGGTGCAGACCGCGGTCTTGCCGGTCTTGCGGTCACCGATGATCAGCTGGCGCTGGCCGCGGCCGATCGGCGTCTGCGAGTCGATCGCCTTGATGCCGGTCTGCAGCGGCTCGCTGACCGACTGGCGCTGGACCACCGAGGGCGCCTGCAGCTCGAGTACGCGGCGTTCCTCGGACTCGATGTCGCCGAGGCCGTCGATGGGCTCGCCCAGCGGGTTGACGACGCGGCCGAGGAACTTGTCGCCGACGGGGACCGAGAGCACCTCGCCGGTGCGCTTGACCTCCTGGCCTTCCTCGATCTTGTCGAAGTCGCCGAGGACGACGACGCCGATCTCGCGCTCGTCGAGGTTGAGGGCGATGCCCACCGAGCCGCTCGGGAACTGCAGCAGCTCGTTGGTCATGGCCGACGGGAGACCTTCGACGTGCGCGATCCCGTCACCCGCGTCGACGACGGTGCCGACCTCTTCGCGCGACGACTCCGCCGAGAAGGACGAGACGTAGTTCTCAATGGCATTACGGATCTCGTCGGACGAGATCGTCAGCTCCGCCATGGCTCCCTGCCTACCTGTGTCGAAATGCTGAAATGGCTCAAAGGGGCTTCGAAGGTCAGTTCGGTCGCGCGGTCGCCGCGCTGCGCAGGCGACCCAGGACGCTGCCGTCGATGACCTCGCCACCCACGCGCACGACGAGACCGCCGAGGATCTCGGGGTCCACGTCGACGTGCACCGAGATCCGGCGCCCGTAGAGCGAGGAGAGCGACTCGGCGAGACGGCTCTCCTGCCGCTCGCCGAGCACCACCGGCGAGACCACGCGGGCGATGGACCGGTCGCGGCGGGCCGCGGCGGCCTCCGCGAGGACCTCGGCCGTGCGGTCGAGGGGCCGCGCCTGGGGCCGTGCCACGGCCTGGGCCAGCAGCCGCGCGGTGATGGGGTCGACGCGGTCCGACAGGACCTGGTCGAGCAGCCCGACGCGACCGGACGCCGGCTCCGTGGTGTTGGTCAGGAGCTCCAGCAGCCGCTGCTCGCGGTCGAGCAGCCGTCCGAACCGGAACAGCTCGTCCTCGACCTCGGACAGCGTGTCGGCCTTCTCCGCGCTCGAGAGCAGGGCGTCGCGCCCGAGCTCCTCGACCGCCTCCACGAGGTCGGTCGAGGTGGACACGCGCGACCGCACCAAGGTGGTGAGCACGTCGAGGGTCGACCCGCCCACCTTGTCCCGCAGGACGCCCTGGAGGACCTGCACGCGCCCGTCCTCGGACACGGCCGGGTCCACCAGGTGACGTCGCAGGTCGAGGTGGTCGGCGAGGGCGTTGGCCACCGACAGCAGCTCGTCACCGACGGTCCGCAGCGTCGCGGCGTCGGACTCCCGCACCACGCTGTCGAGCTGCTCGCTCGCGCGCCCGAAGGCGTCCCGACTGGTCGTGTGCACTAGCCGTCCTCCGCTCCGGTGACGGCGCCGGACCCGGACGCCGCCGTGCCGGCCGTCTCCCGCCCACCGGACGACGACGCGCCGGACCGGCCGTTCGAGTCGGCGTCGATCGAGGTGACGTACTCGTCGACCGTCCGGCTGTGGTCGCCGGACAGCGGCCTGCCCAGGATCTTCTCGGCCAGGCCCGTGGCCAGCTGGGGAAGCTGGCCCTGCAGGTCCTGCCGCACGCGGGTGCGCTGGTCGGCGAGCTCGCGCTCACCGCGCTGACGCACTTCCGCGACCTCGGACTCCGCCTGTCCCCGCAGCTCCTCGGCGGTGCCCCGCGCGGATGCGCGGGCCTCGTCGCGGATCTGGGACGCCGAGCCGCGCGCCTCGTGGAGCGTCTCCTCGTGACGACGCTCCGCCGCGGCGTACTGCTCCTCGGCCTCCTCCTTCTCCCGCTGCGTCCGGCGGACCCGCTCGGCGCGCTCCTCGAGGGCGCGGCGGATCGGCGGAACGATGAAGCGGCTGATCAGGAAGAAGACCAGCACGAACAGGAGGAGTTCGAAGATGAACGTGCCGTTGGGCAGGAGGAAGTTCTGGTTCCCTCCGCCCCCGGCCAGCATCTCCGTCGTCCCGGACACGTCGATCACCCGGAGCCGAGGACGAAGACGAACAGGGCCATGAAGGCCAGGTTGATGAAGTACATGGCCTCGACCAGACCGACGGTCAGGAAGAAGATGTTGAACAGGCGGCTCTGGGCCTCCGGCTGCCGGGCGACGCCGGCGATGGTCTGCGCACCGACGAGACCGTCACCGATGGCCGCACCGATGGCGCCACCGGCGAGGGCGATGCCACCGCCGATGAACGCGCCGCCGGACCGCAGCCCCGTGGTGGGGTCGCCGCCCTGCGCGAGGACGCTGGAAACAACCGACATGACACTCCTTGATCGGGGGTCGTGAGGGGTCTGAAGGGTCGTGCTGGGTCCGTTCGAGGCGGGCCTAGTGGCCTTCCTCGCTCACGGCCGGGCTGAAGAACTGCATGATGGTCAGCAGCGAGAAGATCAGCGCCTGGATCACGCCGATGAACAGGTCGAACAGCTTCCACGCGACGTTCGGCAGCCACAGGCCCCACCAGGGGATCAGCGCGATGACCGCGACCATGATCGAGCCGGAGAGGATGTTGCCGAAGAGTCGCAGCGAGAGCGACAGCGGCTTCGCGATCTCCTCGATGATGTTGAGCGGGAGGAGCACCGGATAGGGCTGCACGAAACGCTTCAGCGTCCCGGCGCCCAGTTCGCGGACACCGAAGACCCACGCCGCCACGAAGACGAAGATCGCCATCGCGTAGGCCAGGTTCACGTCCGATGTCGGCGGGCGGATCGGGGCCGGCGAGCCGACCTCGAGCAGCACGAAGCTGTTGCAGATCAGGATGAACGCGAACAGCGCCACGCACAGCGGCATGAGGAACTCGGCCGGGCGGCGCCCCATCCGGCCCTGGACCTGCTCGATCATGTAGTTGGTCAGCGCCTCGTAGGCCAGCTGCACCTTGTTGGGCACCTCGGAGGTGACCCGCGAGCGCACGAAGAACCCGAGCGCCAGCACGATGGCCGCCGCGAGCACGGAGTTCCACATCGTGTCGCCGTTGAACGTCATCCCGAACAGCTCGAACTGCCCGGCGTGCTCGCTCGGCGAGATCGAGCCCTCGGCGGCGAGGAGTTGGGTCGTCACTGACGGAGCTCCTTGAGCGCGGGCACGGACCCGGCGATCGTGTTGATGCACTGGAAGACGGCGAGACCGAGGAAGGTCCCCAGGCCGTCGGGGAAGAAGGTCAGGGCCAGCACGACGGCGATGCCGGTGATCACGGCCAGTCGCGCCCCGACCCCGCGCACGAGGGCGGCCTTGCTGGGCATGTCCGAGGCCGCCTGGTGCAGCACGGCCCGCTGGACGAGCAGGTTGTTGGCGGCGCCGAGGACGAGGCCGAGGCAGCCGAACGCGGCGGCCGCGGCGAAGCCGAAGAGGTAGCCGCACGCGAGCGCGACGACCCCGAGGGCGACGGCGACGATCAGCGAGTTGCGGTACGCCGTGCGTGTCGAGCCGGGGACCGTGACCACGGGGGCGTGCTCGGGGGTCTGCTCGGGGGTGTCAGTCATGCCCGCTCCCGAAGGTTCTGCGCACTTCCACGTACGTGTACCGGGCCGCCGAGGCCAGGCCGAGCACCAGTCCCACCATCACGAAGATCGGCAACGTGCCGATGGCGCGGTCCAGGAGCCAACCGAGCGCCATGGGGACGAGCAGGATCGCGGCGATCGTCGTGCCCATGCCCGCGAGGGCCCACCCGCTCGGTGTGGAACCGCCCATCTCTGGTCACCGGTCCGCCCATCCGGGCCGTGGCCACATCGGTCTGGCGCTCCTCGCGTCGGTCCCTGGTGCTGGCTGTCTCATACACGGGAAGTTTCGAACGTGTTGACGTGGGGCGCGGAAAGAACGTGACCCCGACACGGTGACCCCTCGTGCTGCCCGGGACCACCTGGAATGCCCTGTTCTCTCCGGGCGAGGAGGAACCTATCACAGCGTGTAGGAGGCGCACGGCGAGCCGGTTCGTGATCACGACACGGCTCCTGCCTGCGGATTCAGCGCGTTCGGAGGCGTGGGACCGCCGACGCGAGGACGGCGACCAGTACTCCGACCGTGACCAGCCAGACGACCACGAAGGCGTTGTCGACCAGGGCCAGCGCGACGGCACCGAACGACAGCACGCCTGCCCAGAGATAGATCAACAGCACGGCGCGTCGCTGCGAGTGCCCGATCTCGAGCAGCCGGTGGTGCAGGTGCATCTTGTCCGGCGCGAACGGGCTCGTGCCCGCGCGGGTGCGCCGGACGACGGCCATCAGCAGGTCGAGCAGCGGCACGAAGACGACCGCCGCGACGACGATCAGGGGCGTCACCAGCGCGAGCGCGCCGGTGGCGCCGGTGGTCGAGTAGTTGGTGCGCCCGGAGGCGGTGGTGGTGGCCGCGGCGAGCGTCAGGCCGATGAACATCGAGCCCGAGTCGCCCATGAACAGGCGCGCGGGCTGGAAGTTGTGCGGCAGGAAGCCGGCGCAGGCCCCGGCGAGCACCGCGGCGATCAGCGCGGGCGGGTAGGCGTTGACGTCGCCGTTCTGCTGTCCGAGCAGGCCGAGCGCGAACGCGGCGGTCGCGGTGGCCGCGATCGTGCCGATGCCCGCGGCGAGCCCGTCGAGCCCGTCGACGAAGTTCATCGCGTTCACGAGCAGGACGCAGAGGAACACCGTGATGAGCACGCCCTGGTCCTGGCCGAGCAGCAGCACCGAGCCGGTGCTGCCGCCGGTGCCGCCCCACGGCAGGTACACCGCGGTCCACTGCACACCCATGAGCACGAGCACGCCGGCGGCCGTGGCCTGGCCGGCCAGCTTCGTCAGCGCGTCGAGGCCGAACCGGTCGTCCAGCGCCCCGACGACGACGATGAGCCCGCCCGCCACGAGCACGGCGACGGTCTCGTTCGAGTAGTCGAAGGCCCGGCGCAGCACGGGCAGCTGGCTCGCGACGAACACCCCGGCGAGCACACCCAGGTAGATCCCGACCCCGCCGAGACGCGGGATCGGGATCGTGTGGACGTCACGCCCGCGGGGGACGGCGATGGCGCCCCACCGCAGCGCGAGGCGCCGCACCAGGCCCGTGAGCAGGTAGGTCGCGACCGCCGCCGTGAGCCCGACCAGCAGGTACTCCCGGATCGGGAGCCCCATCGGGGCGAAGTCCGGTGACGGGCCCACGGGCCCCGAGCGTAGACCCGACCTGCTCTACCGCGGGTACGCGGGGAACCGCGACACGAGCGCGCCGACCTCGTCGCGCACGTCGGCGAGCTTGCGCTTGCCGTCCTCGGTGGTCTCGTCCGCGGTGACCGCACCGGCGATCAGCCGCGCCACCTCGGGCATCTCGGTCGGGGTCATGCCCTGCGTGGTGACCGAGGGCGACCCGACCCGGATGCCCGAGGCCGTCATCGGGGGCTGCGGGTCGTAGGGGATCGCGTTCTTGTTCAGCGTGATCCCGGCCAGCCCGCTGCGCGCCTCGGCCTCCTTGCCCGTGACCCCGAGCGGCTGCAGGTCGAGCAGCGCGAGGTGGGTGTCGGTGCCGCCGGAGATCGCGCGCATGCCGTGCGACTCCAGCGCCGAGGTCATGGCCTGGGCGTTGGCGATGACGGTGCGGGCGTACTGCTGGTAGCCCGGCGTCGCGGCCTCGGCCAGCGCGGTCGCCTTCGCGGCCACCGCGTGCATCAGCGGTCCGCCCTGCAGGAACGGGAACACGGCCTTGTCCAGCGCCTTGGCGTGCTCGGCCTTCGAGACGAGCATGCCGCCGCGGGGCCCGCGCAGGACCTTGTGCGTGGTGAAGGTGACGACGTCGGCGTGGGGCACCGGGCTGGGGATCGCCTGGCCGGCGACCAGGCCGATGAAGTGCGCGGCGTCGACCCACAGGATCGCGCCGACCTCGTCGGCGATCGCCCGGAACTTCGCGAAGTCGATCAGGCGCGGGTAGGCGGTGGCACCGGCGACGATCATCTTCGGGCGGTGCTCGAGCGCCAGGTCGCGGACCTGGTCGTAGTCGATGAGCCCGTCGTCCTCGCGCACGGTGTAGGGCACCGGCTCGAACCACTTGCCCGAGAAGCTGACCTTGGCGCCGTGGGTGAGGTGCCCGCCGTGGGGCAGGCTCATGGCCAGCACCTTGTCCCCGGGCTGGCAGAACGCGGCGTAGACCGCGAGGTTCGCGTTGGCGCCCGAGTGCGGCTGCAGGTTGGCGTGCTCCGCGCCGAACAGGGCCTTGGCGCGCTCGATGCCGATCTCCTCGGCGCGGTCGACGACCTCGCAGCCGCCGTAGTAGCGCCGGCCCGGGTAGCCCTCGGCGTACTTGTTCGACAGCGTCGAGCCCAGCGCGGCGAGCACGGCGGGGCTGGTGAGGTTCTCGCTGGCGATGAGCTGGAGACCGCCGCGCAGCCGGGTGAGCTCGTCGTCGACGACCTGGGCGATCTCGGGATCGACGGCCGCGAGTGCGTCGTAGTCCGGGCCCCAGAAGTGCTGCGAGTCGGCTGCCATGACGCCTCACGTTACCGGCGCATGTCGGCCTCGCGCGGCCCCGGTGGTAGCAGGGTCACAGTGGATATGTGAGCAGTTGGCGCCCCGATCGGGGCGCCAACTGCTCACATGGAGACGGGGACGCCGACCACGCGGGAGACGTCGTCGGCGCTGACGGCGCCCTCGCGGCGCAGGCGGGGGGTCTCGCCGGTGAGGTCGACGATCGTGGAGCCCACGCCGGACGCGCACACCCCGCCGTCGAGGTAGACCTCGACGCTGTCGCCGAGCTGGTCGCGGGCCTCCTGGGCCGTCGTCGCGGGCGGCTGTCCGGACACGTTCGCGCTGCTCTGGGCCAGGGGCCCGACCTCACGCAGCAGCTCGAGAGCCACCGGGTGCAGGGGCATGCGCAGCATCACCGTGCCGCGCGTGGTGCCGAGGTCCCAGGCCAGGCTGGGCGCGTGCGGCAGGACGATCGAGAGCCCGCCGGGCCAGAAGGCCTCGACGAGGTCGCGCGCCACCGGCGGCACGGTGCCCACCAGCCCGTCGATCGTCGACCAGCTGCCGACCAGCACGCCCAGCGGCATGTCCGGCCCGCGGTGCTTCGCGGCGAGCAGGTCGGCCACCGCCTGCGCGTCGAACGCGTCCGCGACGATCCCGTACAGGGTGTCGGTGGGGGTGACGACCAGCCGTCCCGCGCGCACCGCCGCGGCCGCCGCGGCCAGCCCGGTGGGTCGCGTCGCCGGGTCCTCGCAGTCGTAGACCATCGCCACGGGGCGCCAGCCTAGAACCGGCGCGCCGTGGCCACGCGGGCGCGTCCCGCGAGGTCGGCCAGCGTCGTGACCTCGGCGAACCCGGCGGCCGTGAGCACCTCGCGGACCGCGGCCGGGTGGGACTCGTCGTGCTCGATGCCCACCGCCCCCCCGGGCCGCAGCAGCCGGTGGGCCAGCGTCGCGAGGGGCCGGATCACGGCGAGCCCGTCGGGGCCGGCGAACACCGCGTCGTGCGGGTCGGCCGCGACCTCCGGGGACACGGCGACCCCGTCGGGGACGTAGGGCGGGTTGCTCACGACGAGGTCGACCGTGCCGGCGAGGTCCGCGAGGACGCCGGGCGCGGTCACGTCAGCCTCGTGGAGGACGACGCCCGAGCCGGCGAGGTTGCGCCGCGCCCAGGTCAGCGCCTCGGGATCGGCCTCGACGGCGTGCACCACGGCGTCCGGGCGGTCGTGGGCGACGGCCATGGCGAGGGCACCGGAGCCCGTGCACAGGTCGACGACGACGCCGGCGGGGTGATCGAGCACCCAGGCCAGCAGCACCTCGGTCTCCGGGCGCGGCACGAACACCCCCGGGCCGACCGCCACCTCGACCGGGCCGAGGACGGCGGTGCCGAGGACGTGCTGCAGGGGCTCGCGCGCGGCGCGCCGCGCGACCAGGTCGTCCACGGCGCGCTCGTCGGCCGGCGGGTCGGCGAGGAGCAGCCGGCTGCGGGGGACCCCGAGGGCGTGGGCGACGAGCAGCTCGGCGTCCACCCGCGGCGAGTCGACGCCGGCCTCGGCCAGCCGGGCCGTGACCCGCGCGAGGAGGGCACGCACCGTGCTCAGGAGTGCGTCGCCTCGTCCGCGGCGCGTGCCATCCGCTCGGAACGGTCGGCCGCGCGCAGGGCGTCGAGCACGCCGTCGAGGTCGCCGTCGAGCACCCGGTCGAGGTCGTGCGACTTGTACCCGATCCGGTGGTCGGAGATCCGGTTCTCGGGGAAGTTGTAGGTCCGCACCCGCTCCGAGCGGTCCACGGTGCGCACCTGGCTGCGGCGGTCGGCCGAGGCCTGCGCCTGCTCGGCCTCGTCGGCGATCGCCTGCAGGCGGCTGCGCAGGACCTCGAGCGCGCGGGCCTTGTTCTGCAGCTGCGAGCGCTCGTTCTGGCAGGACACGACGACGCCGGTGGGCAGGTGCGTGATCCGGACCGCGGAGTCGGTGGTGTTGACGCCCTGCCCGCCCTTGCCCGACGAGCGGAACACGTCGATGCGCAGGTCCTTCTCGTCGATCTCGATCGCCGAGGCCGCCTCGGCCTCGGGGTAGACGAGCACCCCGGCCGCGGAGGTGTGGATGCGGCCCTGCGACTCGGTGACGGGCACGCGCTGCACGCGGTGCACCCCGCCCTCGTACTTCAGCCAGGCCCAGACGCCCTCCGGGTCGTTGCCGGGGGCGGTCACCGTGACGGTCACGTCCTTGTAGCCGCCGAGGTCGGACTCGGTCGCGGAGAGCACCTCGACCTTCCAGCCGCGGCGCTCGGCGTAGCGGGAGTACATGCGCAGCAGGTCGCCCGCGAAGAGCGCCGACTCCTCGCCGCCCTCCCCCGACTTGACCTCCACGACCACGTCGTTCGCGTCGGCGGGGTCGCGCGGCACGAGCTGCTCGGCCAGGCGCGCCCGCAGCGTCTCGACGCGCTCGGCCAGCTCGTCGGCCTCGGCGGCGAACGCGGGATCCTCGCCGGCGAGCTCGCGGGCGTCGGCGAGGTCGGCCTCGGCGGAGGTCAGCTCACCGACGGTGGCGACGACCGGCGAGAGCGCGGCGTAGCGACGGCCCAGCGAGCGGGCCAGGCCCGCGTCGGCGTGCACGTCGGGGTCGGCGAGGCGCGCCTCGAGCCCCGCGTGCTCCTCGAGCAGCGCGGTGACGCCGGGCGAGGACGTCATGGCTTCGCTCGACACCCTCTGCCCTCCCCTCTCCTGGTCCTGACCCCTGACATGCACGACGCCCGCCGCCCCCGGCCGTGACGGCGCGGGGACGACGGGCGTCGGAGGAGCTACTTGCGGCCGGCGCGCTTGCCGTAGCGGGCCTCGAAGCGGGCCACGCGGCCGCCGGTGTCCATGATCCGCTGCTTGCCCGTGTAGAACGGGTGGCACGCGGAGCAGACCTCGACGGTGATGTTGCCGCCCGGCTTGGTGCTGCGGGTGGTGAACGAGTTGCCGCAGCCGCAGAGCACCTGCGTCTCGTGGTACTCGGGGTGGATGCCGCTCTTCACGGTGGTGGGTCCTCTCGCGTCGTGGCGCCGGGTCCCCGCGGCCTTCGTGTCGTACCGGGCCGTGTCGTCTGGGGTGAACCGGAACCTGCTGTTGCGGGCCATTCTCGCAGGACCGCCCGCTGATCTCCTCAACCAGGTCGGGCCGGCCGTTGTTCCCTGCCGCCCTGGCCGCCCGGCCCCCGCGAACGAACGGCGCTCTCACTGCTTCGGAAGCAGCGAAAGCGCCGTTCGTTCGTCGGACGGGCGCGCGGTCGGCCCAGCGCTCTCGCACGGAGGCGCTAGTCGTCGTCCTTGCCGGGGGTCGTCTTGGCCACCTGCATCAGGAACTCGATGTTCGTGCGCGACTTGCGCAGCCGGTCGAGCACCAGCTCGATGGCCTGCTGGGAGTCCAGTGCAGCCAGGACCCGGCGGAGGCGGTGGGTCACCGCCATCTCGTCCGGCGAGAGCAGCAGCTCCTCCTTGCGGGTGCCCGACGGGTCGGGGTCGATCGCGGGGAAGATGCGCTTGTCGGCGAGCTTGCGGTCGAGCTTGAGCTCGGCGTTGCCGGTGCCCTTGAACTCCTCGAAGATCACCGTGTCCATCGTCGACCCGGTCTCGACCAGCGCCGTCGCGAAGATCGTCAGCGAGCCGCCGTCCTCGATGTTCCGCGCGGCGCCGAGGAAGCGCTTCGGCGGGTAGAGGGCGGTCGAGTCGACACCGCCGGACAGGATGCGCCCGGACGCCGGAGCCGCGAGGTTGTACGCGCGGCCGAGGCGGGTGATCGAGTCGAGCAGCACCACGACGTCGTGACCCATCTCGACCAGGCGCTTCGCCCGCTCGATGGCCAGCTCCGAGAGCGAGGTGTGGTCCGACGGCGGCCGGTCGAAGGTCGAGGCGATGACCTCGCCCTTCACCGAGCGCTGCATGTCGGTGACCTCCTCCGGCCGCTCGTCGACGAGCACGACCATGAGGTGGACCTCGGGGTTGTTCGTGGTGATCGCGTTGGCGATCGCCTGCAGCACCATCGTCTTGCCGGCCTTCGGCGGCGAGACGATCAGCGCGCGCTGGCCCTTACCGACCGGCATCACCAGGTCGATGACGCGCGTCGTCAGCAGGTGCGAGTCGGTCTCGAGGCGCAGCCGCTCGTTGGGGTAGAGCGGCGTCAGCTTCGTGAACTCCGGGCGCTTGCGCGCCTGCTCGGGGTCCAGCCCGTTGATCGAGTCGATGCGGACCAGCGGGTTGAACTTCTGCCGGTTCTGCTCGCCCTCGCGCTGCTGGCGCACCTGGCCGGTGACGGCGTCGCCGCGGCGCAGCCCGTGCTTGCGGACGAGCGACATGGACACGTAGACGTCGTTCGGGCCGGAGGCGTAGCCCGAGGTGCGGACGAACGCGTAGTTGTCCAGCACGTCGAGGATGCCGGCGACCGGGATGAGGACGTCGTCCTCGCGGACCTCCGGCTCGCCGCCGCCCTGGCGCTCGCCGCGGTCGCCCCGGTCGTTGCGGTTGCGCCGACGGTCGCGGAAGCGCCGGCCGCGCCGGCGGCCACCGCCCTCCTCGTCGTCGTCGTCCTCGCCGCCCCGCTGGTTGGTCTGCTGCTGGCCGCCGCCCTGGCCGCCCGGACCGCCGTTGTCACGGCCGCCCTGACCGCCGTTGTCACGGCCGCCCTGGCCACCGCCGTCACGGCCACCCTGGCCACCGCCGTCACGGCCGCCGCCCTGCTGGCCGCCCTGACCGTTCTGGTCGGGCCGCTGCTGGCGGTCGCGCTCACGCTGACGGCGGGAGGGGCCGCCGGAGCCGTCGCCCTGGCCGCCCTGGCCCTGACCACCCTGACCCTGGCGGCCCCCGTCGCCGTCGGGCGTCGTGTCGGGGCGCTCGGTGGCCGGCGCGGTGTCGGTGGCGGGGGCGGAGTCGGTCGCCGCGTCGCTCGTGGTGTCGGTCGCCGTGTCGGTGCCGGCGGTGTCGGCGGCGGCCGCGGCCTCGACGCCCGGGCCCGCGTCGCGGCGGGCGCCCCGGCGACCGCGGCGCGACGAGGACGGCGCGTCTCCGCCCGTCGTCGTGTCGGTGCTCGCACCGGCCGACCCGGAGCCGTTCTCGCTGGTCACGGCCGCGCTCGCGGCCGCCTCCGCGCCGGGCACGGCGTCGGACGCGGCGGTCACGTCGGCGGCCGGGGCCGCGGTGTCGGTGCCCGTCGCCGGTGCCGCGGCCGGAGACGCGGCCTGCTCGGGGGCGGACTCGGTGCCGGTCTCGGCGGCGGGCTCGGCGGGCGAGCCGGTGGCCGCGGTGGCCCGGCGGCGGCCGCCGCGGCGACGCGCCGGCGCCGCCTCCTCGGCCGGCGCCTCGGAGGGCGCGGCGGTGTCGGCGGGGCTGCTGCTCGCGCCGTTCGTGTCGGCGGCGGCGCCGTCCTCGGCGAGCGGGAGCTGGTCGCCGCCGGACTGACGCTTCTTGATCTCGGCGATGAGGTCGTTGCGCCGCATCCCGGTGGTGTCGGTGACGCCGAGGGAGGTCGCGAGGTCGCGCAGCTCGGCGAGCACCATGCCGGACACACCTCCCCGCCGGCGCCGCTCGGGCGCGGACGCTCCCGTGGCGGGAGTCTCGGCGTCCGCGGCGCCGTCGGTGGAGATGACGTCGGTTTCGGTCACGCAGGTCCTTCCTGACCGGCCCGGGGACCACCCGGGCCAGCGGACGTGTCCGCCCCGCACGCAGCGGGGCTGCTCGCGGGACCGTGGTGGCCCGACGGACCGACGAAGATCGGCCCCGGGCGGGACAACGGCCCGCGGAACTCTCGTACAGCGATCATGAGTGTCCGTCCGCCGGGACGAGACCCGACGGCTGGGGAAGAGGGTGGCCCCTGTCTTCAACGGGACCAGGGCACCGACGCGCCACACGCGTGGTCGCTGTGAAAACCAATGTAGACCCCGCCGTGTGCACCGGCAACAACCACCCCCCGCGTGCCGTACCGCGCGACGCGGACGTCCCGGGACACACGCCCGGAGATCCCCTCAGAGCACCTCGGTGCGGGCACCCTCGGTGTCGACCTCGAGCGCGCGCACGGTGAACCCGGTGGTGTCGAGTCCGTCGGGCAGGCGCCCGTCGAGGGTCAGCGCGAGGACCGTGGGACCCGCGCCGGAGACCACCGCCGCGACGCCCTCGGCGCGCAGGTGGTCGACGACCGCCGCCGTCTCGGGGTAGGCGGGCCGCCGGTAGGGCTGGTGCAGCCGGTCCTCGGTGGCCTCCAGCAGCAGCTCGGGCTCGCTGGTCAGCGCGTGCACGAGCAACGCCGCCCGGGCCGCGGTGAACGCGGCGTCCGCGTGCGGGACGCGGTCGGGCAGCAGGCCGCGGGTCGCCTCGGTCGAGCTCGAGCGCTCGGCGACGAGCGCCACCGGCCGCAGCGCCGGGTGCGGGGTCAGCCGCGCCGCCCGCCACGCCCCCTCGTGGCCCCAGCTGACGACGAGGCCGCCGCGCAGGCACGCCGCGACGTTGTCGGCGTGCCCGTCGAAGCCCGCGGCGAGGTCGAGCACCGCGTCGTCGTCGAGCGGGTGGGTCGCCGCCAGCAGCGTGCGGGCCCCGGCGATCCCGGCGACGGCCGCGGCCGCCGACGACCCCAGGCCCCGGCTGTGAGGGATGAGGTTGCGACATCGCAGCCGCAGCGACGCCCGGGGGGCGCCGGCGCGGTCGAAGGTCGCGTGCGCGGCGCGCAGCACGAGGTGCCGCTCGTCGCGGGGCACCCGTCCGGCGCCCTCCCCCTCGACGTCGACGGTGCAGCCGTCCCCGTCGCCGATCGCGAGCTCGACGTCGTCCCACATGCCCAGCGCGAGCCCGAGGGTGTCGAAGCCGGGTCCCAGGTTCGCCGAGGTGGCCGGGACGCGGACGCGCACCGCCCCGCCGGCGGGAGGGCTCACCTCCCGCGCGACCTCCGCCCCGGCGCTCAGCGCAGACCCAGGGCGTCGGCGACGGCGTCCACCTGCGGCGGGAGGACCACGGGGTCGGAGGCGTCCGCCAGGGCGGTCGCCGGATCCTTGAGGCCGTGCCCGGTCACCGTGGCCACGATCAGCGAGCCGCTCTCGAGGCGTCCCGCCCGCGACCGTGCGAGCAGCCCCGCGACCGACGCGGCCGACGCCGGCTCGACGAACACGCCCTCGCGGGCGGCCAGCAGGCGGTAGGCCTCGACGATGGCGTCGTCGTCGACCGCGAGGATCTCGCCGCCGGACTCGTCACGGGCGGCGATCGCACCGGCCCAGGACGCGGGCGACCCGATGCGGATCGCCGTCGCGAGGGTCTCGGGGTCGGGCACCGGGGCGCCGTGCACCAGCGGCGCGGCGCCGGCCGCCTGCGCGCCCAGCATCCGCGGCGTGCCCGCGACGACCCCGTCGCCGGCGTACTCGGTGTAGCCGCGCCAGTAGGCCGTGATGTTGCCGGCGTTCCCGACGGGCAGGGCGTGGATGTCCGGCGCGCGGCCGAGCTGGTCGCAGATCTCGAACGACGCGGTCTTCTGGCCCTCGATGCGCGCCGGGTTCACCGAGTTGACCAGCGCGATCGGGTACTGCTCGGCGGAGCGGCGGGCGAGCTCGAGGCACGCGTCGAAGTTGCCCTCGAGCTGCAGGATGCGCGCGCCGTGCACGGTGGCCTGGGCCAGCTTGCCCAGCGCGATCTTGCCCTGGGGCACCAGCACCGCACAGGTCATCCCGGCCCGCGTGGCGTACGCGGCGGCCGAGGCCGAGGTGTTGCCCGTCGACGCGCAGATGACCGCCTGCGCGCCGCCGGCGCGGGCCTCGGTCATCGCCACGGTCATGCCACGGTCCTTGAACGAGCCGGTCGGGTTCGCGCCCTCGATCTTGAGGTGGACCTCGCTGCCGAGGAGGTCCGACAGGTACGGCGCGGGCAGCAGCGGCGTGCCGCCCTCGCGCAGCGTCACGACGTCCCAGCCGGGCTGCACGCGCGGCAGGCGCTCGCGGTAGGCGTGGATGATGCCGGGCCACTCGACGCGGGCCCCCACGGACGGCGCGGGCACGACCCCGGTCACGACCCACCTCCCAGCTCGGTCACCGGACGGCCCAGCCCCTCGACGCGAAGGACCCCGGCCACGCCGCGCACCGAGTCGAGCCCGGTGAGCGCGTCCACGGTGGCCGCGAGCGCGGCGTCCGGGGCGGAGTGGGTCACGATCACCAGTGTGGCGTCCTTCGGGCCCGGCGCGCCATCGTCCACGTCACCCTCGCCCGACGATCCGTTCCGCCCCTCCTGGCGCACCGTCGCGATGCTGACCCCGTGCTCGGCGAACACGCCCGCGACCTGCGCGAGGACCCCCGCGCGGTCGGTGACGTCGAGCGCGACGTGGTAGCGCGTGCGGGTCTCGCCCATGGCGATCACGGGCAGGTCGGCGTGGGCCGAGTCGCGCGGGCCGCGCCCGCCGATGACCCGGTTGCGCGCGGCGGCGACGAGGTCGCCGAGCACCGCGCTCGCCGTCTGCGGGCCCCCGGCGCCCTGGCCGTAGAACATCAGCTGCCCGGCGGCGGCCGCCTCGATGAACACGGCGTTGTAGGCGCCGGACACCGACGCCAGCGGGTGCGAGCGCGGGATCATCGCCGGGTGGACGCGGGCGGACACCTGCCCGTCGGTCTGCTCGCAGATCGCCAGCAGCTTCACGGTGCACCCGAGCGCCTTCGCCGCGGCGATGTCGGCGGCGGAGACGTCGCGGATGCCCTCGCGGTGCACGTCGTCGGCGGTCACCCGGGTGTGGAAGGCGAGGCTCGCGAGGATCGCGGCCTTGGACGCGGCGTCGTAGCCGTCGACGTCGGCGGTGGGGTCGGCCTCGGCGTAGCCCAGCCGCCCGGCCTCCTCCAGCGCCTCGGTGTAGTTCGCCCCCGAGGACGCCATCGCCGAGAGGATGAAGTTCGTCGTGCCGTTGACGATGCCCGCGACCCGCACGATCCGGTCGCCGGCCAGCGACTGCTGGATGGGGCGCAGCAACGGGATCGCGCCCGCGACCGAGGCCTCGTAGTAGAGGTCGGCGCCGGACTCGTCGGCCGCGGCGGCGAGGGCGGCGCCGTCCTCGGCCAGTAGCGCCTTGTTCGCCGACACCACGGACTTGCCGTTCTTCAGCGCGGTGAGCAGCAGCCCGCGCACCGGCTCGATGCCCCCGACCAGCTCGACGACCACGTCGACGTCGTCGCGGGTCACGAGGCCCGCGGCGTCGGTGGTCAGCAGGTCGGCCGGCACATCGGGGTGCCGCTGCGGGCGCCGGACGGCCACGCCGACCAGCGTCAGCGGTGCCCCGATCCGGGCGGCCAGCTCGTCGGCCTGCTCGGTCAGCAGGCGCACCACCTGGGAACCCACGACCCCGCAGCCCAGGAGGGCCACGTTCACGGACCTTCGATGGTCCAGCTCCGCTGCGCTTCGTGTCATGACACCTCCAGCCGGGACAGGTCGTCGAGGGTCTCGCGGCGCAGCAGCGTCCGCGACGTGCCGTCCGCCACCGCGACGACCGCCGGACGCGGCACCTTGTTGTACGCGCTCGCCATCGCGTAGCAGTAGGCCCCGGTCGCGGCGACCGCCACGAGGTCCCCCGGGGCGAGGTCGGCCGGCAGCCAGCAGTCGCGGACGACGACGTCGCCGGACTCGCAATGCTTGCCGACCACCCTGCTGCGCACCGGGAGACGCAGCGCAGCGGAGCTCGACCCGTCGACGTCCGGGGCGGACGCGGCTCGGGAGACGAGCCGGCAGTCGTAGTGCGCGTCGTAGAGCGCGGTGCGGATGTTGTCGCTCATCCCGCCGTCGACGCTGACGTAGCGTCGCCGCAGCCCGCCGCCGAGCTCCACGTCCTTGACGGTGCCGACCTCGTAGAGCGTCACCGTGCCCGGGCCGGCGATGGCGCGGCCGGGTTCGACCGCGATCCGGGGCGGCGCCAGGCCGACGCGCGCGGACTCGCGGTCGACGATCGCGCGCAGCTCGGACGCCAGCCAGGCGGGCGAGCGTGGGGTGTCGGCGGCGGTGTAGGCGATGCCCATGCCGCCGCCGAGGTCCACGGTGCCCAGCGCGTCGGCGACCGCGTCCCCGTGCTCGTCGCGCATCTCGGCGAGCAGCCCGATCACCCGGCGGGCGGCGAGCTCGAAGCCGTCCGCGTCGAAGATCTGCGAGCCGATGTGGCTGTGCAGGCCGACGAGGTGCAGCCCCGGCGACTTCACCGCGCGGCGCACGGCCTCGGCGGCGTCGCCCGCGGCCAGGGAGAACCCGAACTTCTGGTCCTCGTGCGCCGTGGCGATGAACTCGTGGGTGTGCGCCTCGACGCCGACCGTCACGCGCACCATCACCGGCGCGCGGGTGCCCCGCTCGCGGGCGATCTCGTCGAGCCGCGCGATCTCGGTGTAGGAGTCGAGGACGATCGCCCCGACCCCAGCGTCCAGCGCCGCCGCGAGCTCGTGGCGGCTCTTGTTGTTGCCGTGGACGGTGATCCGCCCGGCGGGGAAGCCGGCGCGCACCGCCGTCGCCAGCTCGCCCTCGGTGCACACGTCGAGCCCGAGGCCCTCGTCGGCCACCCACCGCGCGATCTCGGCGGTGAGGAAGGCCTTGCCCGCGTAGTGCACGAGCGACGGGTCGCCGTACGCGGCCGCGTGCTCGGCGCAGCGTGACCGGAAGTCGGCCTCGTCGACGACGAACAGCGGGGTGCCGTGGTCGCGGGCCAGCGTGCCGACGTCGACGCCGGCGAGCTCGACGACCCCGTCGTCGCGCCGCACGGCGTGGCGGGGCCAGACCGCGGCGGGCAGGACGTCGAGGGCGGCCGTGTCCGGAGGTGCCGTGCCGTCCTCGTGGTGGGCGATGACGTCGGCGTGGCGGGGCCCGGCGGGATGGGCTCTCGTCATCGGTTCGAGCTCCGCTCCGCTCCGTCTCTGGTGGTCATTCCGCGGACTCCTGGGGTGTCACATGCGCTCGGGCGCGCTGACGCCGAGCAGGTCGAGGCCGTTCGCGAGCACCTGGCGGGCCGCGGAGCACAGCGCGAGGCGCGCCGTGTGGATTCCCGCCGGGGTCTCGTCCCCCTGGGGCAGCACGCGGCAGGTGTCGTAGAAGCGGTGGTACGCGCCGGCGAGCTCCTCGAGGTAGCGCGCCACCCGGTGCGGCTCGCGCAGGCTCGCGGCCGAGCCGAGCACGCGCGGGAACTCCCCGAGGGTGCGGATGAGGTCGCCCTCGCGGGGGTGGGTCAGCAGGCCGAGATCGGGGTCGTCGGCGCTGACCCCGAGGTCCGCGGCGTTGCGGGCCAGCGAGGCCAGCCGGGCGTGCGCGTACTGCACGTAGAACACGGGGTTCTCGTTGGTGCGGCTCGAGATCAGGTCGAGGTCGATCTCGAGCACCTGGTCGACCGACGAGCGCGCCAGGGTGTAGCGGGCGGCGTCCACGCCGACGGCGTCGACGAGGTCCTCGAGGGTGATGATCGTGCCGGCGCGCTTGGACATCTTCACCGGCTCGCCGTCGCGCACGAGGTTCACCAGCTGCCCGATGAGCACCTCGACGCGCGCGGGGTCGTCGCCGAACGCGGCGGCGACGGCCTTCAGCCGGTGGATGTAGCCGTGGTGGTCGGCACCCAGCATGTAGATCGCGAGGTCGGCGCCCCGGGCCCGCTTGTCGCGGTAGTAGGCGATGTCGCCGGCGATGTAGGCGGGCCTGCCGTCCGACTTGATGACGACGCGGTCCTTGTCGTCGCCGTGGTCGGTGGAGCGCATCCACCACGCGCCGTCGGCGAAGTACAGCGCCTCGTCGTCCTTGAGGTCCTGCACCGCCTTCTCGACCGCCCCGGAGCTGTGGAGCGCGAGCTCCGAGGACCACACGTCGAAGTGGGTGCCGAACGACTCGAGGCTCGCCCGCATCTCGTCGAGCATGATCTCGACACCGAGGCGCTTGAACGCGGCGAGCTTCTCGTCCTCGGGCTGGTCGAGCACGCCCTGCTCGGCGTCCACCACCTTCTGCGCCACCTCGGCGACGTACGCCCCGCCGTAGCCGTTCTCCGGCACCGGGCGGCCCTCGGCCGCGGCGATGAGGGACTCGGCGAACCGGTCGATCTGCGCGCCGGCGTCGTTGACGTAGTACTCGCGGGTGACCGCGGCGCCCTGCGAGCCGAGCACCCGGCCCAGCGCGTCGCCGACCGCCGCCCAGCGCGTCCCGCCGAGGTGGATCGGGCCGGTCGGGTTGGCCGAGACGAACTCGAGGTTGATCGCCTGGCCGGTGAGCGCGTCGGTGTGCCCGTAGCCCGCCCCGGCCGCGAGGACGTCGGCGACGATCCCCGCCTGGGCGTCGGCCGCGAGCCGCAGGTTGAGGAACCCGGGGCCCGCCACCTCGGCGGTGGCGATCCCGTCGGTGTCGGAGAGGCGCGTGGCCAGCCAGCCCGCCAGGTCGGCGGGCGCGACCCCGGCCTTCTTGGCCGAGCGCAGCGCGAGGTTGGTCGCGTAGTCGCCGTGCTCGGGGTTGCGCGGCCGCTCCACCGTGACCGTCTCCGGCAGCACCGCCGTGTCGAGGCCGCGCTCGGTGAGCACGTCCACGGCGACGGCGTGCAGGAGATCGGCGAGGGCAGCGGGGGTCACCTCCGAGAGTCTAGGGACCGGGCGCACCCGCGATCGGAGGCCGCCGGACGCCGTGGTCACGGCCCGTGGCGACGTCGCGGAGTGATCACGCGGCGTGTGCACCCGTCACGAGAGTGTCACCGGGCTCTCCGTAAACTCCGGCCCATGGCGAGTGGTGGGTCCGGCCGTCGGAGCGGGTCGAGCTCGGGGTCGGGGTCGGGACGGTCGTCCTCGGGTCCCTCGCGCGGCGGTCGCGACGGCGCGCGTCCGAGCGGCAAGCGGTCGGGCGGTGCGGGTGGCTCGTCCCACGGGCAGCGCTCGGGCAACGGCCAGCGCGGCGGCCAGCGCCCCACGGCCAAGCGCGGACCCAATCCCGTCACGCGCGGTAAGCGGCCCGCGGCCGGGACGCGACGCCAGGTGCCGTGGATGGTGATCGGCGCCGTCACCGTCGTGGTGCTGCTCGCCGCCGGCATCATCGGGTTCGCGCTCATGCGCAACAGCGAGGTCAGCGCCTGGCGCCCGAGCGACGACAACCGCGACCCCTCCCTGGCGATCCCGGGCGTCGTCACCGGGCAGTACGCCGGGCAGCAGCACGTCACCGCGCAGCAGCGGGTGGCCTACGACCGCTCGCCCCCGTTCGGCGGGCCGCACGACGCGTACTGGGCGGCGTGCAACGGCGTCGTCTACCCGAACCCGGTGCGCACCGAGAACATGGTGCACTCCCTCGAGCACGGCGCGGTGTGGATCGCCTACAACCCCGAGCAGGTCACGGGCCCGGCGGTCCAGACGCTCGCAGCCAAGGTGTCGGGCCAGAACTACACGATGATGTCGCCCTACCCGGGCCTCGACCAGCCGATCGCGCTGCAGTCGTGGGGCCACGAGCTCAAGCTCGCGGACGCCAACGACCCCCGCGTCGACCAGTTCATCTCCTCGCTGCGCCAGAACCAGTACGCCTACCCCGAGGTCGGCGCGAGCTGCGACGCCCTCGGTCCGGGCTACTTCGACCCGGACAACCCGCCGCCGTTCGACCCGACCCCGCCGCCGCCGAACGCGGTGACGATGGACGGGCGCGGCGCCAACGCGGGCAACGGGGCCGGATGAGCGCGTCGACCGAGTCACCCGTGACGGATCCGGATCTCGTCGACCCGCCGCCGCCCGTCGACGACGACGGCGGTGACGGCGAGGGCGACGACGGCGGGCGCGGCCCCGGCTGGTGGGTCGCGAGCCCGCCGTGGGCGAAGGCCTTCGTCGCCGGGGGCCTGGCGCTGCTGCTCGTCCTGGTCGGCGTGATCGGCGGGATCGAGATCGGCCGCGCGACCGGCGAGACCTACGGTCCGGCCGAGGACTCGATCGACGTCGGCTTCCTGCAGGACATGGTCGTGCACCACGACCAGGGCGTGCAGATGGCCGTGTGGGCGCGCACCAACACCGCCGACCCGCAGATCCGCCAGATCGCGTTCGACATCGAGTCGACCCAGACGTCCCAGACCGGGCGCATGGAGGGCTGGCTGACCCTCTGGGGGCAGCCGACCACACCGCCGGGCGGGCAGTACATGGCGTGGATGGGCATGCCGACCGCGGCGATGCCCGGCATGGCCTCGGCCGACGACCTCGCCCGCCTACGCGCCGCCACGGGCCGCGAGATGGACGTGATCTTCCTGCAGCTCATGCTCCGCCACCACCAGGGCGGGCTGCCGATGATGCAGGCGGCAGCCACCGGCGCCTCCGTGCCGGCGGTGCGCGCGCTCGCCCAGAGCATGGTCACGTCCCAGACCGCCGAGGTCGGCACGATGACCCAGATGCTGACCGACCGCGGCGCCGCCCCCCTCCCGGCACCCGACCCCCACGCCGGCATGTCGATGCCGGGCATGCCGATGAACTGAGCCTCCCGAGCGCTCGCCTGTTCGAGCGATGCGGCTTTCCTGGCGTGTGACGCCAGGATCGCCACATCCTCGGTCGCGCGACACGCCGAGACGTGAGCCTTCCGGTGGCGCCCGGACTCCGAGATTGCGATCTCGGTGACGATCGCCGTCAGATCTGAGCGCGATCGTCACCCGGACACCGATCTCAGCGGTCCAGACGTGCCCGGACCTCCGCTTCCGCGACCGCGAGCGGCGTGGCGTCGGCCTCACGGCGCAGCGTGTCGAGCCGCTCCCCCGCGTCCGGGCGGCTCCACTCGCGGGCGAAGTCTCCGGACAGGATGTCCTCGTGCATGACGCGGCCGAACCGCGTCGCGAGATCGCCGTGCTCGTCCAGCGCGGCCAGCGACCGCAGCTGCCCGTACTGCGAGGTCCGCGAGTGCAGCCCCAACTGCCCGAACAGCCCGTCGCGGGCGATGTGCGCGAACACCTCCGCCGGCTCCGCGGACAGGTAGAGCTCGTTGAGCACCGCCTCCTCGGTGAACCCCGCGCCGACGGCCACGCGGTGGGCGGTGCGCAGGACGTCGAGGACCGCGGGCCAGATCGCCTGCTCGCTGAACAGGTCGAGGGCGGCCTCCTCGCGGGCACTCGACACGATCGCGCCGCCCAGCGTCCCGCCGATCGCGCGCGCCACGGCCATGGTCGTGTCCCACGCCCGGCCCGTCGCGTCCCGCTCCACGGAGACGAAGCACGGGAAGCCGTGCCGGTCGACGTAGCGGTCGCGCACCGCCGCGCCGATCATGCGCGGCGCGACCATGACGACGTCGACGCCCGCGGGCACCTCGAGCAGCCCGAAGGCCCAGTTGTAGCCGCTGGCGACGACGAGCGTGTCACCGTCGCGCAGGCCCGGCGCCACCTGCTCCGCCACGAGCGAGGGCTGCACCTCGTCGGGCACGAGCAGCAACGCGAGGTCCGCGGCCGCCGCGGCATCGGCGATCGAGCGCAGGTCGAATCCCTCCTCGGCCGCGGACGTCGCGTACTCGTCGTCCCGGTTCCCGACGATCGGCGCGTGCCCCGAGTCGCGCAGGTTCGCGGCCTGCGCCGCACCCTGGTTGCCGAACCCGAGCACGGCGATCGTGCGTCCGGACAGGGCGGCCAGGTCCGACGCCTCGATGCTGCGGTCCCGGTGGATCTTCGCGTGAGCCATCACCCGAGCGTGGTCCGCGCCCCGCTCGCGCACCACCCCGCCCCGCCGATCCGATCACGTCGGTGCGCTAGGCTGGTTTTTGGTCCGCCCCCGTAGCTCAGGGGATAGAGCACCGCCCTCCGGAGGCGGGAGCGCAGGTTCGAATCCTGCCGGGGGCACCACCCGCCGACCAGCGAAAACGTCGTTGGGTCGTTACCGGTCTGAGTCCGCGTGACACGGGTCGTGACACGAGCGGCTCCTACCGTCCGTGTCATGCCACCTCGGAAGCGCAGGCAGCGGGGCCACATCGGGCAGCTGCCGAGCGGCGCGTACCGCGTCCGCGTCTACGCCGGCACCGACGCCCTGACCGGCCGTCCGCGCCAGCTGTGCGAGACCGTCCCGACCTATGCCGAGGCCACGAAGGCGCTGACACGGCTCCAGGGCCAGGTCGACGAGGACACCCACCCGAAGTCGGACATCACCGTCGGGCAAGCCGTCGAGCGGTGGCTCGAGGTCGTCGTGCTCGAGGACACCACCCGCGAGCGCTACGACGACCTCATCCGCCTCTACGTGCTGCCGACGTTCGGCGCCATGCCCGCCGGCCGCGTCGACGCCGAGCTCCTCGAGCGCTTCTACGCACGCCTGCACCGCTGCCGCGTCCTATCGTGCAACGGCAAGGCGCGCGGCGGCCACGTCTGCCGTCCGCTGAGCACGAGCACCACGCGGAAGGTGCACTACATCATCCGCGGCGCCCTCGACCGTGCGGTGCGCTGGCGCCACCTCGGGGTGAACAAAGCCGCTATGGCCGAGGCGCCCGCGCCGCGGCGCACCGAACCCGACCCGCCCAGCGCCGACGAGGCGGCGCGACTGCTCAACGCCGCGTGGAGCGACCCGGAGTGGGGTCTGCTGCTGTGGCTGACCATGCTCACGGGCCCCCGCCGTGGCGAGGTCTCAGCGCTGCGCTGGCGCCATATCGACTTCGCGCGCGGGCTGCTCTGGGTGCACCAGGCCAACGCGCAGACGAAGGCCGGGCTCAAGGAGAAGAGCACGAAGACGAACCAGCGCCGCAAGGTCGCCCTCGACGAGCACACCGTTGACCTCCTGAAGGCGCACCGGGAGCGGTGGCGCGAGCGCTGCGAGCAGCTCGGCGTTCCGCTCAGCCCCGACGCCTTCGTCTTCTCCCCTGCCCCCGACGGGGCGACTCCCTACCTCCCGCGAGCCATCAGCCAGCGCTACCGCCGCCTCGCGCTGCGGCTGAAGCTGCGCAGCACGCGCCTGCACTCGCTCCGCCACTACTCGGCCACCGAGCTCGTCGCCGCCGGCGTCGACATCCGCACTGTCGCCGGCCGCCTCGGGCATGGCAGCGGCGGCGCCACCACCCTCAAGGTCTACGCCGCCTGGGTCGACGAGGCCGACCGTCGGGCAGCCACCACGATGGCGACGGTCCTCCCCCGTCCAGTTCCGGAGGCATCAGTCCGCCGCAGCCCGTACGAGGGCATCGCCGAGGCACTACGCGAGCAGATTCGCTCCGGTGCCCTGCAGCCCGGTGCCGAACTCCCGACGGTCGCCGAGATCGCCGTTGCCAACACCGTCGCCGTCGGTACAGCCCACCGTGCCCTCGCGGCACTCAAGGCGGACGGCCTGGTGAGGGTGTCTCGCGGGCGAAGGGCTGTGGTGCAGGGTCTGTCCGACACGATGGCCAACCGTTAGCGCTCGCGCCAATCGTTGCTCACGACCTCGAGGCCTACCCGAGCCAGAGCAACTGAGCCAGCGGCGAGGACCTTCGCTGCTTGGTCAAGTGCGGCCCTGGCGGGCCGCGCAGCCACGCCCGCCCCCGGCAACAGGACGCCCAGGACCAAAGAGATGTCCGTCGCCGGACGGACAGGCCTCCGAGATGACGGGGACGTACCGAAGTGCGGGACGTGTTCGTTGAGTGGTGGCGAGATGCCATCCCGGCGACCCGGAGGGCTATCACACCGCCGGCCAGCGGCAAGCCTGGTTGACCCCATTCCGGTGGCGCTCGAAGGTTGCCTCCCCCGGCGGCGCGATCGAGCTACGCCTGGTCGGCGGAATGGAACCAAGGACGCTCGCTTACTGTGCTACTTGTCGCACCGCTCCAGCCAAATTCGGGTCGTCGTCCGGCCCTCGCCAGAAGGTTACGGCGATCGATTCACCGGCCCCTACCGCCCTTGTGGCCTGCTCGACCGGCAGCAACTCGTTGAACACGACCAGACCTACGGCAGGTCCGCCTGCGGCAGCCCGTCCCCACTCGCTTATCAATGTGCGCACCTGCTCTACCGCACGCTCAGCCATGCCGCGTCGAAACCTCGAAGCAAGCTTGGCCTCGACGAACATAGTGCGCCCATCAGGGAGCTGCGTTACGAAGTCTGCCTCACGCCGACCCAACTGAACGTTTGCTGAAATTTCTGGCGTCCATTCGATGGAGGCAAGCACCCTGCCGAGCGCCTCAGCAAGATTCTTCTCGAAGTGGTACGCGTGGAGCCAGCCGCCAATCATCGGGCTGCGATCGCGGTCAGGCTCCTCAAGTGCAGTTACCCGGTCTGCGGGAACGGTGACGATCTCCGGTTCGTCCGAGTCAGGGAAGGTGACCGCTACGTCGACATCAACACCGTCGCGTCGAACCGTGGTCGAAACTACGCGGCCCTTCACCTCGTCGAGACCCCACGGCACGACGACGGTGTCACCCAGCGCAAAATCAGCTAGTTCAGACATGACCCGCCTCACCACGGACTCGGTATATTTAAGAATCCTGATAGCCAGATAGAGACCAGTCGGTCGAAGATGGTCACTAGCTGGTCGAGCTCTGCCCGCCATGCTACACCTAGTCCTAGCAAGTCGCGGCCAGGAAAAGAAGTGAGCAACAGCGCTAGCTTCTGGTCATCGCCGTGGGCAGTCGCATTACGCAGCTTAAGTAGCGTGTCGAGATTGGAAAGCCACCCGCCCGCTGAGGAATTCTCTTGCTTTGCCAGGCCGGAAAGACCCGCGAGGCCAAGGCGCCGGAAATCAGTATTAATGCTGCTCTCTGTTGCGTTTCCTTGGCTAAGCTTCGTGCTCTCTAGTGCGTTCCGAATCTGAATTGCCAGATCGGGCGTATTTGTTACCGTCTGATCCATAAATTCGATAACGACAAGGCGGTGCAAGTCTCTACAGTAGCGCTGGAACTCCGCGCCCAACTGAACGATGTAGGCACCGCTTGCGCGCTCGTACTCCACCGATAGGGGCGCCGAAGAGACTGCGATTCCGTGGAGAGCAGCAAGGCGCGCGTCGCTTCCGGAAGACCATTCGTCGAGCGCGGACGAACCCACGACCGGGAAGGTACCGGCCCGCGCTGCCGCCGCGAGGCGACATGCCGCCGACGTATAGAGGCAGGCTCGACGCGGAGGCTACGCCGTCCCCGGTGCAGATTTCGGGTACAAGACGCACGACGCACTGGCAGACAGCCACAGACACCGTCAGACAGTGATCATGCCCGGTCAGCGGCCCGCGCCGGACGAACTCGCAGGCGCTACGCGGTCCACGGACTACCGCTGACCTACTGGCCCAGACCTGGGGTTTCGGCGGTCGACCCCGCCCCGGGTACAGGTCGGGTACGGCCGAGCGCCCCGTCGACCAGGCCTCCTGCACGCCTGGGTCGCGACGGTGGACGAGACCGTGGTCGGCCACGCGCTCGTGACCACCGCGCAGTCCGACGTGGCGGCTCCCGCTGCCTGGGTTGAGCAGGGCGCCGATCCGGCCACGATCGTTGTCGGCGGACGCCTGTTCGTTGCTCCGGCCGGACGAGGCCATCAGCTCGGGACCAAGCTCGGCCCGTTCGATCACCGACTGGGCGGCACGCCACTCGCCTGATCTCCGGGGACGACGTCATGACCAAGGACACCGCCGCCATCGCGATCTACGAGCGTCTCGGGTGGCAGCGGATCGGGAGCACCATGCACGACATCGGCCACGGCGCCGAAGTCCCCGCCTGCCACTACGTCAGGCCGGCACCGGCGACCTGATCCTGCCTATCCGAGGAACATGAACCCGTGACGGTGCTGCAGCTCGTCGAGGTCGACGTCATCACGGTCCATGTCCTGGAAGAACTCTTCCAAGCCCGCGGGCACTGCAACGATCAGCTTCTCTCCTCGCTCGTCGCCCCACGCGGTAGGAGTGCGACACTCCCTGGGGCAGTACACGAAGTTCCCCGCGCTCGCCGAGGACGTCTCGTCGCCACACGTGACGGTGTACTTCCCCGCCAGGACGTAGAAGCACTCGGCAGCCCGGTGATGCACGTGCAGCGGCACCTCATCACCCGGCGGCCCGGAGCTCTGAACGGCCGCGATCCGCCCCAGAGGTCTGTGCACCGCCGACCAGGAGCCTGCCTCCGGTAGAGAGCAATGGCGAGCCTGCCGGGCGGACGCACACACAAGGCCCGCATCGTCTCGTTCCCCATGAGTCGCACCCTCTCGGAGACCGGGCCCGGGATCGGTGAGGACCTTCTCTGCAGGATCAAGTGCGGCCCTGGCGGGCCGCCCATAGGCAGCCCCTGCGGCCCCGCCTCCTGTCTTCGACCCGGCGGGGCCGCGCGGACACGCCCGCCACGGGCAGCAGAACGCTCAGAACCGAAGAGATGTCCTCGCCGGACGGGCAGGTACCCGGGATGGCGGGGATGAGCGGAGAGGCGCGACGGGTCCGTGGGTGGTGACGAGGTGCCATCCCGACAACCTTCCGAAGGGAGGTATCACGCCGCCGGCGAGCGGCAAGCCTGGTCAGGCCCAATCCGATCGCACGCGAAGGTTGCCGCCCACCGACGACGTGATCTGGCTACGCCAGGTCGACGGGATGGCGATGCCGCACGTGCTGCCGTCCGAGAGGACCAGCCCGGCGTCGGGCACCGGCTCGACGCCGAGCTGGCCAACCGTCAGTCCTTGATCTCGAGCTTCACGCGCGTCCCCGACGCAATGACGCGCGCCCACCCGTCGACGATCTTCGAGTCCGGACGCTCGCCGGTCGCGGCCTTCAGCTCACGCGAGAGCTTCGCCTTGACCTCGTCGACGGACGCGCCAGCCGTCGAGCGGTGCGCCCGGTCGAGCGCCCGCTGGAGATCGGCGCGGCGCTGGTCGACGGCGTCATGGACCGCCCGCTGGAGCGCCTTCTCGTTGATCTTCACCTTGATCTTGGCCTTCGCCACCTTGATCCTCCTGATCTGGTGACCAGAGACCCATCTCCCCTAGGTGTGGCGGCCTGCGACACCCCGTTGTAGGTTGCGATTGCTGAAGTCGAACCCGGAGCGGATGGTCCCTGCGAGCGGACCATCCGCTCTCGGCTAGGTTACGACCTGGTCACAGCGTTCGCTCGAACGTGTGTTCCCTGCGCGCCCGGCGGTCGAACTTGATCGTCTAGTGGCTGAGGCGAGCCGAGCGGCACCCCCCGCGTCGAACTCGCGCCTCCGTCCGTCGGTCGCGCCGTAGCCCCCGTCACGACGACGACGGCGATGCGGCTACGCGGGCCGGCGGCGGCGACTCACGGGACGGTCATCGTCTCTGGTCTTCCATGAACCTGGACCTCCATGTCAGTCCCAGTCAGCACACTGCTCGCATGGACTCTGCCGAGTTGGAGCCTTCCTGGGAGCCACCTGCCCCCAGCGAGATGCCCGATCTCAGAGCGCGGCTGGTCGACTATCTGGGTGGGTCCGCAATGCACGCCTCGGTGGCGTCCGCGTTGGGCGAGGGGCGGGGCGCGATCTCGCCGCGCACCGGTGATCTCGGGCGCGATGCCCGCATCCTGATCGGAGAAGAGCTCGAGCGGCTCAAGGCCGCGGAGCTGTTCTACGTGGATGCTGACATGACCCGGCTCGCGGTGGCCGCGACCGAGACGTTGCCGGTGCACGGTCTGCATCCCACAGATGTGCCGGCACCTGCGGGGTTCTGCGTGTTCGCGGAGCCGATCGCGACCTACCTCAACGAGGGCGGGGACTTCGACGGACAGCCCACCTCGATCGTCGCGGTCTCCTGGGGCGACTCGCCCCTGATGCGCCTGACTCGCGAGCGTGGCCTGTGGATGACCCAGTGGACCTGGAAGCAGCCCGACGCCGTCGCGGCGCAGATCCACCAACGCCACGGAGTGCCCCTGGCCCGCGCCCTCGACCACGCCCACCGGGCAGTCGGTCCGCTGGCGTGGGAGAACGAGGTCACGATGCTCTATGGCGCTACCGGGCAGCTGGCCACCCTGACCACCGCCTCCAACGAGCTCGCCAGCGTCGAGGACGTCGACGAGAACACCCGAGGCGCAGACATCGCCGGCGGCACCATGCACACCGGCATGATCGTCCGGGCCACGTGGCTCCTGATGACCCAACCCGGCGTCGCCGACATCGACACCGCGGCGCTGTCCCGCGCGGAACGTCGACGCGCCAAACGCGACGGGCGCGAACCCCCCGCCGTTCGCGTCGTGCGGATCCGGCACACCGAGGACCACCCGGATCCCGAAGAGGGAGCTCCGGCGCGCTACCGGGTGCGGTGGACGGTGCGCGGCCATTGGCGCCGGCAGTGGTACCCCAGCCGCGGCGACCACCGACCCGTCTGGATCAACCCCCACCTCAAGGGCCCCGACGGGGCGCCGCTGCATACGGGGCAGACCGTCCACCTGCTGGACAGCAAGGGCGAAAGCCGCAGACGGGACGACGAGGGCGTGACCACGTCGAGCGAGAGCACACGAGGGACCTCAGTCGCGCCACCGGCCAAAGACCCCGGTCTCGAGACTGGCGACGCAAGCTAGTCCGACAGGCTGGCTTGAATACGGTGGGGATGTCCGCTCGAACCAGGGCGGCCACCGCGCGCTGGCGCCAGCAGGTCAAGGTGTCGAGGGCCGACTAGCCGAAAGCTCCCTCAAGGTACCGACGGACCGGGCCGAACAGGGTCGGCTCCAGAAGGCTCAGCGCCTCGGCCACCGGCCGCCAGAACGAGACCAGCTCCTCGCCGCCCACCTCCCGAATCGGGCCCACGGAGTCCGTCGGCACGACGAGCTCGGCGGCAACGTACGCGATGCGCGCCCCGGTCACGGGGTGAACGCGTTCACCGAGGACATTGACCGCGCGGACGCTGAGACCGGTTTCCTCGTCGGTCTCGCGGACCGCGGCCTGCTCGACGGTTTCGCCGGGCTCGACCTTGCCCCCGGGGAAGGCGACCGGCGGAAGACGGTCGGGGCGTTCGATCAGCAGGACTCCCAGTGAACTGGTCACGACCGCCAACGCAACAGTCGCGGTCACGAGGAGCGCTGCAGGTCGCGAAGCGCGGCCAGGGTGCGGTCGATGCTTGCGAGCACGTTGGGGGGTTCGGGCTGAGCATGGTCCAAGTCAGCGCGAAGTAGCGTCCAGGACGCGCGATGTGCGGTGTCGTTGAAGCCACCCAGCTGGTGCAGAGCCGCCTCGGCGCGGCGGTCGCCGTCAAGGGCGGCCGTGAATAGCCGACCGATCGCGTCCCGCGCGCCGCGGGGGGCGCCGGCCTCGAGGTAGTCGGTGTCACAGGTACTCATGCGGTGGGTGGTCATGTTGGTTGGACGCAGCTCGCGGGCTCGCCGTTCCCACCGTCGCGGAGCAGGTGGGAACGGCGAGCAACCGTCACAGATCAGCCCGGGCCTCTCGACGACCCTCCGCTGCGAGGTGGGACAGGATTGTCCCGCGGGCGCGGTGAGCCCGAGACTTCACCGTTCCGACGGCCACGCCCAACAGCTCGGCGGCCTCCTCGTTCGTGAGCCCGTCGAGGTGGAGCACCTCCAGCACCAGGCGCTGGTCCCTCGGCAGCAGCGCGAGCAGGTCGGGCAGCACGGCCGCCGCGTGCTCGCGGTCGACAACCTCCAGCGACGGGTCGCCCGTCTCGGTGCGGTCGGGCTGCTCGTGCGACTTGTACAGCTCCCCGACTGGTGTGAACGGCCTGGCCCGGCGTCGCCGCGCGGCGCTCAGCGTCTCGTTCACGGTGATCCGGTGCAGCCAGGTCGACACCTTCGCCTCCCCTTTGAACGCTGCCGCGCTCGTGAGCACGCGTAGCCACACCTCCTGCACCACGGCTTCGGGGTCTGGCTCGGACCACGCCATCCGTCGAACGAGGGTCAGCAGCATCCGCTGGTACCGGTGCACCAGGACCGCGAGCGCGTCGGTGTCTCCGGCGACATGGTCGGCGAGCAGGTCGGCGTCGGTGCGTGGGTCGACATGCGGCTGGGTGGTCATGGTGGCCTCCGACCGGGAGAAGAGGTCGGGGCTGGTGGGCCCCGGGCGGTGGGCGGAGGCGCTTGCTGCCTCCACCGCCCGAAGGGCGCCGAGCGGGCCGCGGAGGCTCGCGGTCAAGGGCCGGACGGAGTCCGGTCGCGCAGCGACGCGTAGCGCCCTTGATCAACGTAAGAAGCCGAACGCAAGAGCTGATCTCGCGAAGCAGTGCCTCGTCGGGCCCGGTGCCCATCGGGCGAAGGCGTTCTGTGCCTTCGCCCCGGGGGCGCCGCGTCCGCCCGTGGAGGCTCACCGGCAAGGGTCGAAGAGCAGAAGATCTCTCGGGCCGCGCTCGGCATCGGGGCGGAGCCGGCCCGTAGGGCCGTCGTGAAGGCGCGGCCCGAAGATGTTCTGCGGCCCTTGCTGGTGAGGGACGGGCGGATCAAGCTTCCGGGCCCGCAGAAGGAGCAGGCGCCGCCGAAGGCGGCTCCGTAGCGGGCCTTGGCCGGGCACGGCCTTGAGCCGGTACTCCGAGCCGAGACCGTCGATCCTGTCGGGCCCGGCGCCGAGGCAGACTGCGGCGATGGCTCAGGAGGCGAGGCGGGGTCAGTGCGTGCGCGCCGGAACCGGCGAGACGTTGCCGGCGGCCGGGGGGCGGCTGTTGATCGGGAGCGAGGCTCGGCCGGCTCGTTGACAATCGTCGCGAGCCAGGCCCCGGCGGGCGACGAGGTGCCGCTTCATGTGCACCACCACGTCGACGAGTGCTTTCTCGTGCTCGTTGGGCATTACGCGGTGACCTGCGGCGACGATCGGTTCGAGGCGGGGCCCGGTGATCTGGTGTACCTACCCGCCGGTGTGCCCCACGCCTATCGGGTCGGTGATCAGCCCGGCGACAAGCTGATCATCGCTGTGCCGGCCGGGCTCGAGGAGTTCTTCCGCGACCTGGGACGCGACGGGCTGGACATGGACGAACTTCAGCACCGCCACGGGATCACCTTCTTGTGATCCCTTGCGTCCCATGAGCAACGCGGCGCAAGAGGGCGTGGCGGTGGCGCTTCCAGCGCGGCGGTGCTGCGACCTAGTGCCGCGGCAAGGAACGTTGGCGCTGTAACCGAGGGCTTGATCAGGATCTTGAGGGGTTGGAGGCTGTCGCCCGGGAGGTGGGGCGATGGCACGGCCTGCAGAGGTGTTCGTCCGGGAACTGT
>NZ_BSTS01000013.1 GCF_030269665.1 Actinomycetospora sp. NBRC 106375
TGCTCCAGCCGCGCGAACCAGTCCCGGCGCCGCGAGCGTTCGGCGACCTGCAGGGCTGCGAGCGCGGCACGTTCCCGCTCCCCCAGGTCGTCGCTCATGTGTTCGAGTGTACCCGACACCGGCGACAGACGCGACGCAGGACGACAAACACCTACGTACGCGACAGCGGCGACCACGCGGGCAGCACGTTCCGCACCCCGATCCACTCTCGGACCTGCCGAACGTGCCGCTCGCGTCCCCGGCGCACCGACAACGCCGCCCGCCACGGCCGCGGCCGGGCAACCGAGCACGAGCCGGACGCCGGCCCTGCCGGACGGTCCGAACGAGCGCAGGGTGGCGTCATGGAGTTGATCTGCATCGAGGAGCACACCGTCGACGGCGACATCCGGGCGGCCGCCGGGCCGGCGCTGGAGCGCGAGGCGCCTTACCTGGACCGCCAGCTCGGGTCGGGCGCCGGCGACGACACCACGGCGGACCGCCCCGTCCCGGTGCGCATGGACCTGGCCCTCGAACGGGCGCAGGACCTCGGCGCGGGCCGCATCGCGGCGATGGACGCGCACGGCATCGACGTGCAGGTCGTGTCGTACAGCAGCCCCGCCCAGCTCGTGCCCGACGCCGATGCCGTCCGGTTGACGCGGGCCGCGAACGACCGCCTCGCGGCGGCCGCCGCCGCGTACCCCGACCGGCTCGCCGGCTTCGCCGTCCTGCCATGGCAGCACCCGCAGGCCGCCGCCGACGAGCTCGAGCGCACGGTGCGGGAGCTCGGGATGTGCGGGGCGCTGATCGTCGGACGACCGGGCACGACGTTCTTCGACGACCCGCGCCACAGCCCCGCCCTCGAGAAGGCCGCGGCCCTCGGCGTCCCGCTCTACCTGCACCCGTTCGCGCCCCTGCCGCAGGTGCAGGAGCCGTACTACGGCGGGTTCGCCGACGAGGTGTCCGCGACCCTCTCGCTCGCCGGCTGGGGCTGGCACCACGAGGCCGGCGTCCACGTCCTGCGGATGATCCTGGGCGGGGTGTTCGAGCGGATCCCGGGCCTCCAGGTGATCAGCGGCCACTGGGGCGAGATGGTGCCGTGGTTCCTGCCGCGCCTCGACGATGCCCTCCCGTCGCGGGCGACCGGTCTCTCCGGGTCGATCAGCGAGATCTACCGCGAGCACGTCTGGGTCACGCCGAGCGGGATGTTCCACGCCGGCCAGCTCGCGTTCGTCCGCGACGTCGTCGGGCTCGACCGCGTGATGTGGTCGGTCGACCACCCGTACCTGACGATGGACGGCACCCGCGGGTTCCTCGACGGCGCCGACCTCACCGACGACGAGCGCCACGCCGTCACCCACGGCAACGCGAAGGCCCTGCTCGGGCTCTGACCGTCGCCGATGATCGTGGCGGCTTTCCTGACGCTGAGCGTCAGGGTGGACGCCAGGCTGACAACCCCGCCGGCGCGCCGACCGCACGAGAGCACGGCGTGTCGCGTCGGCGAGGATGTGGCGATCCTGGCGTCACACGCCAGCAAAGCCGCATTGCTCGAACACCCCGGGCCTCGCAGACCCCCCCCCGGAACACCTCAGGACCCCGCCAGGGCCGCGCGGAGCTGGGGGTCGAGGGGGGCGGTGGTGTCGACGGCGAGGTGGGGGACCGGCGGGGGCGTGGCGGGGCGCATGCGGGCGACGAAGAGGTCGAACGCGGCGAGCTTGCCGGCGTCCTGCGCGCGGCCCCGGGCCTCGAGGCGACGGCGCAGGGTGGTGGGGTCGCAGGAGGCCCAGACGAGACGGACGGGGTCGCCGCCGAGCTCGTCCACCCACGCCGACCACCGCGCGGGGTCCCGGATGAGGCCCGTGAACGGCGCGCTGAGCAGCACGGGGCACCCGCGCTCGCGGATCTCCCGCGCGACGGACGTCATCCCGCCGTACTCGTGGGCCTTGACGTGCTCGTCGTACCAGTCGCCCTCGCGCTCGCCGTCCGGGCGCCCGGCCGCCGCGAGCGTGGCGGCGACGAACCCGCCGTAGAGCGTGTCCTTGTCGAGCAGCGCCGGCACCGGGCCTCCGACATCCCGCAGCAGGGCCAGCAGCCGGTCGGCCACCGTGCTCTTCCCCGCGCCCGGCGCCCCGGCCACGACCCACAGGTCCGCGGGCCTCACGGGCCGGCCTCCGGGCCCTGGCTGCGGCGCCGGCGGCCCCGCTCGACGGCGTCCAGCACGGCGCGCAGCACCAGGCCGATGATCAGCAGGTCGCCGACCATCTGCACGGTGACGACGATGCGCGTCGACTCGGCGAGCGCCGCGATGTCGCCGAACCCGACCGTCGCGAACACGGTCACGGCGAAGTAGAGCGCGTCGGTGCGGGTCAGCGGCTCCGTGAACGCCGCCGGGTCGGCATCGGAGGCGAGGACGTAGACCGCCGCGAAGAGCAGGAGGAAGGCCGGGATCGCCAGCGCGAGCGTCTCGAACGCCCGCAGGCCGGGGTAGGGGGCCCGGACGATGGCCCGCAGCTGCCACACGAGCACCACACCGAGCGCGACCAGGCCCGCGACCAGCGTCAGCCCGGTGACCGCGGCGGACTCCAGGGTCAGCGGGAGCAGGTAGTACACGACCACCAGTGCCGTGACGGTCAGCGTGGCGCGGACCAGCGACAGGGCGGTGTCCCGGCGCGGGGCGAGGGAGAAGGGCGGGTGCCCCGGGCTGCTCACACCCCGCAGCGCACCGCATGCGGACCGTCGACACCAGCAACCGCGGCGGCGCGTGTCGTGACGATCCGGACCCGCAGGATGTCCCGGCACGGGCCGTCGGTGCGCCAGGATCATCGCCGGAGCAGTCGCAGAGAAGTCGCGGAACAGAACGCCAGCCGCAGGGAAATCGCGGACCAGCCGCGAGGACAACGACCGACCCGAGGGACGACGGATGCGCTACAACGACGACGCCGAGCTCGACGCGTCCGAGGTCACCGACGCGCGGGGCGAGGGCGGCGGCGGCTCGGCCGGGTTCGGCGGCGGGTTCGGCGGCGGGGGCGGCGGGGGGATGGGCGGCGGCCTGCTCCCGCTGCTCCTCGGGCTGCTCTTCCGCGGGCGCAGCGGCAAGGTCAGCTGGGTCCTCATCGTGGTGGTGGTCGTCGGCTTCCTCGCGTTCCAGTTCCTCGGCGGGGGCACGGGAAGCACCACCAACTCCACGGGCTCGTCCGTCACGGGCGGCTTCGGCCAGCCCGGCGGCCCGGCGGTGGCCGGCACCTCGCAGCTCGCGAGCACCTGCCGCACGGGCGCCGACGCGAACCGCAACCCCGACTGCGCGATCGTCGCGGACATCAACTCGATCCAGGCCTACTGGACCGGCGGTGGCTACGCCGCGGTCGCCCCGACCGTGCGCGGCGCGCAGCCGCGGTACACGAACGTCGACACCAAGTTCTTCACCGGCACGGTGAACACCCGCTGCGGCAGCGCCGACTCGAGCGCCGGGCCGTTCTACTGCCCGGCCGACGACCTCGTGTACATCGACCTGAGCTTCTACGACCAGCTGCGCCAGCAGTTCGGGGCCCAGGGCGGCGGGCTCACCAACGCCTACGTCCTGGCCCACGAGTACGGCCACCACGTCCAGGACCTGCTCGGCACCGAGGCGGCGGTGCGCACTCGGCAGGGCGCGACGTCGGACTCCGTGCGCCTCGAGCTGCAGGCCGACTGCTACGCCGGGGTCTGGATGAACCACGCCGCGCAGCCCGCGGCCGGCCGGCCGGCGTTCTTCACCGAGATCACCCAGGCCGACCTCGACGGCGCGATCGACGCGGCGCAGCGCATCGGCGACGACTACATCCAGGGCCGGCTCGGCGGCGGCACCGTCGACCCGGACTCGTTCACCCACGGCACCTCGGCCCAGCGCAAGAAGTGGCTCACGACCGGCTACACGACCGGCGACCCCACGCGGTGCGACACGTTCCGGACGAACGACCTGGGGTGACTCCCGCCGATCCGCCGGCTTGACCGATGCGGTGGGGCCATCGGGCGGTAGTCGACCGACCACGTCCCGTTGCACCCTCGGGGGTGAGGCGCGTCACGCGCCGGGACGACGAGGAGGACGCCGATGTCCGAGGCCGTGTCCACCGATCTCGACGCCGTGGTGGTGGGAGCCGGGTTCTCCGGGCTCTACATGCTCCACCGCCTGCGCGACACCCTCGGGATGTCGGCGCTGGTGATCGAGACCGCCGACGACGTGGGCGGCACCTGGTACTGGAACCGCTACCCGGGGGCGCGCTGCGACTCCGAGAGCTACTTCTACAGCTTCTCCGACCGCCTCTCCGAGGATCTCCTCGAGGAGTGGACCTGGACCGAGCGCTTCGCCGGCCAGCCGGAGATCCTGCGCTACCTCCAGACCGTCGCCGAGCGCTTCGACCTGCGCCGTGACATCCGTTTCGGCACCACCGTCACCGCCGCGTCCTGGGACGAGGACGCCGGCCGCTGGCAGGTCGACACCGACGCCGGGGACCGCCTCACCGCCCGCTTCCTGATCACCGCGGTCGGCTGCCTGTCGACGACGAACCTGCCCGAGTTCCCCGGCCGCGACAGCTTCCGCGGCCCGACGTTCCACACCGGGCTCTGGCCGCACGAGGGCGTCGACTTCACCGGGCAGCGGGTCGCCGTGATCGGCACCGGCGCCACGGGCGTCCAGCTCATCCCCGAGGTCGCCGAGCAGGCGGCGCACGTCACCGTCTTCCAGCGCACCCCGAACTACGACATCGCGGGCGGGAACCACCCGGTCACCCCCGAGTTCGACCGGCGGATCAAGGACGAGTACCGCGCGATCTGGGCGCGCACGCGCGACACGGCCTTCGGCTTCCCCTACGACGTGGCCGAGCGGACGGCGCTCTCGGTGCCCGAGGACGAGCGCCGGGAGATCTTCGAGGAGGCGTGGGCGCAGGGCGGCTTCCGGCTCGGGACGACGTTCAACGACCTGCTCCTCGACGCCGACGCCAACGAGACGGCCGCCGAGTTCCTCCGCAGCAAGATCCGGGAGCGGGTCGACGATCCCGAGGTCGCCGAGATGCTCGCGCCGAAGGACCACCCGTTCTTCACCAAGCGCCCGCCGCTGGAGAACGGCTACTACGAGACCTACAACCGGGAGAACGTGACGCTGGTCGACGCCCGGCGCACGCCGATCGAGGAGATCACGCCCACCGGCGTGCGGACGGCCGACGGTGAGTACGAGGTCGACGCCATCGTGTACGCGACCGGCTTCGACGCGATGACCGGGACGCTGTTCCGGCTGAACATCACCGGGCGCGACGGGCTGGGCCTGGCCGACAAGTGGGCCGGGGGACCCCGGACCTATCTCGGGATCGCCAGCCGCGGCTTCCCGAACCTGTTCATGCTGACCGGCCCGCAGAGTCCGTCGGTGCTCTCCAACATGGTGGTGTCGATCGAGCAGCACGTCGACTGGGTCGCCGACTGCCTGCGCCACCTCCGCGAGCAGGGCGTCGAGCAGATCGAGCCGGTCGCCGAGGCCGAGGACGGCTGGGTCGCCCACCACGACGAGGTGACCGACGCGACGCTGCTGCCGCGGGCGAACTCGTGGTGGGTCGGGGCCAACATCCCGGGCAAGCACCGCAGCCTGTACCCGTACGTCGGCGGCGTCGGCGTGTACCGGGGCATCTGCGACGACGTCGCGGCCAAGGGCTACGAGGGGTTCGCGCTCAGCGGGGCGGGCGCGACGGCGGCGGTCTGAGCCCGGGGGAGGCCGCCTGACCGCACGGGAGGAACCGTCGTTGCCTCCGGCCGCGTCGCTCGTTCACCGGGTGACGCCGGTTCGTGCGGGCGTCCTCACCCGCGAGGGAGCGTCGGCGATGGGACACCACAGCAAGGGGCGGCCGGGCCGCCGCGCCGTGCCGTCGTCACCCGATCCCGAGCCCGCACCGCCGCCCGCTCCAGCGCCTGCCCCCGCGGCACCCGCCCGGCCGGCGCCGAGCACGGCGAGCGGCGTGGGCGGCCGCGACCTCGAGGACCTCGCCGACGCCGCCCGCGCGGCCCGCCGCACGGGCTGGCCGTTCGGCGTCGAGGTGCTGGCCTCGGCGGACACCCGCGGCAACCCGTCGGCGTTCCCGTGCCTGCCCACGACGCCGACGGCGCAGCCGCCCGCGGGCCCGAAGCCCCGCCGCTTCGCGACCCACCAGCCGACCGCCCCGTTCGAGGCGATCCGCACGGCCTGAAGAGACAAGGCCTGATCAGGCCGCTGCGGGCTCCGGCGCCGTCGCCGTACGGCGCAGCTTCGTCCGCGGCCCGAAGAGGGCGACGACGATCGCGCCGACGACCCACGTCGCGGCGATGAACACGAAGACGCTCTGGTAGCCGCTGCCGTTGTAGAGCGCCGCGATGATCAGCGGCCCGGCGGCGTTGGAGAGCCGGCCGACGCCGTACGAGATGCCGGTGCCCAGCGAGCGGGTGCGGGTGTCGAACAGCTCGGGCGAGTAGGCGTACGCCAGGGCGGTGTAGCCGCGCTCGACGAGGTTGACCATGAAGCCGAACACGACGATGAGCACCGGGTCGAAGGTCAGGCCGTAGAACAGCCCGCAGACCCCGATGACGGCGCCGAACACCGCCAGGCACCACTTGCGCTCGAACCGGTCGGTGACGGCGGCCGCGAGCAGGCAGCCCAGCGGCGCGCCGACGGTGGTGAGGGCGACGTAGAAGATCGAGTTCTCGACGCTGAAGCCCTGCTTCGCGAGCAGCGTCGGGGCCCAGCTCGAGTACCCGAAGAAGCCGATGGTCTGCGTGACCCACAGGACGCAGAGCAGCAGCACCGGGAGCAGGACGCGGCGGCGCAGCAGCACCCGGTACCACGGGTCGCCGTCCGGGGCGGTGCCCGCGGGCTGCTCGGGCAGCGCCGCCGGCTCGGGCAGCGGGCCCTTCTCGGCGGCGACGGAGGACTCGATGTCGCGCAGGACGGCGTCGGCGCGCTCGTGCTCGCCGCGGCTCTCCAGCCAGCGCGGCGACTCGCGCAGGTGGCGCAGGAAGAACACGAAGAACAGCCCGAGCGCGCCCCAGAGGTAGACCAGGCGCCAGGACCAGTCCGACATCGGCACGACGAAGCTCGCGATGAGGCTGGTGGCCGGGGTGCCGCAGATGCCGATGGCGATCGCGTACGCCTGGTACTTGCCGCGCTTCGCGGCCGGGAACAGCTCGCTGACGTAGATCACCGCGACGACGGTCATGGCCGCGAGCCCGGCGGAGGTGAGGAACCGGAACACGCCGAGCGAGACGACGTCCCACGAGAACACCGACGTCAGCGAGAAGACGCCGAAGAGGACCACCGTGACGGTCAGCGCGCGCTTGCGTCCCACGCGGTCGGCGAGCGCGCCGGCGGCGATCGACCCGAGGAACATGCCGACGAACGACGTCGAGGTCACGTAGGCGACCTGGTTGACGGTGACGCCCCACAGCTTGAGCAGGCGCGGCGCCGTGACGGCGAAGGTGTTGATGTCGGCGAACTCGAAGAAGTACGCGAACGACACCGCCACCAGCGTCACGAGGTGGAAGCGCCCGATCGGGAGGCGGTCGAGCCGCTGCTGCGCCGTCGGCGCCGCGGGGGAGTCAGGCGTGGTCATGACGAGCCCTCCTCGGGCCAGTACAGGCGCATCGGGTTGTCGACGAGCAGGCGGCGCCGCGCGTCGGCGTCCGGCGCGAGGTGGGCGACGTGGTCGACGAGCAGCCCGTCGTCGGGCATGTGGTCGGTGAGGTTCGGGTGGGGCCAGTCGGTGCCCCACAGCACGCGGTCGCCGTGCTCGGCCACGACGCGGCGGGCGAAGGGCACGACGTCGGTGTAGGCGTGCCGCTCGCCGTCGACGGCGGGCGGCCCGGTGACCGACAGGCGCTCCGGGCAGCCGACCTTGACCCACACGTCGTGGCGCTCGACGAACCGCAGGAAGCGCGCGAACTCGGGGCCGTCGGGGTCGCCGGTGACGTCGGGGCGGGCCATGTGGTCGACGACGACGGGCACCGGGAGCCGCGCGAGGACGTCCTCCATCCCGGGCAGGTCGGCCGCCTCGAGGTAGACCACGACGTGCCAGCCCAGCGGCGCGACCGCGGCGGCGACGGCCGCCATCTCGTCGGGCGTGGCGGCGTCGACGAGGCGCTTCAGGAAGGCGAACCGGACGCCCCGCACGCCGGCGTCGTCGAGCTCGCGCAGCTCGGCCGCGGTGACGTCGGGCCGCACCGTGGCGATCCCGCGGGCCCGCCCGCTGGCGGCGCGCACGGCGTCGGCCATCGCCCGGTTGTCCGCCCCGTGGCACGTCGCCTGCACGACGACCTGCCGGTCGAACCCGAGGTGGTCGCGCAGGGCGAACAGCTGCTCGCGGCCCGCGTCGGTCGGGGTGTACTTGCGCTCCGGGGCGTACGGGAAGACGTCGCCGGGCCCGAAGACGTGGCAGTGCGCGTCGACCGCACCCGGGGGCAGGGCGATCGTCGGACGCGACGGTGTCGGGTCCCAGGTCAGCCAGCCGGGGCTCGGCGTCGTCGGCATCGGAGCCACTCTGCTCTCCCGTCGTCGTGGTGACCCGGGTGAGCTTCCCTGCCGACCCGGATCGGCGCAAGGATTGTCAACAATTTTGTGGTGACTCTTGTTGCCGATATTGGTGAGCGCTAGCGTCCCTCGACCATGTCCACCCCGACCGCCCGTCTCGCCACGCGGGTGACGGCCCTGTGCTGGTTCGTCGTCCTGCTCGACGGCCTCGACCTCTTCGTCTTCGGCGCCGTCCTGCCCCGTCTGCTCTCCGAGCACGCGCTCGGCCTGACCCCGGCCGTGGCCGGGGAGATGGGGAGCCTGACGACCTTCGGGATGCTGCTCGGCGCCGTCGGGTCGGGGGCGATCGCCGACCGGCTCGGACGCCGCTGGGGGCTGGTCCTGGGCGTCACGGTTTTCTCCCTGGCCTCGCTCGCGACGGCGCTGGCGCCCTCGATCGCGGTGTTCGGCGCCGCGCGCTTCGTGGCCGGGCTCGGACTGGGTGGGCTGCTGCCGACGGCGATCGCCATGGCGATGGAGTACGCGACGCCGCGTCGCCGGGCGCTCAGCGTCGCGGTGGTGATGACGGCGCACCAGGCCGGGGGCGCCCTCGCCGGTGCGCTGGGCCTGGGGCTCGCGGCGTCGATCGGCTGGCGCGGGGTCTTCCTCCTCGGCGCGGTCCCGCTGGTGGTCGCCGTCCCGGCGCTGCTGGCGTGGCTGCCCGAGTCGCCGAGCTTCCTGGTCGCCCGCGGTCGTCGCGCCGAGGTGGACGCCATCGCGCGGCGCCACGGCGTCGACGCGGCGTCGCTGCTGCCGGCGGAGGAGGAGCGCTCCGAGGAGGTCGGTCTGCGCGCGCTGTTCGCCCGCGGCGCGCGCCGGACCACGCTGCTGTTCTGGGTCGCCTCGTTCTTCGGCCTGCTGCTGGTCTACGGGATGAGCACCTGGCTGCCGACGATGATGCGCGCGAACGGCTACGAGCTCGGCTCGGCGGTGGCCTTCCTCGTCGTCATCAACATCGGCGGGATCGTCGGCCTGCTCATCGCCGGTCCCGTGGCCGATCGGGTGGGGCCGCGGCCGGTCGCGATCACCTGGTTCGCGCTCACGGCGGTCGGCGTCGCGCTCATGGCGATCAGGATGCCGGTGCTCGCGACGTACGCCGTGGTGTTCTTCGCGGGCACGTGGCTCTTCAGCGCCCAGGTCATGGTCTACGCGTTCGTCGGCAGCTCGTTCGGCCCCGCCGCGCGCGGCACCGCGCTCGGCTGGACCGCCGGGATCGGGCGGGTCGGCGCCGTCGTCGGGCCGAGCCTCGGCGGGTTCCTCGTCGCGGCCGGGGCGTCCACGTGGGGGTTCGCCGTCTTCGCGGTCGCCGGCGTCCTCGGGGCCGTCGCGGTCGCCCTCGTGCCCCGGCGCCGCGCCGTCCGCGCGGAGCTCGCGACACCGGCGCTCGCGTAGTGTTCGGCGGCACCACAGCGACGGGACACCACGCACCGGGGAGGTCGGCGATGAGCTCCGCACCGGACGCCGCCGGGCCGGCCGGGGTCCCGAGCGGGCCGGTGGAGGTCGTCGACCTGGTCCGGCGCGCCATCCACGAGGGCGACTTCGCCCCGAACCAACGGCTCGTCGAGGCCGACCTCTCGGTGCAGTTCGGCGCGAGCCGTGCGGCCGTGCGCACCGCGCTGGTGCAGCTCGCCGCCGAGGGCCTCGTCGAGCGCGTCCAGAACCGCGGGGCCCGCGTGCGGGCCGTGTCGCTGGAGGAGGCCATCGAGATCTCCGAGGTCCGCATGGTCGTCGAGGGCCTCTGCGCGGCGAAGGCCGCCCAGCGCGCGAGCGACGAGGACCGCGCGGCGCTGCAGGAGATCGCCACCGGCATGCGCGCCGCGGTCGAGCGCGGCGACGTGTTCGGCTACTCGGAGCTCAACCGGCGCCTGCACGCCGCCGTACGGTCCGTCGGCGGGCAGGCGGTGGCCGACGGCGTCCTCGAGCGGCTGCGCGGGCAGAACGTGCGCCACCAGTTCCGGCTGGCGCTGCTGCCGGGACGGGCCTCGGTGTCCCTGCCCCAGCACCTCGAGATCGTCGACGCGATCTGCGCCGGCGACGCCGACCGTGCCGAGGCGGCCATGCGGACGCACCTCGCCAGCGTCATCGAGACGCTGCCCCAGGTCGCGCAGGGCACCTCCGGCTCCTGAGGTCGACGCCACGCCCATCGCAGCCCTGAACTGTCGCGAAAAATGTTGACAATCTTGGCGACACATTCGACGCTCGGACCAGAGGCTCGCGGGAGGAGGAACCCATGCGGACGGTGGTCGTGACCGACTCGCCACGCGCCGACGCCGGCGACGCCGCGGCGCTCGGGGACTACGGGGTCGCGACGGTCCACGAGGCGCTGGGACGGGTCGGGTACCTCGGCCCGGAGTTCCGCCCCGCCTGGGCCGGCGCCCGCGCCGGGGGGACCGCGGTGACGGCGCTGTGCTGGCCGGGCGACAACCTGATGATCCACGTGGCGGTCGAGCAGTGCCGCCCCGGCGACGTCCTCGTCGTCGCCACCGCGTCGCCGTCGACCGACGGCCTCTTCGGCGAGCTGCTCGCGACCTCGCTGGCGCAGCGCGGCGTGCGCGGCGTGGTGCTGGCCTGCGGCGTGCGCGACGTCGCCGACCTGCGGACGATGGGCTTCCCGGTCTGGTCGCGCGCGGTCTCGGCGCAGGGCTCGGTGAAGGCCACAGCGGGCGCGGTGAACGTGCCCGTCACGGTCGGCGGGCAGGTCGTGCACCCCGGCGACGTCGTCCTCGGCGACGACGACGGCGTCATGGTCGTGCCGCGGGCCGACGTCGGGCGGGCGCTCACGGCGTCGCAGGCCCGCGTCGAGAAGGAGGCCGCGACCCGGGAGGCGCTCCGGGCCGGCGAGCTCGGGCTCGACCGCTACGGCCTGCGGGACCGGCTGAAGGAGCTCGGGATCGAGTACGTGGCGCATGAGTGATCACGAGGACGGCGTCCGCGTCACGATGATGCGCGGCGGCACGTCGCGCGGGCTCTACGTCGAGGCGTCCGACCTGCCCGCGGACCCGGCCGCGCGCGACGACCTGCTGCTGCGCCTCATGGGCACGCCCGACCCGCGCCAGATCGACGGGCTCGGCGGGGCGACGTCGCTGACGAGCAAGGTCGCCGTCGTCGGCCCGTCGGCGCACCCGGACGCGGACGTCGACTACCTGTTCCTCCAGCTCGGCGTCGACGAGCCGACCGTCTCCGACCAGCAGAACTGCGGCAACATCCTCGCCGGCGTCGGCCCGTTCGCGATCGGGCGCGGTCTCGTCGCCGCGACCGACGGCACCACCGACGTCCGCATCCGCATGGTCAACTCCGACAGTACCGCCGTCGCGACCGTCGCCACCCCCGGCGGGCGGGTCACGTTCGCCGGCGACGTCGCGATCGCCGGGGTCCCCTGCACCGCCGCCGGGATCACGCTCGCGTTCGCCGACACCGAGGGCTCGGCCACGGGCGCGCTGCTGCCGACCGGCCGCGTGCGCGACACCGTCGACGGCGTCGAGGTCACGTGCGTCGACAACGGGATGCCGGTGGTGCTCGCGCTCGCCGCGGCCTTCGACCTGACGGGCCACGAGAGCCACGAGGACCTCGCCGCCGACACCGCCCTCGCCGCGCGCATCGACGGCCTGCGCACCAAGGCCGGCGCGCTCATGGGCCTCGGCGACGTGACGGCGTCGTCGGTGCCCAAGACCGTCCTGCTCGCCCCGCCCGCCGACGGCGGCCACGTGGCGACCCGCTCGTTCATCCCGGTCCGCCCGCACACGGCGGTGGGCGTGCTCGCCGCGGTCAGCGTGGTCACGGGGATGCTGCTGCCCGGCGCGGTCGGCCACGAGATCGCGCAGACGTGGCCCGCGGGCGCGACGCGGATCGACGTCGAGCACCCGACCGGGCACTTCCTCGTCGACGTCGCCGTCGACACCTCGGTGAGCCCGCCGCGGGTCGTCCGCTCCGGGGTCGTGCGCACGGCCCGGACGCTCATGGACGGCGTCGCCTTCCCCCGCCCCGCCCCCGACCACGGAGAGGTCTAGCCGTGCCGCCCCTGCACGACGTCGCCCACCTCGCCCACCTCGAGCTGCGCACGCCCGTGCTCGAGGAGAGCGTCGCGTTCTTCACCGACTACCTCGGCCTCACGGTGAACGGCACCGTCGGCGACTCGGTGCTCCTGCGCGCGTTCGACGACTACGAGCAGACGACGCTCAAGCTCACCCCGCACGCGACCTCCGGGATCGGGCGCACGAGCCTTCGCGCCGCGAGCCCGGAGGCCCTCGACCGCCGGGTGGCGGCGATCGAGGCCACCGGGCACGGCCTCGGCTGGGTCGACGGCGACCCCGGCACCGGACCGACGTACCTGTTCACCGACCCCGACGGCCACGAGGTCGGGATCTACTACGAGAGCGAGTGGTACCGCGCGCCCGCGGAGCTCGCGCCGTCGCTGAAGAACCAGGCCCAGGCCTACCCCGGCCGCGGGGTGTGCGTGCGGCGCCTCGACCACGTCAACTACCTCGGTGTCGAGGTGGAGACCAACCGCGACTACCTGCGCGACACGCTCGGCGCGATGGTCACCGAGCAGATCGTGCTCGACGACGGGTCGGTCGCCGGCAGCTGGACGACCTTCACGAACAAGGGCTACGACGCGGTCTACACCCGCGACCGCACGGGCACCGCCGGCCGCCTGCACCACATCGCCTTCGCCGTCGACAGCCGCGCCGACATCCTGCGGGCCGCCGACATCGCGATCGACCACGGCGTGTTCATCGAGACCGGCCCGCACAAGCATGCGATCCAGCAGACGGTCTTCCTCTACGTCTACGAGCCCGCCGGCAACCGCATCGAGCTGTGCAACGCGGGCGCGCGGCTGGTCCTCGCGCCGGACTGGGAGCCGGTCGACTGGACCGAGGCCGAGCGGGCGAAGGGCCAGGCCTGGGGCCTGCAGACGATCGCGTCGTTCCACACCCACGGCACGCCGCCGGTCGAGGGCGTCGCCTCGTGAGCACCGCCGTCGCCGTGCTCGGCCTCGGTGAGGCGGGGTGGGAGATCGCCGCCGACCTCGTCGCCGCCGGCGCCGAGGTGCGCGGCTACGACCCGAAGGTGACACCGGCTGACATGATCAGCGCGCGGGTCGACGAGGCCGACGCGGTCCGCGACGCCGACCTCGTGCTGTCGGTCAACAGCTCCCACGACGCGCTCGACGCCCTGGCGAACGCCGCCGCGGGCCTGCGTCCGGGCACGGTCTGGGCGGACCTCAACACCGCCTCGCCCGGGACGAAGGCGGCGCTCGTCGACGCGGCGCCGGACGGGGTCGCGGTGGTCGACGTCGCCCTGATGTCGCCGGTGCCCGGCAAGGGCCTGCGCACGCCGATGCTGGTCAGCGGGGAGGGCGCCGCGCGGTACGCGCATCTGCTCGGCTCACTCGGCGCCGACGTCACCGTGCAGCCGGGCCCGGCCGGGACCGCGATCTCCCGCAAGCTGCTGCGCAGCGTGTTCTACAAGGGCCTCGCGGCCGCGGTGGTCGAGGCGCTCGAGGGGGCGCGGGCGGCGGGCTGCGAGGAGTGGCTCGCCGGCAACGTCGCCGCCGAGCTCGCCGGGTTCGACGCCGCGACGATCGACCGCCTCGTCGACGGCACCCGCCGCCACGCGCGCCGGCGCGCCGACGAGATGGCCGCGGCCGCACAGCAGCTGCGCGAGCTCGGCGTCGCGCCCCGCAGCGCCACCGCCGCCCACGACCTGCTCGCCGCGCTGCGGGACGGAGGATCCTGATGATCATCGACTGCCACGGTCACTACACGACGGCCCCCGCGGCCCACACCGACTGGCGCGCCGCCCAGACCGCGGCGGCGGACGCGGGAACGCCGGCCCCGCTCTACCCGGAGATCACCGATGAGGAGATCCGGGAGAGCGTCGAGGGCAGCCAGCTGCGGCTCATGGCCGAGCGCGGCATCGACCTGACGATCTTCTCGCCGCGCGCGTCGGCGATGGGCCACCATGTCGGCGACGAGGCCGTCAGCGCCGCGTGGACCCGCGCCTGCAACGACCTGATCGCCCGCGTCGTGGGGCTCTTCCCGCGGCACTTCGCCGGCGTCGGTCAGCTCCCGCAGTCGCCCGGCGTGCCGATCGAGCACGCGGTGGGCGAGCTGCGCCGCTGCGTCTCCGAGCTCGGGTTCGTGGGCGTCAACCTCAACCCCGATCCCTCGGGCGGCCACTGGACCGCGCCGCCGCTGACGGACAAGGCCTGGTACCCGTTCTACGAGGCCATGGTCGAGCTCGACGTGCCGGCGATGGTGCACGTCTCGGCGGTGACCAACCCGAACTTCCACGCCACCGGCTCGCACTACCTCAACGCGGACACCACCGCGTTCATGCAGCTGCTCCAGGCCGACCTGTTCGCCGACTTCCCCGGGCTGCGGCTGGTGATCCCGCACGGCGGCGGCGCGGTGCCCTACCACTGGGGTCGCTTCCGCGGCCTGGCCGACATGCTCGACCGGCCCGCGGTCGAGCAGGCCCTGATGGGCAACGTCTTCTTCGACACCTGCGTCTACCACCAGCCCGGCATCGACCTGCTCTTCGGCGTGATCGACCACGCCAACATCCTCTTCGGCTCCGAGATGGTCGGGGCGGTGCGCGGGATCGACCCGCAGACCGGGCACCACTTCGACGACACCCGCCGCTACGTCGACGCCCTCGACCTCGCCCCCGACGACCGCGCCCGGGTCTACGAGGGCAACGCCCGCCGCGTCTACCCCCGGCTGGACGCCCTCCTGCGTGAGCAGGGCCGCTGACCCCGGGGCTGGTGCCCGCGCGGGGCGGGCGGCGAGGCTGGTCGGCATGGCGAGGACGGTGGACTGGGACGAGGGGGACGGCCCGGACCGCGCGGCGGCCGTCCTGGCGATCGACCAGCGCGCGCTGCCCGGCGAGTACCGGGTGCGGCGCCTGGCGAGCGTGGACACGCTGATCGACGCGATCGCCGACCTGACGATCCGCGGCGCCCCGGCGCTCGGCGCCACCGGGGCGCTCGGCGTCGCGCTCGCCGCCCGCCGGCATCCCGGCGACCCCGACACGGTGCGGGCCGAGGCGGAACGGGTCGCCGCGGTCCGCCCGACGGCGGTGAACCTGCGCCGCGGGGTCGAGCGGGCGCTCGCCCGGCTCGACGACGGCGCCGACGCCGTGGTCGCCGAGGCCTGCGCGGTGCTCGACGAGGACGAGGCCACGAACCGCCGCCTCGGTACCCGTGCGGCGGACGTGCTGACCGCGCTCGGTCCCGACTGCCCGCTGCGCCTGCTGACCCACTGCAACGCCGGCGCGCTGGCCACGGTCACCTGGGGCACCGCGCTGGGGGCGGTCCGCGAGCTCGCCGAGCGGGGCCGCGTCGCGGAGGTCCTCGCGTGCGAGACCCGCCCGTTGCTGCAGGGCGCGCGGCTGACCGTGTGGGAGCTCCGCGAGATGGGCGTGGCCCACCGCCTGCTCGTCGACGGGGCGGCGGCGTCGGCGATGGCGCGGGGGCTCGTCGACGCCGTCGTGGTCGGTGCCGACCGCATCGCCGCCAACGGCGACGTCGCCAACAAGATCGGCACCTACGCGCTGGCCTGCGCCGCCGCGCAGCACGGCGTCCCGGTGGTCGTCGTCGCGCCCGAGGCCACCGTCGACCGCACGACGGCCTCGGGCGCGGACATCGTCATCGAGGAGCGCGCGGCCGACGAGGTCCGGGGGTTCGCCGGCGTCGTCACGGCGCCGCCGGACACGCCCGTCTACAACCCCGCCTTCGACGTGACGCCCGCGGCGCTGCTGGCCGCGGTGGTCACCGAGGGTTCGACCTTCCGCGGCGGGGCCTGGGCGGGGGAGAAGGCGCTGAGTCGGTAGGAGGCGGGTAGGAAGGCCCGTGATGGCGACTCCCTCCCTGACGCTCAACGACGGCACCGCGATCCCGCAGTTCGGGCTCGGCGTCTACCACGTGCCCCCGGAGGACACCGCCGCGCTGGTCGCCGCGGCCCTCGCGACGGGTTACCGCCACGTCGACACCGCGCAGCAGTACGGCAACGAGGCCGGGGTCGGGCAGGGCCTGCGCGACGCCGGTGTGCCGCGCGACGACGTGTGGATCACGACGAAGCTCCACGACGCCGAGCACTCCCACGACGCCGCGATCGCCGCGCTCGAGGCGAGCCTCGAGCGGCTCGGGACCGACCACGTCGACCTCTTCCTCATCCACCGCCCCGGCCCGGACGGCCCCGACAGCGACGTCGCCGCCTGGCGGGCCATGGCCGCGCTGCGCGCGGACGGGCGTGTGCGCTCGATCGGCGTCTCCAACTTCGAGCGCCGGCAGCTCGACCACCTCGTCGCGGAGACCGGCGTCGTGCCGTCGGTGCACCAGATCCGGGTCAACCCCCGCACGCCGCACCGGGCCCTGCGCGCCCACCACCGCCGGCGGGGCATCGCGACCGAGTCGTGGGGGCCGCTGCGCGAGGGCCGCCTCGTCGACCACCCCGTCGCCCGGCGGGTGGCCGCGCGGGTCGGCCGCACCCCGGCCCAGGTCGTGCTGCGCTGGCACCTCGAGCAGGGGCTGATCGTCTTCCCGAAGGCGTCGAGCCCGGAGCGGCTGCGCGAGAACCTCGGCGCCACCGAGTTCACGCTCTCGCGCCGCGACGTGCTCGAGCTCAGCGCCATGCGACGGTGGTTCTGAGGGTCAGGCCGGCACCAGCCCCGGCACGGCCCCCAGCTCCGCGCGCACCCGCGCCGTGCCCTCGACCATCGCCCGCAGCTTGGCCGTCGCCACCGCCGTCGGCAGGTGTCGCAGGCCGCAGTCGGGGTTGATGACCAGACGCTCGGCGGGCACCAGGTCGAGCGCCCGGTGGATGCGCGCCGCGACGAGCTCGGGCGTCTCGACGGTGTGCGACTTGACGTCGATGACCCCCAGCCCGAGCGCGCGGTCCCACCCGGAGCGGGCGATCACCGGCAGGTCCTCGTCGCCCTTGCGCGCGAACTCCAGCACCAGCTGGTCGACGTGCGCGTCGAGCACGGCGGGGAACAGGAAGTCGTAGTGCCCTTCCCACAGGGGGCGGGCGTAGCGGTTGCCGTAGCAGACGTGCAGTGCCCAGGTGACGTCCCTGCCGGTCGTGCCGACGTCGCGCGTGACGATGTTGATCGCCTCGACGGCGAGGCCGACCTGCTCGGGGTAGCCGGCGAGGAACGGCTCGTCGATCTGCAGCACGTCGGCGCCCGCGTCCCGGAGCGCCCCGGCCACCCCGCCGAGCACGCGGGCGATCGCGCGCACCAGCTCCGCCGGGTCGTCGTGGACGGTGTCGCTGACGCGGTGGGCGAGCGAGAACGGGCCGGTCAGCGAGAACTTCACCGGCCGGTCGGTGCGCGCGCGGGTGAAGGCGAGGTCCGCGTCCAGGCCCAGCCCGGCGTCGTCGGGCGGGACCGGCGCGACCGGCGAGGTGCGGACCCACGCGTCGTAGTAGTCGTAGTAGAAGTCCTTCGCGGGCTGCGGGATCGCGATGCCCGGGATGCGCGCGAGCAGGTAGTCGACGTCGTTGTCGCGACGCAGCTCGCCGTCGGTGACGATGTCGAGCCCGGTCAGCTCCTGGTCCTTGATCGCGGCGGTCACCGCGCAGTCGTGGACCCCGTCGAGCTGGGTGCGGCTCATGCGGCTGCGGAACCAGTCGGTCTTGAGGCGCTCGAGCCACTCCGGCACGGGCCAGGAGCCGACAACGGTGGTCGGGAGGAGCGAGGTCGGCATCATCAGTCCCTCACCTGCGCGGTCATCGTGACGATGTTGGTGCCGGTGCGGTGGGCGAACGGCGCGTAGCTGACGTCGAACCCGCGCCGCCGGCCGATATGGGCGAGCAGCGGACCGTTCACCCAGTTCACGACCGAGCCGTCGTACTTGCCCGGGCCGCGGAACCCGGTGCGGTACGCGCCCACGTCCCGCGCGAAGAGGTCGTGGCACACGAGCTTGCCGAAGGGGTGGAGCAGCCCGATCGTCTCGGTGAAGCTCGCCACCGCCCCGTTGCTGACGTGCATGCGGACGTCCGCGCCGGACTCCAGCAGCGGGCGCAGCGCCTCGCCGTTGACGGTGGGCGAGAGCTCGTAGGTGTCGAGCCCGGCGAGCCCGGCGTAGCGCTCGGCGAGGCGGACCGCCGACCACGTCCGGCGCCAGAACTCGACCGCGTCCTCCGGGCTGGAGACGTGGTCAGGCCGCGCCTCGGCGAGCAGGGTCGGGCCGAGGCGCAGCAGCGCGTGGACGAGCCCGCCGAGCTGGTCGGGCCGCGCGTTCACCGACGCGGCGATCTCGGCGGCGTCCGCGGCGGGCAGGAACGCGCGGGACTCGACGAGGTAGGTGCGCCCGCCGAGCTGGGCGACCTCGTCGGTCGGCAGGTTGTCGTAGACGTTCGAGATGTAGATCAGGAAGACCCGGAACTGCAGGAATGCCAGCACCGACCGCGGCTTGCAGGCGTCCATGACGAACGAGCTGACGTGCTCGGCGTGCTCGGCGACGGTCTCGCGGGCGAGGTCGAGGACGTGCGGCGAGTAGTCGCACATGAGGTAGTGCAGGCGCCGGTAGTACCCGCGGCCGTGCTCGACGTCGAGCTCGCGGAGCTCGTCGAGGAACACCCGGGCCTGCGCGCCGTTGCCGACGCCGATCTCGACGACGTAGAGCTCGGGCGGCAGCGCGCCGCGGTCGGCCAGGCCGTCCCAGACCGCGAAGAGCTCGCGGATGACGCCGCGGGCGGCGTCGTGGTTGCGCGCGTCGCTCTCCCCGCCCGGCAGCGCCTGCTCGTAGGCCTGGCCCGTCGCCTTCTCCCACTGCTCGAGCGCGGTCCAGTACAGGGCGTTGAAGCCCCAGATGCAGCTCTCGCGGGTCGGGCCCCAGTCCTCGAGGACGACGTCCGGCGTCTCGCGGGTCTCCAGCGCAGCGCGCGTGGTCGCCCGGAGGTCGACGCCGGCAGCGCGGCGCACGTCGACCGCGACCTCGAGGTCGTCGTCGCGCACGCCCTCGGGGAGCGGTGCGTCCGGCGTCGAGGACAGGATCGGCCGCACCTCCACGACGTCGCGGAAGTTCTGCTTGTACTGCACCCAGTCGCAGACGACGCGGACGCGCGACAGGTCGGTGTCGCTCTCGCCGAGCGCGCCGACCACCGGGCCGAGCGACTCCTCGACCGTCACCGGGCTCGTGCGGCTGCGCAGGCGGGCGTGCGGGCGGAAGTCCACGAGCATCCGCGTCTCCTCGTCTCCCCGGGCGGTCCTTCCTCGACAGCCTGCGGCCGCGGTGTGGCGTGCGTCATCGTCGGCGACCACAGGAAACGGGCGTGCGGTGTTGTGGCTGCGCACGACGACGCGGGCGGGTCCCGACGGCGAGACTCGCGACCATGGGAAACGACCCGGTCGCTGCGGCCGCCCAACGGCTGACGGGTGACGCCAGCATCGAGGTGACCCCGCGGGAGACGGCGACCCTGGACGAGGTGGCCGGTGTGCTCCCGGCCGGCACCTCGGTGTTCGTCACCGATCTGGCGCCGCTCGGTCTCGAGCCGAGCCTCGACGCCGCCCGCCGGATCGCCGGGCACGGCCTGCGGCCCGTCGTCCACCTGGCCGTGCGGTCGATCCCGGACCTGCCCGCGCTCGACCGCACGCTCGGGCGGCTCGCCGACGCGGGGGTCGCGGACCTCCTGCTGATCGCCGGGTCGCGGGCGCCGGCCGGGGCGGTCGAGAACACGATCCAGGTGCTCGAGTCGGAGGCGTTCCGGCGCCGGCGCTTCGCGAGCGTCGGCGTCGCGGGCCACCCGGAGGGCAACCCCGGCGTCGACGAGGGCGCCGTCGACCACGCCCTCGCGCGCAAGGACAAGATCGCCCGCGAGGAGGGTCTGCGGCTCTACGTCGTCACGCAGTTCGCCTTCGCCGCGGACCCCGTCCTGGGGTGGGAGCGCCGGATGCGCGACGCGGGCATCACGCTGCCCGTCCGGGTGGGGCTGCCCGGGCTGACGTCCCCGGCGCGGCTGCTGAAGTTCGGCCTCTCGTGCGGCGTCGGGCCGTCGCTCGCGGTGCTGCGCAAGCAGACCGGCAGCGTGCTCAAGCTCGCCACCACCCGGACCTACCGACCCGCGGAGACCCTGCTCGGGCTGGCCAGGGCCGTCGCCGCCGACCCGGAGAACCTGATCTCCGGTGTCCACTTCTTCCCGTTCGGTGCCGTCGTGCCGACGGCCCGCTGGGCCCGCGCGATCGCGGAGGGCGGGCCCGTCACGGACGGGGAGTGAGACGCAGAGCGAGCGGTACCGACCACGCACTTCCCGGATCGTCCCGGTCCCGGCCCGGTCGTCGAGGGCGCCCTGACAGCGGTGTGGCGACCCGTGTCCCGAGGACACGCTCCTCCGATGCGGGTCAGCCGGTTCGCCGTGCCGCGGCGCGCCGGCGCGGCAGGACGACACCGACGCCGATCAGCCAGAGCAGCCCGCCGAACCGGACCACCGGCAGCACCGGCGCGAGGGCGGGCAGCACGAGGACGAGCACCGCGACGACGCCGAGCCCCGCCAGCACCAGCCCGGCGACGGCCACCCAGCGCGGCAGCAGACCGAGCACCAGGCACGGCACCGCGACGCCGGCGAGCAGCAGCGCGAACGGCACCGCGAAGCCGGGGCCGCCGGCGAGGAAGCTCAGCTGCGCGAGCGCGGCCGCGACGCCCGCGTCGCCGGCCGGGGCCACGGCGAGGGCGGTCGCGCCGACCAGCCCGCTCGCGGCCATCGCGGCGGCGGCCAGCAGCCCGCCGGCGAGCCCGATGGTCGGGCCGGCGACCCGGACGCCGAGCACCTGCAGGCGCTGGTGGAACGCGGCGGCGAGCACGGCGAGCGGAGCGGCGGACGAGAAGAGGAGCAGCGTCGACACCGCGGCGCCGAGACCGCCCGCCTGGTGCAGCGCCAGCGCCGTCCCCGGCGCCGCCCCGGGGCGCGGGCCGGCGTAGAGCGCCGCCCCCGCCACGGTGAGGACCAGGGAGGCGAGCGCCGGGAGCCACAGCGGCGGACCGCCCGTGCCGGGGCGCGCCGTGCGGTCTGCGGCGGTGTCGGCCGTCGTCGTGGTCATGGCGACCATCTCCGTTCTTGTGTGTCATCATGACAAGTTGTCATGATTACGAGGTGAGCACGGTCTGTCAACGTCTCGCCCGTCGCGGGTGATGGCGGGCCGGGTCCGGGCCGCGAGAGTCGCGCCATGGACCCGGACGGCTCCCCGGCGGACCTGCTCCGCTCGCCCGCCTACCTGCGCCTCCTGCTCGTCGCGGTGCTGCTCGGCATCCCGATCTCGGCGCTCGCGTACGGCTTCCTCGCCGCCGTGCACGCGCTGCAGGACCTGCTGTTCACCGACCTCCCATCCGCCCTCGGGTTCGCGGTCGCCCCGCTCTGGTGGCCGCAACCGTGGCTCGCGGTGGGCGGGCTGCTCGTCGGCGCGACCGTGCGCTACCTCCCCGGCCACGGCGGCGCCTCGCCGGCCGACGGCTTCGGCGAGCACCCGCCGCCGACCCCGCGGGAGCTGCCCGGCGTCATCCTCGCCGCGTTCGCGACGCTCGTGTTCGGCGCCGTGCTCGGGCCGGAGGCGCCGCTCATCGCCATCGGTGGCGGGCTGGCCGTGCTGGCCCTGCGCGCCGCCCGCGGGACGCCCGACCAGCGGGTCGTCGCCGTCGTCGCGAGCACCGGCAGCTTCGCCGCGATCAGCACCCTGCTCGGCTCGCCGCTGCTCGGCGCCTTCCTGTTGATGGAGGCGGCGGGCATCGGCGGCGGCATGATGGGCCTGGTCCTGCTCCCTGGTCTGCTCGCCGCCGGCATCGGCTCGCTGATCTTCGTGGGCCTCGGGACGCTCACCGGGTTCGGGCCGGTGTCGCTCGCCCTGCCCGACCTGCCCGCGTTCGCGCGCCCCGAGCTGGCGCAGTTCGGGTGGGCGGTCGTCATCGGCATCGCGGCCGCCGTCCTGGGCACGGCGATCGCACGGTCCGCGCTGGGCGTGCGCACGATCGTGGAGCGGTCCCCGGTGCTGCTCACGGGCGCCGTCGGCGTGGTGGTCGCGCTGCTCGCGGGGCTCTACGGCCTGCTCACCGGCAAGCCCGTTGCCGACGTGCTCTTCTCCGGCCAGGACCAGCTGCCCGGCCTGCTCGCGAGCGCCGCGACCTACTCCACGGGCGCCCTGCTGCTCCTGCTCGCGGCCAAGGCCGTCGGCTACGCCGTGTCCCTGTCCGCCTTCCGCGGCGGCCCGATCTTCCCGGCGATGTTCCTCGGCGCCGCGGGCGGGATCGCCGTCGCGCCGCTGCCGGGGATGTCGCTGGTGCCCGCGGTCGCGATGGGGATCGGCGCCATGGCGGTCGCGATGCTGCGGCTGCCGCTGACCTCGGTGCTGCTGGCGGTGCTGCTGCTCGGGGCCGACGGGCTCGCCGTCACCCCCGTGGTCATCGTGGCGGTCGTGGTGTCCCATCTGGCGACGGCACGCCTGCGGGCCCCTCGGCCGAGCGCGTCTCGACGGGAAGACCCGTCGGCTCCGCCATCAGGTGCTCGACCCGATCCGCGATCCGACGCCTCGCCTCGACCCGCACCATGATCTCGCCGAGGACCCCGATCAGCAGGCCCCACGACGCGACGACGAAGAGCCACGTCCCGGCCCGGGTGAGCGAGGGATAGAGGAAGAAGATGCTGCCGACGACGAAGGCGAAGTTGCCGATGAGCCCGATCCCGAGGTGGACCCAGGGCATGTCGTGGGCGGTCCTGCTGATGTGGCGCAGGTACAGGAACAGGAGCACGTGCGGAACGGTCGCCGGATCAGGCCGTTGGGGCCTCACCCGCGCGGGGTGACACCGGCGCGGATCACCAGGCGACGGGCAGGGCGTGCAGGCCGTAGACCGCCATGTCGTCGCGGAAGGACAGGTCGTCGACCGGCGCCGTGACGTGCAGGCCGGGGAAGCGGCGCAGCAGGGCCGGGTAGGCGACCTGGAGCTCGATGCGGGCGAGCTGCTGGCCGAGGCACTGGTGGATGCCGTGGCCGAAGGCGACGTGCGGGTTCGGCGCGCGGTGGACGTCGAGCCGGTCGGGCTCGTCGAACGTCTCCGGGTCGCGGTTGGCCGCCTCGCCGGCGGCGATCACGCCCTCGCCCGCGCGCACGGTGACCCCGCGCAGCTCGACGTCCTCGACCGCCACGCGCCGACGCCCGAGGTGCACCACGGTGAGCAGCCGCGGGAGCTCCTCGACCGCGGTGCGCACGGTCGCGTCCTCGCCGTCGCGGACGACGGCGGCCTGCGCCGGGTCCTGGAGCAGCGTGAGCGTCCCGAGCGCGATCATGTTCGCGGTGGTCTCGTGGCCGGCGACGAGCAGGAGCATGCCCATCGCGCCGGCCTCCTCGCGGGTGAGCTCGCCGGCGGCGACCTGCCCCGCGAGGCGCCCGAGGACGTCGTCGGGCGCGTCCTCCTCGCGGTCGGCGACGAGGCCGGCGAGGTAGTCCTTCAGCTCGACGGCGGCGGCGAGCTGGTCGTCGGCGGCCGACCGCGTGTCCACCAGGCAGTGCGAGAGCCGCTGGAAGTAGGCGTGGTCGTCGTAGGGCACGCCGAGCATCCGGCAGATCACCAGCGAGGGCAGCGGCAGCGCGAACGACTCGACGAGGTCGACCGGCTGCGTCGCCGCGGCCATCCCGTCCAGCAGGTCGTCGGTGATCGCGGCGATCGAGGGGCGCAGGGCCTCGACGCGCCGCACGGTGAACTCCGGGATCAGCATGCGGCGGTAGCGGGCGTGCTCCGGGTCGTCCATCGAGATGAACGACGGCACCGCGCGCCGCCGCGTGGCGAGACCCGCGGACGTGGCGGGGTAGCCCTCGCGGGTGGCGTCGGAGCTGAGTCGTGGGTCGGCGAGCACCGCCCGGACGTCGTCGTGCCGCGTCACCAGCCACGGCGTGCTGCCGTCCCACAGCCGCACCCGGCGCACCGGCTCCTGCTCCCGGATCGTGTCCAGCTCGGCCGGCGGGTCGAACGGGCACTGCCGGGCCATCGGGTAGGCCGGCGTGTCGACCTGCGCCTCGACGCTCATGGCACCTCCACCGCTCGCGACTATGTGCATAGGCTAACTAATCGCTAGGGGTGACGTCGAGGGTGCGGTGGGTGACGAGGCTCAGTAAGATCCGGAGCTGGTGAGCGAACGCTCCGCTCAGCGGAACGTCTGCTCACCAAATCTGGATCTTGCCCGTCCTCACTTCGCGTGGGCGAGCCGGAAGTCGTCGGCGTGATCACGGGTCCAGGCCGCGTAGGTGCGCGCCGGACGGCCGAGGACGCGCTCGACGTCGTCGCTCACGCGCTCCGGCGAGGCCTCCAGCGTGGCCCAGTACGCCAGCGCCGCGCTCGCGTACTCCCGCCCCATGATCGTGGCCATCTCCGCCTCGGCCTCCGCCCGTGCCTGATGGCGGACGATGCCACCCGGGGCGACGATCTCGGCCTGGCGGCGCATCGTGAGCTGCTCGGGTCCGGTGATCTCGTAGGCCGTCCCCGCGTGGCGCGGGTCCTGCAGTGCGGCCGCGGCGACGTCGGCGATGTCGCGCTCGTGCACCGGCGACCGCACGGCCTCGGGGAAGGGCAGGGCGACGGGCTCGCCCGCGCGGATCGCCGGCGCCCACCCGAGGGTGTTGGCGGCGAACCCGCCGGCGCGCAGGAACGTCGCGCCGACCCCCGTCGCCCGGAGGGCGGCCTCGACGTCGGCCCAGGCGCCGTCCTTCGGGCCCACCCGATCGTCCTGCAGTTCGGCGGCCGACAGGTACACGACGCGGTCGACGCGCGCGGCGAGGGCACCGGCGACGGCGTCCGCGCCGGTGCCGTCGAGCCCCGGCCAGAGCAGGAACGCGGCGTTGGCGCCGGCGGCCGCGCGGGCCACGTCGTCGGGGACCAGGAGGTCGCCGCGGACGACCTCGACGGCGGCGGGGAACCGGGCGGTGCCGGGGTGCCGGACGAGCGCACGGACCCGCACGTCGGCGTCCAGCAGAGCGGTGACGAGGTGCCGGCCGACGGTGCCCGTCGCGCCGGTGACGAGGACGGTCCGTGGCTGCTGTCCGTTCATGCCCCGACCCTCGGAGGCGAACGGAGGTTCAGGTCAAGGGCTCGGCGGGTCGTCGAGGAAATCCGCGGTCGGCACGAAGTAGAGGTTGCCGGTGGTCGCGGTGGAGAAGTCGAGGATCCGGTCGTGGTGGGCGTCGGCCGTCCCGAGGAACATGTTCTCGAGCATCTTCTCGATCACCGCGGGGTCGTGGGCGTAGCCGACGAAGTAGGTCCCGTACTCGTCGGTGCCGACGTGCCCGAAAGGCATGTTGAACCGCAGGATCTGCAGCTGCTGGCCCTTGTCGTCCTCGATCACGTTCAGGGCGATGTGCGAGTCCGGCGGCTTGCGGTCCTCGGGCATCTCGATGTCCTGCAGCTTCGTGCGCCCGATCGCGTTCTCCTGCTCCTCGGTCGACAGGGCGTTCCAGCCGGCCATGTCGTGGAGGTACTTCTGGGTCACGACGTAGCTGCCGCCCGCGAAGCCGGGGTCCTCGTCGCCGACGAGGACGGCGCGGGCCGCGGCGGCGCCGTCGGGGTTCTCGGTGCCGTCGACGAAGCCGAGCAGGTCGCGCTCGTCGAAGAACCGGAACCCGTGCACCTCGTCGACGATCCGGGCGTGGCCGCGCAGCCGCGTCGTCAGCAGCTGGGCGAGCTCGAAGCACATGTCGAGGCGGCGGGCGCGCAGGTGCACGTGCAGGTCGCCGGGCGTCGACGGCGCGTGGTGGTCGCCGTCGAGCGCCCGGAACTCGTGCAGCCCGGCGGGCCGGGGGGTGCCGAACAGGCGGTCCCAGACGGCCGCACCGACGCCGACGACGCATGTGAGCGCGCCCTCGGGGAGCCGGAAGCCGACGGAGCGCTTGAGGCCCGACACGTCGGCGAGGACGTCGCGCACCGCGTCCTCCGCGCCGGGCTCGACGACGAAGGTGAGGAAGATCGAGGCCTCGGTCAGCGGGGTGAGGATCGCCTGGGGCTCGGGTGAGCTCGTGGTGGGTGAACCCATGGCGCTCACCCTGCCCGATCTCGGGCGGTGATCCCAGGCGCTAGTGCTTCGTCACCGCGCGCAGGGCCTCGCCGAGGACGTCGAGGCCGAGGTGCAGGTCGTCGTCGGAGATCGTCAGCGGCGGGGCGATGCGCACGATCCCGCCGAGACCGCGCAGCTGCACGATGTTGACGTGCAGGCCGCGGCGCCGGCAGTCCTCGGTCAGCTCGCCGATCAGCTCGACCGCCGGGGTGCGCGACTCCTTGTCGGTCACCAGCTCCACGCCCTGCAGCAGGCCGCGGCCGCGGACGTCGCCGATCTCCTCGACCTCGTCCTGCAGGGCCAGCAGCCGCGCCCGCATCTGATCGCCGAGCACCCGGGCGCGCTCGGCGAGCCCGTCGCGGGTCACCACGCGCAGCACCGTGTGCGCGACCGACGCCGCGAGCGGGTCGGAGACGTGGGTCGTGTAGAAGAGGAAGCCGCGCTCGTGGCAGACCTGCTCGATCTCCGGCGACGTGACGACGGCGGCGACGGGCAGCCCGGCGCCGAGCGTCTTCGACAGCGTGAGGATGTCCGGGGCGACGCCGTCGCGCTCGAACGCGTACATCGTGCCGGTGCGCCCGAGCCCGGTCTGGGCCTCGTCGGCGATCAGCAGCATGCCGCGCTCGGCGCACTTCGCCCGCAGCCTCGCGAGGTAGCCCGGCGGCAGCTCGATGATCCCGCCCGAGGAGAGGATCGGTTCGACGAGGCAGGCCGCGAGGCTGCCCGTCGACTGCCGGTCGACGAGGTCGAAGCCGTGGTCGAGCTCGGTCTCCCAGTCGTGGCCGCCGTCGGGGTGGCGGAACGGCGAGCGGTACGCGTCGGGCGTGGGCAGCGCGAGGTTGCCGGGGATCGTCGGGCCGTAGCCGCGACGGCCCGCCGAGAACGTCGCCGCGGCCGCGCCGAACGTCATCCCGTGCCACGAGCGGTCGAACGAGACGATCTCGTAGTTGCCCGTCGCGAGCTTGGCCATCTTCAGCGCGGCCTCGTTCGACTCCGCGCCGGTGCTGACCAGCAGGACCTTGGACAGCGACGCCGGGAGCGTGCCGGTCAGGGCGGCGGCGAACTCCAGCAGCGGCGGGCTGAGCATGCCGCTGTGGAGGTGGTCGAGCGTCGCCGCCGCCCGGGACACGGTCTCGACGATCTCCGGGTGCCCGTGACCGAGCACGGCGCTCATCTGGCCGGACGTGAAGTCGACCAGCTCGAGGCCGCCGCGCGTGACCACTCGCGAGCCCACCGCCCGCTCGACGAGCTCGGGCGCGAACGGGACCCCGTAGCGGACGAGGTGCTCGGTGGGATCGGGAGCGCTCATCGTCAGCCGTCGTCGTCCCCGTCGTTGTCGGGCTGGGCCGGCTGGGCGGGCTGGGCCGGCTGCGCGGGCTGGCCCGGCGCGGGCTGCTGCACCTGGCCCGGGACGGCCGGTGCCGGCGCCATCTGGCTCACCGACGGCGGGGCGGCGGGGCCGTCGTCATCGTCGTCGCCGCCGGCCGCGGCGCTGACGTCGCGGTAGCTGAACACCAGCACGAGACCGATGATCGCGGCGACGACCGCCAGTCCGGCCCCGATGCGGTCCTTCGTCATCACGGCACTACGCCCTTTCTCCAGGGTTCGGGTTGCTCGGGTACAGCTCAGTCGTCGAGGGGGACGCCGCCGAAGGACACGAGGCTGGTGATGAAGTAGATGACGTACAGGCCCAGCAGGACGAACCCGTGCCAGCGCAGGAGCCGCCCGCTCGAGATGAACAGCGCGGCGATCAGCGTCATGGCGATGAGCGCCGGCAGGTGCCAGACCAGCACGGACTGGTCGACGGTGATCGCGCCGCCGACGAGCAGGATGATGCCGAGCTTGCCGGTCACGGAGAACACGACGCTGCCGACGACGTTCGCCATCGCGATCTCCGGCGCGCCGCGGCGCTGCGGCTCGGCGGTGAGGAAGATGTCCTCGATCGAGAGCGCGAGCGTCGCGATGGTGACCCCGAAGACGGTGCCGTCGATGGCGAACTCGTCGAGGATCCCCTCGGTGCCCTGCCCGGCGACCACGGCGCCGACGACGAGGCCGATCAGCGCGATCACAGCGAACAGGATCGTCACGGCGGGCGACTGCGCCCGGGCCTTGAGGAAGCCCTGGTCGACCTTGAGGTCCTCCGGCAGGTCGAAGCCGCGGTGCCCGCCGCCGGTGCTCGACGGAGCGTCGTCGCTGCTGCGGTCGCCGCCCCCGGTCAGCGTCGCCGTGGCCGTCCCGCCGCCACCGGTGGCGGCGCCGACCTTGACGTTGTCGATCTGCTCGTAGAGCTCCGCGTTGCGCCACACCGGTCGCCGCGAGGAGTACTCGCGGTACGCGACCCAGCCGACGAACGCGACGAACAGCAGCACCAGCACGACGCCGGTGAGGATGGTGAGCACGCCGGCGAGCGCCAACGCGTACATCACCACCGGCGCGGCGACGAACAGGACGAGGTAGCTGGTCGGTACGTCGACCGGCGTCGGCGCGACGATCGCGGCGATGGCGAGCACGACGCCCGTCATGGCGACCGTTGTGCCGATGACCGTGCCGAGGGCGACGTTGCTGAGGTCCTCGAGGTTCAGCACGATGCCGAAGGCCAGGTCGTCGAACTCGATGCCGGTGAAGACCACGGCGATGAGGAAGAGCGAGATGGCCCATCGGCTCGCGACGCCGACGAGATAACCGATGAGCTTCTCGGCGCTGTAGACCAGCACCGCGATGCCGAGGACGAACTCGAGCACAGGTATCACGGGCCACTCCCAGCTACGCCGATGTCGGATGAGATCGCGTCGGGCACGATGGTGATCGGGACCACCCGAACGCGCAACAGGTCGACCCTGGTCCATCCTTCGCCCGGGCGAAACTCTCCGTTCGGACCGTGACGATCACGGGCTCGATGAGGCAGGCGAATCTAGGCTGGCGGGCATGTCCTCCCTCCCGGAACCGCCCGCCGGCCTGCGCGCCGCGGTGGATGCGGTGCTGCCCGGCGCCCGCACCGACCTCGAGGCGCTGGTGCGCATCCCGAGCATCTGGGCCGACCCGGCGCACGCCGACGACACCCGGCGCAGCGCCGACGCCGTCGCGACGCTGGCGCGGGAGGCGGGCGCGGCGACGGTCGACGTCCTCGAGGCCGAGGCCGAGGGCGGGGCGCCGGCGGTGGTCGCGCACTGGCCCGCGCCCGACGGCGCGCCGACGGTGATGCTCTACGCCCACCACGACGTCCAGCCCACCGGCGGCGACGAGCTGTGGACGACGGCGCCCTTCGAGCCGGACGAGCGCGGCGGCCGCCTCTACGGGCGCGGCGCCGCCGACGACAAGGCCGGCGTGATGACCCACCTCGCCACGCTGCGCGCGTTCGGCGGGACGCCACCGGTCGGCGTCGTGCTGTTCGTCGAGGGCGAGGAGGAGTCCGGCTCGCCGACGCTGTCGGCGCTGCTCGCCGAGCACGGCGCGTCGCTGGCCGCGGACGTCATCGTCATCGCCGACGCCGCGAACGCCGCGGTCGACGTCCCCGCGCTCACCACGAGCCTGCGCGGCCTGGCCAACATCGTCGTCGAGGTCTCGATGCTCGAGCGCGCGGTGCACTCGGGCATGTGGGGCGGCCCGGCCGGCGACGCCCTCACCGCACTGTGCCGCCTGCTCGCCACCCTGCACGACGACAAGGGCTCGGTCGCGGTGCCCGGGCTCGTCGAGGGCTCCTCCGACGCCCCGGACACCGAGGAGGACACGTTCCGCGGGGACGCCGGCCTGCTCGACGGCGTCGAGCTGCTCGGCACCGGCACGATCCCCGAGCGTCTCGCCCACAAGCCGGCGATCGCCGTCCTCGGCATCGACGCGCCGGCGGTGGACGGCTCGGCGAACGTGCTGCTGCCCCGCGCCCGCGCGATGGTCAGCGTCCGGCTCGCGCCGGGCGACGACGCCGGGCGCGCCGTGGAGGCCGTCACCGAGCACCTGCGCCGCCACGTGCCGTGGGGCGCGCACCTCGCGGTGTCGACGAAGGCGTCGGCGGAGCCGTTCGCGCTCGAGCCCACCGGTGACGTCTACGACCTCGCGCGTGACGCCCTGGCGGCGGCGTTCGGCAACGATGTCGTGGAGATGGGGATGGGCGGGTCGATCCCGTTCATCGCCGAGTTCGCGCGGACCTTCCCCGGGGCGAGCGTCATGGTGACGGGGGTCGGGGACCCGGCAAGTCGCTGGCACGGGGTGGACGAGAGCCTGCACCTGGGGATGTTCGGACGCTGCGTGCTCGCCGAGACCATGCTGCTGCATACGCTGGCCGGGGGCGCGACGCGATGATCTGGACGATGCCGACGAGCAGCACGATGATCGTCAGCAGCCGCTCCGCGGCGGGCAGGGGCCGGAACCAGCCGTAGACCTGCGTGGCCACGGCGACCACCTGCGCGCCCAGCGGCAGGGCGATCGCCCCCCAGCCGGTGATCTCGCGGGGCGGCCGGGCCCCGGCGGGCAGCCGGGTCGCGCCGACGGCGAACGCGAGCGCGCCGGCGCTCCACAGGAAGTCGTAGGGCCCGTCGTGGGACACGACGTCGGCGGCCGTGAGGCTGTAGGCGGCGTCGGCGACGGTCAGGCAGATCAGCCCGGTGCTCACCCACGGCCAGCTGCCCGCCAGGCGCCACGACATCAGCGGGAGCGTGCCGAGCATCGCGCCGAGCAGCAGCACGTCGCCGAGGGGGTAGGCGACGGTCACGACCTTGCCCAGGGTATCGATCGGCGCGGCCTGGAGCACCGGCACGATCACGACCAGGACGCCGGGCGTCGCGACGACGAGCACGAGGATGAAGCCGTCGAGCCAACGGTGCCACGGGATGCCGCCGTCCACCCGCGCCCGGATCATCATCACGAGGCCGGCCATGAACAGCGGGTAGGTGGCGAGGTAGAGCGGGTCGGTGGGGTTCGGCGTCGGCACGTCGCCGCCGTCGGCGTACAGCACGCTCCACAGGACCTCGGCGAGGCCGAACAGGACCAGCGCGGCACTGAAGCACCACCACGCCGCCCGGGCCGCGCTCGTGCGCCGCCGGCGGGCGCCCCGCACGCAGACCGCGGCCGAGGCGAGGATGAGCGCGCTGTGCAGCCAGTCGTCGACGATCGGCAGGTCGGCCGGGTGGGGCCCGGAGACGATCTGGTGGGTGGCCTCGACGACGAGCCCGAGCGCGAGGACGCCGATGACGACGCGGTGCGCGGCGGTCCCCTCGGTGCGGGCGCGGAGGCGGGCGAACCTGGCCGTGGGTGCCATGCGACCGCCCCTCCCGCGTCGTCAGGGCACCACGGTGACGGGCCAGCCGCAGTTGCGCACCAGCCGAATGGCGATGGATCCCGCGAGACGGTGCCCGAGGCGGGTCGAGGAGCCGACGACCACGTGGTCGGCGTGCTCCCGGTCGGCGACCTTCGCCAGCTCCTTCGCCGGGTCGCCGGTGCCGAGCACGAGCGTGCCGGCGACGTGCCAGGCCCGCGCGAGGTGCGCGACCTCGGCGCGCAGCTCCGCCGCGATCTCCTCCTGGGTCACCAGCGCGGCCGTGGCCATGTCCGCCTGGTTGACCAGGCCCGCCTCGAACCCGCAGCCGCCGGCGTGGGAGCGCACGTAGACCACCACCAGCCGCCCGTGCTGGCGGCGGGCCTGTCCGGCGGCGTAGGCGAGCGCGCGGTGGGAGGTCGGTGAGCCGTCCACCCCGACGACCACCGTGCCGTGGCCGTCGGTGCCCAGCTCGAACTCGGCCGGGTCGGGGGACCACGAGCCGTCGGGCGTGGAGCGGGTCACGGGAGCACCGGTTTCGTGGTCGCGTGTCGTCGACGGCAACGCTAGACCCCGGCAGGCCGGTGTCGGGGCGCGGTGAGGTCGTGCGCCGGCCCTCAGCGGGCGCTCTTGCGGCGGAACGCCTCGAACCCCTCCTGCGCGGGCCGGGACCGCAGCGCCGCGGCCTGGGTGACGGCCTCGCGCTCGAGCGAGCCGCGCAGGTCGTCGTCCGCGGAGTGGTTGAGCAGCTTCTTGCCCAGGCTGACGGTGTAGGGCGGTAGGGCGGCGAGCTGCTCGGCCAGCGCGACCGCCCGCTCGAGCGCGGCCTCCGCGTCGGGCTCGACGGCGTTCGCGAGGCCGAGCCGGGCGGCGTGGTCGGCGTCGATCTCGGGCGCGAGCAGCATCAGCTCCTTCGCCTTCTGCAGGCCCACCAGGCGCGGGAGCAGCCAGGCGCCGCCGACGTCGGGCACGACGCCGCGCCGGACGAAGACCTGGCACAGGCGGGCGTCCGCGCTGAGCACCACGAGGTCGCAGGCCAGCGCGAGGTTCACCGCGCCGCCGTAGGCGACCCCGGACACCGCGGCGACGATCGGCAGGCGGCTCTCCCAGATCTCCACCACCAGGCGGTGGAAGGCGCGCATCAGCGCCAGGAGCTCCGGGTCGTCCTCGGCGATGTGGGTGAGGATGTCGTCGGCGTCGCCGCCCGCGGAGAAGTGCCCGCCGGTGCCGGTGAGCACGACCGCGCGCACCGCGGGGTCGTCGCCGGCGGCCCGGACGGCGGCCTCGAGCTCCGCGGCGGTGCCGGTGCTCAGGGCGTTGCGGCGGGCGGTGCGGTCGATCGCCAGCACACGGACGGGTCCGCGGTCGGTGATCTGCAGGTCGGTCGTGGCGGGTCTCATCCCACGTACTCCTCCGCGGTCGCGCCCCGCTCGGCGAGGACGTGGCGCTGCAGCTTGCCGGTCGTGCTGCGCGGCAGCTCCTCGGCGGCGAGGAACTGCACGTAGTGCGGCCGCTTGAAGCCCGCGAGCCGCTCGCGGCACCGTGCGGCCACCTCGTCGACGCTCATCTCGCCGCCCGGGGCCAGCACGATCGCGACCTTCACGGTCTCGCCCCAGCGCGGGTCGGGGACGCCGAACGCGCAGACCTCCTGCACCGCGGGGTGGCCGGCGAGCGCCTGCTCCACCTCGGCCGGGTAGACGTTCTCGCCGCCGGTCTTGATCAGGTACTTCACGCGGTCGACGAAGGCGAGGGTGCCGTCCTCGGCGCGCGCGAGCACGTCGCCGGTGTGCAGCCAGCCCCCGCGGAAGACGTCGGCCGTGGCGTCGGGATCGTCGAGGTAGCCGGCCATCAGCCCGGGACCGCGGACGACGCACTCGCCGGGGACGCCGACGTCCACCTCGGCCATGTCCGCGTCGACGAGCCGGACCTCGACGAGCGGGGTGGGCGTCTTGCGCAGGTGGGGCGTCTCGCCGGGCCCGCTCCACCCGTGAACGAGGACGTAGCTGGTCTCGGTCTGGCCGAACGCGTCGACGAAGTCGATGTCGTACTTCGCGGTCAGCTGGGTGACGACGCCGGGCATCATGTTCGCGTAGCCGATCGCGAACCGGAACGACGAGACGTCGCGGTCGCCGACCGGCTCGGCGAGGACGTCGGTGATCACGCCGGGCAGCAGCAGCGTCCAGGTGAGCCGGTCGCGCTCGACGAGGTCGAGGATGCGGGCGGGGTCGGCGCGGCGCAGGCAGGCGAAGCGGCCGCCGGTGAGCAGCGTGCCGTACAGCGACTCGTCCCCGGCGCAGTGGAACATCGGCAGCCACCCGATGAACCCGTCGTCGGGGGTCAGGGCGAACCACTGGGCCAGCCGGAGCCCGCGGACCGCCGCGGCCTGCTGGGTGATCATCGCGCCCTTGGGCGGCCCGGTGGTGCCCGAGGTGTAGAGCACGACGTGCAGGTCGTCGGGCCGGGCCGCGGGCTCGGGGACGGGCGCGCCGGCGGTGCGCAGCTCCGCGAGGTCGCGGAACCCGGACCGCGGCTCGGTGCAGAACCACGCCTTCACCGACGGCGTGCGGTCGCGGATCGCCGCGGCGGCGTCGGCGAGCGCCCCGGTGGTCACGACGGCGACCGGGCCGGCGGAGCGCACGATCGCGGTGAGCTCGTCGGGGTGCAGCCGGACGTTCAGGGTGATCAGCGCGACGCCGAGCCGCGCGGCCGCGACGTAGAGCTCCACGTACTCGGGCCGCGTCTCCGACAGGACCGCGAGCCGGTCGCCCCGGCGCAGCCCGGCGTCGTGCAGGCCGGCCGCGAGGGCGTCGGCGCGCTCGCCGAGCTCGCGGTAGGTCCACGGCGTCCCGTCCTCGGGCCGGTCGGAGGTGACCGCGACCCGGTCGGCGAACACCCGGATCGCGCGCCGGAAGAGGGCGTCGACGGTGATGCCGGTGGCGGCCTCGACGTCACCGGGCCCGACGGTCACGACCCCTCGCCCTCGTAGTGGCCGGCGTAGCGCTCGCGCAGCACGTTCTTCTGGATCTTGCCGGTTGACGTGCGCGGGAGCTCGTCGACGACGATGACCGACTTCGGCAGCTTGTAGCGGTCGAGCCGGCCGCCCAGCTCCTTCACGAGCGTCTCGGGGTCGACGTCGGCGCCGGTCGCCGGCACGACCACCGCGGTGATCGCCTCGCTCCACCGCTCGTGGGGCAGGCCGAGGACCGCGACCTCGCCGACGACCGGGTCGGCGTAGAGCGCGCGCTCGACCTCGAGCGACGCGACGTTCTCGCCGCCGGTCTTGATGACGTCCTTCGACCGGTCGGTGAACCAGAGGATGCCGTCGTCGTCGACCCGGCCGATGTCGCCGGAGTGGAACCAGCCGTGGGCGAAGACCTCCGCGGTGGCCTCGGGCCGGTGCAGGTAGCCGGTCATCGTGTGCGGCCCGCGGTAGACGATCTCGCCCTCCTGGCCGCGGGGGAGGAGCTCGCCGTCCGGGCCCATGATCGCCATCTGGACGTTGACCACCGGCGTGCCGACGGCGCCGGGGTGCGTGAGCTGGTGCTCGGGCCGGAACAGGGTGGCGGTCGGGCTCATCTCGGTCTGGCCGAACAGCAGGTAGAAGTCGCAGCCGAACGCCTCGATGGCGCGCCGGACCTGCGCCTCGGGCATGGGCGCCATCGCGTAGCACGCCCGGCGCAGGCTGGAGACGTCGCGCGTGGCGAGGTCGGGGTGGTCGAGCATCGCCCGGTACATCATCGGCAGCCCGAAGATCTGGGTGATGCGCTCGCGCTCGATCATCGCGAGCAGCGTCGCCGGGTCGAAGGCCCGCAGGACGTGGATGGTCGCGCCGACCATGATCGCGGGCGTGCAGTGGGTGTTGAGCTGCGCGGTGTGGAACATCGGCAGCATCGCGACGAAGCGGTCGTTCTCGTCGAACTTCGCCTCGAGGGCCATCGTGATCGACTCGAGGTAGATCGCGAGGTGGTTGCCGATCACACCCTTCGGCGCCGACGTCGTCCCGCTGGTGTAGAGGTACGTGATGGGGTCGCGGTCGCCGACGAGGACCTCCGGCGCGCCGTCGTCGGCGTCCAGGACGTCCTCGAGGAGCAGGTGACCGCCGGCCGGGGCGCCGGTGCCCGGCGCGACGATCACGTCCGCGACGCCCGGCGACTGCTCGACGGCGGACGCGAGCGCGTCGACCAGCTGCGCCTCGACGACGATCCCGCGGGCCCCGGAGTCCTGCAGGACGTAGGCGACCTCGTCGCAGCGCCACCCGAGGTTGACCGGCACGCAGACGACGCCGAGCTTGGCGCACGCGTAGTAGGTGACCAGGAACTCGGCACTGTTGCCCGCGGCGAGGGCCAGAGCGTCACCGCGGCCGTACCCCCGGGCCGCGAGGCCCCGGGCGAGGCGGTTCACCCACGCGTCGAACGCCGCGTAGGTCCAGCTCCGCTCCCCGTCCACGATCGCCGTCCGGTCGGGGTGCCGCGACGCGGTGCGGGTCAGCGAGTCGCCGACGTTGACGCGGTGGACGAGGTTCTCGGCGATCTCGGGGGCGAGGGGCGTCATCGTCTACTCCTGGTGGGCGGGAAGGAGGTCCTCCGGGACGTCGACGACCCGGGAGCGGAGGTACTCGCCGAGGCCCTTGGCCTGGGGGTCGGGTCGGGTGGCGGAGGCGACGCCCTCGCCGAGGATCCCGACGACCACGACGTTGACCGCCCGCAGGTTGGGCAGCGCGTGGACCTGGACGGCCAGGTCCCGGGCCTCGGGCAGCAGCTCGCGCACCCGCTCGGGCGTGACGAAGGAGCGCAGCCAGGCGTACTCCGCGTCGGTGCGGGTCCAGAGCCCGACGTTGGCGTTGCCGCCCTTGTCCCCGGAGCGGGCGGCCGCGACCGCGCCGAGCGGGGCGCGGCGCGTGGGGCCGCTCGGCGCCGGGGCCGCCGGCGCCGTCGGCGCGGGGGCCGTGGCCGCCGCCGACGGCGGGGTCGGGTCGATCGTGACGACGGTGCCGTCGGGCCGCGTGACCCGGTGCTCGACCTCGGTGGCCGGCACCAGGGTCGGCCAGTAGACGCCGAACGCGCTCGCGTCCGAGGGCGGGGTGGTGGTGTGGAAGCCGGGGTAGCCGCCGAGGGCGAGCTCCATGGTGGTGTTGGAGAACGCGCGCCCGACCTTGGTCCGGTCGGGGTCCTTGACGGTGATCTTGAGGTGGGCGGTGGCCTGCTCGTTGCCTCCGGCGTCGGGGTGGTCGAAGCGCAGCAGCCGCACGTCGACCTCGGCGAAGCGGTCCTGGCCGCCGAGCAGCTCGAAGAGCTCCTGCTCGGCCCACGCGGCCTTGCCCTCGATGTCGAGGCCGGTCAGCACCATGGTCATGGTGTTGCGGTAGCCGCCCTCGTGGTTGAGCGCGACCTTGAGCGTCTCCGGCGGCGCGCTGCCGCGGGTGCCCGCGATCCGCACCCGGTGCTCGCCCTCCTGGGTGAGCGCGAGGCTGTCGAAGTGCGCGACGGCGTCCGGGCCGGCGTAGGCGGGGTCGGCGATCTCGTAGAGCAGCTGGGCGGTGACGGTGCCGACGGAGACCAGCCCGCCGGTGCCCGGGTGCTTGGTGATCACGCTCGAGCCGTCGGCGGCGACCTCGGCGATCGGGAAGCCGGGGTAGCGGCGGTCGGTGACCTCGTCCATGAACGCGTAGTTGCCGCCGGTGGCCTGGGGACCGCACTCGATGACGTGCCCGGCGGCCATCGCTCCGGCGATCGCGTCGAGGTCGGTGCGCGCCCAGCCGTGCCACCACGCGGCCGGTCCGACGACCACCGACGCGTCGGTGACCCGCCCGGTGACCACGACGTCGGCGCCCGCGCCCAGCGCGTCGGCGATGCCGAAGCCGCCGAGGTAGGCGTTGGCGGTGACCGGGTGCACGGCGCTCTCGCCGAGCTTGCGGCCGGTGTCGAGGTGGGCGAGGTCGTGGCCGGCGGCCTGCAGCTCCTCGAGCCGGTCGACGATGTCGTCGCCGTCGACGTGGGCCACCCGGGGGTGCAGGCCCAGGCGCTCGGCGAGCGCGGTCACCTCGCCCGCGAGCCCGCCCGGGTTGAGCCCGCCGGCGTTGGCGACGATCCGGATGCCGCGGTCCAGGCAGGTGCCCAGGACTTCCTCGAGCTGGGTGAGGAAGGTCTTCGCGTAGCCCGCCGAGGGGTCCTTCCGCCGCGCCTTGTCCAGGATCAGCATCGTCAGCTCGGCGAGGTAGTCGCCGGTCAGGAGGTCGATCGGACCGCCGTCGACCATCTCCCGGGCGGCGGCGAGGCGGTCGCCGTAGAACCCGGAGCAGTTGCCGATGAGGACGGGCCGGGTCATGCGGGGCTCCCGTGGGTCGGTGCGGCGGGGGCGCGTCCGTCGGCGGGGGCGCCGGCGAACGCCTGGGCGATGGACATCCACTCCGTGGCGACCGGGCCGCGGACGCGCAGGCCCGTGTCGTCGCGGTGGCGGCGCTGGGTGACGAGGAGACAGAAGTCCAGGGCCGTGCCCTCGACGCGGTCGGCGGCGTTCTCGGGGCCCCAGGTCCAGCGGTCGCCGGACGGGGCGTCCAGCTCGATGCGCACCGGCGCCTCGGGCACCGGGCGGTCGCGCAGCGCGAACGCGAAGCCGGCGGTCCGGACACCGAGGTGGGCGACGTGGCGCAGCCGGTCGGTGGGCTCGCGGACCGCACCGAGGGCGTCGGCGACGTCCTGGCCGTGGGCCCAGGTCTCCATCAGCCGGGCGGTGGCCGACGACGCGGCGCTCATGTCCGGGCCGTACCAGGGCAGCCGCGTCGAGGGGTCGAGGCCGGCGAAGACGTCGATGTAGCCCGCCCGAGCCCGGACGAGCCACGCGCGCACGGCGTCCGCGGCGAGGTGCGCGTGTTCCGCGGCGACCTGGTCGGGGAAGTCGTCGCCGCGCTCCACGAGCGCCGCGGACTCGCGGCGGAACCGCTCGGGGTCCGTGGCCGCGAGCGCGGCGGTCTCGTCGAAGTAGGCGAGGTGGGTGAGCTGGTCGCGGATCGACCAGCCCGCGGCCGGGGTCGCCGTGCCGAGGGCGTCGTCGTCGAGGGGCTCGACGAGCGCGAGGACGACGTCGGTCTCGGCCTGCAGGTCCGCGAGCAGCGCGGTCATGTCGACGGCCACGTCAGCGCCCCTGCCAGACGGGCGTGCGCTTCTCGGCGAAGGCGCTGGGCCCCTCCTGGGCGTCGGCCGAGAGGTAGACGAGCTCCCAGATCTCCTCGGCGCGGGCGTAGGCCTCCTCGCGCGGGTGCGTCGCGGAGAGGTACGCGGTGCGCTTGCCCGCGAGCACCGACAGCGGGGCGTTGCCCGCGATGCGCTCGGCGAGCTGCTGGGTGTGGGTCGCGAGGTCGGCGCCGGGCACCACGTGGTTCACGAGGCCGGCCTCCCGGGCGCGCTGCGCGTCGAGCGGGTCGCCGGTGAGCAGCAGCTCCAGCGCGATCCGCGGTGGCACCAGCCACGACAGCGGCGCCGCCCACGGCGACCCCCGCCCCACCTTGACCTCGGTGATGGCGAAGCGGGCGTGGTCGGCGGCGACGACGAGGTCGCACTGCTGGGCGAGCAGGAACCCCCCGGCGTAGGCGACGCCGTTGACCGCCGCGATCGTCGGCTTGGCGACGTCGACGTTGCGCCCGAACTGGGGCAGGAAGTCCGGCGGGGGCACCTGCAGCGCGCTCGCGGACATCTCCTTGAGGTCGCCGCCCGCGCAGAACGCCTTGTCCCCGGCGCCGGTGAGCACCAGGACCCTCGCCTCGGCGTCGGCGTTGAACCGGTGCACCCCGTCGAACAGCCCGTCGCGGACGTCCTTCGAGAGCGCGTTGCGGGCCTCGGGCCGGTCGATCGTCAGCCAGGCCACGCCGTCCGTGACCTCGTAGCGCACGGCACTCATGCGGCCGCCTCCTCCTCGGTGATCACGGCGAGCACCTCGCCCGTGTCGACGGTGTCGCCGAGGGACACCAGCAGATCGGCCACCACGCCGTCCACCGGCGCCTTCACCTGGTGCTCCATCTTCATCGCCTCGAACACGAGCACGGTGGTGCCCGCGCTGACCGGCTGCCCCGTCTCGGCGAGGACCCGGACCACGGTGCCGGGCATCGGGGCGAACAGGGAGCCCGGCGCGGCCTCGGTGCCGGGGACCGGCAGGCGCTCGACGTCGTCGAAGTCGGTCGCGCCGAGCGGGCTGTCGACGTGGACGGCGGCGCCGACCCGGTGCAGCCGCACGGTGCGCCGGACGCCGTCGACCGCGAGGTCCACGGCGTCCGCGGCGGCGTCGTGGACGAGCAGGCCGGTCAGCGGCTCCCCGTCGACCGAGGCCCACCACCCGCGGCGCGTGCGGCGGTAGGCGACGACGACCTCCTGCTCGCCGAGCTGGAACGTCGCCACCTGGGGCGCGCTGACGACGTTGCGCCAGCCGCTGGGGACCGGGCGCTGCACGCGGGGGTCGGCGCGGCGGCCCGCCTGGTCGGCCAGCGCGGCGGCGACCGCGTGCACCCGGCGGCGGGTGGCGGCCACGTCGGCGGGGCCGGCGGCGAGCGCCGCGGGGTCGTGCCGCGTGAGGTAGCCGGTGTCGGTGCGCCCGGCGAGGAACTCGGGCTCGCGCAGGACGCCGACGAGCAGGTCGCGGTTGGTGACCAGCCCGTGCACCTCGGCCTCGGCCAGCGCCCGCGCCAGCCGCCGGGCGGCCTGGCCGCGCGTGGCGCCGTGCGCGATGACCTTCGCCAGCATCGGGTCGTAGTGGGTGCCGACCATCGAGCCGCTGCGCACCCCGGTGTCGACGCGCACGCCCGGGAGGTCGGGCACCGTGAAGCGGTGCAGCGTGCCGCTGCCCGGCTGGTAGTCGCGCGCCGGGTCCTCGGCGTAGAGCCGGGCCTCGATGGCGTGCCCGTGCAGCGACGCGCCCAGGACGTCGGCGGGCAGCGGGTCGCCCTCGGCGACCTGCAGCTGCAGGGCGACCAGGTCGAGCCCCGTGACCTCCTCGGTGACGGGGTGCTCGACCTGCAGGCGGGTGTTGACCTCGAGGAAGAAGAACCCTCGGGGGGCTCCGCCCCCCGAGTCCCCCCCGGACGAACCTTCGAGGACGAACTCGACCGTCCCGGCGCCGGTGTAGCCGATGGCCTTGCCGGCCGCGACGGCGGCGCTGCCGAGCTGGTCGCGCAGCGCGTCGTCGACGGCCGGCGACGGCGCCTCCTCGATGATCTTCTGGTAGCGGCGCTGGATGGAGCACTCGCGCTCGAAGAGGTGCACGACGGTGCCGTGGGTGTCGCCGAAGATCTGGACCTCGACGTGGCGCGGATTCTCGACGAACCGCTCGAGGAACACGGTGCCGTCGCCGAACGCCGACGCCGCCTCCCGCCGGGCGCCCTGGACCGCGTCGGCGACCTCGCCGGCGTCGCGGACGATGCGCATCCCGCGCCCGCCGCCGCCGAACGCGGCCTTGACCAGCACCGGGAACCCGATGCCCTCGGCCATCTCCCGCAGGGCGTCGGCGGAGGGCTCGTCCCCGGCGTCCACGACCGCGCCGGGCAGCACCGGCACGCCGGCCCTCGCCATCAGCTCCTTTGCCGCGATCTTGGAGCCCATCGCCTCGATCGCCTCGACCGGCGGCCCGACGAAGCACAGGCCGGCCTCGGCGCAGGCGCGCGCGAAGCCGGCGTTCTCCGAGAGGAAGCCGTAGCCGGGGTGGACGGCGTCGGCGCCGGTGGCCCGCGCCGCGGCGACGATCGCGTCGACCCGCAGGTAGGTCTCCGACGGCGCGGCGCCGGGCAGGTGCACCGCCTCGTCGGCCAGGGCGACGAAGGGCGCGTCGGCGTCGGGGTCGGAGAAGACCGCGACGGTCGCGACGTCGAGCGCGCGGGCCGACCGGATCACGCGCTCGGCGATCTCGCCGCGGTTGGCCACGAGCAGCTTGGTGATCATGGATGGCCTTTCGGGGGTTCACGGGGGCGGAGCCCCCGTGGGTCCTTACATCCGGTAGACGCCGTAGCCGCGCTGGCCGGCGACGTGGTTGGAGTGCGCGGCCGACAGGGCGATGCCCAGGACCGTGCGCGTGTCACGGGGGTCGATCAGCCCGTCGTCGTAGAGGCGGGCGGTGACGAAGAAGGAGTGCGACTCCTCGGCGATCTGGGCCTCGATCGCCGCGCGCTGGCGCTCGTCGGCCTCGGCGTCGAACTCGCGTCCGCTCGCGGCCGCCGACTGCTTCGCCACGATCGAGAGCACGCCGGCGAGCTGGGCGGCGCCCATGACGGCGAGCTTCGCGCCGGCCCACGAGAACATCAGGCGCGGGTCGTAGGCCCGCCCGGACATCCCGTAGTTGCCCGCCCCGAACGACGCGGCCATGTTCACCGTGATGTGCGGGACCTGGCTGTTGGCCACCGAGTTGATCATCTTGGAGCCGTCCTTGATGATCCCGCCCTGCTCGTACTGCTTGCCGACCATGTAGCCGGTGGTGTTCTGCAGGAAGATCAGCGGCGTGTCGGTCTGGTTGGCGAGCTGGATGAACTCGCTGGCCTTCTCGGCCTCCTCGCTGAACAGCACCCCCCGGGCGTTGGCGAGGACCCCGACCGGGTAGCCGTGGATCGAGGTCCAGCCGGTGACGAGGCTCGTGCCGTAGAGCGGCTTGTACTCGCCGAACCGCGAGCCGTCGACGACGCGGGCCAGCACCTCGCGCGGGTCGAACGGCACCTTGATGTCGGCGGGCGCGATGCCCAGCAGCTCGTCGGGGTCGTAGAGCGGTTCGTCCGCGGGCAGCGACGGGCCGGGCCCGAGCTTGCGCCAGTGCAGCTCCGCGACGATCTGGCGCCCGATCCGGATGGCGTCGCGCTCGTCGACGGCGAAGTGGTCGGCGAGGCCCGAGACCCTGGCGTGCATCGCGGCGCCGCCGAGCTCCTCGTCGTCGGCGTCCTCGCCGGTGGCCATCTTCACCAGCGGCGGACCGCCGAGGAACACCTTGGCCTGCCGGTCGACCATGACCGCGTAGTCGCACATCCCGGGCACGTAGGCGCCGCCCGCGGTGGAGTTGCCGAAGACCAGCGCGACGGTCGGGATCGCCATCGACGACAGCTCGGTGAGGTCGTGGAAGATCTTGCCGGCGTGCACGAAGAGCTCGGACTGGCTCGGCAGGTCGGCGCCGCCGGACTCCACGAGGTTGATCACCGGGAGCCGGTTGACCCGCGCGATCTCGAGGGCGCGCAGCGTCTTCTTCAGCGAGTACGGGTTCATCGCCCCGCCGCGCACCGTCGGGTCGTGGGCGATGAGGACGCACTCGACGCCGGAGACCACCCCGATGCCGGTGATGATGCTGGCGCCGACGACGAACTGCGAGCCCCACGCGGCGAGCGTCGAGAGCTCGAGGAAGGACGCGTCCCGGTCGAGCAGCAGCTCGATGCGTTCGCGTGCCAGCAGGCGCCCGCGGTCGTGGTGGCGCTGCTGGTAGCGCGGGCCGCCGCCCGCGATCGCGGCCGCGACCTGCTCGTCGAGCTCGTCGAGGATCTGCTCCTGGGCCTTGCGGTTCTGGACGTACGTCTCGTCGGACGTGCGCAGCTGGGAGGACAGGACGGTGGTCACGCGCGGTCTCCTCGGGGACTTCTCAGTACGACCGGGCCAGGCCGAGGCTGTGCTGGGCGACGTAGTTGAGGACCATCTCCCGGCTCACCGGGGCGATCTGGAGCAGGCGGGCGAGGCCCCAGTAGGGCAGCAGCCCGTACTCGGTGGCGAGCCCGTTGCCGCCGTGGGTCTGGATCGCGGCCTCGGCCGCGCCGTGCGCGGCCTCGGCGGCGGCGTACTTGGCCATGTTCGAGGCCTCGCCCGCGGGCAGCCCGCGGTCGTGGGACCAGGCGGCCTTGGTGGTCATCAGCGCGGCCAGCTCGGTCTCGATCTTCGTCTTCGCCAGGGGGTGGGCCACGCCCTGGTGCGCGGCGATCGGGGTGGACCACACGCTGCGGGTGTTGGCGTAGTCCGCGGCCTGCTCGAGCACGTGGCGGGCGATGCCGACGCAGAGCGCCGCGCCCGTGACCCGCTCGGGGTTCAGGCCGTGGAACACCTGCCGCAGCCCGCCGCCCTCCTCGCCGACCACGGCGTCGGCGGGCACCCGGACGTCGTCGAAGTGCAGGACGAACTGCTTCTCGGGCAGGGTCACCGACACCGGCAGCGGGGTGGCGACCAGACCCGGGGCGTCGGTGGGCACGATCAGCAGCGAGAGCTGCGCGCGCCCGGATCCCTCGTCGGTGCCGGTGCGCGTCACGAGCAGCACCGCGTCGGCCTCGTCGATGCCGGAGATGTAGTGCTTGGTGCCGGTGACGACGTACTCGTCGCCGACCCGCCGGGCGGTGGTGCCGATCCGGTGGCTGTTCGAGCCCGCCTCGGGCTCGGTGATCCCGAAGACGACCTTGGACTCGCCCGAGGCCATCCGCGGCAGCCACGTGCGCTGCTGTTCGGGGGTGCCGAAGGCGCCGATGACCTCGCCCGAGATGGCCGCCGACACGAGCAGCAGCAGCAGGGGGCAGCCGGCGGCGGCGGTCTCCTCGACCACCATCGCGAGCTCGAGGAGCCCGGCGCCGCCGCCCCCGTGCTCCTCGGGGAGATTGATCCCCAGGAAGCCGCTGTCGCCGAGGGCCTGCCACAGCTCGGTGCAGGGCTCGCCGGCCTCGGCGCGCTCGACGTAGTAGCGGGGGCCGAACTTCCCGGCGATGTCGCGGACCGTCGCGCGCAGCGCCCGGTGCTCGTCGGTCTCCTGCAGGTCCACGCCGGACGCTCCCTCGCTGTCGTTGACGGCCGCGATAGTGCATCATCGTTCACTACGGCCACGCAAGAGGCGGTCGTGGGACGACGGGACACCGAGGAGGCGCCGTGCCGGAACCCGAGGGAGGTCCCCCGGGCCCCGAGCGCCCCGGGGGCGAGGTCGCCGAACTGCCCCGCGACGTCCCCGGCGAGACACGGCCGCGGCGGCGGCGCGACCCCGCCCGCAAGGACCGCATCCTGGCCGCGGCCGCCGACCTGGTCGGGCGCCACGGCTACCACGCGGTCGGCATGGCCGACATCGGCGCGGCCGCCGGCATCGTCGGCTCGGGGATCTACCGGCACTTCCCGAGCAAGTCCGCGCTCCTCGCGGCCCTGCTGGGCCAGGTCATGGACGAGCTGGAGAGCACCGCCGCCGCGATCGTGACCGAGGCCGCGGACGACCGGGAGGCGATCGAGCGGCTCGTCGTCAACCACGTGCGCATCGCCATCGAGCAGCGCCGGGTGCTGCAGGTCTACCACCGCGAGGCGCACAACCTGCCCGAGGAGGATCTCCGGCGCCTGCGCCGCGCGCAGCGGCACTACGTCGAGGAGTGGGTCGTGGTGCTCGCCCCCCTGCGCCGCGACCTCTCCGACGCGGAGGTCCGGCTGACCGTGCACGCGGCCATCGGGACCACCCAGGCCGTGCTCTTCCACCACAGCGGCCTGCCCGCGGAGCGCATCGCCGAGCTCCTCGAGCGGATGGGGCGCGAGTGCCTCGGCCTCACCCCCGACGTGGCGGTCGCCCCACCGGTCGTAGTGAACCGCGGATGACTCGGGTCTTGCGCCGGCAGGCGCGCTCCCGGAATGCTGCGGATCACACCCGGCGGCAGGGAGGCCTCTCGTGGAGTTCGACGTCACGACACTGCGCGGGCGCCGCGCGGTGCAGCGCTGGGAGCGCACCTCGATCGGCGACGTCTTCGAGCGGCTCACGTGGAGCTACCCGGACAAGACCGCGATCGTGGGGCGGCCGGGCGCCCACGCCGACGAGCGCTTCGCGTCGCTGACCTACCGCGAGGCCGACCGGGTGGCCAACGCGGTGGCGCACGCCCTGGCCGACCTCGGTCTGCAGCCGGGGGACCGGGTGCTGCTGTTCTGCGAGAACTCCGTCGAGGCGTACCTTGCCAAGATCGGGATCGCGAAGGCCGGGATGGTGGCGATGCCGCTGAACCCGAACCTCGCCCAGGACGTCGTCGAGTACCTCATCGGGTACGCCGAGCCCGCGCTCGCGATCGTCGACGCGGAGCTGTGGCCGCGCGCCGAGGCCGCGTTCACCGCCACCGGTCTCGCGGTCGGCGCGACGATCACCCTCGGCGGCGGCCCGGTGGCGGGCAGCCCGTCGTTCACCGACCTCGTTGGCGACGGCCGCGACGACGAGCCCGACGTCGAGATCCACGGTGACGACATCTGGGAGATGCTCTTCACCTCGGGCACCACGGCGATGCCCAAGGGCGTGATGACCTCGCACGCCTCGAGCCACCTGGCGGCGATGAACTTCGCGCTCTCGCTGTCCCGCGGCGCGCGCCTCGAGGGCGACCTGCGGGTGGGCACCTACCTGCCGATCATCTACCACGTCGGCGACCTGATCTTCACGTTCTCGGCGTTCCTGTCCGGCGGCTCGCTGGTGCTGGGCCGCCGCCCGGTGCCCGACCAGGTCGCCGCCGCCGTCGCCGAGGAGCGGATCACCGCCCTCTGGGCCGGGTCCCCGCAGTTCGTGACGGCGCTGACCGGCGAGATCGCCGCCCGGGGCCACGACGTCACGTGCCTCGACGTGCTCGTGTACGGGTGGGGAGCGCTGCCACCCAAGACCTACCGCTCGCTGCTCGACCAGGCGGGCGAGGACCTGGTGGTGCTGGGCATCTTCGGCCAGACCGAGGCGATCGCCTGCCACCGGTTCTGGCCGAGCCGGTGGCCCGACACCTACGAGCGCACCGCCCCCGCCACCAACTACGTCGGCCTGCCGAGCCCGCTGCTCGCCTCGGACGTCGTCGACGAGGTCGGGGAGTCGCTGCGCGACCAGCCGGGGGTCGCGGGGGAGGCGGTCTACCGCAGCCCGATCATCACCGCCGGCTACTACAAGAACGAGGAGGCCACCCGCGAGGCCTTCCGCGGCGGATGGTTCCACTCCGGGGACAGCGCGGCGGTCGACGAGGACGGCCTGCGCATCGCGGTCGACCGGATCAAGGACATCGTCAAGTCCGGGGGCGAGAACGTCTCGAGCCTGCGGGTGGAGGCCGTGCTCTACGAGCACCCCGGCGTGGCCCGCGCCGCGGTGATCGGGCTCCCGCACGACCGGTGGGGCGAGGCGGTCACGGCCGTGGTCGTGCCCGCGCCCGGCGCGGAGGTCACCGAGGACGAGCTCGTCGCCCACTGCCGGTCCCGCCTCGCCGGCTACGAGACGCCCAAGGCGGTCGTCCTCGCCGACGCCCTGCCCGAGACCGTCGGCGGCAAGATCCTCAAGTACAAGCTCCGGGCCGCCCACGCCGGGCACTACGGGAGCTGACGTGTCCGCGCTCGCCGCGGCACTGCTGTAGCCCCCGCTGTCGTCACGGACGAGAGGCCGGAGATGAACATCGCGACCCTCCTGCGGCGCGCCGCGCGCGACCACGCCGACCGCGTCGCGCTGCGTCTCGGCGACGAGGAGCTGACCTACCGGCGGTTCGCCGACGACGCGGCGCGCTTCGCCGGCTTCCTGCTCGGCGAGGGCGCCGCGCCGGGGCAGCGCGTCGGCTTCTTCCTGCCCAACGGCCCGGAGTACCTGGTCGGGCTGCTCGGGGTGTGGCAGGCGGGCGGGGTCGGCGTCCCGCTCAACCACCTGTTCGGCGACGCCGCGCTGCGGCACGCGATCGCCGACTCGGGCGCCACCCACCTCGTCGTCCCGCCCGGGGACGTCCCCCGGCTGACAGCGCTGCTCGAGGGCCTGCCCGTGGCCGGCCACCTGCTGACCACCGGTCCGGGCGGCGGGTTCCCGGCCGCGGTGGCCGGGCACGAGGCGGTCGGGCCGGTCGTCCCGCGGCTCGACGGCGACGACGCGCTGATCATGTACACGTCAGGGTCGACCGGCGTCCCCAAGGGCGTGCGGCAGACGCACCGCAACGTCGTCGCCCAGGTCGAGGCGGTGATCGACCTCTACGGGATCGGCCCGGACGACCACGCCCTCAACTGCGCCCCGCTGTTCCACGTCGGCGGGCTGCAGCTCGTGAGCCTGCCGGTCCTGCTGCGGGGCGGCGAGATCACGATGATGGCCCGCTGGGACCCGGTCGCGTGGCTCGAGCTGGCCGCCCGCCTGCGGCCCACCTACGGGATCGCGGTCGCGACGATGGCCGTCGACATCGGCAACCGCACCGCCGGGAGCCCGGTCGTGCTCGACTCCTTCCGGGTCTTCATGTACGGCGGGTCGCGCACGCCCAGCGCTGTCGTCCGCCGCCTCGAGGAGGGCATCGGGGTCCCGCCGATCGAGATCTACGGCCAGACCGAGCAGAACGGGCTGGCGGTGTCGCGCGGGTCCGGCGAGCCCCGCCGGGCGGGCGCGATGGGCCACCCGCTGGAGCAGATCGTCCAGGTCCGGGTCGTGCCGCCCGGCGGCGACGACGTCCCGCCCGGCTCGGACGAGGTCGGCGAGCTCTGGGTGCGCGGCGACGCCGTGACGCCCGGCTACTGGAACGGCGGCGACCCCGGTGCCGCGACGGGGGCGGAGAAGTGGGTCGACGGCTGGTTCCGCACCGGCGACCTCGTGCGCCGTGACGCCGACGGCTGGCTGTCCTACGTCGACCGGATCGACGACATGATCGTCTCCGGCGGGGAGAACGTCTTCCCGCAGATGGTCGAGGAGCACCTCGCCGACTGCCCCGACCTCGCCGAGGTCGCCGTCGTCGGGACGCCCCACGAGCGCTGGATCGAGCAGGTCACCGCCGTCGTCGTCCCCACCCGGCCCGGCGTCACCGTCGACGACGTGCTCGGCTGGTGCGCGACCAACGCGAACCTGCGCGGCATGCTCACGCCGCGACGCGTGGAGATCGTCGAGGCGCTGCCGCGCACCGGCAGCGGGAAGCTCGACCGGCCGGCGCTGCGGCGGTCGCTCGGCTAGCCGATCGCCGCGGCCGTGACCGTGGCGGCGGCGCACTGCCTCCCGTCGCCGCCGACGACGTCGACGCGTGTCAGCGCCGAGGTGCGCCCACGGTGGACGACGCGGGCGTCGAGACACATCGGGCCGTCGAGCACCGCCGGGCGGAGGTAGGCGACCCGCAGGCCCGCGGTGCGCAGGGGCCGGGCGTCGTCGGCGACCGCCGCGGCGGCCACCACGTCGGCGAGTGCGGCGAGGACGCCGCCGTGCCCGTGGCCGGCCGTGTTGGCGAGGGCGGGACCCGGCGGTGCCGTCAGCCGCGCGTCGCGCCCGGGCCGGCTGCCGACGGTCGCGCCGAGGACGTCCGGGAGGCGCCGCCCGGACGCGGCCGTCCCGTCGCCGCCGTCGGCGGCCTCGGTCAGCTCCGGCACCCCCGGCACGTACTGCACCGCGACGGTGGCGACGGCGACCACGGCGCCCGAGGCGTCCCGGACCTCGCCCCGCGCGGAGCCGGTGCGGGCTCCGGCGGCCAGCAGCCGGCTCTCCGCGGTGAGGACCGTGCCGTCGGCGGGCAGCTCGGAGACCACGTCGACGGACAGCTCGGTCGTCACCGGCCAGTGCGCGTCGGGGCGGGCGGTGAGCGTGGCCTGCCCGACCACGTCGTCGACCAGCACGCCGACCATGCCCGCGCACGGACGGCCCCGGGCGTCGGTCATCCACGGCGCGGTGCGCATGCTGCCGCGGGCGACGTCGCCGTCGGCCTCCACCGGCGCGAGCCCGAACAGCACCTCCGGCGTCCCGCGCGGGGTGATGAGCAGCGGCCCGCGGACCGGGATCGTCGCGTCGCCGCCCATGCGGCCTCCTTTGGCCTGACCATTCGCCGTTCGTACGGTAGCGTCCCGACCCTGGCACACCACGCCGCGGGAGGTCCGGTGGCGATCTTCGGCACGCGCGACGACCTGCGCCACCGGCCCGCCGCCGCGGGCGGCCGGATGCGCGACTCCCTGTTCTGGGAGGTGGTCCTCCCGGAGGAGCGGCTCGGCCTGCAGGTCTACCTGTACCTCACCGACCGGGGCCGCACCGGCTACAACGTCACGGTCTGGGGCCCGGAGCCCGAGCCGCTGGCCCTGGAGCTGGGCGGCGGCACCGTCGACGCGGCGGCCGACCTCGACGACCTCACGATCGACGGGCTGCACGTCACGCAGCCCGAGCTGCGCCGCACGGCCGTCGTCACCTACGCCTCCGACGCGCTGCGGCTGCACTACGCCTTCGAGGCCGTCCACGACGCCTTCAGCTACCACGAGAACCCCGACGGGCTCCCGGCGTGGTTCGCGATCAACCGGCTCGAGCAGAGCGGGCGGGTCCACGGCGACCTCGAGGTCGGGGGACGGCGGATCGCCCTCGACGGCCGGATGGGCCACCGCGACCACTCGTGGGGTCCGCGGGACTGGGGCGTGCCCCAGCACTGGAAGTGGTTCGTCGCCTACACGCCCGGCGGCCGCGCGGTGAACGGCTGGCTCTGGATCGCGCGGGGCGAGTGGGGCTTCGCGGGCTACGTCGCGCGCGACGGCGTCACCACCCCGATCGCGCACATCGAGCAGCACGCCACCTACGACGACGACATGACGCAGCGGCGCCTGGACGCGACGGTCGTCGACGTCTCCGGGGGCCGGACCGAGGTCGTCCTCGAGCGCTTCGGGCTCGTGAAGCTCCCGACGAACGAGCGCACCGGCACCGAGATCTGGGAGTCGGCCTGCGACGCCACCATCGACGGCGAGCCGGGCGCCGGGCAGTGGGAGACCCAGTGGTCCCGAGCCTACCTCGCCCACCTGGTCGGCGACCGGTGAGCCGCTGGTCGGCCGCGGAGCACGACGCGCTCACCGGGTTCCTGCGCCGCCACGGCCTGGTCGACGGGCCGGTGACGACGCGGCCGATCGGCGACGGTCACTCCAACCTCACCGACCTCGTCGACGACGGCACCCGCCGCGTCGTCGTGCGCCGCCCGCCGCCGCCACCGGTCCCGCCCGGAGCCCACGACGTGCTGCGCGAGGCGGCCCTGATGCGGGGTCTCGCGGGCACCGGCGTCCCGGTGCCGGCCGTGCTCGCCACCGCGGGGCCCGGGGAGGTGGTCGACGCCCCGCTGCTGGTGATGAGCCACGTCGCGGGCCCGGTCGTCACCACCGCGACGCCGGACGCGCTCGCGGCACCCCGCACCCGCCGGGAGCTCGGCGAGGCCGTGGTCGACGCGCTCGTGGGCCTGCACGCCGTGCCGTGGCGCGGGACGCCGCTGGCGGAGCTCGGACGGCCGAAGGGCTTCGCCCGGCGTCACCTGCACCGGATGGCCCGGCTGGTGGCCGACGACGACGGCCGCCTCCCGGACCCGTTCGCCGGGCTCCACGCGTGGCTCGACGCCCGGGCGCCCGCCGACGGCGAGGCGACGGTGATCCACAACGACTTCCGTCTGGGCAACCTGGTCCTCGCCCCGGAGCCGCCGGGCCGGGTCGCCGCGGTGCTCGACTGGGAGCTCGCGACGCTCGGCGACCCGCTGCTCGACGTCGCATACCTCCTCGCCTGCCACCCCGTCGCCGGCGAGCCGCTCACGCCGACGGCCGCGATGGCGACCGCCGTGCTCGAGCCGGGGTGGCCGGCCCGCGACGAGCTCGCCGCGCGCTACGCGGCCGCGACGGGACGGGACCTCTCCGGCCTCGCCTGGTACACCGCCCTGGTCTCCTGGAAGCTCGCCGTGCTCTACGAGTACAGCCGCCGGCGGCTCGGCGACGGCATCGGCGACCCGTACTATGCCGACCCCGCGCTGGTCCGGTCGTTCCTCGACGCCGGGCGTGCGGCCGCCGGGCTCACGTCGTGACCGGCTCCCGGTCGGCGGGCTCCACCTTCTGCGCGATGTCCTGGCGCAGCACGTGCTTCTGGACCTTCCCGGTGGCCGTCATCGGCAGCGTGTCGACCACCTCGACGCGCTCGGGCACCTTCTGCAGCGCCACGCCCTTGTCCAGCAGGTAGTCCTTCAGCGCGTGCAGGCTCGGCGGGGCCGCCGGGTCGGCCGGGACGAGGTAGACGCACACCCGCTCGCCGAGGCGCCGGTCGGGCATGCCGACCGCGGCGGCGCGCGCGATGCCCGGGTGGTCGGCGAGCAGGTCCTCGATCTCGCGGACGCTGATGTTCATGCCGCCGCGGATGATGATGTCCTTGGTGCGCCCGGTGACGCGGACGTAGCCGTCGGCGTCCATGCGCCCGAGGTCGCCGGAGCGGGAGAACCCGCCGGGGGTGAACAGCTCCGCGGTCTCCTCGGGACGGTTGAGGTATCCCAGCATGTGCGACGGGCCGCGGTAGGCGATGTCGCCCTCCTCGCCGCGTGGCGCCTCGGCGCCGAGCTCGTCCACGACCTGGACCTCGCTGAACGGCAGCGCGGCGCCGTCGGAGGTCAGGGCACGCTCCGGGTCGTCGACCGCGGTGCACGTCGTGGTGCAAAGGTTCTCGCTGCGGCCGTAGAGGCTGAGGATCCCGGCCCCGGGCAGGAGCCGCCGCGCGCGCTCGACGACGGCGCGGGGGATCGGGGCGCCGGCCGACACCCAGAGCCGCAGGCTCGACGCGTCGTGGCGCTGCGGGTCGTAGGCGTCGAGCAGCATCTGGAGGAACGCGGTGGCCGTGACGCTCGCCGTGCAGCGGTAGCGCTCGATCTCCTCCAGGCCGCGGACCGGATCCCAGTCGGGCATGAAGTGCGTGGCCGCGCCGTGGATCAACGGGAGGAGCACGCTCGTCACCAGGCCCGTGGTGTGCGTGACCGGCGACGGGCCGAACTGCACGTCGTCCTCGGTGTAGGCGAAGGCGACGCCGAGCGCGCGCGCCCCGGAGACGTAGGTGTTGAACGTGTGCACGCAGCCCTTGGGGTGGGCCGTGGTGCCCGAGGTGTAGACGATGACGAAGGGGTCGTCCGCCGTGACCGGCGCGCCGAGGTCGTCCGGGACCGCGGCGGCGGTGACCTCGGTGAGGCTGCGGACCGTCTCCCCACCGGTCGCGCGGGCCTCCGCGACCGCCGCGTCGTCGCGGACCACGACGACCGTGTGGATCGCCGGGCGGTGGGCGGCCAGGGCCCGGTACATCGCCAGGAAGTCGAAGTCGCGGAACGTCCCCGGCGTCACGACCGCGGTCACCTCGGCGTCGTCGAGGACGTGCCCGACCTCCTCGCGGCGGTAGATCGGCATGATCGGCACGGTGATCGCCCCGAGCCGGGCCAGGGCGGCGACCACCACGACGAACTCCGCCCAGTTCGGGAGCTGCACCGCGACGCGGTCCCCGGCGCGCACCCCGGCGTCGCGCAGGCCGCCGGCGAGGCGCAGCGAGCCCTCGTGCACCGCCCGGTAGGTCATCGACTCCCGGCCGTCGGTCACGAAGACCTTGTCGCCCCGCTCGCCGGCGGCGCGCGCCAGGAGGTCGTCGAAGAGCTCCGGGGCCCACAGGCCCGAGGAGTAGTAGCTCTCGATGTCCGCCGCCGAGAAGCGGTCGTTGACGGTGGGAATCCCCATCGATCGTCCCCAGGTGTCGCAGATCACTGGTTTCGGTCGTAAGATACAATGGTCAGGCCAAAGTGGCAACGATCCCGGGAGGCGCGATGGAGCTCGCCGACTCGCCGGAGGAGTCCGCCTTCCGCGCCGGCGTCCGCGCGTGGCTCGCCGAGGCGCTCCCGCGGCTCCCGTGGCCCGAGCCCGTCGACCTCGTCGGGAAGGTGCCGTTCTGGCGGCAGTGGCAGCGGGCGCTGTCCGACGCCGGGTACGCCGGCCTCACCTGGCCGCGGGAGCACGGCGGCCAGGGGCTCGACGCGAGGTTCCGCGCGGTCTTCACCGAGGAGGCCGACCGCGCCGGGGCGCCCGAGCGGCTCAACACCATCGGCGAGGACTTCGCCGGCCCGACCCTCGCGGCCTTCGGCACCGACGCCCAGAAGGAGCGCTTCCTGGCGCCGATCCTGCGCGGCGACGACCTGTGGTGCCAGCTGTTCTCCGAGCCGGAGTCGGGCTCCGACCTCGCCTCGCTGCGCAGCCGGGCCGCGCGGGTCGACGGCGGGTGGCGCATCTCGGGCCAGAAGATCTGGACCAGCCGTGCGCACCTCGCGGCGCACGCCATCCTCTTGGCGCGCACCGGAGGCGAGGACAAGCCGCGGCACCGGGGGATCACGTACTTCGTGCTGCCCATGGACACTCCCGGCGTCACCGTGCGGCCGCTGCGGCACATGCTCGGCGAGGCCGAGTTCAACGAGGTCTTCCTCGACGACGTGTTCGTGCCCGACGACCTGGTCGTCGGCGAGGTCGACGGCGGGTGGGCGGTCGCCATGGCCACCCTCGGGTTCGAGCGGGTCGGCATCGCCACGGGGCGGGTCAACACGCGCCGGGCCGTCGAGGACATCGTGGCCGAGGTGCGCGCGATGACCGACGCGGCCGGGCGTCCGCTCGGCGCCGACCCGGCGGTCCGGCAGCGCGTCGCCGATCTGTACGGCCGCGCGCTCGTGCACCACGCCATCGGCCAGCGCGTGCTCACCGCGGCCGCCGACGGCAGCGCGCCCGGACCCGCCACCTCCATCGGCAAGCTGTACTTCTGCCCGCTGGTGGAGGACCTGGCCGACTTCCGCCAGTCGCTCTCGCCCCTGGGCGGGCAGCTGGCCCCCGAGGAGCAGACGGCGGCCGAGAGCCGCTGGCAGCGGCTCGCCTACCAGGCCCGCGGCACCGCGATCGCCGGCGGATCGACCTTCATCCAGCGCAACATCCTGGCCGAGCGGCTCCTCGGCATGCCGCGATGAGGGGCCTACTCCCCGTCGGGGAGCGTGATCGCCGTCCGGTCGTCGACCGCGAGGGCGGCCTCGGCGTAGGCGTGCACGTGCCGGGTCATCCGCCGCGCCGCCGCGTCCGGGTCCTTGTCGCGGATCGCGCGGGTGACCGACCGGTGGGCCCGCACGGTGATCAGGCGGACGTCCTCGTCGACGAAGCCCTCGTTGTGCGTCGTGGTGTAGATGGCCCGCGAGAGCGCCATCATGATCCCGGTCAGGATCTCGTTGTGGCCCGCCGTGGCGACGGCGACGTGCCAGTCGACGTTGGCCTGCAGGAACTCCTCGAGGCTCGCGCTGGCGGCGATGGTCTCGTTCGCGGCCGTGAGCGCGCGGAGGTCGTCCGCGGTGCGGTGCTGGGCCGCGAGGCGGGCGCAAGACGGCTCGATGGCCTCGCGCGTCTCGTGCACCGACGCGAGCCGCAGCCGCCGCCCGCGGATGAGCAGCTCGAGGGAGTCGGCCACCGACTCCTCGCCGGGGTGTTGCACGAAGGCACCACCCGCGCGGCCGGCCTTGATGCGGATCAGGCCCTGGACCTCGAGGATGCGCAGGGCCTCGCGCACCGTCGTGCGGCTCATGCGGGTCTGCACCACGAGCTCGCGCTCGGGCGGGAGCGGCGTGCCCTCGGGGTACTCGCCGGAGAGGATGCGCTCGCGCAGCTCGTTCGCGAGGACGTCCGACGCCTTCGGCACCTCCATCGGCGACAGCCGGATCGAGGGGCGGGCCTCGCTCGACGTCATCGGGCTCCCGTTCACTGGTCCAAAGGTCAGACCCAATTTAGCATCGAGACGTCGACGGGAGCGCGCCGTGCGCTGGGAACTCTCGCAGGAGCAGTCCGACTTCCGGGACGTGCTCGCAGGCTGGCTGACCGACCGGTGCGGCGCGGCCGAGGTCCGGGCGTGGCTCGACGCCGGCGACCCGGCGGCCTTCGAGGACCGGTTCCTCGCCGAGGGCTGGTTCGGCGTCGGGGCGCCCGAGGACGTCGGCGGCCAGGGCGGCGGCCTCGTCGAGACGGTGCTGGCCGCCGAGGAGCTGGGGCGGGTGACCGCCCCCACCGCCGGCTGGCTCGGGGCGATGGCCGCGCTGCCCGGGCTGCTCGCCGTGCCGGAGGAGGCGAAGGCGCTGCTCGCCGACGGTGTGGTCACCGTGCTCGGCGTCCCGGCCGACGCGGTCCCGGGCGCGGCGCCGGCGGTCGCGGCGGACGGGGGAGCGGTCACGGGCGTGATCGCGGGGGTGCTCGGCGCCGACCGGGCGCGGCGGCTCCTCGTCCCGGTCGCCGGCGGGTCGCTCGTGCTCGTCGAGGCCGACGCCGCGGGTGTCGAGGTGCGCCCCCGCGTGCTCACCGACCGGAGCCGGTCGGTGGCCGACGTCGTGCTCGACGGTGCGCGGGGCCGGTCGGTGCCCGGGGACGCGGCGGTCGCCCTCGAGGCGGGCGCGCTGCGGGCCGCGGTGCTGGTGGCGGCCGACGCCCTCGGCGCCGCGGAGCGGATGCTCGACGCGGCCGTCTCCCACGCCGGGCAGCGCCGGCAGTTCGGGGTGCCGATCGGCTCGTTCCAGGCCGTCAAGCACGCGGCGGCCGAGATGCTCGTGACCGTCGAGTCGGCACGCTCGATCGTCTACCTGGCCGCGGCGTCGCTGGAGGCCGGGCACCCGGACGCGTCGGCCCACGTGGCCGCGGCCAAGGCCCAGGTCACGGCAGGCGCGTCACGCGCCGCGGACACGGCGCTGACCCTGCACGGCGCGATCGGCTACACCTGGGAGCACGACCTGCAGCTGTCCTACAAGCGCGCCAAGCTCGACGAGCACCTGTTCGGCGCGCCCGCGGCCTGGAACGAACGCCTGGCGGCGTCGCTGGACCTCGTGCCCTGATCTCGCCTTTTTGGTCAGTCCTTTGTTAGTGTTGGTCCAAAGCGAGGAGGTGTGGCGCGGTGGACTTCGACCTCACCGACGACCAGGCGACCATCCGAAGTGCGGTCGCGGAGCTCGCCGGCAAGTTCGACGACGAGTACTGGATGTCCAAGGACCGCGACCACGCGTTCCCGACCGAGTTCTACGACGCGCTGGCCACGGGCGGCTGGCTGGGCATCACGAGCCCCGAGGAGTACGGCGGCCACGGGTTCGGGATCACCGAGGCCTGCCTGCTGATCGAGGAGGTCGCGCGCTCGGGCGGCGGCATGAACGCCGCGAGCTCGATCCACCTGTCGATCTTCGGGATGCACCCCGTCATCAAGCACGGCTCCGCGGAGCTCAAGGCGCGCACGATCCCCCGCATCGTCGACGGCAGCCTCCACGTGTGCTTCGGGGTGACCGAGCCCGAGGCCGGGCTGGACACCACGCGGATCACGACCTACGCGAAGCGCGAGGGCGACCACTACCGGGTCAACGGCCGCAAGGTCTGGATCTCCAAGGCCCAGGAGTCCGAGAAGATCCTGCTGCTGACCAGGACGCAGAAGCTCGACGAGGTCGCGAAGAAGACCGACGGCATGACGCTCTTCCTCACCGACCTCGACCGCGCGCACGTCGACATCCGCCCGATCCCGAAGATGGGCCGCAACGCGGTCTCGTCCAACGAGCTGTTCATCGACGACCTGATGGTGCCGGTGGAGGACCGGGTCGGCGAGGAGGGCAAGGGCTTCACCTACATCCTCGACGGGCTCAACCCGGAACGGATGCTCATCGCCGCCGAGGCGCTCGGGATCGGGCGCGTCGCGCTCGACCGCGCGGTGCGCTACGGCAACGACCGCGAGGTGTTCGGCCGCCCCATCGGCCAGAACCAGGGGCTGCAGTTCCCGCTCGCCGACTCGCTCGCGCGCCTCGACGGCGCCGAGCTGGCGCTGCGCAAGGCCACCTGGCTCTACGACCGGGGCGAGCCGTGCGGACGTGAGGCCAACACCGCGAAGTACCTGTGCGCCGACGCCGGGTTCGAGGCCGCCGACCGCGCGCTGCAGACCCACGGGGGCATGGGCTACTCCGAGGAGTACAACGTCGCGCGCTACTTCCGCGAGGCGCGGCTGCTCAAGATCGCCCCGCTGAGCCAGGAGATGGTCCTGAACTACCTCGGGTCCCACGTCCTCGGCCTGCCGCGCAGCTACTGATGGGGAGCTACTGATGCCGGGGCTGGACGTCTTCTCCCTCGACGGGCGGACCGCGCTCGTCACGGGCGCCGGCAGCGGCATCGGCGCCGCGGTCGCGTCGGCCTTCGCCGCCGCGGGCGCCGCGGTGCTGGTCACCGACGTCGACGGGGACGCCGCGGCAACGGTCGCCGCGGAGATCGGGGACGGGGCGCGCAGCGCCGCCCTCGACGTCCGCGACCGCGCCGCCGCCGACGCCGCGGCCGCCCTCGCCGCCGAGATGGGCGGCGGGACGGTGCACGTGCTGGTCAACAACGCCGGGGCGATCGCGCCCGCGATGTTCGACAAGCTGGCCGAGGACGACTTCCGGCGCATCATCGACATCCACCTCCTGGGCGCCTACACCTGCTCGCAGGCCGTCCTGCCCCACCTGCCCGACGACGGCACCGGGCGGATCCTCAACGTCACCTCGGCCGCCGGGCTCGTCGGCACCATCGGCCAGGCCAACTACGGCGCCGCCAAGGCCGGGGTCGTCGGACTGACCATGTCCCTGGCCCGCGAGCTCGCCCGGCGCCGCGTCACGGTGAACGCGCTCGCCCCGCTCGCGGCGACGCCGATGACCGAGAACATCCGCAGCCACGAGAAGCTCGCCGCGAAGACCCTCGAGCGCGTGCCGCTCGGCCGCTGGGCCGAGCCCGCGGAGATCGCCCCGAGCTTCGTCTTCCTCGCCTCCGACGCCGGCTCCTACATCACCGGGCAGGTGCTGCCGGTGGACGGCGGGACGGTGATCTGACCCCGATGGACCTGCGCGCCCACGTCCGTGCCGGCGACGGCGTCTGGTGGAGCCAGGCCGGCGCCGAGGCGACCCCGCTGGTCGACGCGCTGCTCGACGGCCTCCCCGCGATCGGCCCCGTCCGCGCCTTCGGCGGGCTGACGTTCAACCCGCGCCTGCGCGAGCCCCCGCCGCAGCTCGCGCTGACGTCGTACGGCGCGATGGGGGAGCTGCGCGCGGCGCACGCGGCCGGGCGGCTCGACGTCGTCCCCGCCCACTACTCCGCGCTCCCGCGGCTGTTCGCCGAGCACCGGCTGCCCGGCGACGTCGGGCTCCTGCAGGTGTCGCCCCCGGGACCCGACGGCCGCTGCTCCCTGGGGATCGGGGCCGACTACGCGGCCGACGCGCTGCGCCACAGCCGCGTCCTGCTCGGCGAGATCAACCACCGGATGCCGGTGACGGCCGGCACCCCGGGCGTGCCGCGGGAACGGTTCGCCGCCGTGGTGGAGACCGACCGCGCGCTGCCGACCGCGCCGGAGCGGGCGCCCGACGCCGTCGACGAGGCGATCGCCGCCCGGGTCGCGGAGCTCGTCGACGACGGCGACACGGTCCAGATCGGCGTCGGGTCGCTGCCGTCGGCGGTCCTCGACGGCCTCGCGGGCCACCGGGACCTCGGGTTCCACGCGGGCATGCTCACCGACCCCGTGCTGCGCCTGGTCGAGAAGGGCGTGATCACGGGCGCGCGCAAGGAGATCGACACCGGGCTCGTCGTCACCGGCACGGCGATCGGGAGCGCGGACCTCTACGCGCGGCTCGGCGAGACGCCGGTGGAGTTCCGCCCCGCGAGCCACACGCACCACCCCGGCGTCCTCGCGCGCCTCGGCGGCCTCGTCGCGATCAACTCCGCGCTCGCGGTCGACCTCACCGGGCAGATCGGGGCCGAGGTCGGGGGCACCGGGCGCTACCTCGGCGGGGTCGGCGGCCAGGCGGACTTCTCGTCGGCGGCGGCGCGCACCGGCGCGCGGTCGCTGATCGCGCTGCGGGCGCGGACCCCCGACGGCGGCTCGGCGATCGTCCCCGCGCTGCCCGGCGGGGTGGTGACGACGGCCCGCGCCGACGTCGACGTCGTCGTCACCGAGCACGGCACCGCGTGGCTGCGGGGGGTGCCGCTGGCCGACCGGCCCGGCCGCCTCGCGGCGATCGCCGCCCCGGAGCACCGGGAGGCGCTGCGGCGGGCGGACGCGCGGCGCAGCGGAGCTGGACCATCGGGTTCGACAGGAGGATCACCGTGAGCAGCAGGACCGCGTTCGTCACCGGCGGTGCCCAGGGCATCGGCCGGGGCATCGCCACGACCCTGGGCGCCCAGGGATTCCGGGTCGCGGTGGTCGACCTGAACCAGGAGGCCGCGCAGGCGACGGCCGCGGCGATCGCCGAGGCCGGCGGCACGGCGACCGCGGTGGTCGCCGACGTCACCGACACCGCCTCGGTGCAGGCCGCGGTCAAGGCCGTCACCGAGGAGCTCGGCCCGGTCGAGGTGGCGGTCAACAACGCCGGGTGGGACGACTTCATGCCGTTCCTCGACACCACCGAGGACTTCTGGGACCGCATCCTGGACATCAACTTCAAGGGCGCGCTGCGCGTCGCGCAGGCCGTGGTGCCGGGCATGGCGGAGCGGGGGTTCGGGCGCGTCGTGACCATCGGCTCGGACGCCGGCCGGGTGGGCTCCTCCCTCGAGGCCGTCTACTCCGGGGCCAAGGGCGGGATCATCGCCTTCACCAAGACCCTCGCCCGCGAGGTCGCGACGCAGGGCGTCACGGCCAACACGGTCTGCCCGGGCCCGACCGACACCCCGGCGCTGCGCACGTTCACCGCGAGCTCCGGCCAGGATGCGGAGAAGGTCCTCGCCGGGATGACGCGGGCGGTCCCGATGCGCCGGCTCGCGCAGCCCGCCGACGTCGCGGCCGCGGTCGCCTTCTTCGCCTCCGACGCCGCCGGGTACGTCACCGGCCAGACGCTGTCGGTCTCCGGCGGCCTGACGATGGCCTGACCGATGAGCGACTCCCCCGTCACCTGGGACGACGCCGCCGACGGCGTCCTGAGGGTCACCCTCGCCCGGCCGCCCGCCAACGCGCTCGGACCACCGCTGATCGAGGGCCTCGACGCGGCCCTCGACGCGGCCGCCGCGCGCGGGACCCGCGTGCTCGTCCTGACCTCGGCGATCCCCGGCTTCTTCGTCGCGGGCGCCGACATCAAGCACCTCGGCGCCGTCGACGCCGCCTCGTTCACGGCGTACGGCGACCGTCTGCGCGCCGTCGTGGAGCGGCTGGCCGCCGCCGACCTCGTCAGCATCGCCGCGATCGAGGGCGTGGCCCTGGGCGGCGGGCTGGAGCTGGCGATGGCCGCGACGATGCGCGTGGCCGGCGCCGACGCGCGCTGCGGTCTCCCGGAGGCGCGGCTCGGTCTGATCCCGGGCGCGGGGGGCACCCAGCGGCTGCCGCGGCTCGTCGGCCGGGGCCGGGCGATCGACATCATGGCCACCGCCCGGCAGGTGCCCGCCGCCGAGGCCGCCGCGATCGGGCTGGTGGACCGGCTGGTCGAGGCGGGAGCGGCGTGCGACGCCGCGCTGGAGCTCGCGGGCACGCTGGCGGCGTCGTCGCGCCCTGCGCTCGCGGCGGTCGTCCGGACCGTCGACGCCGCGTCCGACCGGCCCCTGGCCGAGGGACTGCGCTACGAGGTGGCGCAGATCCAGGAGCTGTTCGAGCACGGCGAGGCCACCGAGGGGATCACGGCGTTCCTCGAGAAGCGCCCCCCGGAGTTCGCCCGATGAGCGGCCACGCCCGTCTCGGCCTGACGATCTTCGCCGGGGGCCGCGGCCGGGAGCGGTTCCGGCGGGCCGGCGACCTCGCCCGCCGGGCGGAGGCCGCCGGGCTCGGCGCGGTGTGGACCGGCGAGCTCTACAGCCGCTCGGCCACGATCCCGATGGCCGCGCTCGGACTCGCGACCGAGCGCGTCACGGTCGGCTCGAACATCGCCTACGGGGTGGGACGCGCGCCGATGGTGTGGGCCGTCGAGGCCCGCGACCTCGACGAGCTCACCGAGGGCCGCCTCGTGCTCGGCCTCGGCAACGGCACCAGCGGGATGATGGAGAACTGGCTGTCCACCGACGGCGCGTCGCCGGCCGTCCGGATGGAGGAGCTGGTCACCGTGCTGCGGGCCCTGTGGCGGCTGCACGAGGGGCCGGTGCACCACGACGGCCGGTTCTACCGCGTGCACCTCGCCCCGCCGGCCACGGTCGCGCCGCCGTTCCGCGAGCACCTCCCGATCTGGACCGCCGGCGTCGGCCCGGCGATGGTGCGCGTCGCGGGACGGGTCGCCGACGGTCTCGTCGGCCACCCGATGATGACGCCGGCGTACGTCGAGGAGGTCCTGCGCCCGGAGCTCGCGCGGGGCGCCGAGCAGGCAGGCCGCTCGCTCGACGGGTTCGTCGTCAAGGGCATGCGGATGTGCGCGGTCGACGACGACGTCGAGGCCGCCCGGTGGCGGATCGCCGTCGCGATCGCCCAGTACGCCGCCTCGCGGGTCTACGACCGCCTGTTCGCGATCCACGGGTGGGAGGCCGCCCAGCAGCGCATCCGCGCCGCCGCGAAGGACGGCGACCCGCAGGCGATGGCGGCCGCGGTGCCCGACGAGGCGATCGACACGATCGCCGTCGCGTGCCGGCCCGCCGAGCTGCCGGCACTCGTCGCCCGGCACGCCGCCCCCTTCGACCACCTCGACCTCTGCGCCCCGCCGTGGGGGCTGGACGACGACCAGCTCGAGGACGCCACGGGACGGATCGTCGACGCCCTGACGCCCGCCCTGGCGGGGGCGTCGTGACGCCGACGACGCTGCGCCTCGACCGCCCGCGCGAGGGCGTCGTCGTGCTGACCCTCGACCGCCCGGACCGCCTCAACGCGATGACCGCGACGATGTTCGCCGAGCTCGAGGAGACGGCGCGCGCGTTGGACCGGGAGGACGGCCTGCGGGCCGTCGTGGTCACCGGCGCCGGCCGCGCGTTCTGCGCCGGCTACGACCTCGCCGACGCCGCGGAGCTACCGACCCTCGGCGCGCTCGGCATGCTCGACCTGCAGGAGCGGGCCGCGCGCGCCCTCGTGGCCGTGCGGGGCATGCGGCTGCCGGTCATCGCCGCGGTCAACGGCGCGGCCGCGGGCGGCGGCCTGGCGCTCGCCCTGGCGGCCGACATCCGGCTCGGCGCGCCCACCGCCCGGTTCAACGCCGCCTTCGTGACGATCGGGCTCTCCGCGGGCGACCTCGGCACGTCGTGGCTGCTGCCGCGCCTGGTCGGCCCGGCGGTGGCCGCCGAGCTCGTCTTCACCGGGCGCACCGTGGAGTCCGCCGAGGCGGAACGGACGGGGCTGGTCAACCGCGTCGTCCCGGCCGAGGAGCTGCTCGACGCGGCGCTGGACCTCGCCGGGCAGATCGCCGCCAACTCGCCCGGCGGCGTCATGCTGTCCAAGCGCGCGCTGCAGGCGAACGCGGAGATCCCCTCCTACGCCGCGGCGCTCGAGCTGGAGAACCGCGGCCAGGCGCTGCTCACCCGCACCGAGGACATGGCCGAGGCGCTCGCCGCGATGCGCGAACGCCGCCCCCCGACGTTCGTCGGCGACTGACGCTAGCCGCGCTGGGCCTTGCTCGCCGCCGAGGCCGCCGTGCTCCTCTCCCGCGCCTCGGCCCAGTCCTCGGCGCTCATCGCGGTGAGGCCGGCGAACGTGCCGGGGCCGGCGAGCATCTGCCCGCCGTCCATCGCGATCGTCTGGCCGGTGAGGTAGTCGCACGCGTCGGAGAGCAGGAACATCGTGAGGTTCGCCAGCTCGGCGACGGTGCCGGCGCGGCCCATCGGGATCCGGTCGGTCTGGGTCGCGCCGACCGAGCTCTGGTCGGTGGGGTTGAGCATCTCCCAGGCGCAGTCGGTGGGGATCGGGCCCGGCGCGACGGCGTTGAGACGGATCCCGTACCGGGCCCACTCCACCGCCAGCGACATGGTCATCGAGTGCACCGCGGCCTTGGCCATCGCCGAGGGCGTCACGAACGCCGACCCCGTCCACACCCACGTCGTCAGCGTCGACAGGACCGCGCCCGGGAGCCCCGCCGCGATCCACCGACGGCCGGCGGCGTGGGTGGTGTGGAAGCTGCCCTTCATCACCGTCGAGGTGACCGCCTCGAGCGCCCGCGGGCTCAGCGACTCGGTCGGCGCGATGAAGTTGGCCGCGGCGTTGTTGAGCACGCCGGTGAGCGGTCCGTGCGCGTCCCACAGCGCGCCCATCGCCGCGTCGATGCCGTCGCCGTCGCGGACGTCGACGGTCTGGGTGTGCACCGACCCGGGCCGCGACGCCGACGCCTCGTCGGCGGCCTCCGCGAGCACCGCGGCCCGCCGGCCCCACAGGTGCACCTCCGCGCCGTGCGCGACGAGGTGACCCGCGACGCCGCGGCCGAGCCCGGTGCCGCCCCCGGTGACGAGGATGCGCGCACCGGCGAGCAGGTCCGGCCGGAAGGGGCTGGTCACAGGCCCAGGCTCCGGCTGATGATCTCGCGCTGGATCTCGTTGGTGCCGCCGTAGATCGGCGGCGCGAGCGCGGCGCGGACCTGGCGCTCCATCCCGTACTCGCGGGCGTAGCCGTAACCGCCCATCATCTGCATCGCCTCGAGCGCGACGTGCTTGGCGGTCTCGGTGGCGCGCACCTTGACCATCGAGCTGTCGCGGGCGAGGTCGCCCTCCTCGCCGGCGTCGATGCGGTCGGCGACGTCGTAGAGGAACGCGCGGCCGACGGCGACGTCGGTGGCGAGGTCGGCGATGCGGTGGCGGATCGCCTGGAAGCTGCCGATCGTGCGCCCGAACTGCTCGCGGCGGGTCACGTAGGCGAGCAGGTCGTCCAGCGACCGTTCCGCGGCACCGACCTGCATCGCCGCGATGATCACGCGTTCGACGCCGAGCCCGCGCATGAGCTGCTTCCAGGCGTTGCCGGCGGTGCCGACCACGGCCGACGCCGGCACCCGCACGCCGGTGAAGAAGAGGTCGTTGACGACCCGGGCGCCCATCGTGTCGATGCCGCGGATCTCCAGGCCCGGGGCGTCGCCGGGCACCGTGAGCAGCGTCAGCCCGTCGTGCTTGCCGCCCGTGGTGTCGGTGCGTGTCAGCACGAGGACGTGCTGCGCCAGGTGGGCCGCGGAGGTCCAGGTCTTCTGGCCGTCGATGACGTACTCGTCGCCCTCGAGGCGGGCCCGCAGCCGCGCCGAGCCGAGGTCCGACCCGGCGTCCGGCTCGGACAGCGCGATCGCCTCGATGCCCCCGGCGCACAGCGTCTCCACGACCGTGCGCCGCTGGTCGGCGTCACCCCAGTGCAGGTAGGTCTGGGCCGCGGTGAGGCCGGTGCAGTAGGCGTCGATCATCGCCTGGCCGCGGGAGGCCTCCTCGATGAAGAGGGTCTCGTCGACGAACGACCCGCCGACCCCGCCGTCTTCGGCCGGCAGCGAGATGCCGAGCCAGCCGAGCTCGCCGAACCGCCGCAGCAGGTCGGGACTGTTGTGGTCGGTGCCGCCCGCGGTGAGCGCGTCGCGCTGGGCCGCGGTGCCGCACTCGCGCGCGCAGAACGCCCGGATCTCGCGGGCGAACCCCTGCTGTTCGGCGCTGAACCGCACGGTCGCCTCAGTGCGTGCGGTAGGACGCGAACTGCGGCTCGCGCTTCTCGTTGAACGCCGTGATGCCCTCCTGGGCCTCGGCGGTCTCGCCGAAGAGCTTCAGCGTCGTGTAGGCCATGGTGCCGATGCCGATCATGTGCTCGGTGTCGGTGTTGAACGACTGCTTGAGCACCTTCAGCGCCGTCGGCGAGTAGGACAGCATCGTGTCGGCGTACCGGCGGACCTCGTCGCGGAGATCGGCGGCGGGCACCACCCGGTTGACCAGCCCCCAGTCCAGCGCCTCCTGCGCGGACAGGCGCCGCAGCATGAACCAGATCTCCCGCGCGCGCTTCTCGCCCACCACGCGGGCGAGGTAGGCCGAGCCCAGGCCGGCGTCGAACGAGCCCACCCGCGGCCCGTTCTGGCCGAACGTCGCCGTGTCGGCGGCGATGCTCAGGTCGGTGATCACGTGCAGCACGTGGCCCCCGCCGATGGCGACGCCGTTCACCGCGGCGACGACCGGCTTGGGGACGTCGCGGATCACCCGGTGCAGGGCCTCCACCTCGAACAGGCCGGTCTCCGACGGCCCGTAATCCCCGGTCTCCATGCGCTGCTTCTGGTCGCCGCCGGCGCAGAACGCCTTCTCCCCGGCCCCCGTCAGGGCCACGACGCCGACCTCGTCGTCGGCCCAGGCGAGCTTGAACGCGAACACCAGCTCGTCGACGGTGCGCGCGCGGAACGCGTTGAACCGGTCCGGCCGGTTGATCGTGATCCACGCGAGGCCGTTCTCGACCTCGTAGATGACGTCGGTGAACTCCTCGGGCTTCATCGGACCTCTTCCCGCCGCGGCTCGTTTTGGCCAGACCTTTGTACCATTGAACAGCGGTTGGCGGGACCCGGTTCAGGCGACGTCGAGGCGACCGCGGTCGAGGACGACGTCGTCGCCGCAGGTCGTGCGGAAGTGCGCCGCGCCGCCGTCGGACCAGATCGCGACCGTCAGCTCGTCGCCCGGCAGCACGGGCCGGGTGAAGCGCGCGGTCATGCCCGTGACGCGGTCGGGGTCGTTGCCGGCGACGGTGCACATCACCGCGCGGGCGGCGAGGCCGTAGGTGCACATGCCGTGCAGGATCGGGCGGGTGAAGCCGCCGCGGGCGGCGAACGCCGGGTCGGTGTGCAGCGGGTTGCGGTCGCCGGTCAGGCGGTAGAGGAGCGCCTGCTCGGGCCGGGTGGCGACGGTGACGACATGGTCCGGGGCGCGCTCGGGGATCGCCGACGGCGCGCTCTCGCCGCGCGGGCCGCCGAACCCGCCCTCGCCGCCGAGGAACACCGACTGCACCGAGGTCACCAGCGGCGCCCCCGTCGCGGCGTCGACCGCGTCGGCCTGCGTGCGCACGATCGCGCCGCGCCCCTTGTCCTCGACCGCGGTGACCGTGGCGGCGACCCGTGCGCGGCCCGCCACCGGCAGCGGGGCGTGCAGGAGGAACGTCTGCTCGGCGTGCACGAGCTGGGTGCGGTCCACCTCGCCGAGGTCGACCGTCGCCGCGCGCGTGATGATGTTCGCGAACGTCGGCAGCACCTTCAGCGGCGCGCCCTCCGTGTTCTCCGTCGTGAACGCGAGGTCCTCGAGCGGATCGCCCTGCCCTGCCCCGACCGCCAGGGCGTAGAGCATCACGTCGTCCGCCGTCCACGAGAACTCCGCCGCGTCGCTGCGCGTGCCGACCAGGTCCGGCCTCAGTGCCATGGGCAGCAGGTTACGAAGCGCCGAGAACGTCGGCGATCCCGGACCGCGCCCCCGGGAAGCCGGTCATCCGGTACCAGGACAGCTCCCGGTCGCGCTGGCGGCGGGCGACGGCGGCCACGAGGTCGTGCGCGCGCCCGCGGGTCGCGGGGTCCTGCACCGCCGCGGCGTGGGCCCGGGCGACGATGTCCTTGAGCAGGCGGTTCTGCTCGGCGACGTCGGCGAGCGGCACGGCGACGTCCGCGGGGGAGGGCGCCGGGCGGTCGAGCACCGTCCGCGCCTCCGCGTCGTCGGACGCCAGCTCGCGGACCACCGCGCGGTACTCGGCGTTCTCGGTGACCTGGTAGCGGTACTCGTGCTCGTGGGTGTCGGTGAGCCAGTCGAGCGTCGCCATCATCAGCAGGGCCTGTTCCCGGGCGAAGCCGGCGTCGTCGCGCAGGGCCGGGACGACGGTCTCCTCGAGCCGCACGCGCATCGCGCGCAGCTGCTGGGTGACGGTGGGGATCACGACGCACGCTCCTCGGCCAGGAGGTCGGTGAGCTCGCCGAGGAACTGCGCGCCCAGGCCGGAGATGAAGTCGTACATGACGTCCAGCTGGGTCATCCGGGCCGCCGCGTTGCGGGGCCCGGTGCCCACGAGGGAGACCACGGCCCAGTAGAGGTTGTAGACGACGTAGTACTCGAGGCGGGCGGGGTCGACGGTCAGCCCGGACAGACGCTCGTACTCGGCGACGAACGTCGCGGTGTCGGGGAGCCCGGAGTTGCGAAAGACCCCGGCGTCGTCCTCGTGCCCCCAGGCGCGCAGCATCGCGTAGGCGAGGTCGGCGTGGCGGTCGCCCAGCCAGCAGAGCTCCCAGTCGATCACCGCCTGGATCCGCCCCGTGTCCTCGTCGAACAGGAAGTTGCCGTTGCGGTAGTCGCCGTGCAGGAACGACACGTGGTCGACGACGGGCCGGTGCTCCCAGAGCCACTGCTGCGTGAGCATCACGGTCGGGTGCGCCTCGAGCGCGTCCTCGGCCCACACGCGGTCCCAGAACGCGAGGCGCCGGTCGATCGCGTCGGTGGTCCCCGGACGCGGGACGTCGAAGGCCGACAGGTCGGCGCCGGACCAGTCGAAGGCGTGCAGGGCGGCCAGGTGCCCGACGAACTGCGGCACCAGCAGGTCGCGCAGCCGCGGCCCGTACACGGTGCCCAGGCCCGTCGCGAGGGGGACCGCGTCGGTCGGCGCCGTGACGCCGGGGACGAGGTCGCTGATCAGGGCCGGCGCACCGAAGTGGGCCGGGTCGGTCGTGAGCCAGTGGACGCCCGGGACGGGCAGGACGTCCCGGGTCGCCGCCATGGCCTGGAACTCGCGCTCGGCGCTGGTGGGGCAGATCGCGCCGGGCACCTTGATCCGCAGCACGAGGTCCTCGGAGGTCCCTCCGCGGGTGAGGACGAAGCGGTGGCACTCGTTCGCCCCGCCGCCCGACATCCGCTCGACCGCACCGAGGGTGAACGCGCCGCCGATGTGCGCGGCGAGGAAGGCCTCCAGCCGCCCGGCGACGTCGTCGCGTGCCGGCGCCTCGGTGACCGCGCCCTCGCGGATGCGGGCCCGGCGCTCGAGGAGGCGGTCCAGGCCGGCCTCGGGGGCCGTCGACGGTGGTGGGGCGGTGCGCGTCACGGCGGATCACCTGCTTCTCGTCGTCGGGCCCACGGCGGCCCGACCTGCGGGAAGACGGTAGTGACGAGTCGCAGGTCGTCAAGCCGCCGAGTGGCCGACCTTCGAATGGTCAGTCCGAACCTTGTGGGCTGAGTCGCACTCAGTTAGCGTCGGGCAGAGAGGACGCCGTCGGACCGCGAGGAGGGGTCATGTCCGTCGATCCGGACACCGCGCGCGAGGCGCTCGCCGCGCTGTGCGCGGTCGCCGACGACCCGGACGCGTACGTCGTACGGTGGAAGGAGCGGACCGGCGGCCGGGCCATCGGGGTGTTCCCGATGAACTTCCCGTCCGAGATCGCCGCGGCGGGCGGCGCGCTGCCAGTGGTCATCCAGGAGAACCGCGAGCCGGACAGCCTCGGCCGCAACCTGCTGGCGGAGTTCTACTGCGGCTACACCCGCAACCTCGCCGACCAGGCGGCGAAGGGCACGCTGGACATCTACGACGCCTTCTTCCAGGCCGACCACTGCACCCAGCTGCTCGGCGCGGTCGACGTGGTGCGGGCCGAGGTGCCCGACGCGCCGGTGTTCTTCGGGCAGCTCCCGACGTCGATGTCCGACAGCTGGGCCGGCGAGCGGGCGCTGGCGACCATGCGGTCGTTCGTCGAGGAGATGGGGCGCTTCGCCGGGACCCCGGTCACCGCGGCGGCCCTGGCCGACGCCATCGCGGTGCACAACGAGAACCGGCGGCTGCTCCGCGAGGTCTACGCCGCGCGGCGGGCCGGGAACGCCGCGCTGTCGTCCCCGGAGATGCAGGTGCTGGTGAAGTCCAGCATGGTGATGGACACGCGGGAGCACACCGCGCTGCTGCGGGAGGTCGTCGCCGGCCTCGCCGCCCGGCCGCGGGACGACCGGGTCCGTCTGTACCTGTCCGGTCACCTCTCGCACGCGCCGCGGCCCGAGCTCCTGGCGGCGATCGAGGAGTGCGGCGCGATCGTCGTCGACGACGACCTGTTCACCGGTGGCCGCCACATCTCCACCGACGTGCCCGAGGACGGCGATCCGGTCGCGGCGCTGGCCGACTGGTACCTCCGCCGGGACGCGGTCGCCCCGTGCCCGACGCTGGTCAAGCACGAGACCGACTGGGAGGAGCGGCTGGTCGAGGCCGTCGACGCCTCGGGCGCCGAGGGCGTCGTCGTGCTGATGGTCCGCTTCTGCGAACCGCACATGCTCTATTACCCCGAGCTGCGCAAGCGCCTGAACGAGCGCGACATCCCGCACCTGCTGATCGAGACCGAGCACGAGGGCCTGCCGGTCGAGACCGTGCAGACCCGCGTCGAGGCGCTCCTGGAGCGCATCCGCCGCAACGCGCCCCTGGAGGCGATCCGATGACCGCGCCGACGAGCAGCGACGCCGCCGACAAGCTCAACCGCCTCGCGATCAACAAGGCCGGCGGCCGGATGGTCGCCGACTACTGGGAGGACGTCTTCCTCGCGCGCGAGCGGGGCCAGAAGGTGGTCTGGTACAACGGCTCCGCCCTCAACCCGATCTTCCAGGCCGCCGGGATGGCGTGGTGCCACGGCGAGGCGTTCTCCGCCCGGCTCGCGGCGCAGCACCTGGAGGGGCCCGCCCAGCTCGCGGGCTCCGAGTACGGTTACGTCGGCGAGCTGTGCTCCTACGCGCGCACCCACCTCGGCTGCGCGGTCCTGTCCCAGGAGCGCTCGGCGGGCGCGGGCAACGGCCCGGGGATGGTGGGGCTGCCGGAGCAGCAGGAGCTCGCGAGCCGCCTGCCGACGCCCGACGTCTTCGTCAACGCGTACGCCGGGTGCAGCACCGGCCAGCAGTGGGACGACATCTCCTTCCGCGTGTTCGGCAAGGACGTGCCGATCTTCAACGTCTCGATGCCCTACCTGTGGAGCAACCGGCCCGGCGAGGGCTACATGGCCGGCGAGGAGTGGGAGCAGTCGTCCCGCTACGTGTCCGACCAGCTGCACGAGCTGGTGCCGTTCCTCGAGTCGATCACCGGGCAGCCGTTCGACTGGGCCGCCTACCGGCAGAACATGGCCTACATCAAGCAGGCCTCGGAGCTGCGCCAGAAGGCCATGAAGCTCTGCCGGCACACGCCCGCGCCGGCGACGTTCTGGGACTGGATCGGCAACGTCGCCCACATCAACTTCCTGCCGGCGAACCAGCAGCTGGTCGACTTCTTCGCCGGCGTGCTGGCCGAGGTCGAGCAGCGCGTCGCCGACGGGGTCGCAGCCGTCCGCGACGAGCGCTACCGCGTGTACTTCGACGGCTTCATGAACTGGAACCACCTCGGGCTGCTCTCGCGGAAGTTCGCCGCCCACGACGTCGCCGTGGTCGCCGGGCGCTACACCCACCACGCGTTCTGGCAGGAGCCCCAGCTCCTCGACCCCGAGGCGGCCGACCCGTTCCTCGGGCAGGCCCAGAACAACCTCCTCTGCCCGATGAACCACGCCACGCGGACGACCACCGACCTCGTGCTGCGCGACTGCGACTTCTACGACGTCGACGGCATCGTGTTCCACTCCACCCGCACGTGCCGCGCCTTCACCAACCCGCAGCGGCTCATGGCCAAGGCCGCGCAGGAGAAGCGCGGCCTGGCGACGATGTTCTTCGAGGGCGACATCGCCGACGCGTCCTTCTACAAGGACGAGGTCCTCGAGAGCCGCCTCGCGGCGGTGCTCGAGGGGATCGACGTGCGGCGGGCGCGGGGGTGACCGCGCCGTGACCCACTTCCTGGGCGTCGACCTCGGCTCCACCACGGCCAAGGTCGTGATCCTGGACGCCGCGGGGGAGATGCGGGCCGCCGAGGTCGTGCAGATGGGCGCGGTCAGCCGGGCGGGGTGCGCGCAGGCGATGGAGACGGCCCTGGGCGCGGCGGGGATCCCCCGCGACGAGGTCGCCGCGGCCGTCGCCACCGGCTACGGCCGCCGCCTCGTCCCGGGCGTCGACCGCTCCTTCACCGAGATCACCTGCCATGCACGCGGCGCGGCGGCGATGTGCCCGGGCGTGCGGCTCGTCGTGGACATCGGCGGCCAGGACAGCAAGGCCATCGCGGTCGACGGCGATGGCATCGTCGAGAACTTCGCGATGAACGACCGCTGCGCGAGCGGCACCGGCCGGTTCTTCGAGGTCCTCGCCCGGGCCGTCGAGTGCGACCTCGACGAGCTGGCGGGCCTCGCCCTGGCCGGGCGGAAGGAGCTGGAGGTCTCGAGCATGTGCGCGACCTTCGCCGAGACCGAGCTCATCTCGCTGCTGGCCCAGGGGGAGGACCGCGAGGACATCGCGGCCTCGGTGCACCGCGCCGTCGCCACCCGGACGGTCGGGCTCGTCGCCCAGGTCGGGCGGCGCGCGCCGGTCGTCATGACCGGCGGCGTCGCGCGCAACACCGCGGCGGTGCACTTCCTCGCCGAGGCGCTGCACGAGGAGATCACCGTGCCGTCCTCGCCGCAGATCACCGGCGCCTACGGGGCCGCGCTGCTGGCCCGGGACGGCGCGGGGCGCGGCGCGCGCGGGGCGGGGGAGACCATCGCCGACGCCCGGGAGCCTGCGCGCTCGTGCGCGACGTGCGAGGTGGCCGCGGCGATGCCGGGACGGGTGCCGTGAGCGCCGTCGTCATCGTCGGCGGCACCTCCGGGGTCGGCCTGGCGTGCAGCCAGCGTTTCGCGGCGGCGGGCGACGCGCTCGTGCTGGTCGGGCGCGACGCCGAGCGGGGGGCGAAGGCGCTGACCGCGGTCCGCGCCGCCGCGGCGGGCGCCGAGGTGCACTACGTGGCCGGCGACGCGAACGACCCCGCGCAGGCGACCGCAGCCGCGACGGCTGCGGCCGAGCTCCTCGGCGGCGTCGACGTGCTGGTGAACTCGACGACGGCGACGTACGTGCCGGCGCTGCTGCGCGACATGCCCATCGAGGACGTGGCCGGCACGCTCACCGGCCAGGCGCTGGGGCCGATGCACATGTGCCGCGCGCTGCTGCCCGCCCTGGTCGCGCGGGGCGGCGGCTCGATCGTCAACGTCGCCTCCGACGCCGCCAAGGTGCCGACCCCGGGCGAGACCGTGATCGGCGCGGCGATGGCCGCCATCGTCACGTTCACCCGCACGCTCGCCGTCGAGGCCAAGCGCCAGGGGATCCGCGTCAACGCCGTGACGCCGTCTCTCATCGAGGGCACCGCGACCGGCGAGCGGGTGATGAGCGACGGCTTCTCGAAGAAGCTGTTCGAGAAGGCGCGCGCGCAGGCGCACCTCGGCCCGACCGGGCCGGACGACCTGGCGGGTCTGGTCGCGTTCCTGGCCGGTCCGGACGCCGCGCTGATCACCGGCCAGGTGATCAGCGTCAACGGGGGGATCTCGGTCGCATGACGCGCACGGGGACCCGGCTGCGGCCGGACGAGCGGACCGCCGAGCTGGTCTCGGCCGCCCGCGAGCTGCTGGGCGAGGTCGGCTACGAACGCTTCCTCCCGGCCGAGGTGGCCCGGCGCTGCGGAGTTTCGGAGGCCACGGTCTACCGCTACTTCCCGACGCGGCACGCCCTGCTCGTGCGCGTCGCCCAGCAGTGGTTCGACGAGATCCTCGACGCCCTCGACCCCGGCGTCGTCGTCCACGACGGCACCGAGGAGCAGCTGCGCTACGTCGTGCGCTACGCCGTCGAGGTCGTGCGCCGGGAGCCGACACTCACCCGCTACATCCTCAACGAGCTGCGTCCCGACCCCGAGTTCCGGGCCACCAGCATCTTCCGGTCCAACCGGCGCTTCACGGGGATCGTCAGCCAGGTGCTGCGCGACGCCGTGGCCCGCGGCGACCTGCGCGACGACGTGGGGATCGACCTCCTGCGCGACATGGTCTTCGGCGGCATCGAGCACCAGGCCTGGGCCTACCTGCGCGGCGAGGGCGAGTTCTCGACCGACCGCACCACCGACGGCATCACGACGGTCATCTACCGCGGCATGGCCGCGCACCCGAGCCACCCGAGCCACCCGAGCTGACGAAGGGGTCCGCCCTCATGCGCACCGAGTCCTACTGGCCCGCGGAGGCGGGCGAGGGCAACGAGATCAGGGACGTCACCGTCTGCGAGACTATCCGGCACGCAGCCGCGACCGTCCCGGACCGGGTGGCGCTCGTCGACTGCGTGGCCGACCCCGCGGCACGCCGGCAGTGGACCTACGCCGAGTTCCTCACCGACATCGAGCGCGCGGCGCGGGCCCTGCTGGCGCGGTTCGCGTCCGGCGACCGGATCGGGATCTGGGCGCCGAACAGCGCCGACTGGATCGTGCTGCAGCAGGGCGCCGCGATGGCCGGCATGGTCGTGGTGGCGCTCAACCCGGCCTACCGCGCCCGCGAGCTCGCGTTCGTCCTGCGCCAGTCGGGCACGGTCGGCCTGTTCTGCGTCGACTCCTACCGCGACTTCGGCATGCGCGCGCTCGTCGACGAGCTGCGGCCCGACCTCCCCGCGCTGCGCGAGGTGTTCTCGTTCGCGGCGTGGGACGCGTTCCTCGACTCCGGCGACCCGGCCACCGTGCTGCCGGAGCTCGCCCCCACCGACCTGCTCCAGCTCCAGTACACCTCGGGCACCACCGGCTTCCCCAAGGGCGCGATGCTGCACCACAAGGGCCTGGTCAACGAGGCGACGTTCGTGGCCGAACGGGCCGCGTTCGGCGACGGCGGGGTCTACGTCAACGCCATGCCGATGTTCCACATCGGCGGCGGCGCCGTGACGTCGTTCGGCGCGTGGGCGAAGCGGGGGACCTTCGTCATCCTCCCCGGCTTCGATCCCGGGCTCGTCCTCGAGGCGTTCGAGACCTACCGGGGGACGCACGCCCTGCTCGTCCCCACGATGCTGATCACGATCCTCGACCACCCGGACCGCGCGCACCGCGACCTCTCCAGCGTGCAGACCGTCCTGTCCGGGGCGGCGGCCGTGCCCGCCGCCCTCGTGCGCCGCACCGTCGAGCAGCTGGGCTGCGGGTTCAGCATCCTGTTCGGGCAGACCGAGACCCACGGCGTCATCAGCCAGACGCGGGTCACCGACGAGCCCGAGGACCAGGCGGGCACGGTCGGCCAGCCGCTGCCACGGCTCGAGGTCACGATCCGCGACATCGTGACCGGCGAGCCCGTGCCGGTGGGGGAGCAGGGCGAGATCTGCTGCCGCGGCTACCAGAACATGCTCGGCTACTACGACCGGCCCGAGGAGACCGCGGCGACGGTCGACGCCGACGGGTGGCTGCACATGGGCGACGTCGGGGACATGGACGAGCGCGGCTACCTGCGGGTCACCGGCCGGATCAAGGACATGATCGTCCGCGGTGGCATGAACCTGTACCCCGCCGAGATCGAGGGTGTCCTCACCGACCACCCGGCGATCGAGACCGCCGCCGTCATCGGCGTCCCGGACGACACCTGGGGCGAGCAGGTGGGCACCGTCCTGCGGGTCCGTGCCGGCCACGAGCGGCCCTCGGTCGACGAGCTGACCGCCTTCCTGCGCCGCACCCTCGCGCCGCACAAGGCGCCGGTGTTCTGGGCGTTCCGCGACGAGCTGCCGATGACCCCGAGCGGGAAGATCCAGAAGTTCCTGCTGCGGGAGGAGGTCGTCAAGGGGCTGCTGACGTTCGACGAGGTCCGGCCCACCACGGCGCCCGGCGCGGCGGACCAGACCGTCATCGCCTGACGGGCTAGCCGTGACCGTCCTGGACCCGCTCGAGGTCGCCGGCGTGCAGGGCGAGCAGCTTGGTCATCGCCTCGGCGTCGCGGTCGCGGATCGCCGCGGTCATGCCCTCGTGGATCGCCAGGGCGTGGGCGACCATCTCGTCGCGGGGCTCGACGAACGTGGCGCGCACGATCCCGGCGCGCAGCAGCGCGAGCACGGTCTCGTAGAGCCCGACGGCGACGGTGAGGCTGGTCGCGTGGGCGACCGCGGCGTGGAAGGCGACCGTGGCCCGCATGTAGGCGGCGGCGTCCCCCGCGTGGGTCCGCATGTCGTGGACGGCCGACTCCAGGGCGCGGACGTCGTTGGGCCCGGCGCGGTCGACGGCCACCGCGGCGAAGGCGTCGTCGAAGAACGTGCGGGCCGCGAAGAGCTCGCGCGGGTCCGGGACCGCGGCCGAGAACCACAGGTCGATGGCGCCGAGGCGGACCTGGGCCGGCTGCGCGGCGACGAAGACCCCGCCCGAGGGTCCCGGGCGCACCGTCACCAGACCGCGGTCGCGCAGCAGGCCCAGCGCCTCGTTCATCACCGAAGGGCTGACGCCGTGGCGCTCGATGAGCTCGGTGCGCAGGCCGAGGCGGTCGCCGGTGGCGGCGCCCCGTGCGGCGATGTCCTCCTGCACGGCCTCCGCCACGGCCTCCGCGCGGGAGCGCCCGCGGCGGACCTCCGGCTCGCTCATGGCCGCTTCCTGGACAACATGCACGCACATTAGCGCGTCTCACGCCGCGCTTGGTCGTGTGACGGGCCATCTCTTGCCAATCTTCATGAAGGTTTCGTACGTTGTCCCGGTCACAGCGCAGCGCGGCGAGGAGGCCAGGCATGGAGACCGTCGCCGGCCTCGTCGACGTGCACACCCACGCGATCGCGCCCGACCTGGCGCCGCCGGCGGCGCGCGAGGGGCACGACTGGGCGTGGGTGGCGCGCGAGGACGAGCACACCGCCGCCGTCCACGTCGGCGACCGGCGGTACCGGATGATCGACGCGCGCTGCTGGTCGCCGTCGGCGCGGCTGCGGGACATGGACGCCGAGGGCGTCGCGGTCCAGGTCGTCTCGCCGGTCCCCGTCACGCTCGACCACACCGCGCCCGCGGCCGGGGCGCTCGAGCAGGCCCGCGCCCAGAACGCGTTCTTCGCCGCACTGGTCGCCGAGGCGCCGGACCGCTTCCGGGCGCTCGGCGCCGTCCCGCTGCAGGACGTCGACGCCGCCGTCGGCGAGCTGCGCCGCTGCGTGCTCGACCTGGGTTTCGCCGGCGTCGAGATCGGGGGGCGGGTCGGGGCCCTCGAGCTCGCCGACCCGCAGCTCGCGCCGTTCTTCGACGCCGCCGACGAGCTCGGTGCGGTGGTGTTCGTCCACCCCGTCGACGAGGTGCTCGACCCGCGTCTCGCGCGCGCCGGGCTCGCCTTCGGCGTCGGCATGCCGTGCGAGACCGCGACCGCCGCGGCGTCGCTGCTCACCGCGGGCACGCTCGCCGACCGCCCGGGCGTGCGGCTCTGCCTCGCCCACGGCGGGGGTGCGCTGCCGTCGATCCTGCCGCGCGTCGCCCACGGCCAGACCCTCGCCGGCGCTCCCGCCACCGCGCTCGACCGCGCGCGCGACCTCTGGTGCGACTCGCTGACCTACGACCCCGCGAGCCTGGAGCTCGCCGTCGCGCGGTTCGGCGCCGACCACGTCGTGCTGGGCACCGACTACCCCTTCGCCGCGCGCGAGCAGCCCCCCGGTGCCGTCCTCACCGACGCGCGGCGCCCGGCGATCGGCGTCGACAACCCGCGCACCCTGCTGACCCCGTCCCTCACGGAGACCCGATGACAGCCACCACCCCTGCTCTCGCCGACGGGCGGGACGCTGACGTCCGCGGCGTGCGGACCCACTACCACGACGCGGGCACCGGTGACCCCGTCCTGTTCCTGCACGGGTCGGGCCCCGGGGTCTCGGGCTGGGCGAACTGGCGGCTCAACCTCCCGGTGCTCGCCGAGCGGTTCCGGGTCGTCGCGCCCGACATCGTGGGCTTCGGCAGCACCGAGCGGCCCGACGACGTGCGCTACTCGCTGCGGAGCTGGACCGACCACGTCTGGGACGTCGCGGACACCCTCGGCCTCGAGCGCTTCTCGATCGTCGGCAACTCCCTCGGCGGGCGCATCGCTCTCGAGATGGCGCACGAGCGTCCCGGGCGCGTCGCCCGCATGGTGCTCATGGGCTCGCCGGGGGTCGGCATGACGGTCACCGAGGGTCTGAGGGCGCTGCGGGCCTACACGCCGTCGCCCGGGAACATGCGCGACCTGCTGAGGACCTACTTCGCGGTGGACCCGGACCTCATCACCGACGACCTCGTGCGGATCCGCTACGAGGCCAGCGCCGCGCCCGGCGTGCACGAGGCCTACACCGCGATGTTCCACGATCCCCGGCACGACGGCGGCAACCTCGGGATCACCGAGGAGCAGGTCCGCGCCACCGCCGTCCCCTCGCTGCTGGTCCACGGCCGCGAGGACCGGGTCGTGCCGGCCGACGTGTCCTGGACGATGGTCAACCTGCTGCCCGACGCCGACCTGCGCGTGTTCGCCCGCTGCGGGCACTGGACCCAGATCGAGCGCGCCGACGAGTTCAACACCACCGTCGCCGACTTCCTCGGGAGGGCGTCGTGACCCTGCTGAACGACCGACCCACCGACCTCGCCGGCACCGGATCCCGGCTGGTCGTGGAGGAGACCGAGAGCTTCCGGGTGCACCGCGACTCGATGGTCTCCCCGGCGATCCTCTCGGAGGAGCACGCGAAGATCTTCGACCACAACTGGCTCTACGTGGGCCACGAGTCGGAGATCGCGCAACCCGGCGACTACGTGCGGCGGCGCGTCGGCGGCCGGCCCCTGTTCATGGTGCGCGGGGTGAAGAGCGGCGACGTCAACGTCTTCCACAACTCCTGCACCCACCGCGGCGCCGTCGTGTGCCGGCAGGACCAGGGCAACGCGAAGGTCTTCCAGTGCTTCTACCACGCCTGGACCTTCGACTCGGAGGGCAAGCTCGCCGGCGTTCCCGACCGTGAGGCCTACGGCGGGACGCTGGACTGGGAACGGCTCGGGCTGAAGTCGGTGGCCCGGGTGGAGAGCTACCGCGGGTTCGTCTTCTGCTGCTTCGACCCGGACGTCGTCGGGCTCGTCGAGTACCTCGCCGGCGCGAAGGACTACCTCGACCTGATCATCGACGCCGCCCCGGCCGACATGGAGATCGTCCGAGGCACCAACCACTACGGGATGGACGCCAACTGGAAGCTGCTGGTCGAGAACTCGATCGACGGCTACCACGCGGTCTCCACCCACGACACGTACTTCAAGTACCTGGTGGCCCTCGGCACGGACCTCTCCGTCGGGGTGAAGGGCACCGCGCACGACCTCGGCAACGGGCACGCCGTGCTCGAGTACGAGGCGCCGTGGGGGCGCCCGGTCGCGAAGTGGGAGCCGCTGTTCGGGGACGACGCGAAGCCGTCGATCGACGGGCTGCGGGCCGGGCTGGTCGAGCGGTTCGGCGAGGAGCGCGCGCACCGGATGGCCGACCTCAACCGCAACATGCTGATCTACCCGAACCTCGTCGTGAACGACATCATGGCGCTGACCGTCCGCACCTTCATGCCGACCGCGCCCGGCCACATGGAGATCACGGCCTGGGAGATGGCCCCGCGCGAGGAGCAGCCGGACGTCCGGCAGCGCCGCCTCGACAGCTTCCTGACCTTCCTCGGCCCGGGCGGGTTCGCGACCCCCGACGACATCGAGGCCCTCGAGTCCTGCCAGCAGGGCTTCACCAGCGGCGGCGTCGAGTGGAACGACATCTCGCGCGGCATGGCCCGCGAGCCCCAGGCCAACGACGAGGCGCAGATGCGCGCGTTCTGGCGGCGCTGGCGCCACGACATGGACCAGCCGTGAGCGCCCCGGCGGAGGTGCGCAGGCCGACCCGCGCCGAGGTCGAGGACCTGCTGTTCGAAGAGGCCGAGCTGCTCGACGCGTGGGACCTCGACACCTGGCTGACGCTCTACACCGAGGACGCGCACTACGTCATCCCGGCAACCGACGCCCCGGACGGCGACCCGACCACCGACCTGGTGCTCGTCGACGACGACCGCCTGCGGATGCGCCTGCGGGTCGACCGGCTCAACAGCCGGAAGGCCCACCGCGAGTACCCCCACTCCGCATGCCGCCACCTGGTCACGAACGTGCGTGTGGGCGAGCCCGTCGACGGCGAGATCCCGGTCCGGGCGTCGTTCATCGTGTGGCGCTCGCGCAACGGCAAGGAGTCGACCTGGGTCGGCGGCTACACCTACCGGCTCGTCGCCGTGGCGGGCGAGCTCCGGATCCGCAGCAAGCGCGTCGAGCTCGACATGTCCTCGCTGCGCCCGGCCAACGACGTGGCGATCATCCTGTGAGCGCGCTCGCGGGACGGGTGGCGGTGGTGACCGGGGGCGCCACCGGGATCGGTCACGCGATCACCCGCCGTCTCGCCGCGGACGGCGCCGCGGTCGTCGTGGCCGGGCTCGGCAAGGAGGAGGTGGACGCGGCCGTCGCCGGGCTCACGACACCGGCGATCGGCGTCGCCGGCGACCTCGCCGCGCCGGGCGTCGCCGACCGGCTGCGCGACCAGGCCGTCGAGGCGTTCGGCGCGGTGGACGTGCTGGTGAACAACGCCGGGGGAGGCGTCATCCGCCCGACCCTCGAGCACACCGAGGAGACCCTGCAGGCCACGATCGACAACAATCTGTGGACCACCCTGCGCTGCTGCCTCGCGTTCCTGCCCGCGATGCGGGCCCGCGGCTACGGGCGGATCGTGAACATCGGCGCCGAGTCGGTGCGCAACGGCCTCACCGACCACGCGGTCTACAACGCCGCGAAGGGCGGGGTGCACGCGCTGGCCACCGGCCTGGCCCGCGAGTTCGCCGGCGACGGCATCACCGTCAACACCGTCGCGCCGTCCTACACCCGCACCGACGCCCTCGACGCGGCGTTCGCCGCCGGCCGCCTGCCCGAGCGTCTGCGGACCGTCGTCGACGACGCGGTGCGGCTGATCCCGCAGGGCCGGCCCGCCGAGGTCGACGAGATCGCCGCCGCGGTGGCCTACCTGGCGCGCGAGGACTCCCGGTTCGTCACCGGACAGACGCTGTCGGTCAACGGCGGCAGCAGCATGAGCTAGCGAGGGAGGACCCGATGAGCGACCTGCTGGGCCTCGGCCTGACGCACTACCCGCTGCTCGGCGGGCGCGACGACATGATGGCGGTGCTGCTGCGCGGCACGCTCACGGATCCCGACATCCCGGCCGCGGAGAAGGACCCGGCGCACTGGCCGGACCTGATGCGCCGGGAGTGGGGCGACGACGAGGGCCGCGCCACCGCGCCCGGCCACCGCCAGGCCCTCGTCGAAGGTCTGGCCCGGTGCCGTGAACGGCTCGACGCGTTCGCCCCCGACGTGCTCGTCGTGTGGGGCGACGACCAGTACGAGAACTTCCGCGAGGAGGTCGTCCCCCCGTTCTGCGTGCTCGCCTACGACGACATCGACGTGCACCCGTTCTCGCTGATGAACTCCTACGGCAACCCGAACGCCTGGGGCCGCCCCGACGACATGACGTTCACGCTCCACGGCAACAAGCAGTGGTGCCGGCGGCTGACGAACGAGCTGATCGCCGACGGGATCGACATGGCGTACTCGTACCGCAAGCGCGAGGGCGCCCACTTCCCGCACGCCATCGCCAACACCCAGCTCTTCCTCGACTACGACCACGCGGGCACGCAGTTCCCGTACCCGATCATCCCGATCACGGTGAACTGCTACGGCCAGCACGCGATCGCCCGCCGGGGCGGGCTCGCGCGGTTCGCCGACATCGCGACCGAGGAGCTCGACCCCGTCGGGCCCACGCCGGCGCGGTGCATGGAGCTCGGCGCCGCCGTCGCCCGGGCGATGCGCGGCTGGGGCAAGCGCGTCGCGTTCGTCGCCTCGTCGAGCTGGTCGCACGCCTTCCTCAACGACAAGGACTGGCATCTGCGCCCCGACACCGCCTCGGACCGCGAGCTCTACGCGGCCTTCGTCGCCGGCGACCGCGAGCGGTGGCGGCGCACCACCGGCGCCGAGATCGTCCGCGACGGGCAGCACGAGATGCTGAACTGGTTCTGCCTGGTCGGCGCGATGGACGAGCTCGGCCTCGACCTGCGGTGGTCGGAGATGGTCGAGACCGACGTCTTCAACTCGAACAAGGTCTTCGCGATCTTCGACGCGTGACCGCAGGGGTCAGGGCCGGACCGCCACCGCGTCGGCGGCGGCCCGGGACAGGGCCTCCACGAGGTCGATCCCGTCCGCCTCGCTGGCCTGCTGCCCGACCATCGCGGCCAGGACGACCGGGTGGCCGGCGACGGTCACGATGCCGACCGACCCGGTGACCCACCGGCCGTCGTCGCTGTCGACCGACATCCACCCGTTCTTCAGGGCCGTGGTCGTCCCGGGGTCGGCGGCGGCGCTGACGCCCCAGCGCTGGTCGTCGACGACGTGCGTCATGAGGTCGTGCGCGAGCGCGCGGGAGTCCGCGTCGAGCGGCGAGGGTCCGGTCAGCGCCGCGAGCAGCGCGAGCTGGTCGGAGGCCGGCGTCGTCGTGCTGCCCCAGTGGTCGACGAGGTGGGTGTCGCGCAGGCCGAGGCGCTGGTTGACGGCGTCGATGGCGGGCACGCCGCCGACGCCCTCCCACAGGGCCGAGGCGGCCTCGTTGTCGCTCTGCTGCATCATCCGCGTGGCCAGGTCCATGGTCGCGGCGGGGATCGGTTCGCCGGACTCCTGGTGCTGGAGCAGCAGGGTCTCGAGCACGTCGAGCTTGACGACGCTGGCGGTCGGGACCGGGTTGTCGGGGGCGTAGCCGAACGTTCGGCCGGTCACGGTGTCGACGGCGGCGACCGAGACGTGCCCGACGGCGCGCGCCGGCACCAGGGCGTCGATCCGCGCGGTCGCCTCGCGTGCGACCTCGGCCGGATCGGCCGGTCGGGCCGCGGCCGGCGGCGCGACCGTCACCGGGACGGGCAGGGCCGCGGGCGGCGGGGTCGGGATCGGGGCCGGGGTCGACCAGGGGTGCAGCTCGCCGGTCGCCGTCGCCACAACAGCACCGAGCACGAGCGTGAGCAGGACCGCCCGGCGTCGCCCGCGCCGCCGGGGCTTCGGCGCCGTCGGGACGACCGGCGCGGGTGTGGCCCGCGGGACGGTCAGGAGCTCGGCGGGGACCAGCGTCCGCGGGACCGTCGGCCGGTCCATCGGCGACGGCGCGGTGGTCCGCGCGAGCTCGGGGCCGCCTCGGACGGGCCGGCGGACGGGCCGGCGCGCGGGCCGACGACGGATCTTCTTCCGCGGCAGGACGGTCACCGCCTCGGGGCCGCCCCAGCCGTCCCCGTCGTCGTGCAGGTCCGGCTCGTCGCCGAACAGCGTCGCCGTCAGCCCCCCGTCCAGCGTGTCCGTCCCCACGATCGCCCCACCGCCTCCTGCCTGACACCGGCCCGCCGGTGCCGACGACCCCCCGAGGTGCCGGTGGGCACCCACGTCCCCGCACGCTGGCGGCCTGTGACGCGTGAGTCAAGAGTGACTCATGTGACTGATGTGGTGACAGCGACCGGCGGTCGGTGCCGACGGCTCGCCGGGCGACGGACGTGCTCTCACGCCGTGCGGGGACCGGGGGAGAACCGGACCGGCAGCGACGTCAGGGCGTGGGCCCAGTTCGAGTCCAGGTACACGGGGTCGCCGTCGAGCGCGAGGTCGGGCAGGCGCCGGGGCAGCTCCTCGAACAGGACGCGGAGCTCGAGCCGGGCGAGCTGGTTGCCGAGGCACGCGTGGGGCCCGCCGCCGCCGAAGGCACGGTGCTGGGGCTTCTCCCGGGTGACGTCGAAGCGGTCCGGGTCCTCGTTGAGGTCGCCGTCCCGCGAGGCCGACGAGAACCAGGTGACGACCTTCTCGCCCTCGGCGATCGGCTGCCCCTCGATCTCGGTGTCGCAGGTGGCGGTGCGGGCGAAGTACTTCACCACCGACGTCCAGCGCAGGATCTCCTCGACGGCCTGCGGGACGATCTCGGGCCGGTCGCGCAGCGTGGACCACTGGTCGTGGGCGAGCAGGGCGAGGGTGCCGGTCGCGATGGTGTTGCGGGTGGTGTCGTTGCCGGCGAACACCAGCAGGCCGAAGAAGGTGAGGATCTCCTCGGGGGCCAGGCGCTGCCCGTCGACCTCCGCGCCGCTCAGGCGGGTGACGAGGGTGTCGCCGCCGGCGGCCATCTGCCGCTCGATCTGCTGGTGGAGGTAGCCGACCATCTCGCCGAACACCGCCGTCGCCCCGGCCGGCTCGTCGGACTGCTGGGCACGCTCGATCTGGTGGGTCCAGTCGTCGAGCTGGTCGACGTCGTCGTCGGGGATGCCCAGCAGCCCCGCGAGCACCCGCAGCGGGACGGGCACGGCGATGTCGCGGGCCAGGTCGGCGCGGCCCCGCTCGACGACGCCGTCGATCACGTCGGTGACCACCGCGCGGACCGTGTCCTCCATGGCGGCGATCGCCTTCGGGGTGAACACCGACGCGAGGATGCGGCGGTAGTTCCGGTGCTCGGGCGGGTCCTTGAACAGCAGCACCTGACGCAGGAAGTCCAGCGGCGCGACCTGGTCGGGGTGCAGGAAGATGCCGCCGCGGTGGTTGGAGAACGTCGCCGGGTCCTTGCTCACCGCCGTGACGTCCTCGTCGCGGGTGACCGACCAGAATCGGTGCCCGTCCGGCCCGGTCCCGGGGTGCACCGGGCACCCGCCCCGCAGGCGGGCGAACAGCTCGTGCGGCGGGCCCTGCTCGTGCAGGGACCGGTCCATCGGGTCGACGGCGGTCAGGTCATCGCTCGTGGCGGGCATCGTCGGCCTCCTCTTTTGAATTAATATTCGAAACGGTAGCGACTCGATGTCCTCCCGTCGATGCCCTCCGTAACGCCGACGCGGACATCTGCGACGAGGTGTCACAACGCGTGGAGATCTCGTCGGGGAGGAGTCCGGTGCGGCAGGCGTACAAGGTCTGGCTGGGGATTGCGGCGGGGGTGTTCATCGTGGTCGCGGCCACGGACATCAGCACCGCCTCGCCGACGCCCACCGCGGCGTCGTCGCGGGCACCGGTGGTCACGTCGACCTCGACTCCCGCGCCGACGAGCACGACGACGTCGTCGTCACCCACCACCACGACCGCTCCGGTGGCGGAGGGCGAGACCGTCACGGTCACCGACGTGATCGACGGCGACACCCTCGAGGTCTCCGGCGGCCGGCGCGTGCGGCTCCTCGGCATCGACGCCTGCGAGATGAGCACCCGCGGCGGGCGCGAGGCCAAGGACCAGCTGGAGGGCTTCCTCGCGGACGGTCAGGTCCGGCTGATCGCGGACGGTGCGCGCGACCGCGACAGCTCCGGGCGCCTGCTGCGTCGCGTCGAGACCACGGGCTCGACCGACCTGGGCGAGCTCATGGTCGTCCACCCCACGGTCGGCGTGTACCAGGGCCGCGACGACGCCACCCCGGCGTACCTGTCGCAGCTGCGCGCTGCCGACTACGGAGAGCGCGACTGCTCGGGGACCCCGCCCGCCACGGAGAGCGGGAGCGGTGGGGACGTCGACGTCGACGTGGACCTCGGCGACGGCGACAGCGGCCTCCCCGACGGCGCGCTGACCGGCGGCTACTGCGCGCGCAAGTGGTGGTGCTGAGATGGCCCGGCGGTCCCAGGGGAGTCCCGCGGCGGTGGCGGTCGGCGGGCTGCTCCTGCTCGGTGTCGTGATCCTCATCGTCAAGTGGGTCCTGATCACCGCGGCGATCCTCGCGATCCCGTTCGGCATCTGGTTCGCGTACGACCGTGCCGCCCAGCGCCGTGCCCGGCGCGACGCGGAGGCGGTCGTCGCGCGCCGGCACGAGATCGAGTCGCGGGCGGTCCTGGACGCCGCGGGCGGGTGCGGGTGGTGCGGCATGGCCTCGGGGCACCGTGACCACCGCACCGGCTGGGCGATCACGCCGCGCGCCTACCACCGCCACGAGATCGAGCAGACCCTCGCGCAGCTCCCGGCGTGACGGCGATGACGACGATGACGACGATCGGTCGCTACAGCAGGAGCGCCCACGACGGCGGTCCCCCTGACCACCCGGGCGCTTGTCCTTCGTGGCACCTCTGCCACTGGTGCCCGTGCGCCCACGACCACCCCGATCGGCCGCATCGTGGCCATCAGCATCAGCGGGTCGCCGAGGAGGCGCAGAGGCGCCAGGGGCGGCAAGCTCCCGAAAGATCGGAACGGAGAGGTCGGCATCGGCGAGACCGAGAACTGTTCTGATCGCTCTGCGCATCCGTTCGCCGCCGCTCGGTAACGTCGTCGTCTTCACTACATGCTTGTTCCTGGGGGACGTCACCGCGCGACAGAGCGCCGACCTGCGGGATCTCTCCTGACGGCCCCGGGTCCGGCTCTCCGGCCGCGGGCTGGTGCATGGCGGCCGGAGGGGTCTACCTTGTCCTGACAGGCGATGGGGCTCGCCTTCAACCGCAGGTCTTCCTGCTGACGGTCCCTGTTCGGTTCCGACCGTTCAGGAGGCCGCATGCGCCCACCTCTCTCGCGTCGCTCCCGGTCACCTCCTGTCGGGCCGTTCCCACGTGCCCGCCCCTCCCAGGAGAAGGAAGACCGACGATGACCACACCGACGCACGACCCCACGCCCTCGGGCGTCCCGTTGCTCGCCCGCGGGAAGCACCGCGACCCCGCCGACGGCAGCTGCCTCATGGAGTACGTCTCCGTGCTGTCCGGGCGGCGGTTCGGCGACCGTCCCCGGTGCACGCACCCGCTGCTGGGCTGGCTGGCCCGGCGCGTCAACGACCAGGTCGGCGACGCCGTCCGCGCCCGGCTGACCGGCGTCGCCCCGGCGCTCGTCGGCACGCGGGTGCACGGCCCCCACGCGCGGGGGGTGGTGCGCGCCGTGGTCTATGGCGAGCTCGCCACCCTGGGCCTGGTGGGGGCGCCGCGCGACCCCTGGCTGCGCGACCTCCACGACCGCGCCGACGAGCACCTCGGCCACCGCGTCTCCGGGCGGCGGTCGCTGGGCGCGACCGACCGCAACCGTGCCTTCGAGGCGGCGTGCGAGTCCGTCGGCGACCTCGACCGCGAGGACCGCGACAGGCTGCTCGCGGTGGCCCTGGCCAGGAGCGTGACCCGGGCGCGGCGGCACCTCCGCCTGCCTGCTGTCGGGGTCGTCCTGATCGACGCCGAGCGTTCGGTCGCCGTCCTACACTGAGGCCATGACGGCGTTCGGCGGCATCTTCCGCTCCCCGAAGCTCGAGGGCGTCGAGGAGTCGGACGACAACGGGGAGCGTGCCCGCTTCGTCGGGCTCGACCTCGAGAGCGGCGTCGTCCGCGTGCGGGCGGCCCGCTCCGAGGAGCCCGACCGGGCCGAGCGCGGGGACACGCCGACGGAGTGACGCCGGAGGGTCAGCCCGGCCACGACGAGCGGGTGTCGTCGGTGAGCTCGGCGAGCGCGATCTCGGCGCGGGCGGACGCCTCGACACCGCGGCGGGCCGCCTCGGCGTACATGAGCCCGTAGGTGAAGCTCGGTTCGCCCGCCTCGTGGGCAAGGTCGACGAGCTCGAGCAGCACCTCGCGGAGGACCACGGTGTCCTGGTGGTCGCCCAGACAGGTCTGCACGGTCTTGGCCCTGCTCGCCACGCGCTTGGCGTCGCGGCCGTGCATCGGCTCGACCGACTCCGCGGCGTAGCGCAGGCGCTTGGCCGTCTTGCGGACCTCGTGCAGCCGCTCGGCGCGCTCGTGCTCCGTGCTCGCGCGCTCCGCGGCCGCCACGGCGGCGCGCACGCGTCGGTCGTCGCGGCGTACGCAGCGGGTGAGGACGGTGGCGGCGTCCGCCGTGGCGCGGTCGGTGAGCGGCGCGTCGACGAGCAGACCCTCGAGCCCGGCGATCAGCTCGGCGAAGCGGGCGCCGTCGAGGACGGTGACCAGCTCGCGGTGGGCGCGGCGGTAGCGCTGCCGCAGCACCGCGTGGACCCGCTGGTCGACGGGGCCCAGGACGAGCTCCTCGGGCACGGCCGCGAGCAGGTGGCCGAGCTCGTCCTCGGCGACCTCGGCGTCGCGGGCAGCGCCCGCCACACCGGCGACCCACCGCAGCTCGTCCCGGAGCGGATCGGTCGCCTCCCGCCGCAGCACCGGGCGGTAGGTGGCCAGCACGGTGCGCAGGGTCCGGGCGCTCACGCGGAACTGGTGGACGGCGTCGGCCTCATCGGCCCGCACCGGCTCGACCGTCCCGCGCAGCGTCCGCACCCGCGCGCCCACGATGTCGAGCACGACGGCACCGGCGTCGGCCTGCGTGTCCACGAGATCGTCCTACCACCGACGAACCCGCCGCGGTGGCCTCGATCCGGACACGGCCGAGCAGCCCGAGCGGCGTGGGCGATCCGTCGCGATCCACCGCGCCGGGGCGTCCGCCTCACCCCGGTCGGTCCTGGCCGGCGGGTGCGGTGACCGCCGTGTCGAGGGAGTCCCGCAGCTGGGACGGCGTGACGCCGAAGCGGACGACGAACGCCTGGCGCAGCGTCTCGGCCGAGCCGAAGCCGCAGCGACGGGCAACGGATCCGAGCGAGCAGTCCGAGGCGCGGACGAGCTGGTGGGCCGCTTCCAGGCGCGCGTCGCGCACGTACCGCGCCGGCGTGCGGCCGGTCTGGGCGACGAAGAGCCGGCTGAGGTGTCGTGGGCTGACGTTGACCAGCGCAGCCAGGCTCGTGACCTCGAGGTCGTCGGCGAGATGGCCGAAGACGTGGTCGGTGACGCGACGGACCGACGCCGCGTCCCCCCGGGGGACGTCGGTGAAGATGCTGCGCTGCGCCTGGTCCCCGGCGCGGTGCAGGTAGGCCAGCAGGCCCAGCGCGACGCGACGGGTCAGCTCCGCGCCGTGGTCCTCCTCGACCAGGGCGAGCGTCAGGTCCAGCGCGGCGGTGACACCCCCGGAGGTCGAGACCGGGCCGTCGCGGACGTAGACCGGCTCCGGATCGAGGAGCACGCGCGGGAACCGGGCGGCGATGCCGTCGGCGTAGTGCCAGTGGGTGGTGGCGCGACGCCGGTCGAGGAGGCCGGCCGCGGCCAGGACGCTCGCCCCGGTGCACACCGAGGCGACCCGCCGTGCGGGGGCGGCCAGGCGTCGGACCTGCCCGACCAGCCGCGCGTCGGCGGCGGCGACCTCGTGTCCCAGCCCCCCGGACACCACGAGCGTGTCCACCGGACCCGTCACCGCGTCCAGGCGCTCCTGCGCCGACAGCGCCAGCCCGGAGTCGCACGCGACCGGTCCGCCGTCCGGCGTCGCGAGGACGAGACGGTACGGCGGGCGCGCGCCCTGCCGGTTGGCGTGGTCGAAGGCGCTGGTCACGCAGGCCACGTCGATGAGCTCGACGCCGGCGAACCCGACGACGAGCACCAGTCGTTCGTCCACGTCGCCACCGTAGGGCGCCGCAGGCCCACCGGACGATCCTCGCGGGCTCGGTGCCGGGGACAGGGATCCCAGCAGAACGGACGGGGCGGGGCGGAGGGCCTCCCGCAGCCGCCGCGGTCCGCGCACCCTTCGGCCTGCCCCGAGACGCGGCGACGTCCGGCGTCCGGGTGTCGACCGCGGACCACGACGGGAGAGCACCGATGACATCGCGACGACGCCGGACCCACCCGGTCGTGCTCGGCCTCGCCGGACTGCTCGCCGTCCTCGCCGTCCCCGGCCTCGTGCTCGCGGTCAACGCCGCGCGCTTCGCCGCGTACCGCTACGCGGCGCCCGGCCCGGCCGCGCAGGCCGCCGTCGCGTCCGTCCCACCCCGACCCCACGACCCGGCCAAGCCCACCGCGGTCGTCCTCGTGAGCGACCACGGGGCCAACGTCGCCGACACCCTGGTGCCCTACGACATCCTGGCGGGCACCGGCGCGTTCAACGTCTACACCGTCGCACCCGACCGGCGACCGGTCCCGCTGCTCGGCGGGCTCGACCTCGTCCCCGACCTCGGCTTCGCCGAGCTCGAGGCGCGGCTCGGCGGCGCCGCGCCGGCCGTGACCGTCGTCCCCGAGATGCCCGACATCGATCCCGCGACCGACGCCGACGACGCGCCGGTCACCGTGTGGCTCCGGGACCGGGCGAGCCGGGGCCTGGTGCTCGGCGTCTGCACCGGTGCCCGGCTCGTGGCCGAGGCCGGCCTGATCGACGGGCGCCCTGCGACGTCGCACTGGTACCGGCTCGCGGGGCTCGCCGACGACCATCCGCAGGTGGCGTGGCAGCGCGGGATCCGCTACGTCGACGACGGCGACGTCGTCACCACCGGCGGCCTGCTGTCGTCGGTCGACGGGACCCTCCGCGTCGTCGAGCGACTCCTGGGCTCGCCGGCCGCGGCGGAGGCCGCGCGACGCGCCGGCTGGTCGCACTACGCGCCGGGATCGCCGTCGGCGCTGCCGCCCTCCGGCCTGAACCTCGAGCGGGCGGGCACCCACGTGCTCGATCTCGGCTTCCGGTCGGGGTCGACCACCTTCGGGGTCGTGCTCACCGACGGCGTCGGCGAGCTCGACCTGGCGGCCGCCTTCGCTCCGTATGCCGAGGTCAAGGCCGCCCGCACGCTCGCGCTCGGCGATCACGCGATCCGGTCCAGGCACGGCCTGACGTTCGTCCCGCGCGCCGGCCTGCCTGCCGTGGCGGACGTCGACCGTCTCCTGGTCCCGGCGAGCGCCGGCGGTCCCCTGATCAGCGCGGCCGGGACCGCCGCGGCATGGGAGGGCACCCCGGTGGAGCGCCTCGGTGGTGCGCCGGGCGGGTTCGCCTTCGACGAGGCGTTGCGGGTGATGTCGCGGTCGATGGACCGGGCCACCGCGCGGTGGGCCGCGGTCATCCTCGAGTACCCGCCCGAGGACCTGCGCCTCGAGGGCCCGGCGTGGCCGTGGGGACCCACGCTCGCGGTCCTCGGCCTCGGGCTGAGCGGGGCCGCCGCAGCGGTCGGGGTGTCGCTCCTCGCTTGCCGGCGCCCCCGCGCCCACTCCGACGAGCCCCCTCCGGATGGCGACCCCGCGGCCCGGTCGGGTGCCGCGAACGAGTCCTCGGTCGCCGGATGACCGGCGGACCGCGACCCCGTGGGAACAGGAGACAGATGTGGACACACCGCCCGTCCTGCCGCGACCGGAGTGGGACGCCGCCCACCAGGAGCTGCTGGTCAAGGAGAAGGAGCTGACCCGGGCCCGCGACGCCCTCGCCGCCGAGCGCCGGCGGATGCCGTGGCTCCGGGTGGACCAGGGCTACGCCTTCGAGGGACCCCGGGGACGGGTCGGGCTGATCGACCTGTTCGAGGGCCGGCGCCAGCTCATCGTCTACCGGGCCTTCTTCGACCCCGACGTGCTCGGCTGGCCCGACCACGCATGTGTCGGGTGCTCGATGATGGCCGATCAGGTCGGCGACCTCACCCACCTCAACGCCCGCGACACGAGCTTCGCCTACGTCTCCCGGGCACCGCAGCCCGACATCGAGCGGTTGAAGGCCCGGATGGGGTGGTCGATGCCCTGGTACACCCTGCTCGACGACTTCGACGTCGACTTCGGTGTCGACCAGTGGCACGGCACGAACGCCTTCATCCGCGACGGCGCGACCGTGTACCGCACCTACTTCGTCGACGGCCGCGGCGACGAGGCCCTGGGCAGCGTCTGGAGCTACCTCGACATCACGGCCCTCGGGCGGCAGGAGGAGTGGGAGGACTCGCCCGAGGGCTACCCGCAGAGCCCCGCCTACGAGTGGTGGAACTGGCACGACGCCTACGCCGAGACCGGCCCGTCGCCTGCGGGCCTCGCCCAGGTCGAGCGCGCGCGGAGCCGGTAGGGACCGTGGGCATGATGGGGAGGGACGACCCAGCCGGTCACGCCCGAGAGCACCCGGAGGTGCCGACGATGGACACGGTCGCCTACGTCGACGCCGTCGTCGAGCAGACGAGCACGCTCGCCGCGTGGGTGGACGGCCAGGACGGGTCCGCGCCGGTACCGACCTGTCCGGACTGGACGCTGACCGATCTCGTCGACCACGTCGGCGGGGTCCAGCGCATGGTGGCCATGCTCGTGGGCGAGCGGATGACCGAGCCGAGCCGGGCCTTCGCCCGCCTCGTCCCGGGTCCGACCGAGGCGACCCGGTGGCGCGCCTGGCTGACCGACGGCGCCGCCGAGGCGGCGCGGGCGTTCGCCGCGGTGCCCGACGACGCGCCGGTGTGGGATCCGTCCGGGGGTTCGGCCGGCGTGCCGTTCTGGTCACGTCGGCTGTTCGGCGAGATCTCCGTGCACCGCGCGGACGCCGCCGCGACGCTCGGCCTGCCGTACGACCTGGCGCCGGAGCCCGCCGTCGCCGCCGTCGAGGACTGGCTGGACACGTTGACGTCCCGCGGCTACTGGGAGAACAGGCCGGACTTCGCCGAGGCGATGCGCGGCCACGGCCAGACCCTGCACTTCCACGCCACCGACGCGCCGGGGGAATGGCTGGCCCGCCGGGAACCGGACGCGGTCGTGCTGGCACGCGCGCACGCTCCCGCGGACGTCGAGGTGCGCGGCCCGGCCGCGGCACTGCTGCTCGTGCTGAGCAGGCGTCGTCCGCTACGGGCGGCCACCACCGTGGAGGTGCGGGGGGATCGAGCACTGCTCGACCACTGGCTCGGGCACATGGACTGGGTCACCGGCTGACCTGCGCCGGGGCGACCTCGCGCCCCGGGCCCGGCGTCGCCGGCACCCGCCTGCCGTCGCGGACGGGGCGTGGGCTCACCGGTACCCGGTGGTGTCGGCGGGCTTGCCCGGGTCCTGCACCTCGGTGATGTAGCGCCAGGCGTCGGGGCGCGAGCCGTCGAGATCGGTGAACCCGTACACGGCGGCGAGCCCACCACTGGAGAGCGACCGGCCGTTCCACCGCGCACGGTCGGGGTCGGACGCCAGGGCGGCGACGGCACGCCCGACGAAGCGGGGGGTCTCGGAGATGGCGAAGTGCGGTTCGCGAGCGAGCGCGTCGCGCCAGTTCTCCTCGCCGACGCCGAACAGGTCGAGCATGATCTCCGAGCGCATCCAGCCCGGTGTCACCGACACCGCGGTCGCCTCGTGTTTCGCCAGGCTGCGCGTGCGCCCACGCCATGCGGTTCACGGCGACCTTGGCGAGGTCGTAGAAGGGCGAGATGCGGTAGTTCGTGGCGTTGTACTCCGCGGTGCCGTCGGTGACCTCGACGAGGAGCCCGCCGGGGCGCCGGATCAGCAGCGGCAGGGCGAAGTGGGCGGTGGCGAGGTGGGTGTCCACTGCGAGGTGCAGCATCCGCATGCCGTCGTCGAGGTCGTGCTCCCACACGGACTGGTTCCACCCGACGAGCTTCTCGCCGCCCCAGATGTCGTTGACCAGCACGTCGAGGCGCCCCTGGTCGCGGTCGATCCGCTCGACGAGAGCGCGGACCTCGTCGTGGACGAGGTGGTCGACCGGGACGGCGATGCCCACACCGCCGGCTCGCTCGACGAGCTCCGCGGTCTCCTCGATCGTCTCGGCGCGGTCGTACTCCGAGCGGCGCCCACGAGTGCTGCGCCCGGTGACGTAGACCGTGGCACCCGCAGCCCCGAGCTCGACCGCGATCCCTCGCCCCCCTCCTCGGGTCGCCCGGGCGACGAGGGCGACCGTGTCCGTCAGCGACATGGGTGCCACTCCCCCTATATATAAACGAACAGTAGGTTACTTTAGTGGCATGCCCCGACCCAAGACCCGGACCGACGAACAGATCCTCGACGCCGCGCTCGAGCTCGTGCACGCCGGCGGGGTCGAACGCCTCACGTTGGCGGCGGTGGGGGAGCGGTGCGGGCTCTCGGCGGCCACCCTCGTCCAGCGCTTCGGGACGAAGGCCACGCTGACCCACCGCGCGCTATGGCACGCCTGGGACCGGCTCGACGCGTCGACCGCCGAGCTCGCCGCGGCCGTGCCGAAGACTCCCGAGGGGGCCGTCGAGCTCCTGATCGGACTCTCCCGCCAGTACGGCGACGACGTGGCGACCTACCGCGGCGGGCTGCTCGTCCTGCACGAGGACCTCGGCGATCCATCGCTCCGCGCCCGCGGCAGCGCCTGGGAACGTGCCCTCACCGACGCTCTCGACGAGTGCTTCGCCTCCACCCGCGGCGCGCCGTCGGGGATCGGGCACGTGCTGGCCTCGCACTGGCAAGGGGCGCTCACGTGGTGGGCGTTCGACGCGTCGAGCTCGTTGCCCGACTACCTCACCCGCAGCCTGGACGCCCTGATCGCGATGCTCGTGTGCGCGTCACGCGCCGACGACGGAACCGGCGCCCCCGCGTGACGGCCGTGGCCCGCACACGGTGGACGTGTCGGTGCGGCCCGACGCGCGGGCGACCGGGGTCGACGGGTGAACGTGGAGATCCGACGTGCGCCCCCGGCAGGATTCGAACCTGCGACACCCGCTTTAGGAGGACGGCGAACCACGGGTACTGGGTCTGCTACCAGGCGCTTTGCTGGCGTCGATGGTCGCAGAACTCGCACCTACGGCCGCGCTCGACCGAAGTTCGCACCCAAACTCGCACCCCGATCGAGATCGAATGCTGGTCCCCATGAACAACTGGATGCTGCTCATGGGTTGGGCTGAGTGGGTGATGTCGGTGTCGATCGCGCTTCTCGCTTCCTAACGTGGACCGAGCCGGTCCACGGCGAGCTCGTCGAGCAGCCGAATCAGCTGCGGGGGAGTCCCCGGCCTGGCCGGGGTCACCGCGATCACCAGCGGTCGGCCGCACCCGCTGTCCAAGGCGTCCAAGGCGTCCAAGGCGTCCAAGGCGTCCGTCTTGGTGGTCAGCCCGCCGCGGGAGCGACCGATCCCGTGGTCGCCGGGCCCGTCAGTGCGACGTTGATCGGGCCGTCACGGCCCGAGCTGGCGCCGCCGCTCGCGCCGGTCACTGACCCGGTGTGATCGTTTCTTGTGATTCGGTCTCGCCCCCTGTGTAGCTCGAGGGCTCGCGGGGATCCAGGAAGACCCCGCAGCGAGTCGTGCGGCGGTGGCGCCGTGCTTGTGCACTCGCGAGGTGGAGGTGTCCACCGAGCGCCGCGTGCGTGCCACTATCCCCGCGTGTGGTCAGCAGGCTCGGGACCTAGTCGGACGCGAGTTCAACCCGACGGTACCCGACTGGCTCTGGGTCGCCGACCCCACCTAACCGGCGACCTTGTCGGGGATGGTCGACGTCGTTTTCGTCTTCGACGCCTACTCCCGGCGCATCCTCGGATGGCGCGCGTTTCGTTGCAGAGTTCAGGTATCTACTCACTCTAGTCTCGTGGGAAGATAATCACCGCTGCGACTGTCACTCTCTGCTACATTCGTTCCGGGCTTAAATGGCGAGGAGGTCGACGTGTTCTTCCTCAGCTACGCCCGAGCGGACGAGCCCTCGGTACGGGCCCTTGTCGAGGATCTGCGCCAGCTCGGTGATGTGTGGCGCGACCATCAGATCGCAGGCGGGCAGGCGTGGTGGCGGGAGATTTTGGGCCAGATTCGAGTGTGTGACCTCTTTGTTTTCGCGCTCTCGGAGGCTTCGCTGAGTTCGGAGGCTTGCCGAGCTGAATTCAACTACGCGTATGCCACCCGCCGCCCGATCCTACCGGTGCAGGTGGGCAAAGTCGCGTCTGTCCCACGCCATATCGGTCAGTTTCAGATCGTGGATTATTCCGTCGGCACCACAACTGGGGGGATCCGCCTCGCGACCGCGGTGCGCGCCTTGGACAGGCAACGCCCGCCACTTCCCAGCCCGTTGCCCCCCGAACCCCAGCCACCGGAGCCTCGGCCGGTCCACACGCCGTCGCTCTCACGACGTGGCCGAGCAACGGGTGTAGCTCTCGTGTTGCTCTTCGTGCTGCTGGTTGGCGGTACGCTTGGCGTGAGCCTGCTCTCCTCCTCGAGCACTAACCCGACGGGTGTCCCAGTCAGCAGCTCCGACCCGGGCGGAGACGCCAGCGAGCCCCGCGCGGCGATGTTGGCGGCGGTCCGTGACTACTATGGAGTGGTTACCGTCAACCCAGCTGCGGGCTGGGCTCGCCTCAGTCCTAGCCTGCAGGCACAGACGGGCGGGTTCTCGATGTACCAGTCGTTCTGGTCGACGGTCACGTCTGCGGTAGTCGTCAACGCCAACGTCATTGATGGGAACACGGTGTCGGCCACGGTGGACTTCTCGGCGGCAGGTCGCGATCGCGTACGGGAGACCCACGAGCTCCACATGATCCGAAGCGCCGACGGTAGCTGGCTAATCGACGCCGACCGGGTATCGTGATCCTAGTTCGCCACAGCATTGGCCGAAATCGTGGCGGTCATCGCATCGGTTGTCGGGCCCGTTGGCCAAAACCCGCAGAATAGAAGCACTGCTGGCTGCCTCGGAAGCGTCAGTTCTTACCGTGACGTGAATTTGACTTGGGTCCTCCCGCAAACGGCCTCAAGGCTCGTTGTTTCGAGGGTATCTGAAGTCTGGAGCGGGCTCCCACCGATCCGCTTTACTAGACTGACCTCAGTAGCGCATTCTCGAATCCGATGTTGAAGAGGCCTACCGCACCCAAGTGCTCCAGCGAGTTCGCCCTGCGAGCCGAGATTGCTGGCCGCGCGCCCTGGATGGCAGTGTCATTGGCTACTGTGCCGATCCAGGTGTGAGCCGAGAGTGCTCGCTCGGCCCGAACGTCGGTCTGTTCGACTCCCACACGCAGTCCCTCGAGGCAGCGCTCTGGACTGTTCAGTCCAATGCTGCCCGCCCTCTGATTACCCGCTGCTACCCTTCTCCGAGCTCCACAGAGCGGGAGGCCGGACGTGTTCTTCCTCAGCTACGCTCGTGCGGACGAGACCTCGGTCCAAGCTCTTGTGGTGGACCTACGCCAGCTCGGTGACGTCTGGCTTGATCAGCAAATCGCGGGTGGTCAGGCGTGGTGGCAGGAAATTCTTCGTAATATCAGGGTCGCGGATCTATTTGTCTTTGCCCTCTCAGAGGCTTCGCTAGCGTCGCCGGCCTGTCGCGCCGAATTCAACTACGCGTTGGCCACAAGGCGGCCGATTCTTCCGGTGCAGGTGGGTGAGGCGGTCGACCTCCCGCGCGTCGTCGGTGAGCTCCAGATCGTTGACTACCGTGCTGGTACCACGACGGGCGGTGTCCGCCTTGCGACCGCGGTGCGCCGGTTCGATGGATATCGCTCTCCTCTTCCGAATCCGTTGCCACCCGCCCCTCCGCCGCCGGAGCCGTCGCCGGCGTCTCCCTTGTTCTCGTTACGACGTCGTGCAGCCTTGATCGTGGCTGGGGTGCTTGCTGCTGTGCTGGCTGCCAGCGGGCTGGCCCTCGCCCGATCGAGCTTCGAGTCGCCCGCGCCCGGAACGTTACCTGCGGCGGGGTCGACGCCGACGGAGAGCGTGGCGAATGATTCGCACGAGACCGTTCACGTGCCCGACCTCACCGGTCAGAACCGCCAAGTTGCTACGACTACACTCGGGGCCCTAGGCCTGCGAGTCGCAACGTCCGAAGTCGATGGCGGCGCGCCCGCAGAAACAGTGACTGGCACCTCGCCTGGACCGGGTGCAGCCGTATCGCGGGGCTCGACGGTGATCCTGCAAGTCTCACGCGGCAATCGAATTCAAGTACCTTCACTCATTATGATGACGCCGGCTCGAGCCGCATCGGTCCTGTCGCAAGCGGGCTTCACTGGCACGCTTACCCAGACTCCGCGGCAGGTTCCCGACACTTCCCAAGTCGGTGTGATCCTGAGTCAGAACCCCGGGGCAGGCACCACGGTAGACGCCGGTGGCACTATCCAGGTCGTCGTCGGCAGTAACGGACCATAGAAGGTGAAGTGTGACCTGCGCACCAGCGGTATGAACCACCCGACGTGTCGGACACCGACGCGCTGGAGGGCCAGTCACGCCTCGATCGCTCGGGGCTGCGATCTCGCACCCAAGTCCGCGCCCAAGTCCGCAGATGTTTGCGTGCGGCTCGGCTCTAGAGGCATCAGATGCCCTGCTCGACCTGGATGCTCCGGCAGGATCCGAACCTGCGACAACCCGCTTCAAGGAGGACAGCGGATCGGGAGTATTGGACCTGCTGCCAGGGAGTTTGCCGGCGTTGGATGCCGCAGAACTCGCGCCCGAGAACGGCCCGATCTGAGTTCGCACACAAACCCGCTCCCAGACAGAGATCATCTTCTGTCGGGGTTCATGAGGATCGCGCACCCTCGACTGGCCGCGGTCCTCGCGTTGTAGCCGACGCGAAGAGCGCAGCTCTCCGGACTCGTCGGGGCGATTCAGGTCGACTCGCACCACCCGTGACTCCTGCGCCCACCCCCTCCGAGGGGGGGACAACCCCTTCGGCTGTCGGTTCGACTGGAGGTCGTCGTAGGCGTAACACTTGCGGCGCTCGGTGCGAGATAGGGAGCAACGCCGTTCGTGTAGGGCGGCGGGAAGCGCTTCCAGGGGCGGGGCGGTGTCCTCGCTGGAGACTAAGGAAACGATCAGCGCTGGCGTGTTCCGTCGCTGATCTCTCTGGACGATCGATTCCGGCGCGCGCACGAGGGGGTGTATCGCGTGAGCACGAAGACCACCATCAAGGCTGGCCCTTGCCGTCGGTGAGACCGTAGCAAGGCGATTATTCTGCAGAAGGGCGGGCAGCGATGCTGCCCGCCCTTCCTCTTGCGGGCTCGATTAGCCGCTTCGCCCCTTTGAGTAGAGGCAAGGCCGACGGCTGACTTCTGAGTTGGATCTCGTTGTAATCACGGATGGTGGGTGAGGAGCACCGCGCGGGCCTGGGTGGCGATTGTGTCGCGGCACGCCGCAGCGGTGAGCGGGTCGAGGGCGGAGAGGGTCTCGTCGAGCAGGACGACTGCAGGGCGTTGCAGTAGGGCGCGGGCAGCGTAGACGCGGGTGCGTTCGCCGTCGGAGAGCTGCCATCCGGTTTCGCCGACGTGCTGATTGAGTCCGCCGGGCATGCGGTCGAGCAGTGCGCCCAATTCAAGGGCACGGCACATGCGTTCCGCCTCGGCCATGTCGTCCAGGGTTGGGGGCCAGCCTCGACCGAGGAGCAGGTTGAACAGCAGCGTGCCGGAAAACATGTGGTTGCGGTGATGTTGGGGTACGGCCACGGTTGAGCCGAATCGCAGAATCGTGCCCGTCGAGGGGTTGATCATGCCGGCGAGGGCGGCGATGGCTGTGCTTTTTCCGCTGCCCGAGGGACCGGAGAGCAGCACCTTCTCCTCAGCACGGATGACTTGGGTGAAGGCGGTCAGGCTGGGGGTCTGCCGGCTCGGGTAGGTGACGGTGACGTCGGCCGCGTCGATCTCGACGGCAGGCTCGCCCTCGCTTGGCGAGCCGGGGTACTCCGTACCGGGGGGTTCGAGGGTGCGTCTCGCCGTGGTGGTCCTGTCGGTCGTGGACGTGTCGGCGGCAGCGGTGTCCGGAGCGAGCAGGGTGCGCGCCCGGGTGAGGGCGACCGCGCCGTCGGTGAGGTCGTCGGCGGCAACGGCCAGCGATTCGAAACCCGAGGCGACGAGCAGGACGATTCCGAGGGTGGCGGCGGCCGCGCCGGGGCCGGGGAACGCGTCGAGCCAGGCAGCAGCGAGGACCAGCAGGGCGAGGAGGAGCCAGGCCGGGGCGGTGGCGCCGATGAGCCATGCGCCGAGCCGGTCGCAGCCGCGGGCGGTGCGCGCGATCTCGTCCAGCTCGTCGTCGCCGGCGGAGTCGTCGCCGGCGGGGCGTCCTTGCACCAGCCGTGAGGGGTGCGCGAGGAGTTCTTCGGTGAGCCGGGTGCTCGCGGTGTGCCGCGCGTCGGTCCAGACCTGCTTGAGACGGAGAAACCGCACACCGAGCGCGAGAGTCACGGCAGCGAAGAGGAGCAGGGTGGCGAGCAGGAACTGCCCGTCGGTGACGAGCAGCAGCCCGACCGCGCCGAGGAGCAGTTGCGCGAGCCCGAGACCGGCGGCTGCGCCGCCACCGGCCAGGCCGCTCTCGGCGGCATCGACATCGAAGGTTCGGCCCAGCACCCAGCCAGGTCCGGCTTCATAGACGTCCTCGGGGTCTAGCCGCACGGCGCGGGCAATGACCCGGCGCTTGGCCCAACCGCTGACCCGCACGGTCAGCACCCCGAGCGCGAGCTGGGCCACGGCGCGGGACGCGACGCCCGCTGCTGCGAGCGCGACCCACACACCGAGCCAGCCCAGGTCCTCGCCACCGGCGAGGAGATGGTCGCCAGCCCAGGCCCAGTACCCCCCGAGCAGCAGGTAGCCCATGACGACGAGCAGCACCGTCGCCAGCGTCGGCAGCACGGCGCCTTCGGCGCGCAGGTGCCGGGCGACAGAAGCAGCGGGGCCGGGGCGTAGTCGCACCGCGGCGCCGTCGGACAGCGGCCGCCCCGAACTCAGCGCGGTGGCGGCGCGGTCGCGATGGGCGCGAAGCTCGGGGTAAGCCAAGATAGGGCTGCGACCTTCACCGGCGCGCTCGAGCAGGCTCGCGACCCAGCTCGATCGGGCCCAGCGCCGCCCGGTGGGCGTGATCAGCTGTGCCCACCCCGCGACGGTGCGGCGCACCATGAGCACCTCGTCGCCCCGCACGCACCATCCGGGGCTGAGCTGCTCGATCAGCGCGGCGTTCGGTCGGCCGGCCCACGCCACCGGCACCGCCTCGTATCCGGCCGCGGATGCGGCCGCGACCAGGGCCCGGTACCCGTCGGCGGCCTCTTCCCGGCGTTCCCGCTGCCCGCCCGAGCCGTCGGTGACCGGTGGTGGCGCTGCTCCGATGAGCGCGGCGAGGGCCTCGGCGAAGCACGCGACCGGCCAGAGCCACCCAGTGCCGGAGTGCCCGTCGCGCACGTTGTCGCGGCTCATGGGGTGCTCCCGATAGCGGCCTCAAGGTCGGCTCGTCGCCATCCCGGCGGGTGTGCGGCGTCGTGGTGGGCGCAGAGGAGGGCGGCGAAGTGCCCGTCGGGGCGTGCGGCGAGCTCGTCGGGGGTGCCGTCCTCGATGATCCGCCCGGCTTCCATCACCACGACCCGGTCGAAGCGTCGGGCCTCGGTGGGGTCGTGGGTCGCCCACAGCACGGTCGCGCGCGGATGTGCTTCGAGCAGGCCACTCAGCAGACGTTCGCGGGCGGGGGCGTCGAGACCGCGCGTGGCCTCGTCGGCGATAACCAGGCCTACATCTGTTCGTGCGCCCGGTCGGGAGACGGGGTGGCCTGGTTCCGGCTCGACCACGGTCCGCGCGGCGCGCAGCAGCTGGCCCTCGCCGCCGGAGAGGCGTCGCCCACCGGGGCCGACGGGGCGGTCGCGGGCGTCGGCGAGTCGGCTCAGGACTTTGTCGGCTCCGACTCGTGCGGCTTCCGCGTCGATGATCTCGCGCGAAGGTGGTCGGGGAAGGCTGATGTTGGTGTCGGGATCGCGGTCCCACAGGTCGGTCCGTCCGGTCAGCCACACCGCCCGTCGCCGCACCGCCGCGGGATCGTCGGCCACCCGTGTCGGACCAACGTGCACTGCCCCGGCGACGAGCTCGGCGAGTCCGACCACGGCGTCGAGCAGCGTCGATTTCGCCGACCCGGAGCGGCCGAGCACTGCGACCCGTTGTTCCGCCGGCACATCCAGGGTCAGCTGGTCGATCACGACGGTGCCACCCCGTTGTACCGACACCTGATCGCAGTACACCGGCATCGGCCCCTCGCCGGTGACCGGTGACGTCGGCGTGGACTCGGTGGTGGCGTCGAGCAGGTCCCGGAAGCGCAGCAGGCGATTGCGGGCATCGGGCAGCAGCCGCCCGACGGTGATGATCTCATCGATGGCCACCGGCACCGAGAGGATCAGCAGCAGCAGCATCAGCTTCGTCGCCACGGGCGCGGACATCGTGGCGACCCAGCCCAGCGCGGCCGCGGCCGGCAGCAGCACCGCCAGCCCGATCGCCGCTTCGAGCAGCGCGCTCGCGCGGACCCGTGACGTCGACGCGGTCTGCCATTGGGCCAGTGATCGGCCCTGTTCCCAGCGCAGCGCCGTTCGAGCGTCGTGGTGGGCCAGGGTGGAGAGTCCCAGCAGTCCGTCGAGCAGGTAGCGGCTCAGGACCCCGGCGATAGTGCGCGACCGCAGGTCGAGCTCGGCGACCCGCGACCAGCCCCAGCGAACCCCCAGCACCGGCAGCGCTACCAGCCCCGCGAGCGCCGGCACCGCCTGAGGTATCAGCCACAGCACCGCCACCACCGCGGTCAAGCCGGTGGCCGCAGCGCGCGCCGCGACGCAGAGCAGCCACGGCAGATTCCGGGCCCGGTGCAGCCCGTGCACCCGCTCCACCAGATCCGACGCGGGACGGGTCGCGACCCACCACGGCGCCACCGCCCCCAACCGCTGCGACCACCGGGCCCGCAGGTCCTGCTCCAGCCCGCGACCCGCCCTGCGAGCCGCGGCCGCGCCGGCCCACCCAACCAGGACCTCACCGAGCACCACCGCGACGGCGAGCCAGAATCCGCGACCGCTGCCGGCCACGACATCGCGCAGCGCGAGCGCCTCACCGACCACGCCCGCCCCGGCGAGCACCGCAGCGGCCAGCGCCCAGCGCAGCGAGCGCCACGGCCACAGCATCGACAGCGCCGCCCGCCACGGACCGGACCGGGCCGGCGCCTCCGTACCTGGCGTCGTGGCGCCCGTCTCCCCGTGTCGTGCCGGACTCGCTGTGGAGACGTAGGCCCCGGTGACTCGCACGGCGACCCCGCCGCGGAACTCGACGAGCTCCTCCTCATCATCGCCGTCCGGGGCAGGAGGCAGCCGACGCATGGAGCGGTCCTCGTCATCGAGGTCCTCGGGATGCGCGGCTAGACGGTCGACGAACGCACCGACCTTGGCCGCCGGCAGCGCGCTGGCCTCGCGCAGCCGCGCGGCCACCCGCACCGCGGCGTCCAGCGTCGACAGATCGTCCGGACCGCTGGCGACCGCCGCGGACACGGTGGCGTTCGCTGCGAGCTCGTCGACGCCGATCCCGACCAAACGCTCGAGCAGCGCGCCACGTCCCTGCTCGCCGCTGGCCCAGGCGAACCACGCCTCGAGGGGCACCGAGAGGCGGTGCCGGTAGACCTGCGAGACGAACTGCTTCTCGGCCACGACACGACGGCCCTGCGCGGGGTCCATGATCTCCAGCCGGCCCCGCGAGAGCCGCCGCCAAATCACAACGAAATGGGTCGCTCCGTCCGGCAGCTCCACGACCACCACGGCGGGCAGCACCGCCGCCGCCGCGCGTACCAGGTGATCGACCGGGACCACCACCTGCTCGCACGGCAACCCCAGCTCACCGATCACCAGCTCGAGCGCGTCGATAGACGTGCCGTCCACATCGGTCGCACACCGCGCCCGCAAGGTCTCCACATCGACCTCGGCGCCACAGCCACGCAACAACGCTGCCGCGGCCGCTGGACCGCAGTCCATCGCCGAGAGCTGAACGACTTCCGGTACTCGCGCCATCACGCCCCCCGCCCGCGACGAATTTCCCTTCCCCATCCGTGGGCACCGGCCCCGACACCGGTGTCCTCGACGGGGAATCTTGCATAACCGCCCCACCGGGTACAGATCGGGACGACGACAACGCTCACGCATCCTGGCCCCGCCCGTCGGCCTGCGGAAGACGTCGGCCACCGGCCTGCACGTTCGTCTGTGACTCCACCATGCTCACCTCCCTTCAGCGCCGTCGTGGTTCGCTGCGGACAACGGCGGTTCGCTCAAGGCACTGTCGACAGTCGACCTGAAGGGCCGTCTGTTCCGCCTTGCCGCCCACTTCGTCAACCGCTCGATAATTCGCCATACGCAGCCGATTCTCACGGGAATCGCTTACCGCCGGCCAGCACGTCCGTCCGGGTCGTCACGCCATCCACCTCCTTTCCCGGGTTAGACCTGACGCTCAAGCCCTCATCTCTACGGGAACCGCCTCCCGCCGACCTGCACGTTCGTCTGCGCAGTCACATCCATCACCTCCCGTTCCTGCAGGATCTGGCGCTCGAGCTCCGGGGCTTTACGGGGACCGTCTGCCGCCGGCCTGCACGTTCGTCTGGGTCGTCATGACCTTCACCTCCTTCCCTGCGCGAAGTATGATGCTCAAGCTCCTGTGCTTTACGGGGCCCGCCTGCCGCCGGCCTGCACATTCGTCTGGGTCGTCACGTCTTCCCTCCCTCCCTAAGCAATTCGTTCCTAGATAACTGACGGTCCGGTTGTGCTGCGGCGAGCGGCGCTTCGCGGAGCCGACGTCAGGACTTTCCTATTCAGGAGCCGACACGTCGCCCGCCGGCACAGACGCTCGTCCGAGTCGTCACGCCATTCACCACCTCTCGTCTCCCTCGTCGGATCGGACCCATCTCAGGCGGTGTATCGGCCACCGGCCCGCACGTTCGTCAGCCTTGTCACGCCGTCTCCTCCCTTAATCATCGGATCGCGGACCGCCGTCAGGCGCTCTTTCGGCCGCCGGCCTGCACGTTCGTCAGCGTGGTCACATCCATCACCTCCTCCATCTCGGTCACTTGGGAGCTGATCTCCCTGGACGGGCAGAACTGTGTCTGGCCGCGTTGAAGCTCTGCTGAAATCGATCGGGGAGGGTCAGGCCGAGATCGTGGGCGCACGCAACGTGTCCGGTTGATCACCGTCAGAGCGGTTCCGGCGACTGCTCCCGTATAGCCGATGTCGTCGCTACGATCACGCGTTATGGGGGCGACCACAGGCCGCGTGCTGGGCGGATACCGCCTCGACGGCGTGATCGGCCGGGGTGGGATGGGCACGGTCTACCGCGGGGAGCAGGTGGCTCTCGGCCGTCCGGTCGCGATCAAAGTGATCTCCGCGGGACTCGTGGACGATCCGGGATTCCGCGAGCGTTTCGCGCGGGAGGCGCTCGCCGCGGCCGCGGTCGAGCACCCCAACATCCTGCCGGTCCACGACGCCGGGGAGATCGACGGCGAGCTCTACCTGGCGATGCGGTACGTCCACGGTTCGGACGCCGCCGCCGAGTTGCGCCGCGGCGGAGCGATAGGGCCCGACCGTGCGCTACGGGTGGTCGCGGACGTCGCGGCCGCACTCGACGCTGCCCACGGTGCCGGTCTGGTGCACCGTGATGTGAAGCCAGCGAACATTCTGCTCGACGCCGAACTCGACCGGGCCTACCTCACCGATTTCGGGCTGGCCCGCCGCAGCGGCTCGCACAGCAGCGTGAACTCTGGATGGGCGGGCACGGTGCACTACATCGCGCCCGAACAGATCAAGGGCGACGACATCGACGCGGGCGCCGACGTGTACGCCCTGGCGTGCACTGCTTTCGAGCTGCTCACCGGTCGTCGCCCGTTCGTGCGGGACAACGACCTCGCTGTGTTGTGGGCCCACGTGAGCGATCCGCCGCCGTCGGCCCGATCGGTCAACCCCGACCTGCCCGCCGTTGTCGATGAGGTCATCGGCCGCGGGATGGCGAAGACTTCAGAGCAGCGCTACGCCTCGGCCGGCGACCTGTCCGCCGCCCTCACCGCCGCACTCGCAGGCGACGGCCCGCCCCGACTCCCCGCCACCGCGGCCATCTCGGCCGCACGGCCGTGCGCCCCGAAGGCACGCACGTCCATCGCGGCACTGTGCGGCCTGACCTACGCCGCCGGCGTGACCGTGCAGGCCTCCCTTCCCATTCCGCAGTCGGTGAACGTCACCGCGAACCCGAGCGCGGCGGGCTTGATGGCGTTCTTCACCCAGGAGCGAGGCTTGGCCCTCGCCCAAGCAGGAACCGCCATCGTCGCCGCTGGTGCGCTGCTCGCGTTCCTGTGGACGCTGGACACCGCAGGTATCGCAGGCCGCCTGTCGACGCGAGGAGCGCGCGCCGTGCGCACCCTCGGTGGGTTGGCCTTCGGTCTGGAGGCCGTCGCGCTCATCGCCGAGGTCGCCCCGAGCTTCGGGCTCGCGGCCCGCGGGCGCGGCGATCTCGCCGCCGGATTCTGGGTCGTCGCCGGTCACGTGCACGCCGCGGCCGCGGTCGCGCTCGCGGCCGTCATGGTCCTGCTCGTGCGGGCCACGACCTCGCGGGTGCTGTCCGTTGGGGCCGCTGTCGTGGCGTGCGGGCTGCTCGTCGAAGCCGTGATGGAGCCACGGCTGTTCGCTGCGGGGCGTGCTGGGACCGTCCTGCTGGTCGTCTGGGTGGCGAGTGTGTCCGTCGCCGAACTGGTCCGCTCGCGGGAGCTGGCTGATGTCTGAGTCGAGAGACGACGCGGCCACGGAGACCTCCGGCGGCCGTTGGCCTGCTCCGGACACCGGTGGCGCGACGTCCGGAGAGGAGCAACCGCCCGCCAGACTGACCTCGGGCGGTGGCGGCCTTGGGTTCCTCATTCCCGCGGCAGGCGGATTGATCCTGGCGGCGAGTGTCCTCGCCACCAACTTTCTGCCGTTCCCGCTGGTCGAGATGGACGACCCGGTGCATCCCACCCCGTCGGAGTGGGAGCGGTTCTTCGCGATCGCCGGGGGTGCGCAGCTGCGCCTCACGTTGGTCAATTCCGTCGGGATCGTGTTCCAATTCGCGTTTCTCGTCGTGCTGGCCCGGGTCGTCGCTCCAGCGGGCGGAGTCCGCGCGTTCGTGCTGGTCGCAGCCGGCGCCTTGGGTTCGTTGTTGGCGCTCGCCTCGCTGGCAGTGTTCACCGCTCCCGTAGTCATGACCGTCTCTGGCTCCGACATGCAGGCCCTCGACGACCTCTCCCAGTTCGCTGATGCGGTGAGTTTGGTCCTGGCCGGAGTCGAGGTGGCGCTGGCGGGGTTGGCCATTCTGGCTGGTCGTAGCCTTCCGCGTTGGCTCGGCTGGGCCTCGCTCCCGTTGGGGGTACTCCTCGCGGGACTCTCTGGCTCGCAGCTGCTGGCGGGTGAGGTGCTGTTCCCCGACGGGCGGAACCTCGCCTTCGCCGGGTTCCTGATCTGGAATGTCGCGGCGAGCGTGTGCCTGCTCGTGCACGGCCCGGCGCGCTCACCTCGATGATCGAGTTCCGCGTCCTCGGGCAGCTCGAGGTCGTGCGCGAGGGGGAGAGCCTGAACCTGCGCGGCCCCAAGCAACGGTCGGTGCTGGCGATGCTGCTGCTCAACGCCGGTCGGGTCGTCGCCGTACACGAGCTCGTCGACGGCATCTGGGGCGAGCGCCCGCCCGACACGGCGGAGAACACGGTGCAGGTGTACGTCTCGACGTTGGCTCGCACCCTCGAACCCGACCGTCCCGCTCGTGATCGCGAGCTGATCCGTACCCGAGGTGGCGGCTACGTTCTCGAGCTCGGCGCGCACCCTCTGGATCTGCAAATGTTTCTCACCGAGGTTGCCGATGCTCACGCCCTGCTCCAGCGCCACCGCCATGCGGAGGCATCGGCGTTGTTCGAGCGGGCTCTGAGCCGGTGGCGAGGCCCGGCGCTGGGAGATCTCGGCGACCAGCCGTTCGCGGCCACAGAGATCCCGGCAATCGAGGAAAGCCGGCTCGCCGCTATCGAAGCGAGCCTCGAGGCCGAGATGGCCCTTGGACGGCATGGCTCGGCCATCCCTCGCCTGACACGCCTTGTCGACCAGCATCCGTTGCGCGAGCGGTTCCATGCCCAGCTGATGACCGCGCTCTATGCCGCTGAGCGCCAGGCCGATGCTCTCGAGGTCTATCGGCGGGCCCGCGCCGTGCTCCACGACGAGCTCGGCGTTGACCCCGGTGAGCGCCTGAACCACCTGCACCAGGCGATCCTGCACGGCGACGTCATCGATGCCGTGGTTCTCCCCGCCAAGGATGGAGCGACCGTCGACTTCCGGGACAGCGACGGGCAGACCCGACAGATGACGCTCGACCCGGCACGGACGGTGACCATCGGCCGGCGCTCGACCAACGACATCTGCCTCGCCGGTGACTCCCAGGTCTCCCGCAGCCACGCGCGACTCGAGCCGGGCGTCGACGGTTGGGGCCTCGTCGACGACGGGCCGTCCCACAATGGGACGTTCGTCAATGGCGACCGCGTCGAGGGTAGCTGTCGGCTTCACGACGGCTCGGTCATCCGGGTCGGGCGAACGGTCTTGATCTTCCGGGAGGCCGCACCCGAGCTCTCCGTCGTCGTAGGGGAGTCGAGCCCGACCAGCGCCGCGTCGCTGCCCCGCCACGCCGACGTCGACGAACCGTCCCGAGACCTACTCCGAGCGCTACGAGACGAGCTTTCATCGGATGTCACCAGGGCGACCTCACACCAGCTCTCCCAGCGACTGGCGGCCCGCACCGGACTGACCCTCGAGGCGGTCTCGTCTACGCTCGCCCGGCTGCGACGACAGTTCGACGTCGCCGACACTCCCACGCCCGACCAAGATCACCTCCTCCTTGACCGGGCCCGCGCCCTTGGACTGCTCCGACTCGAGACCTGAGCGTCGTCGCGGCTGCTACGGCGACGTGCCGACCGTGGTTTCAACGCCCTTTCAGCGACCTCTGGCACCGTTCTGTTCGTCGCCGAGACCAGCGGATTCGGAAAGATGATCGTGGACGCGAGGGGAGGAAATCGTGACCGCAACGACGAACGTCAAAGCTGGCCCGAGGATCAGCCGATTCTGACGCTACATGCAGTTCCGCCATCTACTTCCGCTGATGGCACTACCACTACTAAATGCTTCAACGGGACCGAGCGAAGCAAAGGGAGGCGAAGGCCGTGAACGCGGACCGATGCGAGTCTCCCGAGGGTTGAAAGCGCAAGGTGCTGGGACCTTTCGCCCGCCGAGTGTCGTTCTCCTTTCCTAAAGGCGTCGGAAGCGGCAGACCTCGGCGAGACCGGCCTGACACCGAGGGACCCTATGGATCTATTGGGAGAGGGGGTGACCATGTTCACGCGGACCGAGATCAAGGCAGGACCGTTCAGGCGCTCCTGATCGAACCACGCGATGTGTGCAGCATCGCTGGCCTGAAGAACGTCGGGCCAGGGCCGCGGGGTCGCACTCCGCACTGACCCCGCGGCCCGCGCGCCATATACCCGCTCCAGATTTGATCTTTACGGCTGCGCTCGTCACGAGTAGGCAGCGTTCCGCCGGCTTGGAGTCACATCGGAGATCGTCCCCCTGAACCCCGCGCAAAGTGTCCCGGGACCTGGTGCTCTAGTGCCGCCGAGGTCAACGCTCATGCCCGCGGTTGCCCCCAGGCCTCCATGGTGGAGGGCGTTACACCTGCGGCGCGGGCGGCGATCGACGCGAGGTAACCGTTGAGGTAGTCGACGAGGTCGGCGGTGTCGTCGTCGAACGACTGCCCTCCGAGACGACAGGCGTTCCGGCTCGCCAGCGGAGCGAGCGCTTCGGGAAGGGCGTCGGCGCGAGGCATCGCCGCGCCGTCGACTAGCACCGGGATGACGAGGAGCCGCGCGCGGAGGCCGTGTTCGATCTCGATCCGGACGAGGTCGGCAGGGTCGTCGAGGCGGCGCCGCCCCCTGCGCCCGGCTCGCAGCCATCCGCGCCCGATCATCACCAGCATCACGGCGCTGCGCGCGATCGCGTTCCTGAGGTCGTCCCGGAATTCCGCTCCGGGTCGGATCGACCGCACGTCGAGGAAGACCTGGGGATCACCGAGCCGCTGCCGGAGGAGGTTATCGAGGCGCTCGGCGGCACGGTCGGTGTCGGACCGGCGGTAGCTGATGAAGACCGCCGCTGTCGGCGCGCGCAGTGCCGAGCGGGCCGCGGAGGCCACGTCGTGAGCCGACCGGAATCGACCCTCCGGCGTCTTGGCCATTCCTCGGGCGATGACCTGGTCGAAGGCCCTCAACGCCGGCGAGGTGTCGGACGGACGCGGCGGAGGCGCATCGAGATGGGCCCGCACGACGTCCAGGGCTGCCTCGCCGCGGAAAGGCCGGCAACCGGAGAGACATTCGTAGAGGACACACGTCAGTTCGTAGATGTCGGCGCGGTGATCTACCGGCCTGTCCTGCACTTCCTCGGGTGCGATGTAGAGCTTGGCGGCAAAGTAGCCCACCGTCTGGTCGTCCCGATGGCCCACACCGTGGCCGAGCCCGAAATCGATGAGGTAGGCGAAGCCGGACAGACCGCCTCCTCGCGCATGCGCCAGCATGATGTTGGCCGGCTTGACATTGCGGTGCAGCAGCCCGGCGCTGTGCGCGGCCCCCAACGCTGCGGCAACTTGCTCGACCACGCTCACGCTCATCTCCGGCGTGAGGCCGCGCCCGGCGATCGCCTTCTCGAGGTCGACCCCGTCTACCAACTGCATCTCGATGAACAAGCGCCCGTCGATCTCGCCGTAGGTATGGGTCGGGACCACGTGGGGCTCGTTCAACCGGCACGCGATCTCCGCTTCGCGGGCGAACCGGGCACGGAACTCGTCGTCGGCGGTCAGCTCCTCCCGGAGCACCTTCAGGGCGACCGTCCGGTCGTTCAGGCTTGTATCGACCGCGCGCCAGACCTCCCCAGAGCTGCCCCGACCGAGGAGGGCGTCGAGCCTGTATCGCCCGAACCGTTCTCCGACCGCGACCACGGCGCGACCTCTCGCTCACACCTGACGGAACGAAACACTAGCCGGAAACGACCGTGTCGTGTGTTCCGGAGAGGCGCGCCGCACCTGAGCCACCTCCGACGGGCGATGTCATCGGGGCTGACACAGACGCCCTCACCTTCGCCTGGTTGATGGACGAGGACTGACCCGGTCCCCCCGGGCTGAACCCCACCGCCGTGTCGGACACCGGCGCGCTGGAAGGCCGGTCACGCGTCTACTGCTCGGCGCCGCGACTCTCGCACCCAAGCACCGCACCCAAGGACGCGGTTACATACGCGCGGCGCCGCACTGCTGGCACCAGATGCCCTGCTCGACCTGGGTGCCCCCGGCAGGATTCGAACCTGCGACAACCCGCTTTAGGAGGACGGCGGACGGCCGGCACTGGGCCTGCTACCAGGGACTTTGCTGGCGGGGCACGTTGCAGAACTCGCACCCGCGGCGGGGTGCGACCCCAGTTCGCACCCTAACCCGCACCCAGATAGAGATCGTTTCGTGGGCGTCGGAACGATCACTGAAGGGGCGTGTCACGCGCGAAGATTGACCTTGCGAACACTCGTGCCCAAGGGCAGCCCGAGGCACGTCGCTGCTCGTGCTCAAAGCATCGCGATGTCGCCGGATCGTGATCAGTGCTGGCTCCAGCGGAGGTCCATCGTCCGCTATCCGCGCCAAGGACCCGCTGTTCGGCGCACTGGAACTCTGAGTCGGTCAAGACCCCTCGGTCGCGGAGGGCGGCAAGCTTGCCGAGCTCCTCGGCGAGCCCGCCCGCCCCCGCCGTGACGGCGGGTGGCGAAGCGCGCGCGGCTGCTGGGGCTACGACCCCCGTTGGCCGCTTGATCTCCGCGATCCGGGCGCGCATCTCGTTCAGGCGGGGCAGCGCCCGCTGGTACAGGTCGCGCGGCATCGGAGCGCGGTGCGGGTCGTCATCCGCTGGTGCGCACTGGGAGGGGCCCCCGTCGAGGTGATCGGGACAGCGCCGAACGAGAAGGCTCGGGAGACCCGCGCGCCGGGCGGCCTCGCGGAACCAGAGCCGCCGCCGGCCCGGGGCGAGCGCACCGACCTCGCCGAAATCGACCACCGCCGGCGCGACGCCCCGGACCCGGCGTCGCTGCTGCTCGCCGCAGCCATGGCCCGGTACGCGGGCGACTCGGCGTCCGTCAGCGGGCCGTCGGCGCCCACGCCGAGCAAGGCGACCGTGGAGGCTGGTCCGCGACGACGGCCGACCGCCCCACCCACAGCACCGCGCCCGCCGCCACGGGCGTGGGCGCGCCACTTGGCGACGTCCCGTCGGGACCTCACGCACCAGCGGGCGAGGCGGACGACGGTCTCGGCGGACCCGTCGGCGTGTCGCCCGCCGCCGACGGCGCGGTCCTCGGCAGCGCGGAGCCGGCGGCTATTCGGTAGAATCAGCTTGATCCGCGAACCCCTTGAACTGCTGGCTCGGCCAATCCTGACGGGGGGAAGGCTGTGCACAATTGTGTCCTGCGCCCACCGCTCGCTGAAACCGGCGAGGAAAGCAAGCGCGCAGAAGAAGAGTCCGACGTCGGCTACGGCGCCGACGGTCGGTACTGCGATTGGTACGAGTCCACCCTGTATAAAAGTGAAGAGGGCTGCCGCGAGTACCGCGCCGATGATGGGCCGGAATGCGCCTGCAAGCGCGGTCATCAGGTGGGTTTGATCGGTGTCGATATCTAACTGTTGGCCACGAGTGAGACGAACCATAACGCTCACTACGGCGCCGATCGCTCCGGCGCCTAGGCAAGTTGCGAGCTGACGGTTGACTCCAGGCTCGCCGACTTGGAAACGCATTACCGACACATAGAACACCGCGACGGCGACGATCAGCAGGCCTGCGGGGAAGCCGCTCAAGTACCGTTGCAGCGCGACGCGACGAACGGATTGACTTACGAAACGGCGGATCGATCGATGCTCCTTGTGTCCGGAGTCGATCGTCGCCTTGAGACGATCCTCCTTGCGCGGCACCGTCAGAATCGCCTAGACCTCCTAGAGTAGTCCCCCCCTGAGGCGAAGAGAATTCACGTTATCTCGCTCCCGGTCGAGCGCGACCTGGTCGCCTTGAGCGCGTCCGGATATACTGCCGTACTGGTGCCAGGGTGTGATAGAACGTCATCTTGTCGGGAGTCTATCGCAGCGCCATCTCTCAGGTTCGCGACTGCTTCGTCACACCTTCCCAGCACCCCGGCCAACGGCACTCGACGAGCACACGGACACGCGTGTGGTTCCGCTTGAGCTTCGGGGTTGTGGGCCGGACTGGGTGAGGGAAGAAACCTGGACTCATGTCGCCCTGGCTCGTCGCAATCAGCGGCGGTGGTGGCCTCCCCGGCATTTATGCGCTGCTCAAGTACCGCTGGAAGCTCAAGCTCATCGAACACACCCTGGGCGACGAGCGCGGCATCGAAGCGGTCGACGCCGTTTCGCGGACCCTGCACCGATCGCCGAGGCCGTGCGCGAGCGTCGAGAGGCCCGCTCCAAGTGGAAGGCGAAGCGCACACATCGGTCAGCCCGACCGCCTAGTGGAGCGCCGCCTAGAGGGCGGCCAGCGACAGAAATGGTGCTGCGAGGTCGCCGAGCGGGTCGAGGCAGCACTCGCTCAGCCGGACATAATGCGTGCTCGTTCGTCCGCATCACCTTTGTCGTCGATCAGGGCGCTGATCTCAGCCGTCGGAGTGAGTCCGAGCTCCTCGTCGAGCAACTGGGCGAAGCTGCGGTAGGCGCGCCGTGCCTCGCCAAGGTTGCCTTCCGCGAGATGTGCGCGTATCAGGGTGCGGTGGGCGCTCTCGCGCAACGCGTCGCGTCGCACCGCAGCCAGCGCAGCCTCGATTGCCAGCCCGAACTGCCCCTGAGCGGCTAAACGATCTGCGATCGTCTCGAGCAGGTGCAGGCGCAACTGGTGCAACCGCTCCCTCTCGTGGACCAGCCAGGGCTCATCCCAGTCGACGAGCAGGTCGTCCCCGGGACTCCACCAGGTCGGTAGGTCCCCGGGAGCGTCGTGCAGGACGGCCATGGCGCCGTCGACGAACTCACGCACATCGACCCAAGCGTGGGCGTCGACCTCGATCGCGTCCCCGCGCGCGAACACCAGCGCAGGCGCAGCCTGGTTCACTCGCCAGATACCGGTGCGCAGGCTGGCCAGGGCGCGCGGTTCGGGTGCCTCCGGCCAGAGTGTGCCGGCCAATCGGCCTCGGCTGGTGCGTCCATGCAGCGCGAGGACCGCGAGCAGTCGCTGCGCAGCCCCGGGAAGCTCGATCGGACGCCCGTCGATTCGCAGACGGAAGACGCCGAGCAGCGACAGCTCGACGGCCTCGGTTCGATGTTCGTCAGTGGGCGGCCGGGCCCGTCGCCGCGCCTTGCTCTCGACGAAAGCCACTGGCGCGATCGACGTCCTTTCGACTCCCCCCGATCGACGCATTTCCTAACGTCCTTCCCGAGTGCGGAGCGTGATCGACCTCGACTATGCCCCGCCAGTTCGAGACGAACAGCATCCGAAAGAGTGATGCCGCAAGCGATCGACCCCGTGAAGGTCGCATTTGTACACTGACAGTCACATCTCCTCGTGGTGTCGGCCTCTCATCGGGTTGGCCTACCTCCTGGCTGACGTAGCGCTGACAACGGGGTGACGACGGAGTGACGCCGGCCCGCGAGCGTGCCCCGACATCAGGCGCCACCGGCCCGAGGAGCCTCATGACCACGCCGCAGCTGTCCGCCCCGGGTGTGTACGTCCAGGAGGTCCCCAGCGCGTCGCGGGCGATCACCGGCGTCGCGACCGCCGTCGCAGCCTTCCTCGGACGCGCGCGCACCGGGCCCCTGGACACGCCGGTCGCCATCGGTTCGTTCGGTGAGTTCGAGCGCGTCTTCGGTGGGCTGTGGCGGGACAGCGGCCTCGGCTACGCCGTGCGCGACTACTACCGCAACGGCGGCGGCAACGCGGTCGTCGTGCGCCTCGGCAACCCCGTGACCGGCGCGCCGGTCACGGCGACCGCCGTCGTGGGCGGGGTGACCTTTCGCGCCACCGAACCCGGCGAATGGGCCAACGGTCGCGTGGTGCGAGCCAGTCCGAGCCTGGCGCCCGGTGTCACGCCTGAGGCGGTTCGCTCCCACGCCGGTGAGGCGGCCGAGGCCCTCGAGATCGCCAGGCGGGAGCTGGAGGAGGCCGAGACCGACGCACGGGACGCCGAGGACGCGGCACGCGAGGCCGAAGCGGCCGCCGCGACCAACAAGAACAAGCAATCCAACGCGACGACCAAGCGCAGAGCGGCCGACGAGGCGCCCCAGAAGGTCGACGCCGCCCGGGCGAAGCACGCGGAGGCCGAGGAGGCCGCCGAGGCGGCCGCGGTCGACCTGGCCGCCCTCACGTTGCTCGAGGAGATCGCCGAGGGCCAGAGCGTCGCCGTCGCCGATCTGTGGGATCTCGACGTCCTCGCGGGCTCGCCGGTCGACGAGCACCACGCCCGGGTCGAGCCCCAGCCCACGGTGCTCGAGTCGCACCCGCACGTCACGTTCGTCGATGGACCGCGCCGGGTCGATCTCGTGCTGCAGGGTTCGAGGCTGATCCGCCTCCAGTCGGTTCACCCGAATCCGCCGACGCTCCCGGCAAGCCCGCCGGCCGCCACGAGTCCCGCCACTACTCCCGCGACGACTCCCGCGACGACTCCCGCGACGACTCCCGCGACGACTCCCGCGACGACTCCCGCGACGACTCCCGCGACGACTCCCGCGACGACGACCGCCGCCGCGGACGCCCCGTCCGATCTGGCCACGGGCGGGACGAGCACGGCCCCCACGGGCCCGGGCACACCGACCACCCCCACCGGACCGGCCGCTCCTACCTGGGTGCTGGGCGAGGTGACAGGCGGTGGCGACGGCACCGAGCTGACCGCGGACGCCTACACCGGCACCGGCTTCCTCGCCGAGAAGCGGGGTCTCTACGCGCTCGAAGCGTTCGACCTGTTCACCCTCCTCTGCCTCCCGCCGTCGACGCCGGGCGGTGAGCTCCCGGACACGGTCTGGGCCGACGCGATGGCCTACTGCGCGCAACGCCGGGCCTTCCTGCTCGTCGATCCGCCACCGGGCAGGTCCGCCGACGACATCGGCTCCTGGGCCCGCACCCACGGACTGGTCGGCACCGCGAGCCGCAACGCGGCCCTGTACTTCCCGCGGGTGCGCGCAGCCGATGCCCTGCGGGACGGGACGACCGGCGAGTTCGCGCCGTGCGGGGCGGTGGCCGGCGCCATCGCCGACACCGACGCCCGCCGGGGCGTGTGGAAGGCCCCGGCCGGACAGGAGGCCGGGCTCGTCGGTCTCTCCGGGCTGTCGGTCGAGCTCACCGACGACGAGCACGGACGGCTGCCACGGGAGGTCAACGCCCTGCGGACGTTCCCGTCGGTCGGCCCCGTCGTCTGGGGTGCCCGGACGCTGCGCGGTGCCGATGTGCTCGCCGACGAGTACAAGTACGTGCCGGTCCGGCGTCTCACCCTCTATCTCGAGGAGAGCCTGCACCGAGGGACGCAGTGGGTCGTGTTCGAGCCGAACTCCGCGACGCTGTGGTCGCAGATCCGCGCCAGCGTGACCGCGTTCATGCAGGACCTCTTCCGCCAGGGCGCCTTCGCCGGAGGCCGGCCCCGTGAGGCCTACTCCGTGCGTTGTGACGGGGACACGACCACGCCGGACGACGTCGCCCGGGGGCTCGTGAACATCCGGGTCGGCTTCGCCCCCCTGCGGCCCGCGGAGTTCGTGGTCGTCGGGATCCAGCAGATGACTGCGGACGCCGCGAGCTGAACACGGACAGGAGGGATGCCCGATGGCCGAGTTCGCGGTGAACGCGCGGCGCTTCGACCCGTACAAGAACTTCAAGTTCAAGGTCAAATGGGATGGGCGCTACATCGCCGGGGTGAGCAAGGTCAGCGCCCTGCGACGCACCACGGAGGTCGTGCGGCACCGGCACGGGGGCGATCCCAGCAGCAGCCGCAAGTCGCCCGGCCGCACCGAGTACGAGGCCGTCACCCTCGAGCGCGGGGTGACCCACGATCCCGAGTTCGAGCGGTGGGCGAACAAGGTGTGGAACTGGGGTGCGGCCGTGGGCTCGGAGACGTCGCTCGCCGACTTCCGCAAGGACATCATCGTGGAGGTCCTCAACGAGGCCGGTCAGGTCGCGCTGTCCTACACGCTCTACCGGTGCTGGGTCTCGGAGTTCCACGCCCTGCCCGATCTGGACGCGAACGCCAACGCGACCGCGATCCAGTCGCTGAAGCTGGAGAACGAGGGCTGGGAGCGCGACGTCGCGGTGATCGAGCCGGCCGAGCCGACGTTCGAGCCGTGAGCCGTCGATGACCCGGCTGCCCCGCTCCGCGGGTCCGTCCGACGCCGCAGCCCACCTGGCGGCGTGGGAGGCGGCCGCCGTGGTGCCGGCGGTGGCGAGGCCGGCGGTCCTGCTAGCGCATCTCGACGACGTCGCCGAAGCCGCCCTGGATGTCCCGATCGGGGTCTGCGCGGCGTGGTCGGCGGCCGAGCTGTCCCGGGTCGGCGGGACCGACGTCGACGTCGTCCTCACCTGTGCGGCCTGCGCCGCCGAGCTCGAGATCACGCTCGACGTCGAGCCGTGGGCAGCGGTGCCGCACACGTCCTCCGTCGCGGAGGAGGCCAGCGTCTCGACCGTCTCCGGCGAGGTCAGCGTCCGGGCTCCGACCACTCGCGACCTGCTCGCTTGTCGCGACACGGGGAACCCGGTCGCGGCACTGCGCGCCCGCTGTCTGCGTGGCGCTGACCGCGGCGAGCTCACCGTCGCGCAGCTCGCGCACCTCACGTCGGCTGACCTCGGACGGATCGACGACGCCGCCCGCGAGCTCTCGGGCCCGGCGGGCGCGGTGATCCGGACCTCCTGCCCCGCGTGCGACGCCGACGTCGTCGTGCCCCTCGACCTCGGGGCGCTGTGGTGGGAGCAGACCGCGGCAGACGCACGCCGGCTGCTCGCCGAGGTCGCCGTCCTGGCCCGGGCGTTCGGCTGGGGCGAGGACGCCGTGCTCGCGCTCTCCCCGACGCGCCGGGCGACGTACCTCGCGCTCGCGGGCGAGGCCGGCGTCCCGTGACCGGGTTCTTCGCCGAGATGGCGGCCCGCGCCCAGGACACCGCGCCGGCGGTGGGGCTGCGTCGTCGTGCTCGCTATGAGCCCGGGAGCGCCCCGGTGCCGGTCACGACGGAGGCCGCCGGCGCGACGTGGGGCGAGCACGTCGAGCCGCATCCCGGCGCACCGACGGGCGATCACGCCGATGCCCCTCGCATCGATGCCCCTCGCATCGATGCCCCTCGCATCGATGCCCCTCGCATCGATGCCCCTCGCATCGATGCCCCTCGCATCGATGCCCCTCGCATCGATGCCCCTCGCATCGATGCCCCTCGCACCGATGCCCCTCGCACCGATGCCCCTCGCACCGATGCCCCTCGCACCGATGCCCCTCGCACCGATGCTCCTCGCACCGATGGCCCCTACGCCGTGGGTCGTGGCGGGCCCGGCGCGGACGGCGACCAGCGGCTCGGCTCGTCCGAGAGGCTTCCGGGGGTCGAGGGAACCGCGGCGACGGCGAGGTCTGTCGAGCCGATCGGCCCCCCGACCGCATCGACGTCGGGTCCCGGTGCCGCGGGGCTGGCCGCGACGACGTCGGGTGCGGTCGGGGGCGTGCCGGTGCTCGCGGTGCCACGGGACGGGCGGACCGTCGGGAGGATCCGCGCAGACCCGACCGACCCGGCGCGTGGAGAGCCCGTATCGCCGCTGGCCGGCCCGCCGGTCGGGGGAACCGACACAGCGGGTCCGGTGGACGGCAGGAGCGCTGCGGGTCCGGCCTCCCGGGGGCCGGCAGCGTCCCCGGCTGAGCGGCGTCCGGATGGGCGCCCCGCGGTCGGGACGGAACCTCGTGCGCCGGGGTCGAGGATCGTGGAGGAGGCGGACGAGTCCGCGGCGCGGGACGGCGGCACCGGACCGACGAGCGGGTGGGGGTCGGGTCACGAGGGCGCGGGATCGGCGGCGTCGCCGAAGGCCGCGAGCGGAGGCAGCGACCCGGCGCGCGGCCCGTCCGATCAGCCTCCTGCGGCCGGAGGCCCCGTGGCGTACCTCCCGAGGCCGCGAGCGGACGCGCGCCCCGCGCTCGGGACGCGATCTCCCGCGCACGCGCCAGCGGTCGCGCAGGAGGCGGACGGGCCTGCGGGGAACGGCGACGTCGGGCCGACGGTCGCTCAGGAGGCGGACGGGCCCGCAGGGAACGGCGACGTCGGGCTGACGCGCGCGCCGGTCGGGGGGCAGGGCTCCGCGGGTCCGGCACCGGGCGTGGGTGCGTCGGGGTCGGGTCACGAGGACGCGGAGACGGCAGCGTGGCCGAGGGCCGCGAGCGGAGTCACCGCGGCACGGCCACACCGCACCGCCGCTCCGGGGCAGGCGCCACACAGGCCGGGCGGGCCCACCCGCGGCCGCGATCCGGGGCGCGGCGGCGTCGAGGCTTCGCCGCGCGCAGGACCCGGCCGGGTACGTCCGGTCCGGCATCAGGACGACCTGGCCGCGATGCCCGACGGCGCGATCCTCGGCCGTCTCCTGCCGGCCCTGCGCGAGGCAGGCGTGCTGGAGCTCGACGAACCGGCGGTGGTCCACCCGTCCCCGGGGCCCCGTCCGGATCCTCCCGCCGGTGGGGCGGCCGTCCTCGTCACGACACCCGAGCCCTCAGCGGCCGACCCGGGCGACACGTCCGCGCGGGGAGCGAGCGACGTGCACGTCCACATCGGGCGGGTCGAGGTGGTCCGCGCCGCCGCACATCCCGCAGCCGGGCCGCCCGCGGCTCCCGTGCGGCCCACCCACCCGCCCGCGGTCGCTCCGCCCGCGCGGGCCGCGCCGGGGGTCGACCACGCCGACTACCTCGTCCGGCGCCAGGAGCGGCGGTGAGCAACGACCTCGCCGTCGCCGCGGCCACCGCCGTCCTGCGCGTCCTGCTGGAGCGTGCGCTCCAGCTCCGGACGCCGCCGCCGCTGGCGGGCGCCCGGGTCACCACCAGGCGGCCCGACCGCGTCACAGGCGACGCCCCGGGTGTGAACCTCTTCCTCTACGCCCTCACGCCCAACCCGGGCTGGCAGGGCAGCGACCTCCCGACCCGGAACGGTGACGGAACGCTGCTGCAGCGACCGCTGGCCGCGCTCGATCTGCACTACCTGGTGCACGCCTACGGCGACGACGACGCCCTCGACGGGCATCGGTTGCTCGCCCGGGTGGCGTCCGCCCTACACGCCGACCCGGTGCTGCGCCCGTCCTTCGTCGCGTCGGTGCTGGAGGACCTGGACGACGTGCCCCCGCTCGACTACCTGAGCGGCGCCGACCTCGCCGACCAGGTGGAGCTGGTCCGCGTGACGCCCCGCGTGCTCTCGCTCGACGAGATGACCAAGCTCTGGTCGGCGTGCCAGGCGCCCCTCGCGCCCTCGCTCGTCTACACCGCCTCGGTCGTGCTCGTCGAGGCCGATCGGCGACCGCACGTGGCGCGGCCGGTGCGCCGGCGGACCGTGACGGTCGCGCCCGGGACCTCGCCGCGGCTCACGGCGGTCCGCGTCGAGGGGACCGCCGGGGGCACCGCCGTCCTCGACGGCACGGACCTCGCCGGGCCGAGCACCCGGGTGCGCATCGGGCCGACGACCCTCACCCCCGCCGAGTCGACCCCGACACGGCTCGAGGTCCCGCTCGCGGATGCGGTGCCGATCGGGGTGCACGCGGTCCAGGTCCGGCATCTCGAGAAGCCGCCGGCCGACGGCGACCGGCCACGGGTGGCGGCCGAGTCGAACGCCCTGCCGGCGACGGTCCGCCCCCACGTCGTCCTCGGTCCGGTCGCCGCCGGCGGCGTCGAGCTGCGGGTCTCCCCGCCGGTGGAGCGGGGGCAACGGCTCGAGGTGTGGCTCTCGGCGATCGTCGACGCCACCGGTGCTCTGGGGGCGAGCGTGGCCGTGCGACCGGCCCCGGCGACCCCCAGGGCGTCGGCATCGGTGTCCCGCTTCACGCTGGACCTGGCCGGCGTGGCGCCCGGTCCCTGGTGGGTCCGGGTGCGGGTCGACGGCCTCGAGAGCCAGGAGAGCGTCGAGTCCGTCGACGACCCCGGCGCTCCGGTCCTGACGGTGCCTGCCCCGTGAGCAGCGACGCGGCCGAGGACCCGCGCGTCTGCCTCGCTGCCGAGCTCGGGGTGCTCCGGGCCCGGCTGCGGACGCTCGCACGGGCCGCGTCGCCCGCGGAGGCGGACGACGCGGACGCCGCTGACGACGCGGATGACGCCGGGGACGCCGGGGACGCCGGGGACGCGGAGGACGTCGAGATCGCGGACGCTCGGGCCGCTCTGACCGCCGCCGAGGGACGTCGGCGTGGTCCCGGTCCGCTGGACCTGCTCGCGGAGGGCTTCGGGCTCAGCGGTTTCGAGCGCGCGGTGCTCCTCCTCGCCGCCGGGCCCGAGCTCGTCGCCGCGGTGCGCGACGAGCTCGAGGCGGTCTCCGGACGCGCCCAGCCCTCGTTCGGTCTGGCGCTGCGCCTGCTCCCGGACGCGCACTGGGACGCCGTGACGCCGGTGGCCCCGCTGCGGCGGTGGCGACTGCTGCGCCTGACCGAGCCCGCGTTTCCCACGCACAGCCCGCTGGTCGTCGAGGAGCGTGTGCTGCACCACCTGGTCGGTGCCGGTCACCTCGACGCGGATCTCGCCGCGCTGACGCGTGCGGTCGCCGGGCCCGCATGGCTTCCCGGTCTGCTCGACGCCGCGGCCGGCGAGGTGGCCCGGACGTGGCGCCGGGAACGGACGGTGCTGCTGCACGGCCCGCAGCCACCGAACCGGGAGGCCGTCGCGGCGCGTGCCGCTGTGCGCTCGGGTCTGCGCCTGCGGTGGATGGGCGCGGAGGACATCCCCGCCGATCCGGCGGCGCGCGACGGCCTCATGAGGCTGATGGAGCGCGAGACGGTGCTCGACGGGTGCGCGTGGGCGGTCCACCTCGCCCGCGCGGAGGACATCCACTGGGTGCCGCGGGCGTTTCGCACCCTCGACGCGCCGCTCGTGCTGCTCGGCGACGGGCTCGAGGTCCCGCCGGCCGCAGCGGCACACGTGGTGCCGGTGGCCGTGCCCCGTCTAGACCGTGGGCAGCGCCGCGCGCTCTGGGCGCGGACGCTGGGGCGCTGGGACGTCGGCGAGGACGTGGTGTCCACCGAGGAGCGCGACCGGGCCGCCGACGTCTTCGACCTCGACCTCGAGGCTGTCGAGGACGCCGCGGCGGACCTCGCCCTCCCGGCCGCCGCGACAAACCCGGGGAACGGACGCGGCGAGGCCCGGGGGGACGCGAGGCACGACCGGCTCTGGTCGGCCTGCCGTCGCGCCGGCCGCGGGTCGTTCGCGGGTTGGGCTCGGGTCGTCGTCCCCCGTGCCGGCTGGGACGACCTCGTGCTGGCCGAGCCACAGCGCGCCCAGCTCCGAGCCCTGGTCGCGGCGCTGCGCCATCGCCACACCGTCCTCGACGACTGGGGGTTCGGCGCCCGCACGCGTGGGCTCGGCACCACCGCGCTCTTCACCGGTCCCAGCGGGACCGGCAAGACCCTCGCGGGAGAGGTGGTGGCCGGAGCCGTGGGGCTCGACCTCGTCCAGGTCGACCTGAGCCAGGTGCTGAGCAAGTACATCGGGGAGACCGAGAAGAACCTCGCCCGCCTGTTCGACGCCGCGGAGGACGCCGCGGCCGTACTGCTCTTCGACGAGGCGGACGCGCTGTTCGGGCGGCGCAGCGAGGTCCGCGACAGCCACGACCGCTACGCCAACCTCGAGGTCGGCTACCTGCTGCAGCGCATGGAGGAGTTCCGCGGGCTGGCCGTGCTGACCACGAACGACCGCGCCGCCCTGGACCCGGCGTTCCTGCGGCGCCTGCACGTCGTGGTCACCTTCCCCTACCCGGACCTCCCCACCCGTCGCGAGCTCTGGCGCGTCGGGGTGCCCCCGACCGTGCCCACCCACGACGTCGACCCCGATCGCCTCGCCGAGATCGACCTACCGGGCGGTGGCATCGCGGCGGCGGCGCTCACGGCGGCCTACCTCGCCGCCGAGGACGGCGGCCCGATGCGTGCCGAGCACCTACGGCGCGCCACCCGGTGGGAGCTCGCGAAGTCCGGTCGCGTGAGCCCGCCGCTCCCCGGTGGCCGGAGGGTGCCGTGACGGCATCCCGTGACACGGCCGGACCCCGCCCGGCGCCCTCGCCGAGCCACGTGGCTCCCGACCGCGCGGCGCCGGCCCTGGTCTCCGCGCTGGCGCGGGACGGTGGGGGCCACCCGCTGCCTCCAGCGGTCCGGGACCGGATGACCCGCCGCCTCGGCCACGACTTCAGCACGGTCCGGGTGCACGCCGACACGGCTGCGGCGGGCGTGGCCCGACGGCTGGACGCGAACGCAGCGACCCTGGGCGAGGACGTCGTGTTCGACGCCGGCCGGTACGACCCCGCAAGCCCCGCCGGCGACCGCCTTCTGGGGCACGAGCTGGCCCATGTCGTGGCCCAGCGTCACGGGTTCGAGGTCGGACGGGTCCAGCTCGATGGACCGCGCACCCCGGCCGACATCCAGCGCGAGTTCGAGCAGGACCGAGAGCTCGCGGCGCAGGCACCGCCCTGGTGGCTCAGCCTGCTCGGGCCGGCGTACGTCTTGGCGTGGTACCGCAATCCCGCGTTACGTGTCCGGCATCCGCTGCTCCGCGCCCAGGCCGATCTGACCACGCGCGGCGCCGCGGCCGCCGGGGCCGGGACCTCCGCCACCGTGGCGGCCGTGACGGGCGTCGCGGCCGGGGCGACGACCCTGCTCGTCGCCGGTCTCTCGCTGCCGATCGTCATGGGGATCGCCGTCGAGGCCGTGGTCGGCTCGGCCACGCTCGCTCCCGCCGTCGCGCTGGTCCTCAGCCATCCGATCGCGGCGACCGAGATCGGGTTGTTCGTCGCCGGGCAGACCATGCAGGTCGTCGCCGCAGGCGGACTGCGGGCCTACCTCGACCAGATCACCACGACCGAGGGCCTGGTCAACCTCGGGTTCGACATCGCCTTCCACGCCCAGGCGATCGGTCCGTCCGGGGGTGCGCCGGAGACCCTGCGTCCGCGTGGCCGGGGCCGGCTCGTCGCGCCGGGCACGCTCGAGGTCACCGTGACCGAGACCCCGGTGAGCGGGCCACCCCGCCCGCCGAAGACCCCGACGCCGGCGACGGGCACGGCCGCGTCGAAGGACTTCCGGGGCCACGCCGAGGCTCACGGCGCACCCGCCCGCCCCACGGCGAAGCCGGCGGCGACCACGCCTTCCGCCCGCGGCACCCTCAACAAGGTGGCCACCGGCGACAAGGCCGAGCGGACCTGGCAACAGCGCAGCGGGGCGGTGGATCTGAACACGTACCAGGCGAAGTTCCCGGCCCTCGACACCGCGAGCGGGACCGAGCTGACCCAGGTGAAGGCGTACGGCCCACCGGACCCCGCCCGCCGCTACGTGAACGACCTCCACGACCTGGCGACCGACCCTGGCATCGGTGCCGGGGCGGTCAAGGCCGTCGGGGCCCTCGAGCGCGCCGGGGCGAAGGCGCAGGCCAAGGGCGGCTCGCTCGCGCTCCCCCCGGAGTACGCGAAGGACCCGGAGGGCTACATCCGGCAGCAGACCGTGTTCCGGATCCCCGACGACCACGTCGAGGCGACCCGCAACCTCATCGTCGGCCAGGTCACGGCCTCGCCAACCCACCAGAACTTCGGTCTCCCCGCACCCCTGTCGCCCGAGGCCGCCCGGGCCTACGCCGCGCAACGGGTCAAGGGACTGGGCGCGAAGTACGACGACGTCGCGGTCTACAACCCACCCGACGCCCGATGATCGCCGCCACCGTCAGGAGATCACGGCTCCGTGTCCGCGTGAGCGGGTCACTCGGGCAGCCTCAGCCGCAACGCCCGCTGGTGCACCTCCTCGACCATCGCCTCGCCGGCGTCGTAGGCGGACTCCTCGGCCGCGATGCGCACCCCGTTGACGACCTCCACCCGGACGAACTGCGCCACACGGACCCGCGGGGCGCTCCCGGCGAGGGCCTCGGTGGCTGCCCCCTCGGCGAAGCTGATCACGCCTCCACGGGCCGCGGCCACCCCGAGGCCCGCGGTCAGGATCGCGACGCAGACGTCGACGGGATCGACCAGCGGCGCCCGCAGCGGCAGATCGCCCAGCGCCCGGTTCATCACGACGGCGCCCTCGCGCGACACGACGGTCAGGGTCGCCCCGCTCTCCGCGACGTAGTGCGTGATCCGCTTGGTCGCCGGGTGCCGTCCCACCCGGAACGCGGAGGCCGGCACCGTGACCCCGCCGACGGCGACCGGGAGCCCGCGGTGCAGCCGGCTCTCGAAGTAGGTCGCGGGTTCCGGCGGCGCCAGCGGATCGAAACCCAGCGCTCGGCGTGCCTCGTCGGCCCGCTTCTGGTCGTCCTCCGTGAGCCGGACCGACCGGCTCTCGGCGAAGTGGATGCCTTCGTAGTAGTCGATCTGGGCGCGGCATTCGGTGAGGAACGAGCGGACGTAGGTGACGTACTCCGCCGTGCCCGGGAGGAGGTGGTTCCGCGCGATGTCGGCGTCGAGCTGCGTGTAGAAGCGGTCCCAGACGTCGCGGATCCGGGAGTTGTGCAGTTGCCGGCGGCCCTCCTGCTCGGGCTGGATGCCCCTCATGTTGGCCAGCGAGTTCAGCTCCGAGGCGGTGAACGCACCCGGATAGCGGTCGAGGACCTGCAGCTCGATGCCGTGGTGCACCTGCCCGCCCTGGGGGACGCCGAGACGCCTGGCGTGGTCCGGCTGGAGGCGGTCGAACTCCGCGCGGGCGGCGGTCGACGCCGCGTTCGAGGGCAGCCGGCCGGGCCGTGGGCGGATCGGAGGCCCCGGTGGCCCGGTGTACTCCTCGATGCCGGACTCGTCGGCGCGCGCCGGCGTCCCCGGCGCGAGGTGCTCGTGCACGGTGACGGGCTCCCCGCGCAGGACCACGTGCGCGGCGCGGTCCGCCTCCCGCTCGGAGGCCTCGGACGCCTCGGAGGACTCGGAGACCTGGGTCGCGGGCCCCGACCGCTGGGCCACGTGGGTGAGCTCATGGGCCAGGAGCCAGGGCCCGCCGGGCGCCGTGACCGGGCGGTCCAGCACGACCTCGTGTCCGACGGTGAACGCCGCCGCCCCGACGGCCCGGGTCGCCCGACGGGCGCTCGCGTCGGCATGGACCCGCACCGCGCCGAAGTCGTGCCCCAGCAGTTCCGCCATCGCCCTCTGCACCTTCTCGTCGAGCGGGTGCCCGGGCTCGAGCGGCGACGGCGGTTCGTGGATTCGCGCGGGGTGGACATCTCGGCGTCGTTGTTCCGCGCGGCGCGGTCCGCTTTCGTGCACAGAGAACCTCCCGGCTCCCGCCCAGAATGCCACGGCACCGATCCAACCGGGGGTCCGCGTCGTGCACCCGCCTTCATTGCGGGCCCGAGAAGTACGTCCACCCCGAGAGCGTGAGGAGCTCGTCGATGCGGCAGGTTCTCCCGGACGGTGCCACGCCCCAATTCATCGGCGCCCGCAGCACGAGTCACGCGGTGTCGTTCGATGAGAGCGTCGCCGCGGCGAGGACGATCGTCGTGCGGATCGTGGCCGCCCGCGAGCCGGGTGAGAGGGCCGACCCTCCACAGCCCGGGGTCGTGCTGCAGGCCGGCTCCGGAACGCCCACCGAGGTCGGCGCCTTCCCGCTGGCGACGCCGATCCCCGACGGGAGCGGCTTCCCCGTCGGGTCGGCGAGTACCCGACCAGAGGCGAACGGCATGCAGCTCGTCGTGATCAACCTCGAGCAGACGGGCGCCACGTGGGGCTTGCAGCTGCGCAACGACGACGACCGCCGGCGGCGGTTCACGTGGACCGTGGCGGGAACCGACGAGGACGCGCGCGCACCGTGGATCGACCTGCCGCGAGAGCTGCGCTTCTCCTCCCATCTCGCCCCGGGTATGACGGTCGAGGAGGACCTGCCCGTGGCCAATCTCGGGTCCGCACCGTTGACGATCGAGGATCCGCCCGACCGCCTCGTCGGCCAGTGGTTCTCGGTCGTCGCGACACCGGGCGTGCTCGGGCCGAACTCGGAGGGGTCGATCCGCATCCGTCATCGCGTGCCCCAGGACACCATCACTGCTCGCTACGAGCCCGAGTGCGACGACACGCTCGCGGCAGCGCGAGGTCGCGGCACCGTCGCGCTCCGCGGAGGTGCCATGCAGTTCCCGCTCAAGAACGTTCCCTGACGTCGGGCCTCGCGACGCGCGTCGCGACCCGTCACCCGTCACCTGTCACCCGTCGGAGGTGGGTCCCTTGGAGCCTCAGGTCTTCCCGGACGATGCTTCGCCGCTCTCGGTCGCCGCCGGGGGCTCGAGCCCGTTCGTGGGCTTCGAGGAGTCGGTCGGGATCGATCGGCAGATGTTCCTCCGCCTCGTCGTCGTGAACGACGTCATCACGACGACGGACGACCCACCACCGCGCATCCTGCTGCGGGCGGGCACGGGCCTGCCCGTCGCCCCGACGACGTTCCCCGTGTCGGCGGCCATCACCGACGCGGCAGGCAGCGTGGTCGCGTCGGCCACCCGCATCGACGAAGGGCAGGGCATCCATCTCGTTCGCGTGGAGCTCGATCAGCTCGGCTCGAGCTGGCACGTCCAGATCGGGAACGACGGGCCGTTCACGCGGCGCTACACGTGGGTCGTCGCCGCCACCGACGACGACGCCCGCCAGCCGTGGATCGACGTGCCGCCGTGGGTGCGCTTCCCGGACGACGACGACCTCGATGGCTGGGTCCCGGCGGGAGGAATCAGCGACCGCATCGTGGAGGTGGCGAACCTTGGGTCGGCCGATCTGGTGCTCGAGGACGAGGCGGGGTTGACGATCGGCACGTACTTCCAGTTGCGGACGGCTGTGCCGGTGGTTCCCGCGAACGCGGGAGCGACGATCACGATCCGGTTCCGGGCGCCCGATCCGCCTGTCGCGATCCCGGACGCGACCTACTACGCGCCCCGATGCAACGATCGACACAAGGAGCAGCACCGTACGGAGGTCGTCCTGTCGGCGGCCACGGATCCTCCGGAGACCGGCCCGCCCGCCGGGTCGGTGCTGGGCGGCTGCTCCCACCTCGCACATCCCTGGGACGATCCGTGCCTCGCATACATCGACGAGGACTCCGGCATCTGCGCGCGTCCCAACTGTCGGCACGACCGGTTCTTCCACCTCTACTGGCCCTCGGAGGAATGAGGACGACGTCCTCAGCGCACGCGGCTCAAACGCAGGAACGACCCGGCGTGGACCGTGGTCGGGGTGTTCTCGGCGCTTCTCTGCGCCCACTGCAGCGCGAGGTCCACGTCGAAGCCCCCGGAGTCGAGGGTGCCGAGGAGCTGGATGACCCCTCGATGTCCCGCGACGTTGTTGCCGGCCGCCTCGAACGGGAACGCGTCGCCGAAGTCGCGGTTCGGTACGTCGGTGTTCGCGGACAGATATTTGACGGACAGTCGTGACCTGGCGCTGCCGTTGTGGACCAACTTTCCCTTCCAGTTCGCCGTGGGCGTGCTCGAGTACACGATGAGCGCATCCACGATGAAGATGCCGCTGGCGACGGTCTCCCCGACCCGGAAGCTCAGCGCGGTGTCGTCCTGGAGGGAACTCGTGTTCGATCGGGTCTCGTCGGAGTCCTTGTAGCGGATGGTGGTCGGGTTGTCGGTGTCGCTCACGAGACGTCCTTTCCCAGGATTCAGCGGACTCTGATGAGACGGAGGAACGACCCGGCGTGCACCGTCGTCGGAGTGTTCTCGTCGCTTCTCTGCGACCACTGCAGCATGAGGTCCACCCCGAAACCGCCGGAATCGAGAGTGCCGAGGACCTGGATGACTCCTCGCTGGCCGGGAACGTTGCCGGCGGCTTCGAACTGGGTCCCGTTGCCGAAGTCGCGGTTCGGCGACTCGGTGTTCGCGGCCAGGTACTTGACGGACAGCCGTGACGTGGCGCTGCCGTTGTGGATCAGCCGTCCCTTCCACGCGGCGGTGGTCGTGGTCGTGTACACGATGAGTCCGTCGATGACGAAGATGCCGGCGGTGACGGGGTCGCCGGTCCTGAAAGTCAGGGCCGCGTCGTCGTTGATCACGTGTCCGTTCGACCGGGACTCATCGGCCGTCTTGTAGCGGATGGAGATGAGATTCGCCCACCTCACACGGTTCCCGTCGGAACCGACCATCAGCATGTCGCCGTTGTTGCCGACGGGGAGGCGTGCCGGGGTCCCGGCGCTGCTGGCGACGTAGAGGTCGCCGGTGGCGGTGAGGGTGGACTTGTCGACCTTGCTGCTCAGGTCGAGCGTGGACCACTTCACGCCCGGCCCGGCGGTGTTCGGGTCGGCGGTGAGGACCTGGTTCTGGGTGCCGAGGCCCAGGCGGGTGGGGCTGTTGGCGTTGTCGGCGACATAGAGGTCGCCCCGGGTGGTGAGCGTGGACTTGTCGACCTTGGCGTCGAGGTTGACGGCGGCCCATCTGACGCGCGGGCCGGCGGTGGCGTTGGGGTCGGCGGTGAGGACCTGGTTCGGAGTACCGACGGGGAGGCGTGCGGGGGTCCCGGCGCTGCTGGCGACGTAGAGGTCGCCGGTGGCGGTGAGCGTGGACTTGTCGACCTTGCCGCTCTGGTCCACGGTCGCCCACTTGACGCCGGGGCCGGTGGCGGCGTTGGGGTCGGCGGTGAGGACCTGGTTCTGGGCGCCGAGGCCGAGCCGGACGGGGTCGCCGTCGCCCTGGGCGACGTAGAGGTCACCCCTCTTGGTGAGGATCTTCTTGAGCGCCGTGAGCCTCGCGTCGAGCTCGGCGATCTCCCGCTCGATCTGGTCGACGGTGATCGCTTTGCGGCCGGTCACCGTGAGGGGGATGCCGGTGCCGTCGTCGAGCCGGATATCGAGGGTCTGGGTGCTGTCTGCGGTGGTGGCGGGGTTCAGCGTCCACTGCGCGGAGATCGTCCCGTCCGCTCCGGTGACCCCCGGATTCGTCCCGCCGGCGACGGCCACCGTCGCGCCGGCGCCGGCGGTGAACCGCACGCGGACCCCGCGCACCGGCAGCCCACCGCGATGGGCGGCGACCCGGATCGGTTGGGGGAGGGGCGTGTTGGCCGGGGCCTCCTGCGCGTCACCGCCGACGACCGAGAGGGTCAGCGCGTCGGGCAACGGCGGGGCGAGGCGACGCAGGTCGGTCCGAACGGTCCACTTCCCGTCGGCGCTCCTCCTGAGCAGGGCCAGCTCGGCGACCTGGTGGGAGGGGCCGTCCGGTGTCCGGGGGAGCGGACGGTCCTGGTCGTCCTTGGGCCAGAGGATGGTGCCGGGCAGGTCGGCGAGACCGTAGGCCAGGCGGACGGCGCGGGCCGGGATCAACCAGTAGTCACCGACGCGGTACGTCCCGCCCGGGAAGGCGACCTCGATCCCCGACTCCAGCGGGGCGGCGCCGTCGTCCACCGTGCCCCGGCCGTCCCACCGACGCACGATCGGTCCGGCCCCGAGCTCGGTCAGTGGTGGGGTCGGCGGCTCGCCGAGCCAGGTGAGTGGCAGTTGCAGGCGGTCCGGGGCCCCGACCGTGGCGAGGAACCCCGGGAGCCCGTCCAGCGCCCGGTCGGCGCTCGTGACCTCGACGAGGTCGTCCTGGCGGATCGACAGCTCCTCGTCCCGGCCGGCGCGGTCGATCCGCAGGGTCCACGGGTCGTGCGCCGCGCCCGGTGTCAGTTCGAGCACCCGGGCGGTGACGCTGCCGTTCTCGCGCGACCACAGGTACTGCGCCGACGTCGTGCGGTCGTCGTGGATCTGGACGCGGTAGAGCTGGTTCTCCAGCCGCGTGTAGCGCCCGGACGCGGGCGACCCGTCCAGGGGGTCGACCGGGCCGGGGGTCAACGACGCGGTCATCGTGCCGCGCGTCGGGCTGGCGATCGGCGTCGGCAGCGTCGTGACGTCGGCGTCGACCTTCGCGGTCCGCACCCGCCAGACGGTGCGGGTGCGGGTCGTGGTGTCGGGCCCGCCGAGCGCCGGCTCGAGCAGGGTGGGGTCCTCGTCGGGGGTGACGTGGTGCACCCAGGTGTCGAGGTAGAGCAGGTGGTCGCCGCTCGGCCCGGGCTCGGTGAGCTCGAGGTCCGTGGCGAGGGTCGCGGCGTCGCCCAGGAAGCACCGGCTCCCGTCGACGTAGTACGCGCCGGCCCCGAGGCGAAGTGACGACCACGCCACCCCGGACGCGGAGGCGCCGCCGACCGCGAAGCCGGCGTCGCCGGCGAAGCCACCGTGCCGACCGAGCAGATCGCAGCTGCGGATCTCGTCCCGGCGGGCGCTGATCTCGGCCTGCTCGTTCCAGTCGGCGTCGAGCAGGACGCGACCCTGCTGCAGGAGGACCGCGCGGTCGTCGCGGGTCTCGTCGAAGGTGAACCGGCTGAAGTCGCCGTGCATCATCCGCTCCCGAAGATCCCGAGCTCGCGCCCGACGGGCAGGTAGGGGGCCAGCGCCCGGACCGCCGCGGCTCGGCGCAGGGGTCGGCGGAGGTGGTGGTGCACGCCCATCTCGGCGCCGTCCTCGCCGCCGAGCCGGATCGGGTCGGGGCAGGTGCTCGCGAGCGCGAGGTGATCCGGCGCGCCCGGGCGGGTCGACGCGTAGACGGGTGCCGGTGCGTCCGTCCCGGCCTGCGGGGGCACACACCGGAAGCGCCGGGGCGTGAGGGCGTCGGGCCGGGTCCAGGTGAAGCGCAGCCCCCCGCTCTGACGGTGGGCCACCGCGAGGTCGGCGTCGAGCAGGCAGCTGCTGGCCTCCAGCGAGCGCGCGGCGAGCGATCCACGCACCGTGACCCCGTCGAGCGTCGCGTGGGCCCCGAGCGCGGTCGCCGCACCGTCGACGATCGTGTCGGTGACGGCGAGGGAGGGCACGGTGGGGGCGAGCGCGAGGTCACCGAGCGCGCTGCGCACGCCGCGCACGCGGAGATCCCCGTTCGCTCCGGCGGAGCCGGCCTCGACGACCACGTGCCCCACGACCGTGGTCTGCGCGAGGGTCAGCGCCCCGAGCTCGCCCGGCGCGACGACGACCCGGCCCTCGATCAGCAGGCCGTCGAGGACCACGCTGGCGCCCGGACCTCCCGTGACGATGACGTCGCCGCGCAGGTGCGGGCGCAGGCCCACCGGCAGGTAGGTGCCGGGGGAGTCGCTCCCGAGCGGTCGCGCCGCGGCCACGATGACGACGCGTCCCCCGTGCGGCACGGTCACCCGCACGTCGCCGACGTGGGTCGCGTTGTCCCCGACGGACACGACGACGGTCTCATCGGACCGTGGCCGAGCGGTGGCCAGTGCCTGCGAGATCGACGTCGTGGGGGCCCGCGCCGCCGCCTGGGCGACGGGCTCCGGATGCCCGTCGTAACGATCCGTCGCGAGCACCGAGGAGTGCACCACGGACCGGTCCCAGGGACCCGCACCCACCTCGGCCGTCGAGGCGATCGAGTAGCGCACGGCCACGACGCGCCCGTCGTCCGGGTGCAGGGCGAGGCGACCCGTGACGGGGTCGAGGACGGCCTGCACCGGCGGCGCGCCGGTCCCCGTGACCAGGTCCTCCAGCCCCGCCACCCGCAGGGCCTCGGGCGCCAACGGCGGGTCGTCGCCCACGCGAACCCCGACCGGGAGCCTCGCCGGATCGCTGCCGCCGGCCCGGGTGGACTCGAGCAACGCGTGCAGGCGATGCGGGTCCAGCGGCGTGGCCGGGTCCGTGCCGTCGTCGGAGCGCGGGACGAACAGCGGGACCGCCCGCCCGAGCGGGTCCACGGTCCGACCGGAGGGCGAGGTCCCGGCGTCGGCCCAGCCGCGTTCCCCGATCTCGTCGACGCGCAGCGGGTGCAGATGCACCCCCACGGCGGCCAGCCCGTAGCGACCGCGCCGCGAGCCGATGCGGCGGACCTCGACGGTGTGAGCGAGCGGGTCGAGTCCCGGGAGCAGGCTCGACGCGGCCGCGGCGTCCTGTGCGGCGAGGCGCAACGGGTCCGGGTCGCGCACCGAGGCCGTCGCGGGCCGGTCCGGACGGACGTAGTCGAGGGCGGTACTGGTGACGAGGCGTTGGTGGTACTCGACGGCGCGCGCCGGCCACCCGGTGACGTCCGCGGCGACCCGCCCGAGGACGGCCGCCGTGCCCTTGCGCCGCCGGTAGGCGATGGTGTTGGCGACCAGGGCGCGCCGGCTGGTGCCCGGCCCGAGATCCCCCGGCAGCTCCTCAAGCCCGACCAGGTCAGCGAGGTAGGGCAGCAGCCACTCCGCACAGGTCTCGACGAACCATCCGTCGTACAACTCCTCGAGATCGTTCTCGAGGATCGCGAGCTCGTCGGCGACGGCGGTGAGCAGCGCCCGGAGCACGCCTCCGCCCTCGACGTCGCGAGCGCGGACGTACGCGGGCAGGCGCGCGAGCACACGGTCCACGGGGGTCGAGGTCGTCACAGGAGGCCCCCGAACGTCACGTCCCGGTCGAGGACGAGCACCTGCGCGGGCCGGACCTCCCCGTCCTCCCACCGGGCCGTCTGCGCCTCGAGGACGTCGACGCCGCCGGGCCGAGGGCGCGGAGCCCCGGCCCGGACGGCCTCCGCCCGCTCGTCCCTCGTCAACCGGGGCAGACGGGCGGCGAGGATGCCGGGCACCGCGCGCACGATGACGAGGGCCCGGGCCGCGGTCACCGGTGTCGCCGGGGCCCAGCGCCCCTGCCCGAAGGCACCGTCCAACGCGTCGGTCACGGCGGTCTCGACGTCCTCGCGGCGGAAGGCCGGGTCCGTGGCCATCTCGACCTGCACCCCGAACGCGAGGACGTCGATCCGCTGGAGGAGCAGGGGCGTCGTCGGGTCGCGCACCGCGTCCAGTGCTCGGCGCAGGTCGACGAGGAGGGCATCGCTCACGGGGCGCCCACCCGTGCCGAGCAGGCCGAGCGTCACCACGTCCTGGGTGCCGTCCCACACCGTCGCGGCCGTCGCCGCCTGCACACCGGCGAAGACCCGCGCGCTGTCGGCGTGGTCGTCGACGGACACCACCCGCTCCAACGTGCGGACGCGCACCGGTGCGGTCGCGCGTACCTCATCTGAGGTCTCCCGCGGGGCCGCGTCGACGCTGATCGACGGGTTGGTCACTGCGCGGATGCCCCAGGGGCGCCGCACGAGCATGGCGACCTGGCCCGGCACGACGTCGCCGTCGGGACCGATGCCCACCCGGTAGGTGGCGGTGACGTTCTCCTGGCCGGTGGGCAGGCGCGCCCCGTGGTTCCCGTCCCCGAACGCGACGGTCGCCGTGCCGTCCTGCTCGCGTACGGCGTAGACGTGCGCGTCGCCGACGACGTCGGCCAGCGACTCGACCTCGGTCCACGCGACGTCATCGACCCGGACCTCGAGCGAGCTGCGGATCCCGGTCGCGGTGGACGCCCGGACGTGCGTCAGGGGCGCGCGGCGCAGGAGGAACTCCTGGTGGTCGGCACGGCCATCGCCACCCCCGAGGACCTGCGTGACGGTCTCGCCGTGGGTGGCGGGGACGACGTTGGCCAGCACCGTCAGCCCGCGTGGGTCGTAGCGCTCCTGCAGCGGCGGGTCGACTGCGACGGCCATCACGCCGGGCCTCGCGCTGTCGGCCGAGCAGGACACGACCCGGGTGGTCTCGGCCTGCGGCGGCGGGAGCGCGGCGTCGGGCGTGCCCGGCCTCGGGGGAGCGACGCCGACCGGGTAGCCGGTGACGACCACCAGCCGTCCCGGGGGCAGCAGCGGAGCCGTGGCGGCGAGGCCGAGGTCCCGACCGGTCACGGGTGCGGTGAGCGGTCGCCGCGCCGCCGGCAGCGCCCGGGAGCCGGCGTGGACCACGGCACCTCGACGCTCCGGCGCCGTGAAGGTTCCGACATCGCCCTCCGGCGTGATGCGGGTGATTCGGCTCCCGATGCGGGTGATCTGGGTCCCGACGACCTCGCCCGCCACGGTGTCGGCGTGGACGTCCCGCACCGTGCGGACCACGACCCGCCCGCCGACCTCGACGGCGACCACGCCGGACGGAAGGATCTCCGGGTGGTCGCCGTCGACGTCGAGGGTGGCCCCCTCCTCGTGGGCGTCCGGGGCGGACGCCGACGCGTTCCACCCGAACAGGTACGACCGGGTCGTGAAGGCGTGCACGGGCGGCGACGGTGCGCCCGCCGAGGTCGTCACAGCTCCGCGACGAGCCAGGTCCAGCCGCGTCCACCCGACCCGCCCGTCCGGGTTCTCGCCGACCGCGGTGACCACCCACAGCGACCCCGCGTCCCCGGTGCCGACCGCGACGGCGTCACCGGCCCGCAGTCCCGGAGCGGTCCCCTCGACCCAGAGCGTGCCTGTGGCACCGGACGGGGCGGGCTGGACTTCCCCGCTCCCGACGGGGATCGCGTTCCACGCCGCGTGGGCGGTGAGGTCGAACGTGGTCTCGAACACCTGCGGGGACTGACCCGGCCCGGGGACGGTCTGCACCGGCGTCGCCCGGGGGACGTCGACCTCCGAGGGAGAGCCGGCCGTGTCGTCCACGGTGAACGCGAGGCCGACCTGGGCCGCGACGCCCGGCCGGAGCTCGTGGCCGAGGGTCCGCCCGAGCTCCCGCAGCGACGCCGGCTCGGTCGCGGTGCGCAGGTATCCCTCGTCGGCGATCCGCTCGCTGTAGAACGAGACGACGTCGGCCACCGTCGCCCACGCGTCGAGCAGGGCGATCGCGGGATCGTCGCTCGCGTGCCCGGACAGCGCCCGCACCGCCAGTGGCTGGTCCTCGGCCCCCAGGCGTGCTCGCATCCGGGCCAGCGACACCGGGTGGGCGGCGACCCGGCGGTCCAGCGCAGCGCGACCCGGGGGGTTGGTGATCGACGGCGGCTCCGGGGACCGTGGCGCCGTCACACGCCACCCCACAGCACGAACTCGACGCGACCGTTCTCGGGGCGGGTCGGGTCGCTGTCGGCGCGGATGACCTCCCGGGCGCCCACGTCGATCCGGTCCGACGGCGCGGTGGGAGTGGCGCCCCAGCGGCGGAACCGTGGTCGCGGCGGATTGTCGAGGGCCGTACGCCCGCGTTCGGGCGGGTGCTCGGGGTCGTCACGGACCTCGACCCAGTCGACGCCGGTCACCGCCATCGCGGCGAGGACGACGTCGACGGCCGGCAAGGGTTGGCCGAAGGTGAACCGGGCGGGATCGAAGAACCCACCGGCGTGGGCGGCGAACGCGTCGGCGAGCAGCGCGTGCGCCTGCGCACGGGGGAAGCCCGGACGCACGTGCACCCACATGACGATCTCGACGGGCACCGGCACCGGCGTCGACAGCGCGACGTCGACCCCCGCCATCCGCCGGGCCTCCAGATCGCGTGCCACGCTCGACCAGATCGCCGGCGTCTCGCTCTGCTCGCCGTCGACGTCGAGGGTGACGTCGACGACGTACCACGAACCGGTCCAGCGGCGGCGGGCCACGGCGCGGGAGACGCCGGGATGGTCCTGGGCGGCCGCGGCGTGATCGGACTCGGTGACGGCCCGCTGTTGCGTCCGGAACGCCCGCGCCGCCCGCTCGCGGGCGTCCGCGAGCGGTTCCGGGTCGGTGCCGCCGCGAGCGGGCAGGGGATTGGTCACCCGGAGCCGGGTCCACGACCGGGCCGTCGTCCGTGCCTGCGTCACGGTCGAGGCGAGGATCGTGGTCAGGACGCCGGCCGCGACGTTGCCCGCGGCGCCGCCTCCCACCCGGTACGTGGCGTGCAGGGCGGTCCCGGGGTCCGGCCGACGGCCGGACACCCCGTCGCCGAAGCGCAAGCGGCACGTGCCGTCGGTCTCGGGCTCGACGACGACGCCGGCCGCGCCGGGGCCGACGTCGAGCAGGTCCGGGCGGGGTGTCCAGACGCGGGTGCCGTCGTCGACGAGCAGCGCCGGCGCGGCCCGGTACGGGTCCGGGGTCAGCGCGTCGGCCGCGGCGGGGCTGCCGGCCTGCGCGACGCTGCTCGACGGTGCGGCCCCGGGGGGGTCGACCCAGGCGAGATCGGGGCGGGCCAGCCGGGGGAGGACGGCGCCCGTTAACGGGACCCGCTCGGGGACCAGCGCCTCCGGGCCCGTCCGTGCTCCGTGATCGGCGAGCACGACGTTGGCGAGCGCGACCGCGGCCAGGCGCGGCCGGCCGTCGGCGCCGCGTCGCGCGACCACCAGCGCAGCGGGCAGGGCGTCGTCCCGTCCCCAGCGCACCTCCAGGACCGTCACCGGCCCGTCGGCGAGGCGATCGACGTGCACGACGGGGTCGGCGACCAGGCGCACGGCGTGCCGAGCATTCGGGTCGCCGTCCTCGGCCACCCCGGTCGCCCCGAGCGCGGCCAGGACGAGCACGTCACCCGCGCGCAGCCCCGGGTCCGCCGGCCCGGGAGCGAGGAACGCCGAGGTCGTCCCGGGAGGCAGGACGTGTTCCGGATCCCCCCACGAGTGCAACGGCAGCGCGTTGCGCGCCCGGCGCACCGTCACCGGGGCGCAGGTCTCGAAGACCGTGCCACCGTCGGCGACGACGTCGGCCACCGAGGGCGGGAGGCCCGGCTCGGAGCGGGGACCCGTCGGCGGTCCGTCGGCCACCGCGACACCGGGCGGCAGGTCGATCACGTCGGCGCCGACCTTGTCGGCGTCGTCGTCGTCGGTGTCGGTGTCGCCGACCGTGAAGGCGAGCCATGTCCGCGCCGCGCAGCCCTCGTGCACCCGGTAGTCGAGCAGCCGCGCGTGTCGTCGCACCGAGGCCCGCCGCCGCGCCGAGCCCAGGTACGCCTCGGCGGCGACCGAATCTTGCCAGATCGCGAGCCGATCGCCGAGCCCGGCGAAGAGCTCGAGCACCGTGACGAGCGGGTCCGCGGGGCTGCGGTCCTGCCAGTCCGGGAGCTGGCTGACCATCCGGTCGACGAGCCGGGTCCGTAGCGCGTCGGCGTCGCGAGCCAGATAGTCCGCGGCGGGAGACGGCACGGGAGGGGTCGACGGCGGTGACGTCCGGTCGTCGAGCGACGCGGGGAGGTCGACGGTGAAGGAGAAGGTCGCCCGCGCCAGCGGTGGGTCGAAGGCGGGCGGATCGCTCCGGCCGACCGGGGCGCGCAGCACCAGGACGTAGGTGGACCAGTCCCCGGCCGACGAGGTGCGCACCACCAGGACCCGGGGACGGTCCTGCCGCGCGACGGTGCGCTCGACGAGGGCGCGGTCGGCGGCGGTGGGGACGGGCCCGCTCCCGCCGGTCGCGAGGCGATCGGCCCGCCGGGCCCACCGCACGCGGACGGGGTTCACCCGCGGGTCGACCCGCACACCACCGACGATCGCCACGCCGTCGGCCCCCAGCGCATCGGGCACCGGACCCCGGACCAGCCAGACCAGGAGGGTCCGGCGCGGCGGGACGCCGGCCACGGTGTCGGGGCGGCCGGGCAGGTTGGACAGGACCTCGACCCGGTCGACGCCGAGCAGGTCCGGGGCGTCGGCGGCGGCCAGCATCGCGCGCCGCGTCTCGCGGTCCACCCCCATGGCGAGCGCGTCGTCCTCCACCGCGGTCACGAGGCGCTGCCCGTCACGACGTCGCGGCGCACCGTGACCGTCCGTGAGGCGCCGGGGCCGCCGGCACCGTCCAGCGGCGTGTAGCTCACCCGCACGTCCAGGCGGGAGTCCGCGGAGTCCACGGTGACCTCCTCGATCCGGACCAGGTCACCGAGCCACTGCTGCAGGCTGCCGTGCACGAGCGCCCGCGCGCTGCGGGACAGCTCGTCGTCGGCCGGCGCGAACACCAGGCGGTCGAGCCCACCGCCGAACTCGGGGCGGTGCAGCCGCTCGCCGGGCCGGGTGAACAGGACGGCCTCGACCAGCCCGCGCAGGTAGCTCTCGACATCGAGGCTCGTGGTGCGGCCGCGCCGGTCGAGACACCACGGGAAGCCGAGGTGCAGCGGTCGGCGGCTCACGTGGCGACCACCCGCGGCTGGGCGGTCATGACGACGGGCGGGGTGCCGTTCGGGACGCAGGTCCCGCTCCCGCCCTGCACCACGAGGGGTTGGTTCGTCGACCGGACGCGCAGCGTGCCCATCGTCCAGACCGCGCTCACGCAGGGCGGCGGGGCAGCGGGGGGCGGTGGCAGGGTGCACCCCGCCACCGTCCACGGCGTCGGGAGCAGGATCGCCGGGCTGCCCGCGACCCGGACCCGAGGGTTCGGCACGGTGGCCCGCGCCTGGCCGCCGTGGGTGCACACCACCGCCGAGGTCGTCGTCACCAGCGGCGCCGGCATCAGGTCACCACCAGGGCATCCTTGTTGATGGCGACCTGCTTGCCGTCAAGCACGATGCTCGAGGCCCCGACGGACAGCTCGATCCCGTCGGAGGTCATCGACAGGGTCAGCGGCAGGGGCGCCGTCGGCGACGCGACCCGCACGGTCAGACCCTCGGCGCCCGGCAGGTCGCTCAAGGTGATCGTCACGCTCTCGGACTTCCACACCTTGGCCGTGGGCAGACCCCGGGCCGGCGCCTGGTTCGCCTCCCACCGTCCGCCCGCGAGGATCGGGTAGTCGGGGTCGCCCCCCTCGAACTCCACCCACACCGCCGCCCCGCGTGGGGGCACGGTGTGGAAGCCCTGGTCCGGCCCGGCGTGGGGGACGCACGGCTCTGCCCAGCTCAGGCGGCCCTCGCCCAGCACCCGGGGGACCGAGACCTGCACACGGGCCCGCCCCTGCGGGTCTACGTCGTTCTCCACCCGACCGCGATACTTTCCGTAGAAGGTGCGCATCAGCCCACCGCCGTGACCGGGACCGCGGGCAGGGTGGAGCCGTAACCGTCCCGGGACAGGGTGAAGGCCTGCCGGAAGCTGCCGGGGGCGAGCGTGTGCGCGACCCGGCGGACGTACCAGAGCCCGTCGTGGGACCACCCCGCCCCGCGGACCCCGACCAGCGCACGGGGGCGCAGCACGGCGCCGTAGCGGGCTCCGTCCAGCTCGCCCTCCGCGACGACCGCGTCCACGCTGCGGTCGACCTCGCCCTGGGCCCGGGCCTGCGCGGAGATCGCGTCGCTGCCGGGGTCCCGCAGCCGCCGCTCGCCCCGTTGGGCACCGGCCGAGGCCCACAACGGGACCGCGGACAGCGGAGGGCGGGACGGGACCGCCGCGACGACGGGCACGACGGTGTCGGTACGGCGGTCGACGATCGCCCCGGAGACCGTGACCGGAGCCCACGCCTGCGCGCGGAAGCTCATCGAGACGACGTTGGTCTCCGGACCGAGGTCGACCGACAGGGCGCCCTGAACGCCGGCCCGGACCGGCGGTCCCCAGTAGAAGCGGCTGGTGCCCGGCGTCGGTCCGGGGAGCGCGTAGGCGGCGTAACCGTGCCGGCGGGCGAGCGTGACGAGATGCTCGAGGTCGGTGCCGTGCTGGGTGGGGATGCGGTCGATCGGCAGCGGTGGGTCCGTGGCCGGGGTGGGCACCGCGAGCGGGTAGATGCCGTCCGCCGCGTACCGCGCGAGGACCGCCAGCACCTGCGGATAGTCGTCCAGGCCCGGGTGCTCGACGTCGCGTTCGGTGCGGTCCATGAGGGTCGAGACGTCCTCGCCCGTGACGCTGAGGGTGGCCTCCCCGGTGTGGTCGCCCGGGGTCCAGCGGACCTCGGTGACGATGCCGTCGGCGAGGACCTGGGGCAGTGCGCCGAAGGTCACGACGAGCACCACGCGGGCGAAGGCCCGCAGCGGCGAGGCGGCCAGCGCGCCGGGGTCCAGCGCGCCGTCGGTGCTCGACCGTCCCGCGTCGAGGGTCACGGTGAACACCGATCGGTCCTCGTCGGACTCGGTCACCTGCACGGAACGCACCCGCGCGGCGAGCGGGCCGGGGAGCGGCACCGGGACCGTGCTCCCGGTCAGCACGGTGAGGCGAAGCCCGAGCGAAGGCACGGTCACATCCCCGGCACGGGGATGACGAGCACGCTCCCGACGGCGTCGGGGCCGGTCAGGGCGTCAGGGTCGAAGGCGGTGTTGGCCTCCGCGATGCGCCACGAGGCCGTCGGGTCCCCGTAGTAGCGCGCGGCGATCAGGTCGAGCCGATCGCCGTCGAGGACCCGGTGGCGCGCCAGGACGACCAGCGAATCCGGCGGCGGGAGGGGGCGACGGCGCACGTAACGCACCTCGCGGCTCCCGCCGGAGGCCAGCGGCACGGACGCGACGCCGGTGTCGAGGCCGGCGTAGCGGCCCGGTCCGGCCACCTCAGCGGCCCGCCGTGACGGCCGCGCTCGCCGAGAGCGCGAGGGACGAGCTCGCCAGGGTCTCCTTGAGCACCTGGTGGGCCAGGAACAACGAGTAGCCCGCGTCCGTCACCTGCAGATCGTGGTATGAGAGGGTCTGCGCGGTCAGCTGCACCGTCGCGCGGATCGGGTTCAGCGTCACGTCGAAGGCTTCCTCCGTGACGGTCAGGCCGGTCAGCCGCACCGGGACCACGCGGGTCGGACCCCACGCCAGCACGGTGAGCGGGGCCTCCGGCGGGAGGATCTCGATCGTGCCGGCGAGCAACATCGCCGCGGACGCGAGGACCTGGTCGGTCGAGGGGTAGAGCAGCATCTCCAGCGCCGCCAGCTGCGGGGCGACCCCGACGGTCGCCGCCACCGAGTCGCCACGCTCGAGATCGTCGGTGGCGTCCACCTCGACCGTCATGGCGATCATCTCCACGGGGGCGCCCCGCGTGCGCAGGGCGTCGCCCGGGGCGACCTGACCGGCCTCCGTGGCCGTCCGCGGCGTCAGCGTCCGGCTGACCTGATCGGGGTTGAATTGGAACGCGACGATCCGCGGAACAGAGCTGGTGCCGGCCACCGACATGATCGCCCCACGGAGCGTCCGTGGGCTCCCGGGAGAGCTGCCCATGGCGCGAAGCATCGATCCAGCGCGTCATCGTCCTGTCAATGCGACGTCACGTCGAAAGCAGTTGGGCGTGGTGAGGGCTCTCATCGCTCTGCCGTCGCGCTTGGCGGGCAGCGCCGCGCCCAGGACATCGCTCCCGCGCCAGCCAATGAGGATCGGCGTGGGACGGGTGAACCACCCCGACCTGTCGGAGACCGACTCGCTTGAGGGCCCGGCAAGCGTCGATCGCTCGGCGCCGCGAATCTCGCACTCAGGTCCGCACCCAAGGACGCGGATGGATGCTCGCGGCGCCGCACGACTGGCATCAGATGCCCTGGTGGACCTGGGCGCCCCCGGCAGGATTCGAACCTGCGACAACCCGCTTTAGGAGGCCGGCCGACCGCCAGTACTAGGCCTGCTACCAGGCACTTTGCTGACGCCGAAGGTCGCAGAACTCGCACCCACGGCCGCGTTCGACACGAGTTCGCACCCAAATCCGCACCCAGATGGAGATCATTCCGGCACCTCCGTGGCGATCGTCGAGATCAGTGCGCCAGTTCGCCGAGCGCACGCAGATCGACTCGACGGCCCACCGCCCCCCGCTGTTAGCGCGGGCGGCGTGCTCGCAGACGAACCTCACGAGCGGCCAGACGGCCGGTCTATCTCGGCCGCGATGAAGGCCGACTCAGCCCTGAGGATCTCGTTGGCCCCGGCGCAGCTAGGCGTTCTCCTCAGTCGGGGCGAGTGAGCGAGAGCCCGCTGGCGCGTATTCCGACCTGGCGCATCCAGCCCCTACGGGACACCGCGACGAGCGCGGCGACGGTCTCCACCACCGTCGGCGCTCGGCGGGCCGAACCTTGTCGAGCCAATCGGCGCTGGCCCGCGTGGTCGGGGCGCCCCGCACTGGCCGGGCCGTGCCGCCTGCGTGCTCGCCTGGCGGCGTGCGAGTCGCCCTGCTGCGCCCCGACCCATACCTGCTCGCCCGAGAGTTCGAGCAGGACAGCGCCGGATAACCGAGCCAACGACATCGGTGGTCGCGGGCCCTGGGCGACATCGGTCTGGTTGTCGCCTTCGAGGGATCGCCATGGTGGTCCTCGCCGCCAGAGGTCGTTGTGGGGGATCGCCGACAGGCGCATCGCAGGGTTCCGAAGAGACCTACGACGCGGCGATGCCGTATCTATCCTGTTCATCTGTTGTGTGCGCAGTCGACCGGGCCAATGGTTTCTAACGGCACCCGATGTCATGATTCTTGAGGACCGACTGGCTATGGACAGAATGTCCGCAAGGTCGGTTCTGCTCCAACTGTCCGACTTCGTTGCTGAGGAGGGCGAGTGTGGAAGAAAACTATGACGCTCGGCAGGCACGGGAGCTGGCGGAAAGGGCGAGATCGACGAGAAGCTACGATCACCAAGACAAGGCATATGAGAACGCTGTAAGGAGCTACGAGCGCCTCTATAGGCGAGAGCCAGGTCTCTACTGGAGCGACTACTGGCAAGTACTCACCGACGGGTCATGGTGCCTACGTCGTCAGGCCCGTCTCGAACTTGCTGCGGCGTGGAGTCGCGAGGCCGAGGCGGTCCTGGCGAGGCGAGATGCCTACGAATGGAAGCGGGGGGATAGATCGGGTCTACCGGATCGCCGGGATGTGCTTCTGGAACTCGCTAAGCAGGCTAAGTACGAGAACAATGCGTCTGAAGCTGCTCGCATCCTCTCGCACGGGATCGAGCGGCAGGAACCTGACGTGGTTCACGAGCTCACCGACTACTGTCTCCGACGGGCCGGCCCGGCCACCAAGAAGCATTGGTTAGCTCGCGCGATTGAGATCGGGGGCCCCCAGTGCGTCGCCGATCTCGCCTACGCCCTCGCACGGGAGAAACCGTCTAGTCTGGGGCTAACCGGGCTCGCTGATCTTCTCGAACGGGCGGCTGTGTTACCGGGTTCTGAGTCGCCATCGGGTCCGATCTACCAGTTCGCCGAAGTCTTGACTCGTCAAGATGAAGGCGGCGACCGTCTCTCTCGGCTCGTCAGCCGGGTCGTAGAGATCGGCAGAGTAGAGCTGGCCGATCAGGTTGCGAAGTTAATAGCAGGCCGAATCGAGACGCTCCGAGCTGCCAGTCTGCTCGAACAGATGAGCGCTAGTGCCGACCCCGAAGTATCGTCAGTGGGTCTCCGTCACCTAAGTCGCATCTCTGTCGAGTTCCAAGACGACACCGCCAAGGCGACCTCTATTCTGACGCGAGCACTTTGTGAGGACCGAGCCGATGTAGTGAAATCTACCGTAAGCGACTTGTTGTCGACGGGGAAGATCGCAATTGTGACGGAATGCCTCGACGCAGCTCTTGGCAGAGGTGGAGGCGGCATCGCGTGGCGAGGCTATCTCGATGTTGCGTATTTCCTCGCGATCGAAGGTGACCCTGAGTCGGCTCGTGAAATCTATCAGCGAATCATCGAGTCGGGCGACGAGAAGAGCGCAAAGCGCGCTGCCGGTAACCTCAAATTCTTGCGTTCTGTCGAGACGTGAGAGCCTATCGGCGCGGGGCCGAGAACCGAAGGAGTGGAATGGCTCGCATGACAGATCGCCTGCGAGGCCGGTACAAGGCCCGGTTGCCCACCGCGTCCTCGACCGGCATGTGGCCACCGTGCCAGCGGGTGCCGAGCCTATCGACCCGCTTCCCGGCAACCACTTGAACCAGGCATCCCGACTCCGCGCCACTCGCAGCACATCACCTCGACCAGACCGGGTGTGAACAGCGGTCCGCCGTGTTGGTGGTTGAGCTATGCGTCCTGCTCGCAGCGGTCGGGCCGGGTTAGACCCCGCATGACTGCCACCACGACGGTGCCGGTCCCGGGCGCCGTTCCTTCCCCGGGACGAAGTCCGGGACCGACCCTTCACTCAGCACTGGGTGTCGTTGTGCGCCGGACACCGCGAGTGAGGTCCCACTGTGAGCACTTTGGGTGCTCGCTCGGGCCACCCTGCAGATGCCGGCCCGTAGCCAGGTTTGGTGGTTGGGGCTCGGGGGTTGTCGGCAATAGAGAGTACTCGCTGGAACGGTGCCGTGGTCAAAGCTCAACTCTGGGGACGGTCGCGAAGAGAAGCAGAAGCGCAGAGGCCGCGAGGCGGGGCATTCAGACTCGGTTCAGGCTGGGTCTCCAACCGGCGTCGGCTCCTTAACAGTTCTGTACGTTATTCGTAAAGGGGCTCGGTCCGCGGGTGCGGGTGCGTTGCGTTGAGCAGATCATGCGGCGTGCAATGCGAGCAGCACGATGTGGGCGCGGGCGAACATAGCGGCGCACCCCGGCCCGAGGCCTAGCAGCGGCGAGATCGACACCGGACCAGGACCTGTCCACCGGTGGTGGCGACGTTGAGGATGTCGAGGTCCCAGCCTCGTGGCGCAGCGCTGGGGAGGGACCTCGCTCATCAGGGCGACGTCCACGGCGTAGAAGCCACCGACCGCGAATCCGCCCATCAGCGAGAACACCACGATGCCGGTGACGGTGGGCGCCTCGGGCGGCACCGCCGCCGCAGGAGAAGCCGGAGTGGTCAGGCTCGTGACGGAGACCCCTGCGGGTCAGGCGGTGAATGTGGCGATGGGTTGACCGACCTCCACAAGATAGGTCGAGAGCATTTGCCCAGTCCCAGGGCCGAGGTCGGTGGCGTTGTGTGGTGTTCGAGGCGGGATCAGGAAGCCGTCGCCAGCCTCGAGGGTCAAGGTGGAGCCCCCGGCGACCTCCATCTGCACGGTGCCGGCGACGATGTATCCGACCTCCTCGCCGGGGTGGGTGTGCCAGCCGGACGCGACGCCAACGGGGATCTGGGTCAGCACCTGCACGATCTCTCGGCCCGAGATCGAGGAATCGGCCCGCTGGACCTCTCGGCGCTCGAGTGAGGCGGCGAGCGCGTCCCGCGGTGAGTTGCTGCCGGCCGCCTCAGAGCTCATGGCTGACTCTTCTGCGAGGGGGAGCGCCGGGGTCGCGAGCTGCGCGCTGCCGTCCGAGGTACAAGTCGTGTCGCATTGAGAAGGATGCGGCGGCTTCGGCGACGGCGTAGGCAGCGTCTCGGGAGACGCTTGGCCACGGCGCGGTCATGGGGTGCCCTGGATTGTGGATGTGGTGTCGGCGAGGAAGGCGAGCAGCTCGTGGTTGACCTCCGAGCTATGGGTGACGCACTGGACGTGGGGTCCGCCGTCGATCTCCACGTAGCGGGCGTTCGGTAGCGCGGCGCGCAGCCGGCGGCCCTGCCCGTCGATCGACAGGATGCGGTCGGCGGTGCCGTGCAGGATGAGGGTCGGTACGTCGATATGTGCGTAATCGGCGGTGAAGTCGTCGAGCCAGCCGAACACGCAGGCCCACGTCGCTTGGGGGGACGCGTCGGTGCCGGCGGCCCAGATGGCGCGGACGGTCTCCTCGCTGAGGCGCTTGCCGAGATTGTGGTCAAGATTGAGGAAGTCGCTGACCAGCCCGGTGAGCCAGGTGTAACGGTCGGCGAGGATGGCGTTCTGGACGTCGGCGACCCCGGCCGCGCGCGTGGCCGCCGCCCGGGTCACCGGCGGGATGGTCGTCGAGGTCTTCCGGGCCGCGGTCGCCGCCCGCCGGCCAGCGTGCTCTCCGACAACGGGATGGTGTTCACCACCCGCTTCGCCGGCGGCCGGGCCCGCGCCAAGACCCGCAACGGGTTCGAGACCGAGCTCGCCGGACTCGGGGTCGAGCAGGAGAACTCCAAGCCGAACCACCCACAGACCTGCGGCAAGGTCGAGTGGCTGCAACAGACCCAGAAACGCTGGCTGGCCGCCCAACCCGTCCAGCCGGCCACCGTCGCCGTGAACCACCCCGGCGTGTCGGACACCGAGGCGATTCAGGTCCGGGAGGCGTCGATCGCTTGACGCTGTGAATCTCGCACCCAAGTCCGCACCCACGGACACGGATGGATGCTTGCGGCGTGGCACTACCGGCATCAGATGCCCTGCTCGACCTGGGTGCCCCCGGCAGGATTCGAACCTGCGACAACCCGCTTTAGGAGAGCGGTGCTCTATCCCCTGAGCTACGGGGGCCCGGGGAACAGCGTACCGACCGCGGGGCCCGGGTGGATCAGGTCCGGGCCGAGCGGGCGATCGGGCCGGACGGGGCGTCGTCGCGACCCGTGCGGGGCACCGACCACTTCAGCTCGATCTCCAGCTCCATCGTGTCGCCGTGCGGCTCGATCTCGAGCTCGCAGCGCAGCTCGTCGGCCAGGTGCAGCGTCACCGGCGCTCCGGTGAGGGAGAGCTCCACGGGGCCGCCGGCGGCGATCGCCGCCGCGAGGTCGGCGAGCCACCGCGCGGTCTCCTGGCGGGTCAGTGTCGCCTTCTGCTCGATCTCGCCCTTCGACATGACCCCTCCTCGCACGCGGTCGCCCGAGTGTGCGCGCTCCGCGGCCGGATGGGGATGCCTCACGCCGTTTCGGGCTCCTGCCGGATCGGGAAACGCGAGGACACCGCCGGCCGAGTGCTGGCGGGTGGGGCGGCTCCGTCGGGGTTGAGAAGGCAGCGCCGGCGGGGTCGTCACCTCGACCGCGGTCAGTGACGTGCCTCGACACCAAGCCGAGCACGACCTCACGGCGCGGAGGGTGGCGATCAGGAGTACTCGACGACCGACTCGGCCTCGTCGGGCATGCGGCTCGCCGGCACGTCGACGCGGCGCGAGTTCTCGGTGGCCTCGACCAGCGCCTGGTGGAAGCGGGTCATCTCCGGGCCGCCCTCGGCCGGGACGACGCGCGAGCCGCGCTCGGTGGACCCGACCGGGGTGCTGAGCAGCCCGAGGCCCTCGGCCGCCGTGGTCACCTCGAGCTGGTGGAGGCGGTGGAAGGCGAGCTGGAGGTCGGGGTCGACGCCGTCGCGCTCCGGGTCGCGGTCGACGACCACGAGCACGTCGGGCGTGAGCAGCATCTCGGTGAACGTGTGCCGGGCGCGGCCGCGGCCGAGGAAGCGTCCGCCGCTCGCGACGACGTCGGTGCGCACGGCGTGCGTGACCTCGGGCAGCGGGTCGCGGACGAGCCCGCGCTGCTGGGCCTGCTCGCGGATCAGCGAGATGACGGCGATCGGCAGGCTGTGCACGCCGATGACGCGCGACGACGAGGCCGACGAACTGCGGTGGGTCCCCACGACACCCCTCCCACTGCGCGCCGGAGCCGGGGATCCGACACCCGGAGGCACTCGCGACGTCGCATGGGTGTGGTCGGAGTGAGCCAGGTGCGCGTTACACCAGGACACCCGGTCGGATGACGCGTGCGACGGTGGAGGGATGACCCACCAGGACGATCCGGACCTATCGGACGAGGTGGACCGGGCCGCGGACCTCCTCGCGCGGGCCCGGCGTGTCACGGTGCTCACCGGTGCCGGCGTCTCCACCGACTCCGGGATCCCCGACTTCCGCGGGCCGCAGGGCGTGTGGACCCGCGACCCGGCCGCGGAGCGCCTCGCGACCCTGCAGGCCTACGTCGAGGACCCGGAGGTGCGCCGCGAGGCGTGGCGCCAGCGCGCCGTGCACCCCGTCTGGGAGGCCCGGCCCGGTCCGGCGCACACGGCGCTGGTCGACCTCGAGCGCACGGGGCGGCTGCACGCGCTGCTCACCCAGAACATCGACGAACTGCACCAGACGGCCGGCTCGTCGCCGGACCTCGTGGTCGAGCTGCACGGGACGATGCACCACACGCAGTGCCTCTCCTGCGGCGCGCGGGCACCGATGGCCGAGACGCTCGCGCGGGTCGCGGCGGGGGAGGACGACCCGCCGTGCCCCCACTGCGGCGGCATCCTCAAGTCGGCGACGATCTCGTTCGGCGAGAACCTCGACGCGGGCGTGCTGATGCGCGCCCGGCAGGCGGCGATCGACACCGACGTGCTGCTGGCGGTGGGGACCTCGCTCGGCGTCCACCCGGCCGCGGGCGTCGTCGACCTCGCCGCGGCGGCCGGCGCGTCGGTGGTCATCGTCAACGGGGCGGAGACGCCGTACGACGACGTCGCCGACGTCGTGCTGCGCGGCGGGATCTCCGAGCTGCTGCCGCGGCTGGTCGCCGGGCTCTGAGCAGGCTCAGCGCCGGTCAGCGCCCCGGTCCGTGCAGACCGAAGATGAGCGACGGGTCGGCGGGGTCCCAGGCGTTGTCCCGCTGCGAGCGCCGGCCGATGTCCCGGCAGCGTTCCAGGAGCCGGCGGCCCACCGTGAGCTGGCCGTCCTCCCACGCCGCCAGGGAAGCGGCGACGTCGCCGGAGTGCGAGCGCAGCGCGTCGGCGAGCGCCCAGGCGTCGTCCGCGGCCTTGGCCGTCCCCGCGGCGGCGTGCGGGCGGACGGCGAAGGCGGCGTCGCCGAGCACCGCGACCCGTCCGGCGGTCATGGCCGACACCTCGATGTCGTACACGGCCTGCACGAACGGCGTCTCGGCGCCGGTGACGACCTCCGCGATCGGCGGGGCGAGCTCCCGGCGCGCGGTGTCGCGGAACTCGTCGACCGCGTCGTCGGCGAGCATCCCCGGCGGCACCGACACCCGGCGCTCCTGCCCGTCGCGCCCGGCGAGGAGGCGGTCGAGCGGCGCGCCGTCCGCGACGTTGCGGTACCAGACGAAGTTGGCCAGCCGCTCGCCCGGCACGACGGTCCCCCCGGGGCCGGGGATGGGGTAGACGAGGATGTGGCTGTCGGTGATCACCTGGTAGGTGATGGCGTCGCGGAGCTCGGCGAACGTCGCGCCAGTCAGGGTCTTCTCGGCGAGCGTGCCGCGGTAGGCGACGTAGCCGGAGTACGCCGAGGTCGCCGTGGGGAAGAGCCGCCCCCGGGTGATCGAGTTGATGCCGTCGGCGGCGACCAGCAGGTCGACGTCGGTGCTCCCGCCGTCGGCGAACGTCACGCGCACCCCGTCGGGACCATCGGCGAACGCGGTCATCTCCCGGCCGAGGTGGTAGCGGTCGGCGTCGAGGAGGCGCAGCAGCTCCCGGTAGATCGCGTTCCACGACGAGAAGCGGTAGCCGTGGTCGATCCGGTGGCGGCACGAGCCGTCCCGCCACAGGTAGCGGATCGCGGAGGTGCGGGAGCAGAACCCGTCCGGGTCGATCCCGCCCCGCTCGACGAAGTAGCGCACGGTCGCGTCGAGCACCGCGATCCCCGCCCCGCGGGCGTCGAGCTCCGAGCGCGAGCGCTCGTAGACGTGCACGTCGCAACCGAGGTCCCGCAGCAACAGGGCGGTGGTGATCCCGCCGATGGAGCCGCCGACGACGGCCACGTGGAGTCTCACGCGGGCGGGACCCCGAACGTCGCGATCTTGTCCACGGTCAGCTCGAAGAGGATGCGGCTCTCGCCCACCGACGCGTCGCGCAGCGCGTAGTCGCCGTCGTCGCCGGTGTACTTGCGCCAGATGCGGTTGAGCTGGTCGGTCACCCACTGCCCGTCCGCCGGGTCGTCCTCGGCGATCTCGCGGTGCACCGTCGTCTTGATCGAGAGCCAGTGGTACGGCTCGTCGGGGTTCATCAGCATGAACGTCGCGTGCGGGGTGGCGCGCAGCCAGCCCACCTTCTTGCGGTGGTGCGCGAGGTTGAGCAGGACCAGCTCGCCCTCGTAGTCGAACCAGACCGGCGTCAGGTTCGGCAGCCCGTCCCGGCCGACGACGGCGACGGTCGCGGTGACGGGACGGTCGAGCAGCTGGCGGTAGGTCGGGTCGAGCTCGCCGAGGTGCGCGACGGCGTGCCGATCGCCGACCGTGAACTGTCCGGGCTGCGTGCCCTGCGAGACGTCCTTGATGTTGGCGACGCTGATGCTCACCACGGGCCTCCCGCGACGGTGTGGGCGTGATCCGGAAGCGAGCGTAGGTTCCTGTGATCAGGGGCACAACGCCCGCGTCGACCCCGGTGAGGAGCTCCGTGACGGCGCGATCCCTGGCGGCCCACCTCGCGCGGGCCTGGCGGGCGGCGGGGACGTCGGTCCTGTTCGGGGTGCCGGGCGGCGGCGCGAACCTCGACGTCGTCGGCGCGGTCGAGCAGGAGGGCCTGCGCTTCGTCCTCGCCCACGACGAGACCGCGGCCGCGATCATGGCCGGCGCGCACGGGCTGCTCACCGGCACGGTCGGCGCCGCCGTCGTCACCCGCGGGCCCGGGGTCACCGCCGCGGCCACGGGGCTGGCGCAGGCGACCCTCGACCGCTCGCCGCTGGTGCTGGTCAGCGACGCCGTGCCGCGCGCGACCGCCGAGCGGGTCGCCCACCAGCGCCTCGACCAGGTGGCGGCGACGAGACCGCTGGCCACGTGGTCGGGCACGCTCGGGACACGGGACCCCGCCGCCGTGGCGGGGGCGGCGGTCGATCTGGCCCGCCGCGGACCGGGCGGCGTGCACCTCCAGCTCGATCCCACCGCCGAGGGGGACCCGCCGCCGCGCCTCGACCCCGTTCCCGACCTCGACGGCGCCGCGCTGGCCCGCGCCCGCCGGCTCGCCCGCGGTGCCCGCCGCCCGGTCGTGCTCGTCGGCCCGGCCGGTGTCGACGCCCCCGGCCTCGACCGGCTCGCCGCGGCCGGGACGCCCGTGCTGTGCACCTACCAGGCGAAGGGCGCGGTCCCCGACGAGCAGAGCGCCGGGCTCTTCACCGGCGGCGTCCTCGAGCGCCCGCTGCTGGCGGAGGCCGACCTCATCCTGGCCCTCGGCGTCGACCCGGTGGAGCCGATCCCGTCCGCGTGGACGTACGACGCCCCCGTCGTGGTGCTGCACCCGCAGCCCGTGGACGGGCGGTGGTTCGGCGCGCCGGAGATCGTCGTCGGACCCCTCGCGCAGAGCCTGCCGCCCCTGCTCGACGACCTCGACCCCCGCTGGGAACCCGGCGCGGCCGCCGCGCACCGCCGGCGCACCCTCGCCGCCCTCGAGCCCGCCGGCGCGGGGTTCTCGCCCCACGACGTGGTGCGGGCGTCGATGGAGCACGCCGCGCCGGCGACGACCCTGAGCGTCGACGCCGGCGCGCACATGCTGGTCGCCATGCCGCTGTGGGAGGCCCGTGCCCCGCGCCGCGTGCTGATCTCCAACGGGCTGGCGACGATGGGGTTCGCGCTGCCCGCCGCGATCGGGGCGGCGCTGGCCCGCCCGGGCGAGCCGGTGGTGTGCTTCGTCGGCGACGGCGGGCTCGGGATGACCCTCGCCGAGCTCGAGACCGTGGTGCGCCTGGAGCTCGACGTCACCGTCGTCGTGTTCGACGACGCCGCGCTGAGCCTCATCGAGATCAAGCAGACCGAGGGCCAGGGCGCGGCCGGTGCCGTGCGGTACGGCGCGGTCGACTTCGCCGCGGTCGCCCGCGGGACGGGGATGCCCGCCGACACCGTGGCCTCGCGCGACGAGCTGCGGGCCGTGCTGGCCGGGGCGACCCGCGGTCCGCGGCTCGTGGACGCGCGCATCGACCCGTCCTGCTACGCCGCGGTCCTGGCCGCCACCCGCGGGTGAGCGGTCAGCGGGGGTGACCCGTCAGCGGGCCCCGAAGTCGGACAGGAAGCGCGCCATGGGGACCGGGCTGACCGCGACGTCGCCGACGAACGGCTGGTCGATCGCCACGCAGACGAACAGCAGGACCCCGATGACGGCCGCGAGGCTGCCCGTCATCAACAGGTGCAGCGTCGTGCTGCGCAGCCCGAACACCATCGCGAAGCCGATGGTCACCACGCCCCCGAACACCAGCGCGACCCACAGCACGCCGGGGAGGCCCTGGCCCACGTAGTCGAGGCGCTGCGACCGGAACGAGACGAGCTCGGCGAACCGGTCGGCCTCGACCCCGACGTACTCCTGGCGCACGGGGGTGTCGGCCGGCAGCGCCGCGAGGTGGTCGGCGATGCGATCGAGCGCCGCGGCCGCGGCAGGGTCGCCCGGTTCGCCGCGCGCCATGGCCGGCCACTCCTGCGTGATCACCGCGCGGGCGTAGAGCTCCACGTCGGCCTCGATGCGCCCGCGCGCGTCGGGCGGGAACGCGACCGTCTCGCGGTAGAGGCCGCGCAGCGCGCTCGCCTCCTCCCCGACGAGGTCCGCCGCCTGGCTGAACTGCTGCCACGACACGATCACGACGAACGCGAGCAGCACCGCGTAGATGACGCCGACGATCGCGATGCCGTAGCCGGTGACGTCGTTGTGGTCGCCCTGCGCGAGGTGCGGCCACCGCCGACGGACGAGCAGCTGCACGCCGACCGCCACGGCCGTGACCACGACGACGAGGAGCAGGAAGAGCAGCCAGATGGGCATGCGGGTCATCGTGGCTCCGCGGGGGAGGGCTGGACGGCGGCCACGACGGCAGCCTATCGGGGCAACCTCCTGCGACCAGGCCGACCACGGTGTGCGTCCGCGCGATCACGGGCGGAGGATCGGGGCATGACCTCAGTCGACCTCGCCCAGGTGCCCCAGCGTCTCGCGACGGGCGCCTTCATCCTCAACTCCGGGCTCCAGAAGTGGTCCGGCGACGAGCAGACCGCCGCCGGCGTGCACGGCATGGCGGCGGGCACCTACCCCTTCGTGAAGAACGTCGACCCGCCGACCTTCCTCAAGGGCCTGGCGGCCGGCGAGATCGCCCTGGGCTCCGCGCTGCTCACCCCGTTCGTGCCCGGCCGCCTCGCGGGCGTCGCGCTGGTCGGGTTCGCCGGGAGCCTGCTCGGGCTCTACGTCCGGACGCCGGGCATGCACGACGGCAACCTGCGCCCGACCCAGCAGGGCACGCCGATCGCCAAGGACATCTGGATGCTCGGCATCGGCGCGGCGCTGGTGCTCGGCGGCCGCAACCGCCGCCGCGACGAGAAGATCGCGCGGAAGGCGGAGAAGAAGGCGCTGAAGGTCGCCCGCCAGGAGGCCAAGGCCGAGGCGAAGGCCGGGGCGAAGCTCGCGGTCTGACGTCAGCGCCCGACGACCTCGGGCGGGCCCGCGGCCTTGATCGGCGGCGGCGGGCCCGCCCACCGCTCGATCTCCACGAGCGCCCGGCTGCCCGCGCAGCCCTGTGAGAGCCGCGAGGCGCCGACGTCGCGGGTCAGCACGTTGACGTTCCCGGCGGCGCAGAGCACGGGCTCGACGCCGGGGACCGGCGAGAACCACGCGCCCGTCGACATCTGGACGACGCCCGGGAGCAGGTCGCCGTCGACGACCACACCCGCCAGGCAGGCGCCGCGGTCGTTGTGGACGCGCACCAGGTCGCCGTCGGCGAGCCCGCGGACCGCGGCGTCGTCGGGGTGCACCCGGACCGGCTCCCGGCCGTGGACCTTCGAGTCGCGGCTGTGCGGGCCGAAGTCGAGCTGGCTGTGCAGGCGCGCGGCCGGGTTGTTGGCCAGCAGCACCAGCGGGTAGCGCGCGGCCCGCGGCGAGCCGTGCCACTCGGTGGGCTCGAGCCACGTCGCCCGGCCCGGGCAGTCGTCGTAGCCGAACGACGCGACGCGGGCCGAGGCCAGCTCGATCCGGCCGCTGGGCGTGCGCAGCGGGTGCGCGGCCGGGTCGCGGCGGAAGTCGTCGAGCAGCACCGACGGGGGCGGGTCCGGGCGCCGCACGTGCCCGGCGGCCCAGAACGCGTCGAAGCCGGGCAGGGTCGACGACTCGCCGCGCCAGCCCTCGTAGAGGTGGCGCAGCCACTCCTGCGGGGTGCGGCCCTCGGTGTAGTCCTTGGCGACGCCGAGGGCGTCGGCGAGGTCGGTGAAGATCGCGTAGTCGTCGCGGGCCTGCGCGTGCGGCGTCGCGGCCGCCCGCATGGCGGTGACGACCGGGTCGGTGCGCGAGGCGCCGATGTCGTCGCGCTCGAGGGTCACCGTCGCCGGCAGCACGATGTCGGCGTGACGGGCCGCGGGCGTCCAGTACGGCTCGTGGACGACGACGGTCGAGGGGCGGCGCCAGGCCTCGCGCAGCCGGGCGAGGTCCTGGTGGTGGTGGAACGGGTTGCCGCCGCACCAGTACACGAGGTCGACCGCGGGGTAGCGCCGGACCTCGCCGTCGTAGGCGTACTCGGCGCCGGGGTGCAGGAGCATGTCGGCGATGCGCGCGACCGGGATGCGCTCGCGGTGCTCGTTGTACCCGCGGGGCATCGTCGGGACGGGGCCGCCGCGGGCGGAGTGCCCGTTGTCGCCGATCGAGCCGTAGCCGTGCCCGAAGCCGCCGCCGGGCAGCCCGATCTGGCCGAGCAGGGCGGCGAGCAGGATCCCGGCCCACACCGGCTGCTCGCCGTACTCCGCGCGCTGCAGCGAGTACGTGACCGTGACCATCGTGCGCCGCGCCGCCATCCGCCGCGCCAGCGCGACGATGTCGCGTGCCGGGATTCCGCAGAGCGGCGCGGCCCACTTCGCGGACTTCGCGACGCCGTCGTCGCGGCCCATGAGGTGGTCGACGGCCTCGTCCACGCCGGCGCACCAGCCGTCGAGGAACGCCTGGTCGGCCAGCCCGTCGACCACCAGCGTGTGGCCCAGCGCGAGCAGCAGCGCGGCGTCCGTGCCAGGGCGCACGGGCAGCCACGTCGCGTCGACGGGCAGGTCGCGGCGGTCCGGGCCGAGCAGGACGAACTCGCAGCCGCGCGCGGCCATGGCGCGCACGGCGTCGGTGGTCCCGTGCACGGTCTGGCCGCCGGGGGTGACGGCGGTGTTCTTCGCCGGGACGCCGCCGGCGCAGACCATCATCTCGGTGTGCTCGGCGAGCACGGGCCAGCTGGTCAGCGAGCGCAGGACGTCGTGGGCCCCCAGCAGGTGCGGCAACAGCACCTCGGAGGTGCCGGCGCTGTAGGTGTTCTCCGAGGCGACGTAGCCGCCGAGCGTCGCGAGGAAGCGGTGCACCTGGCTCTGGGCGTGGTGGAAGCGCCCGGCGCTGGACCACCCGTAGGACCCGCCGAACACGCCCGCCGGCCCGCGCTCGGCGTGGACGCGGCCCAGCTCGGCGGCCAGCCGCTCGGTGACCTCGTCCCACGACACCGCCACGAAACGGTCCTCGCCCCGCCGGCGGTCCGGGCCGGGACCGTCGCGCAGCCAGCCCTCCCGCACCATCGGCGCCGGGACCCGCAGGGGATGCCGCAGCGAGCCGACGAGGTTGTCGAGCAACGGGGACGGGTCGGGGTCGAGGGGCGACGGGCGCACCGCCGTGACGTCGCCGTCGCCGACCTCCGGGGTGAACGCGCCCCAGTGGGAGAGGTGCGAGTGTGTCACCGGAGCGAGCGTAGGACGTCGAGCGTGCTCCAGGCCCGCGTCGCGAGGTGCAGGTTGAACCACGTCTCCGGGTCGCCGAGGTCGACGTCGGCGATCTGGCGGATGCGCTGGAGCCGGTACTTCAGCGTGTTGCGGTGCACAATCAGCGACTTCGCCGTGAGCTCGTAGTTGCCGCCGCGCTCGAGGTGGTGGGCCAGGGTGCGCACCAGCTCGGAGCCCCGCCGGCCGTCGTACTCCAGCAGCGGGCCGAGCCAGCGCTGCACGAAGCGGTCGACCTCGCCGAGGTCCTCGATGCCCACCAGCAGGCGGTAGACCCCGAGGTCGTCGAAGCGGATCGCGGTGTCGTCCCACTCGGACTGGGCGGGCAGCCGCAGCGCGAGCCGGGCCTGCCGGTAGGACCGCGGGTAGTCGGGGACGGCGTCGCAGCGCTCGCCGATGCCCATGCGGACGCGTCCCCCGCCCAGGTCGCGCAGCACCGTCTGCCGCAGCGACTCCCAGTCCGGCTCGACGTCGGCGAGCAGCACGACCTCGCCGCGGCGGGCGACGACGAGGCTGCCGGCGCCGCCCTCCCGCGCGGCCCGGCGGACGGCCTGGAAGAGGGCGTCCTCACCGTTCCCCGCGACGCCGCCGCCCTCGACGACCACGACGCGGTGCGGGCGCTGCAGGTCGTAGCCCAGCGCGACGGCCCGGTCGAGGGTGCTGCGTTCCTCGGCGCCGTCGAGCAGCTCGTCGACGACGTCGCGGCGCAGCCGCAGCTCGCTCTCGGCCAAGCTGCGGACCCGGGCGAGCTCCATCGCGAGGATCGTCGCGCCGTGCTCGAGCGCCATGAGCTCCTGGTCGCCGGCCCGCTCGTCGGGGTCGTGGAGCACGATCACGCCGAGGGTGTCGCCCTGCGGGTGCGCGACGGCGAGCAGCTGCTGGCCGTGGCGCAGCGGCCGGGCCTCGCGGCTCGCGCGCGCGACGAGGCGCTCGCGGCGCGACGGGGTGTCCTTCGGGTAGGGATCGGGGCGCTGCGGGCCGGCCCAGGCCTGGAGGTTGCCGTGCCGGTCCTCGATCGCGACGCGCAGGCCGGTGAGCTCGTGGACGGCGCGAGCGATGCCCTCCCGCCCCTCGCCGGACGCGGCGACGGCGGTGAGGCGGGTGTGGATCTCCATGCTGCGCTGGAGGGCGGTCACGGTGCCGCGCAGGCGGTCGTTGAGCGCCGAGAGCGTCGACGCGGTGGCCTGCTCCTGGGCGTGCAGGCGCCGGTTGGCCAGCGCGCCGCCCGCCTGCTGCGCGAGCGCCCGCAGCAGGAACTGCTCCTCGGCCGAGAGGTCGGTCGCGCCGCCGACGACGAGGTGGCCCAGGTGCCCGTCGTGGCTGGTCAGCGGGAACGCCCAGGCGTCGGGGACGTCGGCGAGCTCGACGGGGCCGCCCGTGACGCCCGCCTGCTCGGGCAGCCCGGCGTCGCGCGCGTCGTCGGCGGCCACGACGGTGGCGACCTCGCAGCGGGCGATCGAGGGCGCGGCGGTGGTCGCCAGGCGCAGGATCTGCTCCTCGTCGGCGCCGTCGGTCATGAGCTTGCCGAGCACCAGCAGGCTGCGCATGCTCGAGAGCAGCTCGCGCTCCCCGGCGGTCTGCAGGGCGGTCACGGGACCGGCGCCGGATCCCGGCCGAGGTAGTCGTGGGGCTCGATGTACCAGGGGTTCTCGAGCAGCTGCCCGCCGAAGAGCACGGCGGGGTGCGTCCGGAGAATCTCGAGGACGATCTCGCCGTCGCTGAAGCGCTCGAGGTCGTAGAGACAGAGCGCGATGTTCGGGTAGCGCGGCAGGAAGAGGTTGAGCCGCGACTCGTAGGTCAGCAGGCCCTCGACGCCGGGCTTGCCCGACAGCGCCCAGGTCATCTCGCCGACCGAGCGCACGGTGGTGAAGCCGTCGTCGACGATCGCGCGGTCGACCGCGGTCTCCCAGAACCCGATCATGCGATCGATGACGAAGTGCCCGTCGGCGAGGTAGGTCGACTCGGAGCACCGGGCGTCCAGGCGCCCCGGACCCTCGTCGGTGCCCAGCGCGCGCACGGCCTCCTGCGCGGCGGGGTCGTCGGTGACGCACAGGCACATGTCGCCCGCCAGCAGACCCTCGCGCAGATAGGGGAGCAGCAGCTCGTCGCGCTCCTCGGGGCCGCGGAAGAAGGCGCAGATGTGCGCGCCGGGCCGGAGCTGGACCCCCGGCAGGCCACTCGCCGTCGATGTCGTCATGCGCAGCCCCTGATGTGTCAGGTGTCACACACCGTAGCGCCGAGCGGGGCGCGCGACCAGCGGCGACCGTCCCCGGCGGTCCGTCGACGCTAGGGGAGCGCGCGGGTCGGCCACGTCGGTACGGCAGGACAGAGGACCGGCGGCTCCTCGTCCCGTCAGGACGAGACGTCTTGATCCCGCGAGCACAATGATTCTCCGGGGGAGGTGCCGCGTGTCCGTGCTGCGTCGCAGGGTCTCCACGGCCGTCCTGGTCGTCGTCGCGGTGCTCCTCGCCCTGATCATGGCCCTGGTCGCGGGATGTTCGCCCCCGGCCGCCACGGCGCCGCCGGGCACCGGTCCGGCCGAGGCGGTGCCGCTGCCCGCCGGAGTCGTCCGGCCGCCCGCGGGCGGCTACTTCCCGGTGCCCACCGCGGTCGGGACGTTCTCGACGCTGCCCGACGACGCGGGGGCGGCCGCGATGGTCCACCGCTCGCCGTGGGAGCCGCGGCCCGAGAACGACGCCGCGAACCGGACCGTGGCGCCGCCGGACTTCCGGCCGCCGCCCTACCCGGGGCTCGAGAACGGGCCGCTGGTCTTCGACCGGATCACGGGGAACTTCACCGGGACCACCGACGAGATCATCCAGTGGGCCGCGGCCAAGTGGGGCCTGCCCGACGACATGATCCGCGCCGAGGCGGTGCAGGAGTCCGGCTGGTTCCAGAACCACAAGGAGCCAGACGGCCAGCCGATCGACCAGCAGGGCTTCGGCGACTTCGGCGACTGCGGCGGCTCCCCGATCGGGTCGCCGTACGGGCCGGACGGCCCCGCGAGCTTCGGGATCATGCAGGTCAAGTGGTGCACGCTCAACGACCCGACCGCGCCGGGCACCGGCGGGTGGCCGTGGACCGAGAACTCGACCGCCTGGACCCTCGACACCTACGGCGCTGTCGTGCGCGCCTGCTACGAGGGCTGGGAGCCCTGGCTGGGCCCCGCCTACCGGGCCGGCGACCTCTGGGGCTGCGTCGGGCGGTGGAACTCCGGTGCGTGGCACGACCCCGTGGCCGAGCGTTACATCCGAGGGGTCCAGGAGCAGCTGCAGGCCAAGCCCTGGCTGGGGTGGTAGATCAGACCAGCTCGTCGACCACGGCGAGGTACGTCGCCCGCTGCCGCTCCCAGCGCAGGGGTTCGACGACGCGGGCGGCCTCGGTGGTGATACGTGCGCGCCGGGCCGGGTCGTCGTGGAGACGGCGCAGCGCCCGCGCCAGCTCCTCGGGGTCGCCGGAGGTGAACAGCTCGACCGCGTCCGGGCCGAAGGTCTCCTCCATCGAGCGGGTGCGTGACGCGACGACGGGCAGGCCCATCGCGACGAAGTCGAAGACCTTGCCGGGCAGCGCGACGTCCCGGAACGGGTCGCGGACCATGGCGACCACCCCGACGTCGGCGGCGGCGAGCGCGGCCACCAGGTCCCCGACCGGGAGGAAGCCGCCGCTGAACCCGACGTGGTCGTCCAGGCCGAGATCGGCGACCAGCCCGCGCAGGCGGGGCAGGTCGCTGCCGTCGCCGATCACCTCGAGGCGGACCGCGGGGACCCCGCGGCGCACCAGGTCGATCGCCCGCACCACGGTGTCGAGCCCGTAGTGGGGCTCAACGGTGCCGTGGCAGACGACGGTGAAGCGCGCCCCGCGCCGGCCGTCGTCGGCGGGCGGTGCGAAGACGGCCGGGTCGGCGCCGTCCATCACCGTCGTGATCCGCCCCGGCGGCGCGCCACGGCCCACGAACACGGCGCGCATCTGCTCGGTCGGGGTGATGACGCGGTCGGCGAACGCGATCGCGCGCTGCTCGATCGCCGCCAGGGCCCCGACCGCGGGGTGGTCGGCGCCGAAGCGCGTCGCGAAGAACTCCGGCATGCACTCCTGGAGGTCGAGCAGCACGCGGGCCCCCAGCAGGCGGGCCGGCGCCGCGGCGAACACGAGGGCGTCGGGCAGCGAGTGCACCTCGACGAGCCGGTAGCGCCGGCGCAGCTGCGCGACCGTCAGCACGAGCGTCGCGAGGACGCCGAACGCGCCGTACTCCACGAGGTACCCGAGCTTCGTCCCGCGCCGGTGCCGCAGCGGCAGCCGGTGCACGGTGACCCGCCCGCTCCGCTCCCGCCGGGGCTGGCCCGGGGCGCGCAGGCACCACACGTCGACCTCGGCGCCGGTCGCGGCCAGCGCCTCGACCGCCCGGGCGACCCGCGAGTCCTGCGGCACGTAGTGCTGGCGCACCACCGCGACCCGGGGCGGGCCTACGTGTTCGGCCAGCTCAGCCACGGTTTCGCCGCCACCGCCTGCTGCACGCGGTCGGCGTAGGCGTCGCCGGTCGAGGAGTGCCAGTCCCCGGCGAACCAGCGGCCCACGCACCCCCACAGGTCGCCCGCCCGGTAGTTCGCGCCCAGCCACACGTCCCACCCCTCGTAGCAGCCGCGGATCACCGCGGCGTACAGGTCGACGGCGTAGGCCGTCGAGCGCTCGGTCCACGGCCAGCCGCCGGTGCCGGTGGCCGGCCGGTTCTCCATGGAGCACCACTTGACCTGGAGCAGCCCGAAGCTCGACGGTCCGCGCGGGCCGTACGGCGCGCCCGGCGGGGAGCCGCCGCAGTCGCCGAAGTCCCCGAAGCCGCGCTGGTTGATCGGCGCCCCCGAGGGGTCCACCAGCCCCTGGTACCAGGACGACTCGACGACCGCCTCGCCCCGGATGAGCTCGTCGGGCAGCCCCCACTTCACCGCGGCCCACTGGATGACCTCGTCGGTGGTCCCGGTGAAGTCGCCGGTCACCCGCCCGAACACCGCCTGGCTGTTGAGCATCCCGGCGTAGCCGGTGACGTGGGTCCCCGGCGGGGCGGGGGTCTTGTTCGCGGCGTCGTTCTCGGGGCGCGGCTCCCAGGACGTGCGGCGCACCGTCGCCGCGGCCTGTTCGTCGTCGGGGAGCGTCGCGAAGCTGCCGACGGGCCGGAGGGCGAAGTAGCCGTCGGGCGGCGGCTCGCCGTTCGGGCCCGCCGCCGATGCGGGGACGTCGGCCGACGCGGGGCCCGGTGTCGGGACGGACGCCGCCGGGGGTCCCGCGCACGCGCCGGTCAGCAGGAGCACGAGACCGGCGAGCGCGACGACGACGTGCGGGAGCCGGCGCGCCCGGGTCCCGGGTGATCGAAGTACCGATACGGACGCTGAGCGTCTGCGACGGCACTTCGCTGACACACCCCGGCGCCCGCTCACGACCGCCGCCCCGAGCCGGCGAGCTCGCGGCGCTGGGCGCGGACCTGGCGGCGCACCGACTCCGCCGAGCTGCGCAGCGCCCGCAGCGCGGGGACCTGGGTCGCGCGCAGCAGGTACCACCGCCACGCGGGTTCGTCGTGGCAGCGGCGGGCCAGCGACCAGCCCAGCGCCAGGTCGTCGGGCCGACCCCCGAGCCCGTCGGTGAGCCCGGTGAACCAGGCCGTGCTGCGGTCCGCCTCGGCCTGCAGCGGGCGCAGCACCGCGCGCCGCTCGGCCTCGTAGGCGGCGAGGGCGCGCTCGACCGAGGCGTCGCAGCCGAGGTCGACCCCGGCGAGGCGGCGGGTCAGCGCCATCGCGTCCCCGAGCGCGAGCGTGGTGCCCGAGCCGATGGAGAAGTGGGTGGTGTGGGCGGCGTCGCCGGCGAGCACCACCCGGCCGTCGTGCCAGCGGCGGTTGTCCACGCGGCGGAAGCGGACCCACGGAGCGGGCGCGCCGTCGGGCGGACGCCGGGTCGGGGCGATCCAGAGGGGAGCGCCGTCCAGGAGGTGCGCGAAGAGCCGCTCCAGGGTCAGCAGGCACTCCGCCGCGGGCATCGTGTCCAGGCCCAGCCCGCGCCAGGTCGCCTCGGCGCACTCGACGACGACCGTGCTGCGGTCGCTGCCGAACACGTAGCCGTAGCACCAGACCCAGCCGGCCGAGGTCCCCACGAACGCGAAGGTGAACGTCGTGAACGGGTGCGGGCTGCCCAGCCAGATGTAGCGGTGCCCGCTCTCCCGCACGTCGGCCCCGAGGCGCTCGGCGTGGTGGCGGCGCAGGCCGCTGGCGACCCCGTCCCCGGCGACGACGACGTCCGCGCCGTCGACGGCGTCCTCGACGTCCGCCGCGGTCGCGTCGAAGCGCACCTCGGCGCCGAGTTCGCGGGCCCGGTCGGCCAGCAGCGCGAGCAGGGCGTGCCGGCCCACCGCATAGCCCGAGCCGCCCAGGAACACCGGCGCCCGCCGGTCCACCTGCAGCACCTGGCCGTCCCACACCACGGCGGCGGCGCGCAGGGCCCGTTCCGTGGGCGGGTCGTGGCGGTGCAGCGCGTCGAGCAGCTCGTCCCAGAACGTCACCCCCCAGCCGTGGGTGACGCCCGCGGGATCGCGCTCGACGACCACCACCTCGTCGGCGACCCCGGCCCGGCGTGCGCCGATGGCGGTGCACAGGCCCGCGGGCCCGCCACCGACGCACGCGATCCGTCTCCTGCGCGCAGTCACGTCCTCACCGGTCCTCGGCCTCGCTCTCGTCCGTCGGCGACCGGCCGGTCCGGCCCCTGGGTCCTGCCGCTCTTCTTTGCGACGCTGGCGGGGTGAACCGCCACGTCTCCGTCGAGGCGCCCACCGCGCCGACGGCGGAGGTCCGCGCCGCCTGGGACGCGCTCGTCGTCGCGACCCCCGGCACCGACGTGAACCAGCTCGGCGCGTGGGCCCGGGTGCGGGCGACGCTCGGCTACCGCTCCCGGCTGCTGCTCGCCCGCCAGGACGGCCGGCTCGTCGGCGGGGCGCAGGTGCTGCTGCGCCCGGTCGGCCCGGCGGCGCTCGCCTACGTGCCCTCCGGCCCGGTGGTGGCCCGGGACGCCCCGGACCGCGTGGCGACGGTGACCGCCCTCGCGGCGGCCCTCGACCGCTTCGCCGGGCCGCTGCGGCCGCTGTTCGTGCAGCCGCCGGACGACGGCGAGGAGGCGAGCCGGGCCCTGCTGGGGCGCGGGTTCCGCCCGTCGGACGCGGGGATCTCCCCGGCCGGCACGCTGCGCCTCGATCTCGCCGCCGACGAGGAGACGCTGCGCGCTGGCCTGGGCCGCCGGTTGCGGTACTGGACCAACAAGTGGCCCGAGCGCGGCGTGACCGTGCGGCGCGGCGACGCCGGGGACGTCCCGCTGCTCGCCGCGCTGATGGCCCGCACCGCCGAGCACCAGGGCTACGACCCGCTGCCCGCGGCCTACGTCGAGGCGTTCCACCGGGAGCTCGCCCCCGACCACGCCGTGCTCTTCGTCGGGGAGGTGGACGGGCGCCCGGTCGCCGCGGACCTGCTCACCGGGTGCGGCGGCGTGATCAAGGGCCGGCTCGGCGGGTTCGACCGCTCCGGCGAGGCGGGCAAGCTCAGCGTCCCCGGGGCGATGCGCTGGGCGGAGATCCGGTGGGCCCGGGGGCAGGGCTACCGCTGGTTCGACTTCGGGGGCATCGACACCGGCATGCTCGACGACCTGCTCGCCGGGCGGACCGACGATCCGGAGCGCTGGCCCGGCGGCGACCGCGCGAAGCTGTCGTTCGGCGGGGTCCCGTACGCCTACCCGCCCGCCGTCGAGCGCATCGTCCCGGCGCCGGTGCGGCTGGCCTACGACACGGTGCGCCGCAACCCCCGTGGCCGGGCGGCGGTGCGGGCGCTCGCCGAGCGGCTGCGCGGCGCGCGCCCCGGTCGCCCGGCGTTCTCCCTCTCCGCCCATGACCCCTCCGGCGCTCAACAGAAGTAGCGGTAGAGGTCGCGGCCGGCGCGGGCGCTGACCTCGTCGGGCACGGCCGGGTCGGTGAGCAGCGCGGTCGCGGCGGCGAGGATGGCGTCGACGCCAGCCGAGTCCGGGCGCGGGCCGAGCCGCACCGTCACCACCGAGCCCTCGACGTCGGCCCACTTGCGCTTGAACGCGACGAGCCCGGGCTGGTCGAGGTCGCTGACGCCCCAGTCCACCCGGCGCAGGCCGCGGGCGTGAGCGTGCTCGAGCCCCGCCCAGAACAGGGCGTCGTTGGGCCGCACGTCGAGCCGGTCGTCCCGCGAGGCTCCGAACTTGTAGTAGAGGACGCCGTCCCACTCGCAGAAGAGCGCGCCGCCGACGGTGCGACCCTCGTGCTCGGCGAGCAGGGTCACCACGCCGCCAGAGCTGGAGAACTCGCGCCAGATCGCGTCGAACAGGGCCGCCGGCGGCGCGAGCATCCCGTAGCGGCGCTTGCGGCGGGCCACGTGCAGGCGGTGGAACGCCCGGACGCCCTCGGGTCCGGTGTCGGCCCGGACGGTGACCCCCCGGCGGGCCGCCGCCCGGACGTTGCGCCGCGCCGTGCCCGACAGACGGGCCCAGACATCCTCCGCTGCGCCCGTGACCGTCGTGGCGTGCCAGGCGGCGCGGCCGGTGACGACCCGGCCGGGGACGGCGAGCAGCCCGGTCGGCTCCAGGGCCCGCAGCGTCCAGGGCGTGCCCGGCGGCCGGTCGGCGAGCAGCACGTCGAGGTCCTCGTCGGCGCCCGCCACCGGGTCCGCCCGGTCGCCGAAGGGCAGGCTCACCCGGCGCGGGCCGCGCGCGTCGTCCACGTCGACGTGCGCGATCCCCGCCCGCGGGGTCCCGTCGGAGGTGACGAGGACGCGGGCGCGGGGGCTGAACCCGTAGGTCCCGGCGACCGCCCGGATCCACGGCGGCGAGGTGAACAGCGACCCCCGGCCGCTGCCCACGAGCTCGCCCCACCTCGGGTCGGTGCCCGGGTCGAGGACGACGGGGGCCCGGACCCCGGTGGCCGTCACCGCGCACCGTCCCGGCGGACCAGCGCGGGCACGGTCCGGGCGAGGATGACGAGGTCGCCGCGGACGCCGTGGCTGCGCCGCGCCTGCACGTAGGTGGCGTCGAGCTGCAGCATCTCCAGCGTGCCCATCGTGCTGCGGCCCTCGACCTGCCAGAGCCCGGTCAGGCCGGGGCGGACCGCGAACCGGCTGGCGTAGTCCGCCGGGAAGAGCGGGGCCTCCCACTCGAGGCAGGGCCGCGGCCCGACGAGGCTCATCTCGCCGCGCAGGACATTGATCAGCTGGGGGAGCTCGTCGAGGCTGGTCCGGCGCAGGAAGGCGCCGATGCGGGTCACCCGGGCGTCGCCGGCCAGCTTCGTGCTGCCGTCGATCGCGGTGTCCTCGCCGCGCAGCTCGGCGGCCACGAGCGCCCGCAGCGCCTCGTCGGAGCCGCCGAGGTACATCGTGCGGAACTTGAGCAGCACGAACGAGCGCCGGTCGACGCCGACCCGCCGCTGGTGCAGCAGCGCGGGGCCGGCGCTGTCGAGCCGCACGACGGCCGCGATGACGAGCATCGGCAGCGCGAGGAGCACCAGGCCGACCAGGGCGCCGGCGACGTCGAGCGTGCGCCGGACCGCGGCCTCGGCCCGGCCGCCCGGGGTGTCACCCGCGTGCGGCACCGGGCCGCCCGCGGTCACGGCGCTCGGCGGTCCCCAGCCGCCCGCCGCGGCCGCGGTGCGCGAGGGGCCGGGGTCGGGCCGTGCGAGCGTGCGGGTCCGGTGGCCGACGACGAGGGCGAGCAGGACGAACAGCAGGTCGCCGCTGCCGCGCAGGGTCAGGTGCGGGTCGAGGACGGTCGAGACCAGCAGGGTCCACCAGGCGACGCGCAGCGCCTCGGCGACCGCACCGCGGGGACCGGGCCCGGCCGCGCCGTCCCGGGCGGTGCGCAGCACGGCGACGCCGAACCACAGGAACCCCAGCAGCAGCGGCACGCCGCCGACCCACAGGAACTCGAGGTAGCCGCTCTCCAGGTACACGACGTCGCGCCACGTCTCCTGGGCCGGGAGCACCGAGCTCGGCCCGATCCCGAGCAGGAAGCGGAACCCGCCCAGCACGGGCAGGTAGTAGTGGGTGAGGTTGTCCCACCGGGTCGCCCAGCTCACGGGGATGCCCGCCGTGGTGACGTCCTGCAGGCGGCTCACCACCACCGGAACCGCGAGCAGCGCCACCACGAAGGGCACCGGCCACAGCCGGGCCGCCCGCCGGCGCAGGTCCGGGAAGCGGGCGAGGATCGCGACCCCGGCGATCAGCGCGGTGAGCCACGCCGTGAACTGCGCGCTGGCCAGGATCCCGACCACCAGCAGGCCGCCGGCGACGAGGCGCTCGCGGCGCCCGAGCAGGCCGCGCATCCCGCAGCAGACGAGCACGACGAGCGCGAGCACGAGGTAGTCGCCGGTGGACAGCGGCGAGCCGAGGGTGGTGGTGCCGCGCTCGGCGAGGTCGTCGGGGGCGTCGGTGGCCGACATCCAGAAGGTCGACAGCAGCGAGAGCACCGGGGCGACCGCGAGCACCTGCAGCACGGCGATCACCGCGACCACCGCCGCCGGCCACACCACCAGGCGCAGCAGCCGCACCACCTCGGCGTCGGTGCGCACGGTGAGCCGCACGAGGAGGTAGAGGGCCACGAGCTTCGGCAGCGGCAGGATGGCCGCGAGGTCGCTGCCCTCCGGGGTGAGGCCGCGCAGCATCATCCAGCAGACCGGCCAGAGGGTGTAGAGCCCGAGGAAGATCGCCAACGGCCCGTCGACGGGGTGTGGGGCGGGCAGGCTCATGGAGCCGTCGCGCAGCCAGCGGTGGGCCCACCCGAGCAGCGCGCCGAGCACCACCAGCACGAGCACCGCCTCGTTGGGGCGGATCAGCGGCAGCAGCGCCCCGCGCTCGATGCCGGCGAGGAACGGCAGCGTCGCGACGTAGACGAAGGTGCCCGCGACCGGGTGCGCGCAGCTCAGCGCGACCAGGGCCAGCGCGACCGCGACCGCCGCGAGCCCGACCAGGACCGCGGGCGTGCCCTGGGCCAGCGGCGCCGCGACCGCCGAGCCCACGATCGCGACGGCGACCGCGGTGACCACCGGGACGAGCGCGCCGCCGCCCACGGGCCGCGCCGGGCCGGGGGCCGCCCCGGTCAGCACGGCGCACCCCGGCGGCCGCGGGCGAGCACCGTCGCCACCCGGGCGGTGCCCGCGAAGCAGCCGACGGCCACGGCGGACGCGACGGTCACCGCGGCGATCGCGGCGAACCCGCCCGGGGGCGCGGTCGCGAGCACCTCCCGGCCGCCCCACAGCGCGGGCGCCATCGCCGCCGTCGCCACCAGGACCACGCCGATCGCGCGCCCGTCGACCAGCGGCTCGGGGCGGATCTCGCGCCGGAGCCGGGTCAGGACGACCACGGACGCGACGACGTCGCGGGCCACCACGGCGCCGCAGAGCAGCGCCAGGCGGACCACGGCGTCCGAGGTCAGCAACGAGGCGCCCGCGACGACAACGACGGCGACGAACCCGAGGTCGCTCGCCCGCCCGGCCGTCGCGGTGTCGAGCCGCGCGAACAGGGCCTGGCGGGCGATCTCGTAGGTCGAGCCGAACAGCTGCGAGATCCCGATGACGACGATGCAGACCGCCAGGGCCGTCACGATCGCGGCCGAGCGCAGCTCGCCCACCGCGAGGATCGCGGCCAGGGTCGCCGCGAAGGTCACCATGAGCGCGGCGGCCGGCACGCTGACCAGCGACGAGTAGGTCAGGCCGCGGCGCCACCCGGCGGCGAAGTCCGCGTCCCGGCGCGCCTGCGACGCCGCGGACAGCGAGGGGAGCACGGCCGCGGTCACGGCCCGCGCGCCGAGCGCCGTCGGCACGGCGCCCAGGCTGTAGGCGAGCCAGAACACCGAGACCCCGCCAGGCACGGTGCCGGCCACGGCGATCAGCCCGAACACGCCCGCCGCCGGCAGCGCGGCCACCCGCACCGAGCGCCGCAGGCGCACCGCGACCGCCATGACCTCGGGGTCGTCCCGCCATCCCCGGCGCGGGCGGACCGGTGCCCCGGCCGCGCGGGCGCCGGCGACCTGGATCGCGGCGTGGATCGCGACGGCCAGCGTGCTCCCGCCGCCGAGCAGCAGCACGACCGCCGGCGACGCGGTGTCGATCTCCACCCCGGCCCCGTGGACCAGCACCACGGCGCCCACGACCGCCATCAGCACGACGTTCTCGATCGCCGGTGCGGCGGCCGGCAGGGCGAACCGTCGCCGCGACTGCTGGGCGGCCGCCCCGAGGTAGGCCAGCGCGTAGAGCACGACCTGCGGCGCCACGAGGACGATGAGCACCACCGTGACCAGCCAGGCCCGGCCCCGCTCGCCCGAGAGGTCGACGCCCGCGGTCAGCACCCAGGCGGCCACCGGCGCCACGAGCACCAGCAGGCCCGCCACGGCCGCCGACACCACCGTCAGCAGCCCGGCGACACCGCCGAGGAGATCGGGCGACCGTGGTCCCCCGGCGTCGCCCGGCGCCCGCGCGCGCACCGCCGCGGGCACGACGACCAGCGCGAGCACGGGGCCGGCGACGACCTCGTAGGTGAGGTTCGGCACCTGGTTCGCCGACTGGAACAGGTTGGCGAAGTACGTCGGCCCGAGCGCGGCCCCGATCACGACCACCCGCAGCAGCCCGGTGACGCGGCTGACGACCGTCCAGCCGGCCGTGGTGAGCGAGCCCCGGGCCGTGCCCCCGTCGTCGCCGCCGTCCCCTCTCCGGTGCGGGGTCCCGTCCCGCGCCCGGGCGGGCCGCACGGTCACCGCGACCGGGCAGCGCGGTGCCGGCGGCGGGCCAGCACCGCGACCGTCACGATGGCGACGATCAGGCCGGCGACGGCACCGGTGGCCGCCCCGAACCACGGCCGCGGGCTGACCTGCCCCACCGGGAAGGCGGGGACCACGAGCCGGGCCGTCGGCTGCGCGATCTGCACGAGGTTGACCTGGTCGAGCTGCTGGGCGAGCTGGCTCTGGCGCAGCGACACCGCGGGCAGCTGCGCCAGCGACGCGGGCGTGTTCGCCGTCTGCAGGGCGTTGATCTGGCCCGCGACGACGTTCAGCTGGTCCTGGAGGAACCGGGCCTGGTCGGCCACGGGCTGAGACGCCGCGCTGACCTGCAGGTACTGCGTGCTCACCGCGGCCGCGATCCGGACGGCGAGGTCCTGGGACGGGTCGCGGACGTCGACCGTGAGGAGCTCGCTGCCGTCGGCCAGCGTCACGGTCATCTTCCGTTGCAGGTCCTCTGCGCTCAGGCCGAACTGTCCGGCCACGGGCGCGGTCACGGCGTTGCTCGACATGAGCAGCTGCTGGGTGGTCAGGTTGCGGTCCTCGCGCAGGAAGCCCGTCGGCTGGTCCTGCGAGATCACGTAGAGCACCGTCGCGCGCCCGACGTACTGCGCGGGCCACAGGAACGAGGCCCCGAACCCGACCAGGGCACCGAGCACGACGATCACCAGGCCGATCACGCCCAGCCGGCGGACGTCGCTGCCGTGCAGCACCCCGTCCGGGGCGTCGGTGGCGCGGCGCGCGGACGCGCCGTCCCGGCTGCCGACGCCGTCGGTGCCGCCGGATCCGGCGCCGGTGCCGGCGGGTCCCGGCGGGGAGCCCGTGAGCAGCGACCCGCCGCCCTCGGCCGCGCCGCCGGGCTCCTCGGCCCGCTCGGGCTGGTCGGTCCGGTCGGACATCTCGGTCGTCGCGGCGTCGTCGTCGAGCGGATGGGACCGGTCGCCCGTGCCGGACTCGGTCGACGTCCGCGCGCTCGGCACGGAGGGTTTGCCCGCCGGGCCCGGGTCCGGGCGCCAGGCCGGGGCCGCGAAGCGGCGCACCGACACCGTCGGCCTGCTCGAGCCCTCCTTCGGGTCCTCGGAGGTCATGACACGCTCCTCACCACATCGCACACGCGCTCGACACGGTCCTCGCCGAGGGTCGGCGAGCAGGGCAACGACAGGATCCGGCCGGCTGCCTCCTCGGCCACGGGCAGCCGCGGGGGCGCGCCGGTGGACCCGGCGAACGCCGGCTGGAGATGGCAGGGGACGCGGTAGTGCACGCCCCACCCGATACCGGCCGCGGTCAGCGCGGCGATCAGGGCGGGCCGGTCCGGGATCCGGACGACGGCGAGGTGCACGACCGGTTCGACCCGCGGGTCGACGTCGACCGGCCGGCACGACGCGGGCAGACGCTCCCGGTAGTGCGCCAGGACGTGGCGCCGGGCGGCGTTCTCGGCGTCGAGCGAGCCCAGGCGCACCGAGAGCAGCGCGGCCTGGAGCGTGTCGAGGCGGCTGTTGCGCCCGACCCGGTCGTGGTGGTCGCGGTCGCCGCGGCGCCGGCCGTGGTCGGCGAGGCCACGGACCCGCTCGGCGAGGTCGCCGTCGTCGGTGACGACCGCGCCGCCGTCGCCGAGGGCTCCGAGGTTCTTGCCCGGGTAGAAGCTGAACGCCGCCGCCCGCCCGAGGCTCCCGGCGCGGCGCCCGTCGTAGCGGGCGCCGTGCGCCTGGGCGGCGTCCTCGACGAGGGCCAGCCCGTGCCGGGCGGCGAGCGCGGCGAGCGGCTCCATCGGGGCCACGGCACCGAAGAGGTGCACCGCGATGATCGCGGCGGTCGACGGCCCGATCGCGGCCGCGGCCGCGTCGGGGTCGAGGAGCAGCGTGTCCGGGTCGACGTCGACGAACCGGGGCGTCGCCCCCGCTGCGCAGACGCCCTCGGCGGTGGCGACGAACGTGTTGGCCGGGACGACCACCTCGTCGCCGGGGCCGATCCCGAGGCCGCGCACGATCAGCTCGAGCGCATCGGTGCCGTTGCCGACGCCGACGGCGTGGCGTGCGCCGCAGTAGGCCGCGAACTCGGCCTCGAACCGGGCGACCTCCGGCCCGCCGACGTACTGGCCGTGCGCCAGCACCGCGCCCCAGGCGTCGTCGAGGGAGGGGCGCGTGCGGGCGTGGACGGCCCGCAGGTCGAGGAAGGGCACCGGCATGTCGTCCGTGGGACCCGCCGCGCGGTCGATCAGCGTCACGACGCGGTCCGCATCGGTCGGTGCACCGGGACGGTCGGCTCCACGGCGGCCTCGTCGGTGGCGGCGAGCACCCGCACCACGTCGAGACCGCGTTCGCCCGGGGTGTCCGGACGGCGGCCGGTCCGCAGGCACTCCACGAAGTGGCTGTCCTGCACCGTGAGCGGTTCGCAGAACTGCACGTAGGGCGAGACGATGTCGCCCGTGCGATAGGAGACCGGCATCGCGTGGAGGTCGTCGGATTCGAGGACGTCGACACCGATGTCGTAGACCCGGATGCGCTCGTTGTCCGAGAGGTCGTTGTAGACCGCCATCTTGCGTTCTCCCACGACGGTCACCCGGCGCACCTTGCGGGGGTCCAGCCAGCTCACGTGGGTGTAGGCGTGGACGTCGCTGTTCTCGAAGGTCATCTGCAGGTAGGCGACGTCCGAATAGCGGCGTCCGACGCAGCCTTGGGCCCAGACCGCGGTGCGGGCCGGAATCTCGTCGAGCAGATACGAAATGATCGAGATGTCGTGCGGTGCCAGATCCCAGATGACGTTGCAGTCGCTCTGGTACCGGCCCAGATCGAGGCGGGCGGTGTCGACGTAGAGGATGCGCCCGAGCTCGCCGGAATCGACGATCTCCTTGAGCTTCCAGACCGCCGCGTTGTACTCGAAGGTGTGGCCGGCCATGAGGCACACGCCGTTCTGGGCCGCGCGCTCGACCATCAGCTCGGCGTCCGCGACCGTGGTGGCGAGCGGCTTCTCGACCAGGACGCCCACGCCGGCCTCGATCGCCCGCAGCGAGAGCGCACTGTGCGCACCCGGCGGCGCCGCGACCACGACCGCGTCGAGCTCGGGTAACGCCGCCCCGAGCTCCTGCTCGACCCGGACAGCCGGGTGCACGCGGCGGGCCTCGACCAGACGGTCCGGATTCGCGTCGATCACGCTCACGACGACGCCGGGCAGGCTGCTCAGCACGCGGACGTGCTTCGAGCCCCAATAGCCGTAACCCACTACTCCGATACGCTCAACCATTCATTCCCCCCATCTGTCGCTACCCGCGGATCGCCCTTCTCGGAACGGTATTGCGCAACCGTTCCGGGCGCTCCGTCTGCGCTGCTCGTTTCCACCTCCTCCCGGCCGGCGATCTCCGTCGCGAAAGGTGACCATGAATAGATGGTGCTGCCCCGTGACCAGAGACGCATCTCGTGCATGTCCGGTTGGTCACCGGTCGACGACATTCACGTCTAATTCCGGTCACAACGAGATCAGCATTCCCGATCAGCGGCCGGCCGGCCACAGATCAGCATGCCAGCGCGCCGCGTGCGAGCGAAAGACATCAATTCCGGGGCCTGTGCGCGGATCTCCCGGCGGTGGATCGCGATTCGTTCGTGGTCGTTCTGAGAACAGGGCTGACGTTTCTCGTCCGTTCCCGTCGCGTCAGGGAAGGGCGGATCAGGTGACTTTCCAGTCGACGGCGACGGCCGCGGACGGGGTCGCGAGGACCGGGTTGAGGTCGATCCCGGTGACGTCGTCGGCCGCGACGAGGGCGTCGCCGGCGCCGACAACGACGTCCGCGAGCGCGTCGAGATCGACGGGCTCGGCCCCGCGCGCGCCGGTGAGCAGCGCCGATCCCCGGAGCCGGCCCAGGAGCGCGCGGGCGTCGGCGCGGTCGAGGGGGGCGAGGGCGAAGGCGACGTCGGCGAGGACCTCGATCCAGATCCCGCCCAGCCCCACCATCACGACCGGCCCGAACACCGGGTCGCGCAGCGCGCCGACCGCGACCTCGACGCCGGCGAGCAGCGGCTGCACGAGCACCGGGCCGTGGGGGAGGAGCTCGACGGCCGCCGCGCGCACCTCCTCGGCGGTCCCGAGCCCGACACGGACGCCGCCCAGCTCGGTGCGGTGCGCGGCCTCGGCGATCTTCACGACCGCGGGGAAGGACGTCGCCGCCGCGACCGCCGCGTCCGGCGTGGCGCAGGTGGTCGACGACGCCGTGGGCACCCCGAAGCGCGCCAGGAACGTCGCGGCCGCGGCGGGGTCCAGCGGCGGGGGCGCGGCGGCGGGCTCGACCGCGCGCACGGCGGGCAGCGGCCGCTCGCGCGAGCGCGCCCACCGCTGCGCGTGCCCGAGCGCCCGCGCGGTGCGGGCGGGCCAGTCGAAGCAGGGGACGCCGCTCTCCTGCAACAGGTCGGCGTTGGGGCGGGCGTCGCGCGGGGCGACCCAGCACACGGCGACCGGCACGTCGACGCCGTCGGCGCGCAGCCCCGCCACCGCGTCCCGCAGGCCCTCGGCCGTCGCCGCGTCCATCGCCGCGCGCTGCAGCAGCACGGGCACCACGACGTCGACCTCGCCGCTGCGGGCGAGGAGGTCGGTGATCGCCGGGTAGAGCTCGGCGAACCGCGACCACACCGGCGTGACGTCGACCGGGTTCACGGGGCTCGCGAAGGCGGGCAGCATCGCGCGGATCGTCTCCTGCAGCGGCGCCGACAGCGCCGGGACGACGAGCCCTTCGTCGGCGAGCAGGTCGCACAGCTCGACGCCCACGCCGCCCGAGTTCGTGATCACCGCGACACGGTCGCCGGCGGGCCGGGGCTGCCCGTCGAGCGCGCGGGCGACGTCGAGCAGCTCCTGGCCCGACGACACCTCGACGACGCCCGCCTGGGCGAAGACGCCGCGCCAGACGTTCTCCGACGAGGCCAGCGCCGCCGTGTGCGACGCGGCCGCGCGGGCGCCCGCGGCCGAGCGGCCGGTCTTGGCGACGATCACCGGCTTCTCGCGGCCCGTGCGGCGGGCCGTCGCGACGAACGCGCGCCCGTCGGCCAGGGACTCGAGCAGGAAGCACAGCGTGCGGGTCGCCGGGTCGGCGGACAGCTCGCCGAGCAGCTCGGCGATGGTGACGTCGCAGGTGTTGCCCGGCGCGAGGATCTTCGCGAAGCGGGTGCGCTCGTCGACGGCCAGGGTCCGGATCGCCATCCCGTACGCCCCGGACTGACTGACCAGCGAGATCCCGCCGCCCCCGCTCGGCAGGCCGGTGGCCATCGACGCGTTGAGCGGCAGGTCGCAGTTCTGGATGCCGAAGCAGTTCGGGCCGACGACGCGCACGGGGCCGGCCTGCGCGACGAGCCGGGCCTGCAGGTCGGCGCCGTCGGGCCCGACCTCGGCGAACCCGCCGGAGAGCACGACCATCGCCGCGACGCCCTTCGCCGCCGCGTCCGCCGCGACGTCGGGCACCGCCGGCGCGGGCACCGAGACCACCGCGAGGTCGATCTCCCCGTCGACGTCGCGCAGCGACTCCCCGCCGCGCACCGGGACGACCTCGCCGGGGAAGTCGGCGAGGTTCGTCGCCAGCACGTGGCCGAGCGACCCGGCGCGGTCGGAGTACCCGACGACGGCGACGCGGCGGGGGCTGAACAGCGCCTCCAGCAGCATCGGTGGCAGCCTCACGGGAACGCCCGGGCGAGCTCGGCGTCGGCGAACTCCGAGCGCCGCACCCCGAGCGGGTCGACCGCGCGCAGGGCCGCGAGCTCGGCCTCGGTCGGCGGGGCGAGCAGGGCGAGCTCGCCGAGGTCCCGGCGGACGTCGAAGCCCGTGGCGCCCTCGACGTCGGCGAGGTCGACGTCGGGCCACAGCCCGCGCAGCACCGCGTGCCCCTCGTCGTCGTAGGTGAACGCGCCCAGCTCGGTGACCAGCCACTGCGGGCCGCCGCCGGTGTAGCCCAGCTCGGCGCGCGTGCCCTCGCGCGTCCGGTGGCCGATGTCGGTGAGGAAGTCGAGGTCGGCGACGAGCGTGCGCCCGGAGCGGTGCCGCGTCGTCCAGACCGTCAGCGTCCCGATGCTCGCCGAGATGTTGCCGCCGCCGCCCCCGCCGCCGAGCTTGATCTTCGGGTGCGGCCACGGGCCGATGCCGGTGACGTTCGTGCTGCCGTAGGCGTCGATCTGCCCGCCGGACAGGAACATCCGGTCGACCGCGCCCCGGCACGCCGCGTCGAAGAACTCCTCGAACCGCATCCGGTAGACCGCGTCGCGGTGCAGCGCGAGGTCGTTGCTCGTCGGCGGGACGAACACGGGCACCGGGTCCACGGCGTACGTCGCCCCCTCGACGAGCAGGGAGTCCGGGGCGTGGGTGCGCTTCGCGACGTGCATGGCGACCTGCGCGCACGGGCTCGCGAAGCCGTGGAAGACCACCTCGCGGTCCGCGATCGTGCGGGCCAGGGCGACCACGAACCACTCGTCGAACGTCCACGGGGTCACCGGAAGAGCTCCCGCCAGTCCGCCTCCGACTCCGACCAGGACGCGAGCCGCACCGGGTCGACCTCGTCGCGGTACGCCTCCTCGCCGACGTGGACGTAGAGGTCGAGGTACTTCTCGATCTCGTCGGCCGCCGCGAGCGCGAGGTACTCGGCGAGGTGCGCGCGGTCGTACGCGTAGCCCGGGTAGCAGGACGACGGGTGCGCGCCGTAGGGCACCTCGGCGACGGCCGCGACGACGTGGCCGGGCACCGTCACCCCGGCCGCGGCGACCTCCGCGGTCGGCGCGAGCCGGTCGACGGTGGCGACGACCTGCGCCGACGCGTGGGCGAAGCGCTCGTCGAGCACGTAGGGCTGGTCGAGGTGCAGGTTGCCCGCCGCGTCGCCCAGCGGGGCGTGGACCAGCGCGACGTCGGGACGCAGCGGGGGCACGACGACGAGCACCTCGCCGGTGAACGGGCAGGTCGCCCGCGCGTACTCGGGGTGCAGGCCCTCGATGTCGGTGCCCTTGATCCCGCGCACCGGCATGAACGGCACGCCGGCCTCGGCGGCGCGCAGCTGCGCGAGGACCGTCGCGCAGCAGCTCTCCCGGACCGTGATCGCGCCGGACGCCGCCGCCCGCCGGTACGCGGGCGCGAGGCCGAGGTCCTGCTCGAACCCGACGTAGCTCTCCTCGCACACCGCGACCGCGCCGGCCGCCACGAGCAGGTCGACGTCGATGCTGTGCGCCGACCCGACGACGTGCAGGCCGCGCCGGTCCTGGCGCAGCAGCTCGCGCACGAGCGCCATCGGCAGCCGCGCGCAGAGCCCGCCGCCGAGCGCGACCATCGCCCCGTCGCGCACCAGCCCCGCGGCGTCGGCGAGCGAGGCGCGCTTGTCGCCGCCGAGGTGGAAGGTGGTCATACGGCCGTCATCCCCCCGTCCGAGGTGACCACGGCGCCGGTCATGAACGACGCCTCGTCGCTGGCGAGGAAGCACGCGACCGCGGCGATGTCCTCGGCGGTCCCGAGGCGCCCCAGGGGATATCTCGGCACGGTCGCGGCGACCCCGGCCTCGACGTCGCCCTCGCCGCGGGTGCGGAACAGCGGCTCGGTCATCGGGGTGTGGCAGGTGCCCGGGCAGATCGCGTTGACGCGGATGCCGCGCGGGGCGAGGTCGGCGGCCATGGCGCGGGTCAGCGCGACGATCGCGCCCTTCGCCGCGCTGTACGCCGCGAGGTGCGCCACGCCGACGAGCGCGGCGACCGAGCCCTGGTTGACGATCGACCCGCCCTCGCCCATGTGCTCGCCGGCGGCGCGGGAGACGAGGTAGGTGCCCTTCGCGTGGACGGCGAGCACGCGGTCCCAGCGCTGCTCGTCGGTCTCGGCGACCGAGCCGAGCTCCATGATCCCGGCGTTGTTGTAGACCACGTCGAGCCGGCCGAACTCGTGCGCCGCGAGGTCGACGGCCGTGTCGACCTCGGTCGCGTCCGCGACGTCCGCGGCCAGGGCGAGCGCGTGGTCCTCGTGCTCCTTCTCGATCATCATCGTGGTCAGCGCCGCGAGCTCGGGGCGGATGTCGAGCACCGCCACCGACGCGCCCTCGTCGGCGAACCGCAGCGCCGCGGCCTGCCCGATGCCCGACCCGGCGCCGGTCACGAGCACGACCTTGCCGTCGAACCTGCCCGTCATCGCACCGTCCACCCTCCGTCGACCACCAGCGCGTGCCCGGTCATGTAGCCCATGCGGCCCGAGGCCAGGACCGCGATCGCGTCGGCGACGTCCTCGGGCTCGGCGACGCGGCCGACCGGGATGTTCGCCTCGACCGCCGCCGCGAGCTCCGGCACGTCCAGGCGCCACTGCGTCATCGGGGTGCGCACGAACCCGGGGCACACGGCGTTGGAGCGGACTCCCGTGCCGGCGTAGTCGAGCGCGATCGACCGCGCCAGCATCAGCGCGCCGCCCTTCGACGCGGTGTAGGCGTGGCGCCCGGGGAACGCGACCAGGCCGGCCGCCGAGGCGACCGTGACGACGTGCCCCGCGCCCTGGGCGAGCATCGTCGGGAGCGCGGCGCGGCTGCACAGGAAGGGCCCGCGCACGTTGACGGCGAGGACGCGGTCGAAGTCCTCGACGGGCGTCTCGTGGCACACCGTCGCCGCGGGCCCGCCCGTGATCCCGGCGTTGTTCACGAGCACGTCGATCCGCCCGTGCTCGGCCACGATCGCCGCGAACGCCGCCTCGACGGCGCCGGCGTCGCTGACGTCGGCGACCCGCGCGGATCCGCCGTCGCCGGGGTCCACCGCCGAGACGTCGAGGTCGAGCACCGCGAGCGTGAACCCCTCGGCCCGCAGCGCCGTGCAGGTCGCCTTCCCGATGCCGGAGGCGCCGCCGGTGACGACGGCGATCACCGTGCGGCCAGACTCGATGGTCCGGCTACGCTCCGCTGCGCGTCCCGGAGATCGCGCTGCGCCGCCTGCGCCACCGCCAGCACCGGGTCGTACACCGGCGCGTAGGGCGGCGCGTACGACAGGTCGAGGTCGGCGAGGTCGTCGACCGACAGCTCCGCGTGCAGCGCCGCCGCGATCACGTCGATGCGCTTCGCGGCGCCCTCGACACCGACCATCTGCGCCCCGAGCAGCCGCCCGCCCGGCTCGTGCACCAGCCGCACGTGCACCGGCCGCACCCCGGGGTAGTACTTCGCGCGGCTGCGGCTCACGACGTCCTGGGCCACCGCGGGGAGGCCGGCGGCCTCGGCCTCGGCGAGCGTCAGGCCGGTGCGCGCCACCTCGAGGTCGAACACCTTGACCACCGCGGTGCCGACGACGCCCGCGAACCGGGCGTCACCGCCGGCCGCGACCGTCCCGGCCACCCGCCCCGTCTTGTTCGCGGTCGGTCCCAGGGGGACGAACGCCGGCCCGCCCAGCACGCGGTGGTGGGGGGCGATGCAGTCGCCCGCGGCGAGGACGTGGGGCAGGGAGGTGCGCATCCGGTCGTCGACGAGCAGCGCCCCGCCGGGGCCGGTGTGCGCCCCCGCCTGCGCGGCGACGGCCGCCGCCGGGCGCACGCCGGTGCACACCACGACGACGTCGAAGGACGGGTCCGCGGCGAGGGCGAGGGCGTCGGTGCCGAGCCGCAGGTCCCCCCGATCCCGCAGGTGCTCGCGGACGTGCTCCTCGACCACCGCCGCCGGCTCGGGGTCGACCGTGGTCGGCAGCACCCGCGCCAGCCGCTCGGCGACCGTGACGGCGACGCCCCGGTGCGCGAGCGCCTCGGCGGTCTCCAGCCCGATGTAGCCGGCACCGATCACCAGCGCGCGCCGCACCGCGCCGGTGTCGAGCAGCGTGCGCAGGGCGACCAGGTCCTCGACGGTGCGCACGGCGAACGACGGGCGGCCGCCGAGGTCGGGCAGCGGCAGGGTCGCCGGCGCGCCGCCGGTGGCGACGACGACCGCGGTGTAGCCGAGCGGCCCGTCCGCGGTGTCCACGACGCGGGCCGCGGCGTCGAGCCGGCGCACGGTGACCCCGGTGCGCAGGTCCAGGCCGCGGCGCTCCCGGAAGTACGCCGCGGGATAGGCGACCAGGTCCTCGGGGCGCGGGACGAGGCCCGCGAGGTGGTAGGGCAGGCCGCAGAGCCCGGCCGCGGCCCAGCCGGTCGCCTCGAGGACGACGATCTCGAGATCCGGGTCGACGCGCCGCGCCGCGGAGGCGGCGGACATCCCGGCGGCGCCCCCGCCGAGGACCACCAGACGCCCGGTCACGGCGGCGACGCTACGGTCGCCCGCGTGAGCGCGGGCACATCCCGCGGGACCGAAGACTCCGTGGCTCTTGGTCCTGGTGGGACGAGGCCCGCGACGCTGCGTCGCTCGTAGATTCCCCCTGGTGTGGGATCGTCCCGACTTCCTGCGGCTCCCGCTCCGTACCGCGAAGCCGCGCACCTCGGGGATCACCCACGTCCTCGACAAGGGCGCCTCGGCCGCGTCCGTCGAGGGCCTGCTGGCCGCCGCCGCCGACCTCGTCGACGTCGTCAAGATCGGGTGGGGGATCGGGTACCTCGACCGGTCGCTCAAGCAGCGGGTGGCGGCCTACCAGCGCGCCGGGGTGATCGTCTGCCTCGGCGGCACGCTCACCGAGATCGCGGTGGCCCAGGGCGAGCTGGACGCCCTGCGGCGCTGGGCCGCGGCCGAGGACATCGACGCCCTGGAGGTCTCCAACGGCCTCGGCTGGATGGCGCCCGGGCAGCAGCGGGCGCTCGTCGCCGAGCTGTCCGCCGACTTCGTCGTGCTCGCCGAGGCCGGCGTCAAGGACGCGGCGGTGCCCGTCGCGGCGGCGGAATGGGCCGACGAGATGAACGCCGGGCTCGCCGCCGGGGCGACGTGGGTGGTGGCCGAGGGCCGCGAGTCGGGCACGGTCGGGCTCTACGACCCCGACGGCGCGGTCCGTGCCCCGCTCGTGGAGGAGATCGCCGGGACGGTCCCCGTCGAGCGGGTGATCTTCGAGGCGCCGGTGAAGGCTCAGCAGGCGTGGTTCGTGCGGCGCTTCGGCGCCGATGTGAACCTCGGCAACGTCGCCCCCGACGACGTCCTCGCCGTCGAGACCCTGCGCCTGGGGCTGCGGGCGGACACGGCGGTGCGGCCGTGATCCCGGGCGGTGTGGCGAACCTCCGCAGCCACCCCTACCGCGGCCTGTCGGTCCAGGAGGTCGACGTCCCGCTGACGACCGCGGCGATCACCGAGCACCTCCTCGGCCGCGAGGTCTACCGGCGCACCGAGTTCCTCGCCCTGCGCCACGGGGGTGCGACGGCACTCGCGGAGGTGCGGCACGACACCGGCCCGCTGTTCGCCCCGGTCACCGAGGTCCGCGTGCACTCCGGTCCCGACGACACCGCCTGGGTCGAGGCCCCGGACGTCGACGTCGGGAACGCGACGGCGCTGGCCGGCGCCGCCGTGCCGGGCGCGCTGACCACGGTCGTGCTCGGGCGCTTCGAGCACGTCAACTTCATCCACCGGCCCGCGCACGTGCCGGTGCGCGTCACCGAGGTCGTGCCGCCGGAGCCGCCCAAGCTGCTCGACCAGGCCCGCCAGGCCGTCGCGTTCGACGAGGACCTGCCGCCGGTGGAGCTCGTGCTCGACGCGATCCGGGTGGAGGACCTCGTCGCGGCCCACCCCGCGCCGCACTACCTGCTGCCCTGCCGCGGGTCGGGCGCGGACCTCGGCGGGGCCGACGTCGCGTACCTGGACACGCGCCCGGCCGACCGCGGCGACTGGCTGATGATCGGCTGCGAGCGCTCGCTGCAGTTCCACGAGCACTTCTACGGCGACGACCCGCCGCGCGTGGACCTGTGCCCGCGGCAGCGGCACGCCGACGTGCTGACGCTCACCAAGTGCTGCCTGCTCGAGCGCGGCCTGGAGCAGGACGACCGCGCCGCCGTCGTGCCGTGGGGCGCCAGCCTCGACGAGGTCCGCGAGGGCCTGCGGAACCTCCTCCTCTAGCGGTCCGATGTCCACCCACCTCGCCGACTCCGAGATCTACGGCCACCTCTGGACCACACCCGAGCTGCACGAGCAGCTCGACGACACGGGCCGGACGCGGTCGTGGCTCGCGATCCTCGCCGCGCTCGCCGCGGCGCAGGCCGAGGTCGGGCTCGTGCCGACGGAGGCCGCCGAGGACATCGCCGCGCACGCGCGGGTGGAGGAGCTCGACCTCGCCGAGATCGGGGCCGGCACCCGGCGCTCCGGGCACTCGACGCACGGGCTCATCGCGGCCCTGCGCACGGTGCTGCCGGCGCGGGCCCGGGAGTGGGTGTACTACGGCGCGACCGTCCAGGACGTCAGCGACACCTGGTTCGCGATGGTCGTGCGCGCGACCGGCGACGTGGTCGCCCGCGACGTCGCCCGCGTGCGCGACGCCGCGGTCTCGCTCGCGCGCCGGCACCGCGACACCGTCCTGTGCGGGCGGACGCACGCCCAGCCCGGGCTGCCGGTGACGTTCGGGTTCAAGGTGGCGGTGTGGGCCGACGAGCTCGACCGCCACCTCGAGCGGCTCGCGCAGGCCCGCCCGCGCCTCGAGGTCGTGCAGCTGGGCGGCGCCCTGGGGACGGGGGAGTTCTTCGGCGATGCCTACCTCCCGCTGCTCGACGCGTTCGCGCGCCGGCTCGGGCTCGGCGTCCCCGACCTGCCGTGGATCACCGCGCGCGACCGCGTCGTCGAGTTCATCGGGCTGCTCGCGATGGTCACCGGGACCCTGGCCAAGATCGGCAACGAGATCGTCGAGCTGCAGCGCCCCGAGATCGGGGAGGTCGGCGAGCCCGTCGTCGCCGGCACGGTCGGCAGCATCACCATGCCGCACAAGCGCAACCCCGAGCTCTCCGAGCACCTCGACACCCTCGCCCGCCTCGTGCGCGCCGACGCCGCGGTGGCGCTCGAGGGCCTGGTCGCCCTGCACGAGCGCGACGGGCGCGGCTGGAAGGCCGAGTGGATCGCGCTGCCGGAGGCCTGCCAGCTCACCGGGGTCGCGCTGCGCTTCGCGGCGACGCTGCTGGAGGGCCTGACCGTCGACGCGGCGCGGATGCGGGCGAACCTCGACTCCCACGGCGCCGCGATGACCTCCGAACCGCTCATGGCCGCGGTCGCCGCGAAGCTCGGCAAGCACACCGCGCACGACGCCGTGTACGCCGCCGCGATGGCCGCCCGCGACACCGGCGAGGACCTCGGCGACCGCCTCGTCGCCGAGGGCCTGCTCGACGCCGCCGAGGTCGCCGCCGCGCGCGACCCGCACCGTGCCCTGGGCGCGGCCACCGCCTTCGTCGACCGGATCGTCGCCCGGCACCCGCCGTGACCGGCCTGCTCGGGCAGCCGCGCGTGCACCTCGCGACGCTGCCGACGCCGCTGCAGCCCGCGCCCCGGCTCTCCGCGGAGGCCGGCGTGGAGATCTGGCTCAAGCGCGACGACCTCACCGGCCTCGGTCTCGGGGGCAACAAGGTCCGGGGCCTGGAGTTCCTCGTCGCCGACGCGCTCGCCCGGCGCTGCGACCACCTCGTCACCGGCGGCGGGCCCGGCTCGAACTGGGCGATGCTCGCCGCGCTCGCGGCCCGCGTGCACGGCCTGGGCGCGACGCTCGTCTGCTACGGCGACCGCGTCCCCGCGGTGGGCAACACCGCGCTGGCGGCGCTGGTCGGGACGACGGTCCGGTTCACCGGCGACCCCGACCGGACCTCGGTCGACACCGGCGTCGAGACGGTCGCGCAGGAGCTGCGCGTCCTCGGCCGGCACCCCTACGTGCTCGGCCGGGGCGGCGCGACGCCGGTCGGCGCGCTCGGCTACGTCCACGCGAGCGTCGAGCTCGCCGGGCAGCTCGCCGCGGTCGGGGTGGGGCCGCGCGGCATCTGGCTGGCCACCGGCTCGTGCGGTACCCAGGCCGGCCTGCACGCCGGGGCGCACTGGCAGGGCCTCGGGCCCGTCACCGGGGTGACCGTCAGCCGGCCGGTCGCCGAGTGCGTGGAGCGGGTGACGGCGTTGTCCGCGAAGGCCGCCGAGCGCATCGGGGTGCCCCCGCCGGCCACGCCGCCGACGGTCCTCGGCGGGCACCTCGGCCCGGGCTACGGGCACCGGTCGGCCGAGGGGGAGGCGGCCGCGGCCCTTGTCGCGCGCACCGAGGGCGTGTTCCTCGACCCGGTGTTCGCCGCCAAGGCGATGGCCGGCCTGCTCGCCGCCGCGGCACGCGGGGACGTCACGGGCCCGCTGGTGTTCCTCGTCAGCGGCGGGGCGCCGACGCTGTTCACGACGCCGCCGCTCGTGTCCTGAGCGGTCCCGAGCGGTCCCGAGCCGTCCTGAGGGGACGAGCCCGCCGTCCCCGTGGGACAGGGTTCCGGCCGTGGCACGGCTCCCGTGGGACCGTCGACCCGACCTGTGATCCACGACACACTGGACCCCGGGAGGTCCACCCATGCGCGTCGGCGACCGCGACATCCTGATCCCCACCTCGATGGTCGGCAACTACCCCAACCCGCGGTGGTGGGACGCCGGACCGGTCCGGTCGTGGACCGGCGACCGGGAGCCCCCGGACTCCTTCAACCAGGAGTCCTTCCAGGACGCGATGGCCGCGATGGTCGCCGACCAGGAGCTGGCCGGCCTCGACATCGTCACCGACGGCCGCCTGCACGGCGACAACTACGCCGACCAGGCGCTGTACTACTACTACCGCCGGCTCGGCTACGACCTCAAAGGCGGCTTCCTGGGCTTCCCGATCTACAGCCGGCTGCACGCCGGCACCGCGCACGAGGAGATCCGCCGCCGCGGCGCGATCATGGTCGAGCAGGCGCGGGCCCTGAAGCGCGCGACCCGCAAGGCCACCAAGGTCCAGTACACCGGCATCCAGGTGCTGGCCCAGGCCACCAACGACCTGCACTACGACAACCCCCGCGACCGGGCGATGGCGATCGCGGCCGCGATCAACGACGATCTCCTCGAGGTCGACGCGATGGGCGTCGACTTCATCCAGCTCGACGAGTTCACGTGGCCCTACTTCTACGAGGAGTGGGCCATCGACGCGTTCAACCGCGCGGTGCAGGGCGTGCAGAACGCTCAGATCATCTGCCACGTCTGCTGGGGCAACTGGGGCGGCACGCCCGCGTACATGCCCGACGACACGGCCGAGGCCGGCGAGATCTTCGACCTCACGCAGCGCCGCGGCGCGGAGCCGTCGGCGACGGCGTCGGTGGTGCCGAAGTCCTACGAGGCGAACATCGACATCCTGAACCTCGAGAGCTGCGGGCGGCGCTCGGACGACCTGTCCGGCCTCGACGTCATGAAGAACCACCCGCTGCCCGAGAACATGATGTTCTGGGCCGGGGTGATCGACGTGAAGTCGACGATCACCGAGACCGCCGAGCAGGTGGCCGACCGCATCCACCGGCTGCTGGAGTACATCCCGGCCGACCGCCTCGGCGTCACCACCGACTGCGGCCTGATCCTGCTCCAGCGCTACATCGCGATCGACAAGCTCCACGCCCTCGTCGCGGGCACCGATATCGTCCGGAAGTCCCTGGGCTGACGCACCGGGTGTGTCAGCGAAGTGCCGTCACAGACGCTCAGCGTCCGTATCGGTACTTCGATCACGTGTTGGAGCCCCTGCGTCATTGCCGGCCAGGCGCGCGGCGCGGCGCCGGACGTCGTCCTCGGCGTCGTCCCACCGGGCCCGCCGCGCCATCACGTCGGCGCGGACGATCTCGGCGGCCTCGGCGCAGTCCGCCGCCATCGCCCGCACGACCGACGGCGCCGCCCCGCCCCGGGAGTCGCGGCTGCGCACGATCGCGGCCGGGTCGAGGACCGCGGTGAGGTCGCCGTCGACCACCGGGCCGAGGGCATCCGCCTCGAGCCCGGTCGCGGCGGCCGCGTCCACGAGCATCGACGGGGTGAGGTCGACCCCGGCCAGACCCTCGGCCTCGGCGCGGCGCACGGCGGCGCCGACGACGTCGTAGGCGCTGCGGTAGTCGAGGCCTGCGGTGATCATCAGGTGCTCGGCGAGGTCCGCGGCCTGCGAGAACCCGGCGCGCAGCGTCGCCTCCATCGCCGCGGCGTCCACCTCGAGGCCGGCCACCACCTCGGCCATCAGGCGCGTCGCCCGCGTCGCGAGGTCGAGGGCGCGGGGCACCTCGCCGTAGGCGAAGATCAGCTGGTCGCTGCGCGCCGACGGGCTCTTGGCCAGCGCGAGCATCCCGGTCGCCCGCCCGATCAGCACGCCGGCCTCTCCACGCACCATCGTCAGCGCGTACGGGTTGCGCTTCTGCGGCATGAGCACGCTCGTGCGCGTGTGCCCGGCCGCGAGCCGCACCCAGCCGAACTCCTCGCTGCTCCAGATCTCGAGGTCCTCGGCGAGCCGGTCGAGGGTCGTGACGAGGCCCGCCGCGTGCGCGACGACCGCCGTGAGCCCGTCGGCCTGCCACATCGCGTCGCCCGTGTGCTCGATGACGCCCGCGAACCCGAGCAGCGCCGCGGTCCGGGTGCGCTCGCCGGTCAGCGGGCTGCCGTTCACCCCGCCCGCGCCGGCCGGGCTGCGGTCGAGCCGGTCGAGCTCGGCGACGAGCCGCTCGACGTCGCGCAGGACGGGGTAGGCGACGCCGAGCAGGTGGTGCCCGAGCGTCGAGGGCTGGGCGTGCTGGAGGTAGGTGTGCTCGACCATGAGCGTCTCGGCGTGCGCGTCCGCCGCCCGTGCGGTCGCGAGGACGACGTCGGCGGCGGCGGTGACGAGCGCGGCGAGGTCGCGACGCACGCGGAGCCGCAGGGCGATCCGGACGGCCTCGCGGCGGGGGCGTCCGGCGTGCAGCCAGCCCGCGTCCCGGCCGATCGCGGCGGCGAAGCGGCGCTCGCGGCAGGAGTAGACCTCGCCGTGTTCCGGGTCGTAGCCGAACTCGCCGGCCGGGGTCGCGTCGGCCTCGCGCAGCACCGCCGCGAGCCGCGGCACGACGTGCTCGGGCACGATCCCGCGCTCGCGCAGCACGAGCAGGTGCGCGAGATCGGCGACGTTGAGCCCGTCGTGCAGCAGCGGGGCGTCGGCGACCTCGACGGCGAAGCCGCCCTCGACGAGCTCGTCGGCGTAGCGCCCGCTCACCGCGAGCCCAGCTCCGCGAGGAGGGACCGGGTGCGCTGCGCCGCGGCGCCGTCGGTGTCGGCGCCGGTGGGGAACGGGACGGCCCACAGCTCGGTGACGCCGAGGTCGGCGAGCCGGTCCACGGCGGCCTCGACGACCCCCTCCGGTCCGGCGACGGCGAGGTCGCCGACGGAGTCCACGCCCTCGCGCTCGAACAGCCGGCGGTAGTTGTCCAGCGCGGCGTAGCGGGCGAAGACGTCCTCGGCGGCCCCGCGCGCGGCGTCCGGGTCGTCGGTGACGGCGACGGGCAGGGCGGCGACGACGCGCTTGCCGTGGCCGAGGTCCGGGACGATCTGCTCGCCGAGCGTGCGGGGCCCGGCGAGCCAGGTGACGACGCCGTCGGCCTCGCGTGCCGCCCGGACCATGCGGGGCGAGAGCGCGCCGACGAGCACGGGCACCGGCGCCGCGCCCGGCACCCGGAAGCCGCCGTGCACGCGGTGGTGCTCGCCGTCGACCGCGACCTCCTCGCCGCGCAGCAGGGGCACGAGCATCGCGAGGTACTCGCGCAGGTGGTCGGCGGGACTCGTGTACGGCAGGCCGTGCAGGCCCTCGATCACCGGACGGTGCGAGACGCCGACCCCGAGGGTCAGCCGGCCGCCGCAGAACGCCTGGGCCGTCGCCGCCTGTTGCGCGAGCGCGAGCGGGTGGCGGGGGTAGGTCGGGACGACGCCGACACCCAGCGCGATCCGCGTGGTGGCGCCGCCGGCGACGGTCAGGGTCGTCAGCGCGTCGACGGCGCGGGAGAAGTGCACGGTCCAGGCGCTCGCGAACCCGTCCTCCTCGGCGCGGCGGACGTCGTCGACCACCTCCGCGGGCGGGCCGGGACGTCCGACGACCTCGCCGCCGACCGTGATGCCGATGCGCAGGCCCCGCGCCATGACCGGAGCATCGGACACACCCGGTGCGGGCGACCATGTCCGGCCGGGACGAATCGCGCGATCGCCCTGGTCGGCGCGGCGGGCGCGCGGAGATGATGTCCCGATGGCCGGCCCCGACCGCTACGGCGCGGAGATCTACCGGGCGGGGCGCGACGGCGTGGTGCCCGACCTGCCCACCGACCCGACCCGCCTGGAGGCCGCGGCCGAGCGCGTACTGCCCGGCGCGGCGTTCGACTACGTGGCCGGCGGTGCCGGGTCCGGCGCGACGATGCGGGCGAACCTCGCGGCGTTCGACCGTCACGGGCTCGTCCCGCGGCTGCTGCGCGACAACGCCGAGCGCGACTGGTCGACGACGGTGCTCGGCACCGCGATGCCGGCGCCGCTGCTGCTCGCCCCGATCGGCGTGCAGTCGCTGCTGCACGACGAGGGCGAGCTCGCGACGGCGCGGGCGGCCGCGGCGCTGGGCGTGCCGATGGTGCTCTCGACGGCGGCGTCGCACACCACGGAGGAGGTCGCCGCGGCGGCTGACTCCGCCGGCGACGGGCCGCGCTGGTACCAGCTCTACCGCCCGCTCGACGACGACGTCGCCCGCAGCCTGCTCGACCGCGCGCGGGCCGCGGGGTTCACGACGCTCCTCGTCACCCTCGACACGTGGACGCTCGGCTGGCGCCCGCGCGACCTGGACCGCGGCCACCTGCCCTTCCTGCGCGGGGTGGGCACGGCGATCCCGTTCTCCGACCCCGCCTTCCGGTCGCTGCTCGCGCGTCCCCCGGAGGAGGACCTGGTCGCCGCGGCGGACCTGCGCCAGCGGCTGTTCACCGGGACGGCCTGGGGGTGGGACCGCCTCGAGCCGATCCGCGCGCACTGGGACGGCCCGATGCTGGTCAAGGGCGTGCAGTGGGGCGAGGACGCGGAGATCGCGATCGACGCCGGCGCCGACGGCGTGATCGTCTCCAACCACGGCGGGCGGCAGGTCGACCGTGCGGTCGGCGCCCTGTCGGCGCTGCCCGGCGTCGTCGCGGCGGTCGGGCACCGCGTGCCGGTGCTGTTCGACTCCGGCATCCGCACGGGCGCCGACGCGGCGGTCGCCCTGGCGCTCGGCGCGGACGCGGTGCTCCTCGGGCGGCCCTGGGCCTACGGCCTCGCGCTGCGCGGCGAGGCCGGGGTGCGCCACGTCGTGCGCTGCGTGCTCGCCGAGCTGGACACCACCCTCGGGCTCGCGGGCCACCGCGACCTCGCCGACCTGCACGCCGCCCCCGACGCGGTGTGCGCTACGCGCACGTGAGCAGTTCGGCCTGCTATAGCAGGTGTCCTGTCTCGGGTGATCTGTCAAGGCCGAGTCTCGGTGGTTGTGTCGCGGGTTCGGATCTTGGTGGTCAGGCCGCGGGGGTGAGGCGGCCTTGGTAGCGCTTGGTGGGGTCAAGGTGTTGGTGGC